>DASRFD010000120.1:0-14334 GCA_035651715.1 Nevskia sp.
GGTCGATCAGACGACGCTACCCTCGTGGCTGACGGTGACGCCGGCCAGCTCCTCGAGCAGCCCCCAGGCCTACTCGGTGGTGCCGAACACGACCAGCTTCAGCGCCGGCACGCAGCTTTCCGCCACGATCAATTTCATCACCACGGCAACCGGACACTCCTACACCCAGTCGGTGGCGGTCCCGGTCAGCTACACGCTGTACCAGGGTTTCGGCGCCACTGCGCCGACGATGAATTTCACCGGCGTCGACAGCCAGGCCGCCACCCAGCCGTCCGCCGGTTACGTGGTCAACATCGTCGGAGATCACGCGCAGTGGAGCGCAAGCGCCGACCAGTCCTGGGTGAAGCTCAGCGCGGCCAGCGGCTCCGGCCCCGGCGCGATCATGGTGACCGCGAATGCAGGCGGCCTGGGCAGCGGAACCTACAGCGCGAGCCTGAAAATCACCGATTCGGCATCGGCAAAGACGCAATCGCTCCCGGTCAGCCTGGTGATGCACGCCGCCAGGTTGACGGCAAGCCCGTCGACTCCCTCGATCAGCATCGGCTCGACCACGCCGGCGTCCGGTCTCAAGGCCAGCGTGACCTTGTCGGACGAGCTGAACGGCGCCGTGCCGGCTCAGGCCGTGCATTGGTCGGTGGCGTCCATCGACGTTCCCTGGTTGAAGTGGTCGCCGGCTTCGGGCACGTCCTCGCCGTCGGTGCAGGCGACGGTGAGCGTGGACCCGACACAGCTGGCCTCGATGGCCGCGGGCACCTACGGCGGCACCGTGACCTTGAACTACACCAGCGCGGATTCCACCACCGGCACCCTCAAGTTTCCTGTCGGGCTCAATCTCCAGTTGCCGCTGGTGCAGACCGTGAGCTACTACGTGGCCACGGCAAGCACCGCCGGCAACGTCAAGCTGCGCGGGCAGAATTTCGACCTAGCAGGCAACAATCCGGTCCTGTTCGGCTCGAACGCGGCAACCACGACCGTGATCGATGACTCCACCCAGGCAACGGTCTCCTACGGCAAGCTGGCGGCCGGCAAGTACACCGTGCAGTTCCAGAACGCGGCGGGAATCCCGCGCGGTACCGCTCAACTGCTGGTGCTGGCGCCGCAGACGATGAGCTATCAGGTGATCAACGTGGCGGGCTCGCGCTCACACCTGATCTACGACGCCGAGCGCGCGGCGCTGTACGCGGTCAATCAGCAGAGCCAGGAACTCGAGGTCTACCGCTACTCCGGCGGCAGCTGGTCCGCCGACAGCCCCCTTGTGGCGCTCAACCTCGAGGACGCGGCGCTGTCGCCGGACGGCAAGAAGCTGGTGGCGACTTCCGACGCCTCGATGCTCGAGATCGACCTGACCAAAACGCCCTTGCAGGCGGTGCACACGGCCGCCAATCCCGACAGCTTCTGCGCCGAATACCTCGACCACCTGGCGATGGGCAACGACGGAAGATATCTGGTCGTGCCGAGCTACAAGGAATGCTCGGGCTCGGCCGAGGCGTATATCTACGACTCGCAATCGCAGACGCTGACCCAGGCGGCAACCTACCCCAACGGCGACTTCTACGAGCCCTACCTCGGCGGGGCCGCCGACGGCAGCCGCGTCTACATCAGCGAGACCGGGCTTTCGCCGACGCAGCCGATGTGGATCTACAACTCCCTCGGCGATTACCTGAGCCAGAGCTCCACCGACAACGAGGTGTACACGATTTCGGTCAGCCGCGACGCCTCGCGAGTGATCCTGGGGCAAACCGCCGTATACGACACCAACCTGACCCAGCTCGGAAACATCCCGACTGGCGGCGTGTCGGTGGTGTCGCCGGACGCGACGCGCGCCTATGCCTACTCCAACGCCAATGGGCCGACACTGGAGGTCTACGACCTGACGGCGCCCCTGGGCAGCGGGGCGAACTATCCCCTGCTCAAGTCGGTCCCCCTGGCCAACGACCCCGGCAGCGCCTATGTCTACGGGGTCCAGCTGGCGGTTTCCAGCGACGGCAAGACCCTATTCATCTCCGGCACCGACTCGATCCTGGTCGTGCCCTTGCCGTAACGGGCTTCCGGGCTTTGAGCCACAACAAAAAGGCCGGGCAATCGCCCGGCCTTTTTGTTTGCCGCGTGAAGCTTTAGTGCACCCGCTCCAGCACGGTTGCCACGCCCTGGCCCATGCCGATGCACATCGTAGCCAGGCCGAACTGGGCGTCCTTCTGGTTGAGGATGTGCGCCAGCGCGCCGGTGATGCGCGCGCCGGAGCAGCCCAGCGGGTGGCCGAGCGCGATGGCGCCGCCCTTGATATTGATGTGGTCCAGCCGGTCGAGCAGCTTCATCTCGGTCAGCACCGCCAGCGACTGCGCGGCGAAGGCCTCGTTCAGCTCGAAGTAGTTGATGTCCTTCAGCGACAGGCCGGCGCGCTCCAGCGCCTTCTTGCTCGCCGGCACCGGGCCGCGGCCCATGGTGCTCGGATCGCAGCCGGCGGAGGCCATGCTGCGGATCTTGGCCAGCGGCTTCAGGCCGAGGGCCTTGGCCTTGTCGGCGCTCATCACCAGCACGGCGGCGGCGCCGTCGGACAGCGCGGAGCTGTTGCCGGCGGTGACCGAGCCCTTCGGATTGAAGGCCGGCTTGAGCTTGGCCAGGCCTTCGAGGCTGGCGTCGGCGCGGGCCACTTCGTCGTAGTCCACCAGCAGCGGCAGGCCGTCGGCGTCATGGCCGGCGACCGGCACCAGCTCGCCCTTGTAGGCGCCGTCGTTGCGGGCCTTCACGGCGCGCTGGTGCGAGGCGAGCGCGAACTCGTCCTGCTTCTGGCGGCTGATCTGGAAGGTGGTGGCGAGCATCTCGGCGGTGAGGCCCATCATCGCCGCCGCCTTGGCGGTGTTGAGGCTCAGCTCCGGGTTGCCGTCGAAGTTGTAGTCCATCGGCACGTGGCCCATGTGCTCGACGCCGCCGCAGATGTACAGGTCGCCGACACCGGCGCTGATCGAGCCGACCGCGGCGTGGATCGCGGTCATCGACGAGCCGCACAGGCGGTTGACGGTCTGGCCGGACACCTCGTGCGGCAGGCCGGCGAGCAGCGAGGCCTGGCGGGCGATGTTGAAGCCCTGCTCCAGCGTCTGCTGCACGCAGCCCCAGATCACGTCCTCGATCTCCTTGGGCTTGACCGCCGGGTTGCGCGCCAGCAGGGCCTTGATCAGCTCGGCCGAGAGGTTCTCGGCGCGCACGTTGCGGAACACGCCGCCCTTGGAGCGGCCCATCGGGGTGCGGACGGCATCGACAATCACGACATCAGTCATCTGGATTCTCCAAACTCGAAAGCAAAAGCGGTTTGACGCCAGGACGCAAAGGCGCCGGGAACGGTGGTGAAAGCCCTGCGTGAGGGCTCTGCTTGCGTCCTGGGCGTGTTGGCGTGGGACATGGTTATTTCTGGTAGTACGTCTCGCCCTTGGCGGCCATTTCCTTCATGCGCGCGGTCGGCTCGTAGAGCTTGCCGAGGCCCTCGTACTTCTTGCACTTCTCGACGAAGTTCTTCAGGCCGATGATGTCGGCGTACTTGAGCGCGCCGCCCAGGTGCGGCGGGAAGCCGATGCCCAGGATCAGGCCCATGTCGGCCTCGTTGGCGGTCTCGACGATCTTCTCCTCGAGGCAGCGCGCGGTCTCGATGACCATCGGGATCATCAGGCGGTCGATGATCTCCTCCTCGCTGAAGTCCTTGGTGCCGTTGGGCTGCACCGTGGCGATCAGCTTGGGGGTGTCCTCCGCCGGCAGCTTCTTCGGCTTGCCCTTCGGATCGGTCTCGTACTTGTAGAAGCCGATGCCGTTCTTCTGGCCGAAGCGCTTGTTCTCGTACATCACGTCGAGCGCGGTCTTGAAAGCCTTGTTCATGCGGTCCGGGTAGCCCTCGGCCAGCACGTCGCCGACATGGTGCGAGGTGTCGATGCCGACCACGTCCTGCAGGTAGGCCGGACCCATCGGCCAGCCGAAGGACTCGGCGACCTTGTCGATCTTGACGAAGTCGGCGCCGTCGCGCAACAGCGCGGACCAGCCGCCGAAATACGGGAACAGGATGCGGTTGACCAGGAAGCCCGGGCAGTTGTTGACCACGATCGGGGTCTTGCCCATGGCCGAGGCGTAGCCGACGATCGTCGCCACCGCCTCCTGGCTGGTCTTGGCGCCGCGGATCACTTCCACCAGCGGCATCTTGTGCACCGGGTTGAAGAAGTGCATGCCGAGGAAGTTCTCGGGCCGCTTCAGGCCGGAGGCCAGCTCGTCGATGGAGATGGACGAGGTGTTGGAGGCGATCACCGCGTCCGGACGGGCCACGTTCTCGACCTCGGCCAGCACTGCCTTCTTCACCTTGGGGTTCTCGACCACCGCCTCGACCACCACGTCGACGTGGCCGAAGTCGCCGTAGTTCAGCGTCGGGCGGATCTCGGACAGCGTCGCGCCGGCCTTCTCGGCGCTGAGCTTGCCGCGCTTGACCTGCGCGGCAAGCAGCTTGTTGGCTTCCGACATGCCCAGGTCCAGCGCCTTGTCGGCGATGTCCTTCATGATGATCGGGGTGCCCTTGGAGGCGGACTGGTAGGCGATGCCGCCGCCCATGATGCCGGCGCCGAGCACCGCGGCCTGCTTCACCGGACGGGCGATCTTGGCGTAGGCCTTGCCCTTCTTCTTGATCAGCTGGTCGTTGAGGAACAGGCCGATCAGCGAGTCGGCGGCCTGGGTCTTGGCGATCTTGGCGAAGGCCTGGGCCTCGATCAGCAGCGCGTCGTCGCGCTTCTTGCCGGCGGCCTTCTGGATCGCGGCGATGGCGGCGACCGGGGCCGGGAAGTGCTTGCCGGCCTTGCCGGCGACGAAGCCCTTGGCGGTCTCGAACACCATCATCGCCTCGACCGGCGGCAGCTGCAGCGGGCCGGTCTTCTGGGCGCGGCGCTTCTTCCAGTCATAGGCGCCGGATTGGGCGAGCGCCAGGATGCGCAGCGCCGCGTCCTTGAGCTTGTCGGGGGCGACGACGGCGTCCACCGCGTGCACCTTCAGCGCGGCGTCGGGCTTGTTCTGGCCGCCGCCGGCGATCCACTCGATGGCATTGTCGGCGCCGATCAGGCGCGGCAGGCGCACGGTGCCGCCGAAGCCCGGGAAAATGCCGAGCTTGGTTTCCGGCAGGCCGACCTGGGCCTTGGTCGACATCACGCGGTAGTCGGTGGACAGGGCCATCTCGAAGCCGCCGCCCAGGGCGATGCCGTTGATCGCGGTGACCGTCGGGAACGGCAGGTCTTCGACCGAGCTGAACACCTTGTTCGCCTCGAAGCCCCACTTGGCGATTTCCTCTTCCGGCTGCTGGAAGTTCTTGCCGAACTCGGTGATGTCGGCGCCGACGATGAACACGTCCTTGGCGCTGCTCACCACCAGGCCCTTGATGCCGCCGTCGGCCTGGATCGCGGCCACGGCTTCACGCAGTTCGTTGATGGTCCGGGCGTCGAACTTGTTGACCGAATCGGTCTTGTTGTCGAACACCAGCTCGGCGATGCCGCCGTCGAGCTTGCTGACCTGGATGGATTGGCCTTGATACATGGGCTTTGTTTCCTCGGGCTTGGATAGACGAAATTGTTATGAATCCAAAGGCTTGGGCGCGTCCGCATGGTGCAATGCGGCAGTCGGCGAGCGCAGATCGATGCCTCGGCGGGCGAAACATGGATATGCGCAACCGCTGAAGGCCTGCGCTTAGGGTACAGCCGACGGATGATATACGCCTGCGTACGGTCCCACAAACCCACTCTGCCCCCGGAGCGCCGCCGGGAGCGCCCCAGCGGGCAAAATCCTCTTTTTGACAGTGACTTACAGCCGGTCCTAGAATCCCCGCAAGCCACTGGCAATCAACGGGGAGTTGCGAAAATGGCCGCAAAACAGCACCTGGACCAGCTCAGGAAGCAAATCGAAAAACTGCGCGGCGATTCGATCAGCGTCGTCGCCAACGCCAATAAGATCGTCTACAACGGCGTGCAGAAGCTCGCCGACCGCGAGCTGAAGGCGCTGAACGACTATTACCGCTCCGCCCTGGCCTCGATCAAGAACGCCAACAAGAACGATCTGCGCGGCCTGGCCCAGCAGCAGCTGGACCTGCTGCAGGACACCGTGAACCAGGTCATCTCCCACGCACGCGAATCCATGAGCATCGTCGCCGACACCCGCGCCGAGCTGGCCCGGCTGGTGCAGAAAGGGGTGGACGGCGAAAAAGTCACCGTGGCCAAGTTGAACAAGGCCGTGGCCCCGGCCCGGAAAGCCGTGGCCAAGGCCAAGGCCGCCGCGCAGAAAGCCACCAAGGACGCCGAAAAGACCGTGAAGAAGACCGGCGGCAAGGCCAAGGCCGCCACCCGCAAGGCCGTGGCGGAAGGCAAGGCCACCGCGGCGGCCGTGGTGAAGAAGGTCGAATACGCCTTTCCCGCCCCCTCGCCGACCTCGCGCGCCAGCCGCGCCACCTCCAAGGCCAAGCAGGCCGCCACCAGTGCGGTGGAATCGGTCGGCAACGTGGTGTCCAACGTCACCGGCGCGGTCGCCAGCGCCGTCAACAAGGTGACCGATGCGGTCAAGTCGCAGGGTTGAAAACGCCGGCCTCGCGCCGCAAACCCGCCGTCGCGCCGACGGCGGGTTTTTTGCGCCCTAGAAGCCCCCGCCCAGGCAACCGGGCATCCGTGCCCGGGCCATCCATACCCGCAAAGCCGTGAAACTCAGCATCGCCCAGAGCACCGAGCTGTGCCGCCTGCTGGCCGACTCCAGCCGCCTTCGCCTGCTGCTGTTGCTGGAGGCGCATGCCCTGTCGGTGGCCGAGCTGACCGAAATCACCGGCCTGGCGCAGAGCCGCGTTTCGACGCACCTCGCCCGGCTCAAGCGCGCCGGCCTGGTGCAGGACCAGCGCACCGGCGGCGCCGCCCTGTACACGCTGGCCGCCGAGGACAGCAGCGCCGCCGAACTCTGGGGGCTGATGCGCCAGGAGCTGGACGACCGCCAGGCGCGGCTGGACCGCGAGCGCGCCGATGAAGTGGTGCGAGCGCGCAAATCCGGGCAGACCTGGGCCGAATCGGTGGCCGGACGCATGGAGCTGCACTACTCGCCCGGCCGCACCTGGGAAGCCACGGCCCATGCCCTGATCGGCCTGCTGCAGCTGGGGGAAGTGCTGGACGTGGCTTCGGGCGACGGCGTGCTGGCCGAGCTGATCGCCGAACGGGCCCGCTCCGTCACCTGCATGGACATCAGCGCCAAGGTGCTGGCCGCGGCGCGCAAGCGCCTGGGCAAGGTGTCCAACGTCGAGTTCTGTCAGGGCGACATGAACGCCCCGCCGTTCGCGGCGCGGCGCTTCGACCAGGTGTTCCTGATGCATGCCCTGAGCTACGCGCGCGAGCCGAAAGCCGTGCTGGCGGGCTGCGCCCGCCTGCTGCGCCCCGGCGGCCGGATGATCGTCGCCACGCTCAACGCCCATCGCCACGAGGCGGCCAAGCAGGCTTACGACCACGTCAACCTGGGCATCGGTGTGGACGCCCTGGCCAAGGCGCTGAAGGGTTGCGGCCTGGAGGTGGAACTGTGCCGCGTCACCTCGCGCGAATCGCGGCCGCCGTATTTCGAGGTGGTGACGGCGCTGGCCCGGGCCTGAGGCGGGCGGGCTGCCCGGTCAGGCGGCCCGGGCCTGCGGCAGCTCGCTCCTCCACAGCAGCTTGCCGCCGCTCTTCTTGTCGATGCCGGCCAGGCGCTCCAGGTGCGCCTCCAGCTCCGCGCCGCTGGCGCGGATGATGCGGAGCGGCGCGCCTTCGGTTTCGAACAGCTCGCGCAGCCCCTCCAGCGCCGGTGCGGCGGCAGCGCCGCCGCCGGGCTCGCGGTCCAGCAGCAGGGCCGACTGGCCGCCGGTCATCGCCAGGTAGACGTCGGCCAGCAGGCGCGCGTCGAGCAGGGCGCCGTGCAGGTCGCGGTTGGAGTTGTCCACCCCGTAGCGCTTGCACAGCGCGTCGAGATTGGCCTTCTGCCCGGGGAACATGCGCCGCGCCATCGACACCGTGTCGACGATGCTGCAGATCTGGCCCAGGCGCTCGGCGTAGCCGGCGAGCTCCAGCTCGCGGTCGAGGAAGCCGACGTCGAACGCGGCGTTGTGGATCACCAGCTCGGCGCCGCGCAGGTATTCGACGAGTTCCCGCGCGATGTCGGCGAAGCGCGGCTTGTCGGCGAGGAAGGCGTTGCTGATGCCGTGCACTTCCTGGGCCCCGGCGTCGATGGCGCGCTCCGGGTTGAGGTAGTGGTGGAAGTTGCGCGAAGTGACGCGGCGGTTCACCAGCTCGACGCAGCCGATCTCGATGACGCGATGGCCCTCGCCGACCTCCAGGCCGGTGGTCTCGGTGTCGAGAATGATCTGGCGTTCGGCGGTCATGGCATGGCGCCGGCGCTTACCGGCGAGAAGTCCTTACGCTTCACGCCGCGGCCCCGCTGCGCTGATGCGCCTCGAGGCCTTCGTTGGCCAGGCGGTCCGCCGCCTCGTTGCCGGGGTCGCCGGCATGGCCCTTGACCCAGCGCCAGTCGACCTGGTGGCGCGCGGCCGCCGCGTCCAGCCGCTGCCACAGGTCCTGGTTCTTCACCGGTTTCTTGTCGGCGGTGCGCCAGCCGCGGGCCTTCCAGCCCGGCAGCCATTCGTTGAGGCCCTGCTTGACGTAGACCGAGTCGGTGTAGAGCGTCACCGCGCAGGACTCGCGCAGCGACTCCAGGGCGGAGATCGCCGCCATCATCTCCATGCGGTTGTTGGTGGTGAGCGTTTCGCCGCCACTGAGTTTTTTCTCGTGGCCGTTCCATTGCAGCAGGGCGCCCCAGCCGCCGGGGCCCGGATTGCCGCGGCAGGCGCCGTCGGTATAGATGGTGACAGTCTTCAAGATCGGTCGAGAATGATGGCGTGGTGGTTGGAAGGGTTCATTCCGCGGGTTGCGGCCACTGTTCGCGCTGCGCCTGCGGCCCCGGCAGGCGCGAAGCGGCCCCGCCTAGGGCGCCGCCGACCAGCGGGCGCACCTGGGCCCGCTGCACCCGCCCGACCAGGGTCATCGGGATCACCCGCTTCTTGGCCATGATCAGGTAGCCCTCCATCAGCGGGTTGGCCAGGCTGTGCAGCCCGAACACCTCGCCGACGGTGCGCGGCGCCGCCCAGGGAAAGCCGGTGCCGAAGCGGCGCACCAGCATCACCTCGAAATCCAGCAGTTCCAGCCAGTCGCACAGCCGTTCCGGGCTGACGAAGCGCGCGCCCGGCGGAAAGGCGCGGTAGCGCAGGCCCAGGCGCTGGCGCAGGCCCCACAGGCTCCAGGGGTTGAAGCCCAGGATCAGCAGGCGGCCGCGGTCGTTGAGGATGCGGCTGGTCTCGCGCAGCACGTTGTGCGGCAGCTGGGTGAACTCCAGGGTATGCGGCAGCAGCACCGCGTCGACGCTGTGGCTCATCACCGGCAGCTGCTCCGGCTTGACCAGGGACTGGGCGTCGAGCTCGCTCACGGTGCCCAGCACCGCCCGGTGCAGGGTATCGGCGGTGCCGAGCAGGCGCTGGCCGCGGCCCCAGTTGCCGATCTGCAGGATGTGACGGCCGAAGATGTCCGGCAACACCCGGCGCAGCTCGCGCTCCTCCAGCGCGACCAGCCGGCGGCCGCGCGGGCTGCGCAGCCACAGGGTCAGGGTGTAGCGGCTGAACGGCTGTCCGCCGCGGATGGCAAGCCGGTTAGGCATGTTGACGACCGGTACCTCAGGCGACAAAGTCGCTACATGATAACCGTGACGCCCCTCCCCGCGTTCCAGGACAACTACCTGTGGCTGCTGCACCGCGGCCGGGCCGCCGCCGTGGTCGACCCGGGGGACGGCGAAGTGGTGCGGGCCGCGCTGGACGAACGCGGGCTGGAACTGGCGGCGATCCTCATCACCCACCACCACGCGGACCACGTCGGCGGCCTGCCGCTGCTGCTGCGCCACTGGAACGTGCCGGTCTACGGTCCGCGCGCCGAGGCCGCGAAGATCCCGGGGCTGAGCCGTCTGCTGGAGGACGGCGACCGGGTCGACCTGCCTGAACTGGGCGTCAGCTTCGAGGTTTTGGCGGTGCCCGGCCATACCCTCGGCCACATCGCCTATCACGCCCCGGCGCAGAAGCTGCTATTTTGCGGCGACACACTGTTCGCGGGGGGCTGCGGCCGGCTGTTCGAGGGCACGCCGCAGCAGATGTACGCCTCCCTGGAACGCCTGGCCGGGCTGGAGGGTGACACGCGGGTCTATTGCGCCCATGAGTACACCCTCTCCAACCTGGACTTCGCGCGCGCGGTGGAGCCGGACAGCGCCGCGGTGGCGGCCGAGATCGAGCGGGTGCGGGCGCTGCGCGCGCGTCAGCTGCCGAGCGTACCGAGCACGGTGGCGCGGGAGCGCAGTATCAACCCGTTCCTGCGGGCGGGCCTGCCGGTACTGGCCCGGTCGGCCGCGGCCCATGCCGGTAAGCCGCTGCCGGACGCCGTTGAGGTGTTTGCCGAACTGCGGCGCTGGAAAGATGGGTACAAGAGCAGCTTACGATAGCGTGACTTACGATGATTTTTTGATCGCTTCTCGCAAGCCGCGAAGCATTTGTTAGACTCCACGGATCGACGCGTCAGCCTTCCTCCATGATCAGACCTAAACCGCTTCGAGCCTGGTGTGGCGCGATTGCCGCAGCCCTGCTGCCGCTCGCCGCCCTGGCCGCGACACCCCAGGAAATCAACCAGGCCGCCTTGAACGAGGACCAGGCGATCCAGAAGCTGAAGGAGCAGTCGCTGCAGCTGATCCAGGAAGCGCAGGGTGTCGAGCAGGACTTCCTGTATCCGGGCTACAACCGGCTGGCGGTCTACGTCGGGGTGCGCATCACCGCGATGATCCTGCGCGACATCAGCGTCTCCATCGATGACGGCAAGCCGGTGACCTACGAATACCCGCGCAGCGAGGCGGTGGAGCTGCAGCTGCTCGGCAACAGCCTGCATCGCCTGATCGTGATGAACGCGCCCGTCGGCCGCCACCGCATCCACGCCCAGTTCACCGCCCAGTACGCCGAAGCCCGGCCGACCGATCCGCCGTTCACCGGCAGCTATGACGGCTATTTCGACAAGACCGACCACCCGGCCGACATCGAACTGTCGCTGCAGCGGCAGGGCTACCTGACCCGTCCGGAGCTGAAGTTTTACCAGTGGAGTGCCGCCCGATGATGCGCCGCCATGGCTTGCTGCTGGGCGCCGCGCTGGCCCTGGCCGGCGGCGTGGCCGCCGCCGATACCTACGTGCCGGGCGGCGAGAACGACCCCCGCGTGCGTACTTCCGAGTTTCTCGCCGGCAACGGCCGCTACCTGAGCGCGGCGGCGCTGCTGGCGCGGATGCAGACCGATGCGCCGCAGCAGCGCCTGGCGCCGGCATACTACCGCGAACTGGCCAGCGACACGCTCTCCTTCGGCCTGCCGCAGCGCGCCGAGGTGATCTACCGCGAGCAGGTGGCCAATGCCAAGGACGCGCTGAGCCTGAACAAGGCGCGCCTCGACCTGGCCGGCTTCTATTACCAGCGCGGCTACTACCAGCAGGCCACCACCGAGCTCGCCGCGATGCGCTCGCAGCTGCCGTCGAGCCTGCTGCTGGACTGGCAGGACCTGCAGTCGCGCGTGCTGCTGGCACAGGGACGCTACGGCGAGGCCGCCGACATCCTGACCCAGGCCGACAGCGGCGACATGTCCAATTACATGCGCTACAACCTGGGCGTGGCGCTGATCAACGACGGCCGGGTCGGCCAGGGCGTCAACGTGCTCGACCGCGTCGGCCGCCTGACCCCGTTCGACTCCGACGGCCTGGCCCTGCGCGACAAGGCCAACCTGACCCTCGGCTATCACTTCCTGCGCACCCAGCAGGGCGGCACCGCGATCCCGATCTTCGGCCGCATCCGCACCGTCGGTCCCTATTCCAACCGCGCCCTGCTCGGCCTGGGCTGGGCCTACCTGGCGCCGCGGGGCAACCGCCAGAGCAAGGCCGAGCTGGGCGACGAGGCGCCGGACCAGACCGCCTTCACCTCCTTCGCCACCATCGGCGTGCTGCTGCGCCCGGGCTACATCGATTCCGAGGGCATCTACAAGCGCGCCAAGCTGGCGCCGTTCCACCTCAGCGGCAAGAACAAGGACGAGGAAGCCCAGCTCAAGCAGGCCCTGGTGCCGTGGGTGGAGTTGGTCAGCCGCGACCAGATCGACCCGGCGGTGCAGGAAGGCCTGCTCGCCATTCCCTACGTGCTCGACCGCCTCGGCGCGCACATCCAGGCGCAGCAGTACTACGAGCGCGCCATCGGCGCGCTGGAAGATACGCGCAAGCGCCTGGCCGAGGCGGAACAGCACATCCGCAGCGGCCGCATGATCCTGACCATGGTCGACAACTACGACCCGGGCGCGGAGACCGGCTGGCGCTGGAAGCTGCGTTCCCTGCCCGATGCGCCGGAAACCTTCTACCTGCAGCAGCTGATCGCCGAGAACAACTTCCAGGAGGCGCTGAAGAACTACCGCGACACGCGCCTGCTGCGCAGCGATCTCCTGACCTGGAAGGCGCGCCTGGGCGAGCTGCAGCAGACCTACCAGGGCCGCAGCGGCGCGCAGCCGGCCCCCGGCGCTGCAGCGCGGCCGGCGGCGCCGAGCTTCCGCGCCGCCTCGCCGGGCTATGTTCCCGACGCCTCCGCCGCGCCGCAGCTGCAGATGGCCGAGCACCTGAACGTCTACACCAGCCAGGGCGCGCCGGACGCGCCGGACGCCGAAACGCCGGTCGCGCTGCAGCTGGCGCAGTCGCCCGGCGCGGAGAAGTTCGTCGGTCCCTACGAGCGCATGCTGGCGCTGGGCAAGCGCATCGACGCGATGCTGCCCGAGCTGGCCGCCGCCGAAGTGGCGCAGGGCAAGATCCTGCAGGACATCGCGCTGAACGACCTGCTGAAAATGAAGGACATGAACGAGAAGTTCCTGGTCGAGTCGCGCTTTGCGCTTGCCCGCATCTATGACAGCCAGCTGAGGGGCGCCGACACCGGCCCGACCAACGAGAACCGGAAATGAAGCAAGCAGCAGCGCTCGCCGCGGCCTGCCTCACCCTGGCCGCCTGCACTCCGGCCGCGGTGAAGAACGCCGCCCCGCCGATCAAGACCCTGCAGAGCCAGAAGCAGCCGTCCCCGGACAAGCTGCCGATCGTCGAGTCCGAGCCGGTGGCGCCGGATCCGCAGAAGGCCCTGGAGAACTACCGCAAGCTGCTCGAGCTGAAGGCCGACGTCGACACGCGCCTGGAAGCCGAGAAGCGCGTGGCCGACCTGCAGGTGCAGGAAGAGGACATGGCCGGCAACGCCACCAGGGGCGCCGCGCTGCGGGACTCGATCAACATCTACCAGAAGCTGCTGCAGGACCCCGACTCCAAGGCCAACGACCGCGTGCTGTACCAGCTCGCGCGCGCCTACGTGAACAGCGGCGAGCCCGACAAGGCGATCGAGACGCTGCAGAAGCTGGAGCACGACTACCCGGCCTCGCCGCTGATCGCCGACGCCCGCTTCCGCGACGCCGAGCTGCTCTACCTGCGCGAGCGCTACAGCGAGTCCGAGGTCGAGTACCGCAAGGTGATGGACCTGGGCGAGAACACCCCGTTCTTCGTGCCGGCCCAGCACAAGTACGGCTGGTCGCTGTTCCAGCAGCAGAAGTACGCCGACGGCATCGGCGTGTTCTTCACCATCCTCGACCGCGAGCTGCCGCCGGGCGAGCTGGAAGACCCGGAGGCCGCGCTCAAGGCCGTGCCGGTGGGCAAGGCCGACCTGGCGCGCGACAGCCTGCGCGTCACCAGCCTGTCCTTCGCCGCCCTCGGCGGCGGCAAGGCGATCAACGATTACTTCGCCCAGCACGGCCAGCCGCGCTATTACCCGCTGGTCTACAACGCGCTCGGCGAGCACATGCTGGAGAAGCAGCGCTACACCGACGCGGCAAAGGCCTACGCCGCGTTCGTCGAGAGCCACCCGACTCATCCGCGCGCGCCGCAGTTCCAGACCAAGGTCATCGCCGCCTACCAGCAGGGCGGTTTCAGCGACCAGGTGCTGGCCGAGAAGGAGCGCTACGCCCTCGCCTACGAGCCGAGCGCGCCATATTGGGGCGGCAAGACCCCGACGCCGGAGGTGATGACGGCGCTGCGCGGCGACCTGGAGGACCTCGGCCGTCACTACCAGGCCAAGGCGCAGAAAGAGCCGGCGACCGATCCGGAGGCGAAGAAGAAGGATTTCGCGGCGGCGGCGGGCTGGTACAAGAAGGTCCTGGACATCTACCCGCAGGACCCCAAGCTGCCCGAGGTCAACCTG
>DASRFD010000121.1:0-21914 GCA_035651715.1 Nevskia sp.
GCTGCAGCGACAGCTGGGCAGTGTCGAGCCGGGCCACGATCTGGCCCTGCTTGACCGGGGTGCCGACGTCGGCGACCCAGGCCAGGTTGCCCTCGACCGAAGCGGCAAAATCCACCGAGCTCTGGCTCTGTACCTGCCCCGACACCGGCACGGTCGGCGACAGGCGCCTCAGCTCGGCCGATGCCACCCGCACCGGGGCCGCCGGGTTCTGCGCCACCGCAAGCGCCGGCGCGCCGCCGAGCAGCCAGGCCGCAACAACGAGGGCGGCCGAGCCGGTGGTGATGTGCAGGACTTTCATGCCGGAACCTCGTGCGCCGCGATGGAAGGCTGGGTCTCGCCGAGGCGCAGCAGGCTCGGCATCAGGAACCAGGTGAAGGCGGTGCCGAGCACCATGCCGCCCACGGTGACGGTGGCGAGGCCGCGGTAGATCTCCGAGCCCAGGCCGGGCGCCAGCATCAGCGGCAGCATGCCCAGCACCGCGGTCAGGGTGGACAGCACGATCGGCCGGGCGCGGGTTTCCAGCGCCTGCGCCACCGCTTCGCGCCGCGGCACGCCGGCGCGCTCGCGGGCGCGGGTCTGGTCGACCAGCAGGATCGAGGCGTTGACCACCAGGCCGAGCAGAATGATGAAGCCGATCATGGTCAGCAGGTCCAGGGCCTGGAAGTGGAACAGGCCGCCCAGGCGCAGCCCGGCGATGCCGCCGGCCATGGCCACCGGAATCGCCAGCATCACGATCAGGCTGTCGCGCACGGACTTGAACAGCGCCGCCATCAGCGCGAACAGGATCACCAGGGCCATGGCGAAGTTCTGCGCCATGGTCTTCAGCGCCTTGCTCAGATCGCTGGCGCTGCCGTTGTAGCTGAGCGTCGCGCCCACCGGCAGCGCCGCCCGCACCTGCGGCTCGACCTTGTCGTGCAGCACCGTCATCGCCTCGGCGATGGTCATGTTCTCGGGCGGCTCGAAGAACAGGTCGACGGTGCGGCGGCCGTTGAGGCGCAGCAGCGTGGTCGGGCCGACCGTCTGCTTCAGGCCGGCCAGGTCGCCGACGGTCTGCACCCCGGCCAGCGGGGTGAGGAGCGGCAGCTCGGCCAGCTGCTCCGGCGTGCTCCAGTGCGGGCCGCGCAGGATCATCTGCAGACGCTCGTTGCCGTCGAAGTAGTCGCCGATGTAGAGACCGCCGGTCAGCGCCCGCATCGCGCTGGCGACGTTGCCGCGGTCCATGCCGGCGTGCGAGATGCGCCATTCCTCCGGCTGCAGCTGCAGCTCCGGCTCGGCCAGGGACAGCGGCGGCGTCGGCTGCGGGAAGCTGCCCGGGATCGCCTGGTTGATCGCGTCCTGCGCCACCTTGCCGGCGGCGAGCAGGCCGGGCATGTCGGCGCCCTGCAGGTCGACCTGGATGCCGCGGGTGCTGCCGCCGTCCAGCGACAGCAGCGAGTTGCGGCCGACGTAGACCTCGGTATCGGGCAGGCCGGCGAGGATCTCGTCGCGCAGGATCTTCTGCATCCTGGCGCCGTCACCCGGATTGAGCGGATACAGCGGCAGGCCGGTGTTGCCGGAGTTGTCGAAGAACAGGTTGTAGTACTTCACCTGCGGCTTCTTGGCGCCGCTCATGTAGGGCTCCAGGCGCTTGATGATGGTGCTGGCCATCTCGTCGCGCATGTTGCCCAGGCTGGTGCCGGCGGTCGGCACCAGGGTGCCGAAGAGGTTGTCGGCGGGGGCCACCGGCAGGTAGTCCACCTTCGGCGCCAGCAGCATGCAGAAGCACAGGCTGCCGGCGATCAGGCCGGTGATCCACAGCTTGCGCAGCCAGGGACTGTCGCTGGCCGCCATCGCCCATTCCGCCATCCGCTTCCACCAGTGGCGATGCTGGTCGGCGGGAATGGCGCGGGCCAGGGCCCAGCGGTTGGCCGCCGGAATCACCGTCATCGCCACCAGCAGCGAGGCGGCGTGCGCCACCGCCATGGTGATGGCGAGGTCGGCGAACAGCTGCCCTTCGACGCCGCGCATGAACAGCACCGGCAGGAAGATGGCCACGCTGGTCAGCATCGAGGCGAACAGCGCCGGCATCACCTCCGCGGCGCCCTCGGCGGTGGCCTGGCGGCCGCTGCGGCCGGACTGGAAGTAGCGGATGATGTTGCCCTGCACGATCAGCGCGGCGTCGGTGACGATGCCGGTGGAGAAGGCCAGGCCGGCCAGCGAGATCACGTTGAGCGTGCGGCCGAGGATGTGCAGCGCCACCACCGCCACCGCCAGCGACAGCGGGATGGTGAAGGCGATCACCGCCAGCGCCCGCGGGCCGCGCAGGAAGTACCAGAGGCCGCCCACCGCAAGCAGGATGCCGACCAGCAGGCTCTCGCGCACGAAGCCGATGGCGCGGCGGATGTAGATGCTGGCGTCCCAGGACTGCTCGATGAACAGCCCCTCCGACTTGAGCACGCCCTCGTTCAGCTCGGCGATGGCCTGGCGCACCCCGTCGATGATGGCCACGGTGTTGGAGCCGTTGGCGCGGGTCAGCTGGATGTAGTACGCCGGCTTGCCGTTGCGGAAGGTGTAGTTCTGGCGGTCGGCCAGGCCGACCTTGACCTCGGCCAGGTCGCGCAGGTAGACCGGGCGCTCCTTGTTCCAGGCCAGGATCAGCCCGCCCAGCTCGGCCACCGGCTCGCGGCCGGTGAAGCGCACCGTGAACTGGCGCCGGCCGACGTCGGAAAAGCCGGCCGAGGCGTCCTGCGCGCGTCCGAGCGCGGCGCCGATCTGGTCCACCGACACGCCCAGGGCGGCGGCGCGGTAGGGGTCGAAATTGACCTGCACCTGGCGCGCGCGGCCGCTCTGCAGGCTGACGTTGGACACGCCGGGGACCTGCGCCAGGCGCCGCTTGACCACGTCCTCGATCATCTTCTGGTAAACCGCCAGATCGGTGACCGGATTGCCCGGCAGCGGGCGCAGCAGCAGGGTCGCCGCGGTGGCCTGCTGCGAGAAGGGATTGTTCTCGCCGCCGAACACCTGCGGCCGGTCGGCGTCGGCCGGCGGCTGCGGGTAGACCTGGTTGATGCGGTTGATGACGTCGAGCATCGCCTGGGTCATGTCGGTGCCCAGGGCGAAGGTGAGGTTGATGAAGCTGTTGCCGCGCTGCACGAAGCTGCGCATCTCGGTGACGCCGGAAATGCCTTCCAGCTGGTGCTCCTGCGGCTCGGTCAGGGCCTGCTCCATTTCCGCCGGCGCCGCGGCGCGCCAGCCGCTGACCACAGTGATGCGCGGCTGGCTGATGTTCGGCAGCAGCTGGATCGGCAGCGCGGCCAGGGCCACCGCGCCGAACAGCAGCACGATCAGCGCCCCCGCGATCACGGCGGCCGGATTGGTTTGCGACACCTCGGTCAGACGCATATCCCCTCCCCCTCCATTCCGCCGCACGGGTTTCGTCTTGGATGACCGGGCGCCGGGGCTGGTTTAAGCCTTGTGACGGGCCGTCCGGCGGCGGGACGAACCGTGGGAAAAGAGGGAACTAAACGCCGGGAGCGGGGTGTCGTAAGCCGTCGTTCCAGGAACGGGGTCTGCGACATGTTTACCGCGGAGCACTACGTCACCCATGTCCCGCACCGGAAAGCGCGCCGGCGTTACCGCTGGGCAGCCGTATGCTTTATCGCCGGCTTCTGGCTGGGGTACTGCGCCGGGCACCTGTTCTGAGCGGCGAGCGGCGTGAACGACAACGCCCGCCGCGCAGGGCGCGGCGGGCGCGAAGTTGCACTCTGGGAATCGAAATTGGTCGGGGCGACAGGATTTGAACCTGCGACCACCTGCCCCCCAGGCAGGTGCGCTACCAGGCTGCGCTACGCCCCGTGAGCGCGCATTATAGCGGGGACTCCCTGTCTTGCCGAGCTTTTTTCCACCTGCGGCGTCCGCCGGCCTACCGTAAACTCGGTCTCAGTTCCGGGGGGAACGGTCGGGGATAATCAGGGCATGTTCAGCAAGAGCGGTTCCGAGGCCTTGGCCGCGGACGAAGCGGCGAATCTGACGGCGCTGACCGAGGAGCTGTATGCCAGCCTCAAGCGCCTGGCGCGCGCCCAGCGCGGCCGCCTGCGCGTCGGCGAGACGATGCAGACCACGGCCCTGGTCAGCGAGGCTTATCTCAAGCTGTCGCGGCAGAGCGGCTGGAAATCGCGCGATCATTTCCTCAACACGGCGGCGCGGGTGATGCGCCAGGTGCTGGTGGATTACGCCCGCGCCCACCTCACCGCCAAGCGCGGCGGCTGGCGCGACGAGGAGTCGATCGACGACGTCGCCGCCCTGCTCGGCGAGCCGGCACCGCAGGTGCTGGGAATCGACAGCGCGCTGGGCCGCCTGGAGCAGGTGGACCCGCGCCTGGCGCGCATCGTCGAGTGCCGCTTCTTCGCCGGCTACAGCGACGGCGAGACCGCGCGCCTGCTCGGCCTGAGCGCCCGCACCGTGCAGCGCGACTGGCTCAAGGCCAAGGCCTGGCTGTATCAGGAGCTGGACGAGCCCGCGCCGTAGGCCTGGCGCAGCTTCTGCGCCTCGGCCAGCACGCCTTTGGCCGGCGCTCCCAGAGCCGCGGCCTTGCTCTCGCCGGCCTGCAGGTACGGCATGGCCTCGGCCGGCCGCTTCTGGCGGAACCGCAGGCGCGCCATCTGCACTTCCGCCGCGGCGGTCAGCAGGTGCTTGTCGCCGTAAGCGCTGCGCGCCAGTTCGAGGGTGGAGCGCGACTCCGCCTCCGCCTCCGGACTGTCGGTGGCGGTCAGCGCCTGGGCAAACGAGAGGCGGCTGGCGATGCACAGGAAGCTGCCCGGACCCGAATAGCTCGCGCTCATCTGCGCCGCCTCGCGCAGCAGGGGCTCGGCCTCCCGGGCGCGGTCGAGCTTGAGCAGCACCTTGCCGTAGTTGTTGAGCAGGGCTGCCAGCGCCGCCGAGGGGCCGAACAGCTGGCGCCGCAAGGCCACCGCTTCGCGAAAGCGCCGCTCCGCCTCGGGCAGGTCGCCGCCGAAGTAGGCCATGGCCGCCAGGTTGTTGAGCACGTTGAGGCCCTGCTCGGTGTGCTGGTGGCGCAGCCGCGTGAGGATGATCCAGGCGCGGCTCGCGGCATCGCGCGCGGCGGGCATCTCCCCGGCCTGCTGCTCGGCATCGGCCAGGTCGTTGTACAGATAGGCGGTGCGCAGGTCATCCTCGCCGTAGCCGCGGCGGCTCTCGTCGAGCGCCTGGCGCAGCAGGTCCAGGCCGGCCTGCGTCTCGCCGCGGCCGCGCAGCAGCTGCGACTGCAGCACGCGGCTGTCGAGCAGCTCGCCACGGTAGCGCTGCGCATCGGTGCCCCAGTAGGCCAGCGCCCGGTCGAGCTGCTGCTGTGCCTCGCCGGCGTGGCCGCTGCGGAACAGCGCCTGCGCCAGGTCGGCGCGGGCCCGCGCCAGCTCGGCCGGCGGCGCGTCGGCCGGGGCGTGGTCGAGGTAGGAGTGCAGCGTCGCCACCGCGGCGGCGTCGTTGTCCATGCGCGCGTACAGCTGGCCGAGGATGCGGCTGGTCTGCAGCGCCTCCGGCGACCCCGGATCGGCCTCGATGCGCCGGCGCTCGTCGTCGAGCAGGCCCTGGACGGTGAGCGGCGCGCCGCCGGGCTGGTCCTTGGCGTGGGCGAACAGGCGGAAGAGGTAGTTCTCCACGTCCTCCAGCCAGGCCGACTGCGAGCGCGCCAGGTCGCGCTGCACCCGCACGGTGTGGGCATAGCGGGCGATCACCGCCGTGGCGCCCAGCACCACCGCGAACAGCAGGGCCGCGCCGGCGGCAAACAGCCGATGACGCCGGACGAAGCGGCCCAGCACGTAGGACGGCGCGTCGCCGCGCGCGCCCACCGGCTGGTGCCGCAGGTAGCGCTGAAGATCGTCCTCCAGGCCCAGCGCGCTGGCGTAGCGCTCATGCGGGTTCTTGCGCAGGCACTTGAGGATGATGGCGTCGAGGTCGCCGCGCAGACGGCGCGGCGCCACCGGCGCATCCGGCGTGGCGGCGACGCTGGGCGGCGCCGGCGTCTCGTTGACGGCCCGCTCGATCGCCAGCGCCGCCGGCAGGCCGGCCAGCGCCACCGGCGCCCGGCCGCTGAGCAGGCGGTACAGCAGCACGCCGAGGGCATAGACATCGGTGGCGGCGGTGATGTCGCCGCCGGTGAGCTGTTCCGGCGCGGCGAAGCCCGGCGTCGCCTGCACCAGGCGCGCGTTCTCCGCCGCAGCCGGGTGGTCGAGCAGGCGGGCGATGCCGAAGTCGAGCAGCTTGACCTGGCCCTCGCTCGTCACCAGCACGTTGCCGGGCTTGATGTCGCGATGGACGATGAGGCGCCGATGGGCGTAACCCACCGCCTGGCACAGCTGGATGAACAGCTCGAGCCGTTGCGCCAGTGAACTGCGGTGCTCGCGGCACCAGGTCAGCAGGTCGCGGCCTTCGACCCTTTCCATCACCATGTAGGGGCGGCCGTCGGCGCTGATGCCGCCGTCGAACAGCCGGGTGATGCCCGGATGCTCCAGCCGGGCCAGGATGCGCCGCTCCTCCAGGAACTGCTGCGGCTCGTCGGCGAAGGCGGCGTTGATCAGCTTGATCGCCACTTCCTGCTCGTACTGCCCGTCGGCGCGCGCGGCGAGGTAGACCTCGCCCATGCCGCCGTGGCCGAGCAGGCGCTCAATGCGGTAGGCGCCGATCGACTCACCCCGCGGCAGCGCCTGGAACGGCTCGGCGGTGCCGGCGACGGTGCCGGTGTGGGCATGCTCGAGGAAGCCGGCGCTGGACTTCAGCGCCGCCAGCCAGCGCCGCATATGGCGCAGCAGCCGTGCATCGCCGGCGCAGCTGCGTTCGACGAAATCCGCGCGCTCGGCCTCGGGCAGGGCCAGCACGCGGTCCATCAAGGGGCTCAGCCGATCCCAGTCCTGCAACGCGTCGTCGCTCAGGCGAATCTCCCGCTTCGTCGATGAAAGCCGCGCCGGCAAAACCGGCGCGGCGACGCACATGCAATGCCGGACGGTGGGCCTCCCCGGCCCCGGCGCATGGCCTTCAGTTGCCGAAAACCTTGCCCAATACTTTATCGACTGCGGTGTCGACCGTGTTGTCGACCTTGTTCTGGGCCCGGTTCTGGACATCCTGGGTCACGCGGTCGGCTTGGCGGTCGACCTGGCCGTTGACGACCTGCCCGGCGGGCGAGGCGGCTGCAGCCTGCGGCTCGGCGGGCGCGGCCGGAGGATCGCCGGAATTGGTCTGCGCCGGCGCCGCCCCGGCGGCGCCGAGCAGGGTGACGGCCAGCAAGCCCTGCCTGAGGATCATGCGATTCATGGTGTGCTCCCGTATGGTGGTACCGGCGGATTGACGCGCCCAGAGGCGATGCCCCTGCCTCTGGGAATACGCATTCCGCCGGCGCAATGCGCCACGAACGCGCCGGATAAGCGCTGCCGCGCCAGGGTTGCCTGTCGATCCGGCCCTTGCCGCCACCGTCGGGACCGAGCAGATTGGGCGGGGCATTGGCCCATCGGAGAATTCAGTTTTGAGCAATCACGGCGATCAGATTCACCTGCGCGACCTGGCGCGCGGCGTGCTGCGCGCGTTGCCGGAGACCTTCAGCTTCCAGAGGGGCCTGTGGAACCTGGCGCGCTTCGCCCCCGACCGGCCGGCCTCGATCGGCCTGCGCTTGGAAGAGATCGCGCGCCGCGACCCGCACCGGGCCGCGCTGCTGTTCGACGAGCGCAGCTGGACCTATGCCGAGTTCAACGCCTGGGCCAACCGCTACGCCGCGGTGTTCCGCGCCCACGGCGTCAGCGGCGGCGACACTGTCGCCATCCTGATGGAGAACCGGCCCGAAGTGCTGGCCTGCGTCGCCGCCGCGGTCAAGCTCGGCGCCATTGCGGCGATGCTCAACCACAATCAGCGCGGCGAGGTGCTGGGCCACAGCCTGGCGCTGACCAAGCCGAAGCTGGTGGTCTGCGGCGGCGAGTGCCGCGAAGCGCTGGAGTCCACCGAATTCCACCCCGGCGCCGACCGCAGGCGCGTTTACCTGTGGGCCGGCCCCGGCAAGGCCCCGGCCGGTTACCGCGACCTGGAAACGAAGACTTCGGGCAAGCCCTCGACCAATCCGCTGGAAACGCAGCAGGTGCTGCCGAAGCAGCCCTGCTTCTACATCTTCACCTCCGGCACCACCGGCATGCCCAAGGCCTCGGTGATGACCCACTACCGCTGGCTGCGCGGCATGGCGGGCCTGGGCCAGATGACCATGCGGCTCAAGCCGGACGACACCCTGTACTGCCCGCTGCCGCTTTACCACAATAACGCGCTGACCGTGTCCTGGGGCGCGGTGCTCGGCGCCGGCTGCACCCTGGCCCTGGGCCGCAAGTTCAGCGCCTCCCGCTTCTGGGACGAGATCCGCCGCTACGACGCCACCGCGTTCTGCTACATCGGCGAGCTGTGCCGCTACCTGCTGAACCGCCCGGCCACGACGCAGGACCGCGAGCACCTGGTGCGCCTGATCGTCGGCAACGGCCTGCGCCCGGAAATCTGGGAGCAGTTCCAGCAGCGCTTCGGCATCGGCCAGATCTACGAGTTCTACGGCGCCAGCGAAAGCAACCTCGCCTTCGTCAACGCCTTCGGCCTGTCGAAGACCGCCGGCTTCTGCCCGATGCCGTTCGCCATCGTCGAGTTCGACGCCGAGGAGGAGAAAGGCCGGCGCGGCGCCGACGGCTTCATGCGCAAGGTCAGGCGCGGCGAGGTCGGCCTGCTGATCACGGAGGTCACCGACAAGGCCCCGTTCGACGGCTACACCGACAAGAAGGCCAGCGAGGCCAAGCTGCTGCGCGACGTGTTCAGGAAGGGCGACGTCTGGTTCAACACCGGCGACCTGGTGCGCGACCAGGGCTGGCGCCACATCCAGTTCGTCGACCGCGTCGGCGACACCTTCCGCTGGAAGGGCGAAAACGTCGCCACCACCGAGGTGGAAGGCGCGCTCAACGCCTTCCCCGGCATCGAGCAGGCGGTGGTGTACGGCGTCGAGGTGCCCGGCTGCGACGGCCGCGCCGGCATGGCCTCGCTCAGCTGCGCCGGCCCGGCCTTCGACGGAGCCGCGCTGGCGAAGCACTTGCGGGAGCGGCTGCCCGTCTACGCCGTGCCGCTGTTCGTGCGCCTGCGCGCCGAGCAGGAGACCACCGCGACCTTCAAGTACCGCAAGGTCGAGCTCAAGCGCGCCGGCTTCGATCCGGCGCAGATCGATGAGCCGCTGTACGTGCTGCTCGATGCGCAAAGCGGCTACGAACCTTTGACCCCGGCGGTATTCGCACGCCTCCAGAAGCGCGAGTTGCGCGTCTGAGGCGCAGGTCCGATGATGGCTCCGCCGTCCGGGCGGAGCCAGCGTCATGCATCCTAGCGAAGCGATCGTACTGCTGTGGACCGGCTGGGTGGTGTCCTGGCTGGCCGCCGCGTGGTGGAGCAACCGTACCGAGAAGCGCCCGGGCATCGGCGGCGAGCTGGCCTATCGCCTGCCGATGCTGCTCGGCGCCGCGCTGCTGCTCGTGCCGGCGCACGGCTACGACGGCGTCCTGCGCCTCTGGCACGTCGGCTGGACCGGCGCCTGGATCTGCGTGGCGCTGATCGCGGCCGGCATCGTCTTCGCCTGGTGGGCGCGCCTGCATCTCGGCCGCCTCTGGTCCGGGCGCATCACGCGCAAGGCCGATCATCACGTCGTCGATACCGGGCCTTACGCACTGGTGCGCCATCCGATCTATACCGGACTGCTGCTGGCCCTGCTCGCCACCATGGCCGCCAAGGGCACGGTGCCCGCCGTCGCCGGCTTCGCCTGCCTGCTCGGCGGCATCTGGCTCAAGGCGCGGCAGGAAGAGGACTGGCTGGGCCAGGAGCTGGGCGATCCCTATCGCGCGTGCCGCCGGCGCGTGCCGATGCTGCTGCCGTTCGGGCCCCGCAGCGGCTGAGGCGCCCTTTTGCTGCATTGCAGCCGGAAATCTTCGGCCGATTGACCGCAACGACAATGCGCCGGCGTCCAGCGGGGCAATGCCAGGACGCGCCGCGGCTGCCACTCTGGCGCCATCGCAAATATTCCGTCGCGGGGCGGGCATGAAGGTCAATATCGAAATCGAACGCAGCGCCGTGGTGCCGGTGCCGTACAAGCAGGTCGAGCCCTTGCTGATGGACCTGGAAGGCACCATCAGCCGCTTCCCCAAGCTGAGGAAGCTGACCAGGCTGGGCCCCAACCAGTACCTGTGGGAGATGCGCACCATCGGCTCGCGCATCGCCAACATCGCGCACGACGTGTCCTACGGCGCCCACTATCGCACCGACCTGGCGCGGGGCGAGCTGAGCTGGAAGCCGCTACCCGACCACGGCAATGCCGTCATCGAGGGCTGGTTCCGCATCGCCGAGGGCAAGGACGAGACGCGCCTGAGCTTCCGCGTGCGCGGCGAGCTGCGCGACGTGCCGGTGCCCCTGCTCTACCGCGTGGTCGCCCCGCCCTTCATCCAGGGCAAGTTCACCCGCCTGGTCGATACCTTCCTCGAGGAAACACGCGAGGCCCTGATCCACGGCAAGGTCGGCAAGCCGGCCAAGGCCGCGAAGAAACGCAGCGCCTGAACCAGAGCCGGCGGCGCGCCGCGAAAGCGGCGCGGAACGCCGCAACATTTTCCGCCCGGAGGGGATGAAGCATGAGTCTCGCCAACAACGCGATGGGCCTGGGCCTGCGCGCGCTGAACCGTCTTGCCGGGTTGCCGGTGGTGGACCGCCTGGGCCTGCGCAAGCCGGCGGAAAAAGTGCTGTACCAGGCCACCCGCACCGGCTTCCGCACCGTCGGCGCGCTCAACCGCGGCTTCAACGCCACGCGCAAGCTCAGCCAGCCGGCGCGCCTGCCTTCCGGCCGCGCGCCGGAGCTGTTCGACCTGACGCCGAGCGAGGAGCAGCAGATGCTGCGCGACGCGGTGCAGGGTTTCGCGCTCGAGCAGCTGCGCACCCAGGCTGCCGCCGCGGATACGGCCTGCGCCGCGCCGGCGGAACTGCTCAGGCAGAGCGCCGAGCTGGGCATCAGCCTGATGGGCGTGCCCGAGGACCTGGGCGGCGCCGGCAACGAGCGCTCGGCCATGACCAATGTGCTGGTGGCCGAGGCCATGGCGCAGGGCGACATGGGCCTGGCCGTGGCCTGCCTGGCCCCGGCCGCGGTGAGCAACGCCCTGGTGCTGTGGGGCAACGCCGAACAGCAGGCCAAGTACCTGACGGCCTTCGTCGGCGACCACGCGCCGGCGGCGGCGCTGGCCATCCTGGAACCGCGGCCGCTGTTCGACCCGTTCAAGCTGACCATGCGCGCCCATGCCGGCGGCGGCGGCTACGTGCTGGACGGCGTCAAGTCGCTGGTGCCGCGGGCCGCGGAGGCGGAGCTGTTCATCGTCGCGGCGCAGCTGGAGGACAAGGGCCCGGCCCTGTTTATCGTCGAGTCCTCGACCCAGGGCCTGAGCATCGAGGCCGAGCCGGCCATGGGACTGCGCGCGGCGTCCACCGGCCGGCTGCTGCTGCGTGACGTGCGCCTGCCGGCCTCGGCGCTGATCAGCAGCGTCGAGCAGGACGTCTACGGCGACTGCGTCCACCTCGCCCGCCTGGGCTGGTGCGCGCTGGCCACCGGCACGGCGCAGGCGGTGCTGGACTACCTGGTTCCCTACGTCAACGAGCGTTCGGCCTTCGGCGAGCCGATCAGCCACCGCCAGGCGGTGGCCTTCAGCGTCGCCAACGCCGGCATCGAGCTGGAAGGCATGCGCCTGCTGACCTGGCGCGCCGCCAGCCGCGCCGAGCGCGGCCAGAGCTTCGCCCGCGAGGCGGCGCTGGCGCGCCGGCTCTGCGCCGACAAGGGCATGGCCATCGGCAACGACGGCGTGCAGCTGCTCGGCGGCCACGGCTACGTCAAGGAGCACCCGGTGGAGCGCTGGTATCGCGACCTGCGCGCGGCGGGCCTGATGGAAGGCGTGGTGCTCGTTTAAAGGAACCGCCGACCATGATCAACCTCGAAACCCCGAAGAAGTTCAGCGCCCTGGTCCGCCAGGCGCACCAGGTGGCGGCCGAAATCTTCCGTCCCAATTCGCGCAAGTACGACCGCGCCGAGCACAGCTATCCGAAGGAGCTGGACATGCTCGCCGCCCTGCTCGACGGCATGAACGCCGCCGGCGGCAACGGCGGGGCCGGCGCCGCCGGCGTGCGCCGCGACAGCAAGGACACCGAGGCGGGCAACCGCAACGGCAGCAACCTCTCCACGGTGCTCGGCGTGATGGAGCTGTGCTGGGGCGACGTCGGCCTGCTGCTGAGCATGCCGCGCCAGGGCCTGGGCAACTCCGCCATCGCCTCGGTGGCCAACGACGAGCAGCTGGAGCGCTTCAAGAACCGCTGGGCGGCGATGGCCATCACCGAGCCGCACTGCGGCTCGGACTCCGCGGCGATCCGCACCACCGCCCGCCTCGACGGCGACCATTACGTGCTCAACGGCGAAAAGATCTTCGTCACCTCCGGCGAGCGGGCCGAACTGGTGGTGGTGTGGGCCACGCTGGACAAGTCCGCCGGTCGCGCCGCGATCAAGTCCTTCGTGGTCGAGAAGGGCACGCCCGGCTTCGAGCTGGTGCGCCTCGAGCACAAGCTCGGCATCCGCGCCTCCGACACGGCGCAGTTCGCGCTGGTGAACTGCCGCGTGCCGAAGGAGAACCTGCTCGGCGACCCCAAGATCGACGTCGAGAAGGGCTTCGGCGGCGTGATGCAGACTTTCGACAACACCCGTCCGCTGGTCGCCGGCATGGCGGTCGGGGTGGCCAAGGCCTGCCTGGACGAGACCCGCAAGGTGCTGGAACAGGCCGGCGTCGGCATCGACTACAAACGCCCGGCCATGGTCCAGCACGCCGCCGTGGCCGAGTTCCTGAAGATGGAGGCCGATTACGAGGCGGCGCGCCTGCTGACCCTGCAGGCCGCCTGGATGGCCGACAACCGCAAGCCCAACTCGCTGCAGGCCTCGATGGCCAAGGCCAAGGCCGGCCGCGCCTGCGTCGACATCGCGCTGAAGTGCGTCGAGCTGTGCGGCAGCGTCGGCTACGCCGAGAACGAGCTGCTGGAGAAATGGGCGCGCGACGCCAAGATCCTCGACATCTTCGAGGGCACGCAGCAGATCCAGCTGCTGATCGTGGCGCGGCGCCTGCTCGGCAAGACCTCGGCGGAGCTGAAATGAGCCGCGGCGAGCGGTTGCTGGTCGCGCTCTACGCCTTGCTGGCGGCGGGCGCGCTGTATGCGACGTGGTCGCACAACCTGAAGTTCTTGGCCCTGCCCGGCAACGGCGGAGCGCCGGGTTTCATCCGCCTGGCCTATGCCAATCCGGCCGCTGCGTCCCTGGCCAACGACATCCTGTTCGTCTGCCTCGCCGCCTTCGCCTTCATGCTGGCGGAGGCGCGGCGGCTGGGCATCCGCTACGTCTGGGTCTACATCGTGCTGTCGCTGGGCATCGCGGTCAGCGTCATGTTGCCGCTGTTCCTGATTGCGCGGCAGCTGCGCCTGGCGTCCGATAGGCCCAAATGACAGGACCGGCTGCCCCGCGGTCAATGCAGCGGCGGCATCGCGCCGATACCCTGCCCTGACAATCCTTACAGTGACGACTGACAAGATCGTCAGTTCCGCGCCGGCGGCCGGGACACCAGGAGGAGCATTTGAGCGATACCCATACGGCGGCCCTGTCCCGCGAGCTGGGCGGCAAGCCGCTGCCGGACCTTGGCGCGCTCGAGCCGGGCGAGATTGACGCGCTGACCCGGACCCTGCGCGGCGCCCGCCGCAACCAGCAGCAGCAGTTGCAGCGGGCCCTTGAAGCGGCGCTGGGACACGTGCCGGTGCTGCTGCGCGGCGCCGTCCGCAAGATCCTGACGCTCTGATGGCCGTCAATCTTGCCCGGCGCGCCGAGGTGCTGAAGCTCGCGCGCCTGCTCGGCGTTCCGCCGGAGCAGCTCGGCTACCTGCACAAGCTGGATGCCGCCGTCATCCGCAAGCTGCGCCGGCAGGCGACCGCCAGCCTGTTCGACGCCGACCGCAGGTCGTTCCAGAAGGTGGCGGCGGCCAGCAAGCTGCTGCCGGCGCCGGTCACCGCCCTGATCGCGGAAAAAGCGCTCGGCCCGCTGCTGTGCGCGCGCATCGCCGGGCTGCTCGAGCCGCAGCGCGCGGTGGAGATCGCCCGCCGCCTCGACGTGCGCTACCTCGCCGACCTGTGCCTGGAGCTGGATCCGCGCTCGGCCGAGGACGTGCTGCAGTCGATGCCGGGAGAGCGCATCGTCGAGGTCTCGCGCGAGCTGGCGCGGCGCCGGGAGTACATCACCATGGCGCGCTTCGTCGACAGCCTCAGCGACGCGGCCATCGAGGCGGTCATGGCCGACCTGCGCGACGACGAAGCCCTGCTGCGCATCGGCTTCTTCGTCGAGGACGCCGGGCGCCTGAGCGCGATCATCGGCTTGCTGCCGCCGCAGCGGCTGCGCAACATCGTGCGGGTCGCGGCGGACCGCGGCGGGGAGCTGTGGCCCGAGGCGCTGGCCCTGATCAACAGCGTCGACGAACCGCAGCGGCGCCTGATGGCCGATCTCGCCGCGGCGCTGGACGACGAGGCGGTGAACCGCATGATCGGCGCCACCCAGGAACAGGGCCTGTGGCCGGCCATGCTGCCGATGGTGTCGATGATGAGCACGGAATACCAGCGGCGCCTGATCAACCTGCCCGCGATCCAGAACGAAGCCGTGCTCGACGCCATCATCCGCGCCGCCGACGGCATGAACCTGTGGCCCCAGCTGCTGCCGCTGGTGGCCCTGATGGACGGCGCCGGGCAGGCGCGCGCGCTGCGCACCGCCGGCCACCAGGGCGAGGCGGTACTGGCCCGCCTCGCCGAATCGCTGCAGGCCCTCGCGCCGGCGCGCAAGCGGCGGCAGAGGGCCGAAGTCGGCCGGCGTCACAATGACAGTGTTTGATGTAACATTAGTCGCAAGAGCAGGACGGGACGGGCGCAGCCCCGGCCGATCCGGCCGCAACTGGCACCCGCTGGCGCAACTCCCGGTCACCCCGGGACACCGATGCTGCGGGCACAATGCCGAGGCAAGGGGAGAATGAGGAGATGCGGACTCATCCGCTGCGTTGGCTGTGCATCGGGGCCCTGGCGGTCTGCGGCGGCGCGGCGGCCGACGATTTCGACCTGGGGTGGGGCATCAGCGGCAATTACAAGAACCGCCTGTCCGAGGGCCTGATCTGGCGCGTCGACAAGCCCGATTCCAGCCTGATCTACAAGGACAACCTCAATCCCGCGCTGTGCGGCAACACCAACCTCTCCAACTCGTGCTACTCCTTCAACGGCGACACCTCGGCCAACGACCGGCTGGTGCGCGCTCCCGGCGCCTACTCCGGCGCCAACAAGGATGATGCCGAGTTCAACTATCGCCAGGGCGGCCTGGCCGCCTCGCTGACCAAGCTGAGCAGCGACCTGTCGCTGAGCTGGAACGAATTCGTGTTCAAGGTCGGCGCGATCGGCTTCTTCGACCCCAGCCAGTACCGCTTCACCGAGCATCATCCCGACACCACGTTCCAGCCCGCGGACACGCTGCGCCCCAGCCGGGCGGGCGGCTCGGTCGGGCGCGACTGGATCCTCAAGGACCTGCTGGTCAGCGGCAAATTCAACGTCCTCGACCATGACTTCACCGCCACGGTCGGCTACCAGCACATCCGCTGGGGCGAATCGACCCTGGTGGCGCTGAACTCGATGAGCGAGATCAACGCGCCGGACCTGCGCGTGCTGTACCAGCCCGGCACCTTCGTCAGCGAGATTTTCCGCCCCACCCCGGCGGTGCTGCTGAGCACGCCGCTGATGGAAAACGTCTCCATCGACCTGACCTACCTGCTGGACTGGGAAGGCGTGGCCCTGCCCGGCGGCGGCACGCTGTTCGCGCCCTTCGACAGCCTGTACAAGGGCACCGCCCTGCTTAGCCTGGGCCAGTTCCACGAGGATCCGGACTGCAAGCAGCGGCTGCCCAACGTCGGCGCGGACCTGTCCGACACTTGCGAGACGGTCGCGTTCGACCAGTTCGGCGGCCACCCGCGGCACCAGGGCCAGTTCGGCGGCAAGCTCACCTGGTACGCCGCCGATCTCAACGGCGGCACCGAGTTCGGTTTCTACTTTCTGAACTACCACAGCCGCCTGCCCATCGCCAGCCTGGTCGCGGCCAATCACAGCTGCATCCAGGACAGCACCATGGACGCGCTGCAGGCGATCGTCGACTGCAAGGGCTTCAAGACCGTGCCGGGCGGCCTGGAGCCGGCACCGATCGACACCGCCAGGCTGTTCCTCGAGTATCCCGAGGACATCCAGATGTACGGCATGAGCTTCAACACCAACGCCGGCAAGTGGTCGCTGGCGGGCGAGCTGTCGTACCGGCCCAACCTGCCGGTGCAGATCCAGGAAACCGACCTGGTGTTCGCCGCGCTGCAGCCAGCCCTGCCCAAGCACGACATCTACCTCGGCCTGGCGACGCTGCAGCAGATCGCGCAGAACCCCGGCAGCCTGGTCGCCCTGGGCCTCGACCCGGTGGTGGCGGCGCAGACCGCCACTTCGCCGCGCACGCTCGACCTGCTGGCCAACGTCATCGGCAACGCCAACACCAACTTCTACCTGCCCAGCCGCAGCCACGCCATCCCCGACTACGTCGGCCCCTACCGCGGCTGGGGCGAGATCCAGGCCAACCAGGTAATCCATGGCTACGAGCGCCTGCAGGTGCTGCAGCTGGATCTGACCGGCCTGCGGGCCCTCGGCGCCAGCGAGAACCCGATCGGCGCCGACCAGGTGATCTTCATCCCGGAAGTCGGCTTCACCGCGGTGCTGAACATGCCCTCGCGCAACCTGATCCAGTTCGAGGGCGGCGACCTCAACGACACCCACTACAGCCCGGGCGCCGACGGCTCGGGCGGCCTGCCCGCCGACGGCAGCTCGCGCGCCGAGCGCCTCAACCCGACGCAGCAGCGCCACGGCTTCGCCTCGCCGTTCGCCGCCGGCTACCGCCTGATCACGCGGCTGGAATACGACAACGTCATCTTCGGCTGGAACTTCAAGCCGCAGATCATCTGGTCGCACGACGTCGCCGGCATCGCCATCGCGCCGTCGCAGAACTTCATCGCCGGCACCAAGAACTGGCAGGTCAGCACCGATATCGAGACCGGCAACGAGTTCACCATCCAGCTGTTCTACCAGGGCTGGACCGGCGGCGGCACGGTGAACGCCAACCGCGACAAGGACTTCGCCGGTTTCGCGGTGAATTATTCGTTTTGAGGGGACAGGGGCAAACGGACCGCTCGCGGTCGCAAGCATGCACGAGGAGATTCACATGAAGCTGAAACGATTGTTGCTGGTGGGCGCAAGCCTCGGCGGCCTGGCCCTGTGCTCGGCGGCCCATGCCGCCGCCACTGCGGCGGAAGCGGCCAAGCTCGGCAAGGAGCTGACGCCGGTCGGCGCCACCGCCGCCGGCAACGCCGACGGCACCGTCCCGGAATGGATCGGCGGCAAGAACTTCGACGATGCCATCAAGAACCAGACGCCGCAGAGCCTCGAATCCCTGCGCCAGCAGTTCGAGCAGGTGCGGACCAAAAGCCCGGGGGATTTCGACGCCCTGCTCAAGTACGTCGACAGCTTCACCATCGACCAGTATCCGCAGATCTCCAAGCAGATCGACGCCATCATCGCCAAGCTGCCCAAGGACCAGGCGGATCTCGCCGCCAAGGAGCGCGCCCAGATCGGCGGCGGCGGCAAGTACGAGAAGCCGCAGTTCATCATCACCAAGGCCAACATGGCGCAGTATGCCGCGCACCTGACCGAAGGCCAGAAGGCGATGTTCGCCAAGTATCCGGATTACAAGATGATCGTGTATCCGACGATGCGCAGCGTGTTCTTCCCGGACCAGATCAACCAGGCCACCATCAAGAACGCCACCAGCGCCAGCCTCAAGGGCACCGACGACGTCGAAGGCGCCGCACTGGGCTTCCCCTTCCCGATCCCCAAGTCCGGCGCGGAGGTGATCTGGAACCACAAGATGCGCTACCGCGGCTCGGCGGTGCGGCGCTACAACAACCAGGCCATCGTCAAGCCCGACGGCTCCTACAAGATCACCAAGCTGGTCGAGGACGTGAAGTTCAAGTACTCGAACCTGAAGGAGTCCAACGCCGGCACCAAGATCCTGCTGTACTACCTCTCCGAGGTGCTGTCGCCGCCGCGCGTGGCCGGCCAGCTGATCCTGGTGCATGAGAGCTCCGGCGCAGGCGGCAGCGGCCGCGACGCCTGGATCTTCAACCCGGGCCTGGGCCGCGTGAACCGCGCGCCGGACGTCGGCTACGACAATCCCTACATCGGCACCGACGGCGAGCAGTTCAACGACCAGGTCGACATGTTCAACGGCGCCCTCGACCGCTACGACTGGAAGCTGCTCGGCAAGAAGGACATGTACATCGCCTACAACTCCTTCCTGATCAACGCGCCGCTGATCAAGTACAAGGACATCATCCGCCCGGGCCACATCAACCAGAACCTGGCACGCTACGAGATGCACCGCGTCTGGGTGATCGAGGCGACCCTGCGCGCCGGCCTGCGCCACCAGTTCAAGAAGCGCGTGTTCTATGTCGACGAGGACGGCTGGGCGATCGCCGCGGTGGACGATTACGACAACCGCGACCAGCTGTGGAAGGTGCAGGAAGCGCAGCTGCTGACGGTGCCGTTCGTACCGACCGTGACCGGCATCCCGGAAATCATCTACGACCTGCAGAGCGGCCGTTACTTCGTCACCGCCCTGACCAACGAAGACAAGATTTCCGACTTCAAGATCGACTTCAAGGACGACTACTTCTCGCCCAACAACCTCAACCACAAGTCGCAGACCAAGTGACGCCGGGCAGGCCCGGCGTCATCCGGCGCAAGCCGGCATGGCGCCGGTGTCCTGCGGGTTGCAGGAGCAACGATCGATGAAAATGACCACCTGGCTGGGTTCCATGGCCGGCGCCATCCTGCTGCTGAGCCTGCCTTCGCTGGCCCAGCAGCAGGACGACAGCGACGGCGACACCGGGACCGACACCACCCTGGTGCCGATCCCGGCACGCATACTGCCGCGGGCCGAGTCCGGGCTGATGCTGGACGTGGCACGCTCCGGCTCCGGCCTGGTGGCGGTGGGCGCGCACGGCGACATCCTGGTCTCCGCCGACGGCAAGAAGTGGCAGCAGGTGCCGGCGCCGACCGACACCACCCTGACCCGGGTGCGCTTCCTCGATGCCACGCACGGCTGGGCCGTGGGCTACGACGGCGCGGTGCTCGCCAGCGGCGACGGCGGCCGGACCTGGGCCCTGCAGCAGTTCGACGCCGCCTGGGGCCGCCCCTATTTCGACGTGCTGTTCTTCGACGCCCGGAATGGCCTTCTGGCCGGCGCCAACGGCGTCCTGAAAAAGACCGCCGACGGCGGCAAGACCTGGGAGGCGATCAGCAGCGAGGTGTTCGCCGACAATCCCAACCTCTACAACCTGATCGCGCTCGGCGACGGCAGCCTGCTGATCGCCGGCGAGCGCGGCTTCCTGGCGCGCTCCACCGACAAGGGCGCGACCTGGACCCAGCTCAAATCCCCCTACACCGGCTCGTATTTCGGCGGGCTGGCGACCGGCCCCTCCGGCGTGCTGATCTTCGGCCTGCGCGGCAATGCGTTCTACGCCGCCGACATCGCCAGGGCAGCTCCGCTCACCGCCAAGGATCTGGCGGCGATGCGCGCCGCCGCTGCCGACGCCGAGGCGGCGGCCGGCGCCCAGAACCCGGTCAGCGAAGTCGCCGGCTGGGTCCACCTCAAGCACGACGACACCGAGCCGCTGTTCGGCGCCGCCGTCGAGGACGGCGCCATTTACCTGGTGGGCCAGAACGGGCGCGTGATGCGCGCCGACCTGGCGGGCGGCGCGCTGGAGCGGGTGCCGGTGCCCAGCGACATCAACATGAACGCGGCGCTGGCGGACGGCAAGACCCTGGTGACCGTGGGGACCTCGGGGATCAGCCGCCTGAGCCTGCCGTAGGGCTCGGCTGGCGGCTGACGGCTTGACGCGCCGGACCCGGCGCGCGGCGACAACAACGATTCACAGGAGCACGGCTCATGGCAGGCAAGGCGATCACCGGACCGGTAGCGGACGCGATTCTGCGCGCGGTCGAGCCGATCATCTACACCCGGCGGCACCTCACCCACATCATCCTGATCGTGCTGACCCTGTTCTTCGGGGTGCAGACCATGCGCCTGCAGCCGGACGCGGGCTGGCTCAAGACGGTGCCGCTGGATCACCCCTACATGCAGAAGTTCCGGCAGTACTACAAGGACTTCGGCGGCGCCAACACCGTGCTGGTGGCGCTGATCCAGGACAAGGACAAGGGCGAGATCTACAACCCCGGGTTCATGCAGGCGCTGCAGTGCGCCACCGACGACGTGTTCTTCCTCCCCGGCGCCGACCGCGCCCGCGTCATGTCGATCTTCACCCCCAACCTGCTCTACGTCGAAAACGTGGAAGGCGGCCTGGCCGGCTCCACCGTGATTCCGCACGATTACCAGCCGACGCCCGAGGTACTGCAGAAGGTCAAGTCCAACGTCGCCAAGGCCCAGGCCATCGGCCGCTTCGTCACCAACGACCAGCGCGGCGCGCTGATCATGACCGAGCTGCTGGAGCGCGTGCCGGCCGAGCAGGCGCAGACGCCCGCCGGCGATGCCGATGCCTCCGGCCCCTGCGGCGCGCGCATCACCCTAGCCGCGGCCGACAAGTCGCAACAGGCGGTCCAGGAGTTCCGCGAGAACGTGCTCAAGGTCAGGAGCGACCCGACCAAGCTGGACTACAACAAGGTCGGCGACTACCTGGAGAAGCTGCGCGCGAAATACGAGAAGAACGGCATCCGGGTCAGCATCATCGGCTTCGCCAAGATCGTGCACGACATGACGCGCGCGGCGCTGCAGGTCGCCGGTTTCTTCATGCTGACCCTGGTCATCACCGGCATCCTGCTGTGGATCTACTGCGGCTCGTTCAAGCTCGGCCTGATCCCGCTGGGCTCCTCGATCGTCGCGGTGATCTGGGAGATGGGCGCGCTGCGCTGCTTCGGCTTCGGCATGGATCCTTTCGCCATCCTGGTGCCGTTCCTGATCCTGGCGGTGTCGGTGTCGCACGGCGTGCAGTACGTCAACGCCTGGGTCGACGAGGTGCACTACGGCAAGAGCAGCTACGACGCCTCGCTGGAGACCTTCCGCCGCCTGGCCATCGCCGGCACCATCGCCCTGCTCACCGACGTGGCGGGCTTCGCCACCATCTATCTCATCAAGATCCAGACCATCCGCGAGATGTCGATCAACGCGGTGCTGGGCGGCCTGGCCATCATCGTCGCCAACAAGATGTTCGTGCCGATCTGGCTGACCATGATCAGGCTGAAGAACGTCGAGGCCTTCATCGAGCGTCAGAAGAAGAAGGACGCCGTGCTGGACAAGGCCTGGTGGTGGCTGTCCGGCGTGACCCAGCCCAAGGTCGCCACCGTCATCCTGGTGTGCTGCGGCGCCGTGCTGGGCTGGGCCATGTGGGGCAAGCAGGACCTCAAGATCGGCGACGCCATCAAGGGCGTGCCGGAGCTGCGGCCGGATTCGCGCTTCAACCAGGACTTCAACGCGATCACCAACAACTTCCAGATCGCCGTGGACCAGCTGAAGATCATCGCCGAGTCCAAGCCCAACGGCTGCGTCGACTACCAGCTGATGAACCAGGTCGACCGCTTCTCCTGGCAGATGGACAACACCGCCGGCGTGGCCTCCTCGCTGTCGATGCTGACCCTGGCCAAGCTGGCCTACCAGGGCCTGTCCGAGGGCCGCCTCAATGCCCTGGTGC
>DASRFD010000122.1:0-48105 GCA_035651715.1 Nevskia sp.
GTTCCTGACCCTGTCGGCGGTTATGGCGGGCGTCAAGGACATCCGCGAAGCGACCGCCGAGGCGCGCATGGCGCTGCAGGCGAATCCGCCGCGGCGCACCGTACTGTTCGTCGACGAAATCCACCGCTTCAACAAGAGCCAGCAGGACGCGCTGCTGCCCTACGTCGAGGACGGCACGCTGGTCCTGGTGGGCGCCACCACCGAGAATCCCAGCTTCGAGCTCAACGGCGCCTTGCTGTCCCGGCTGCGGGTGTTCGTGCTGCGCCCGCTGGACGAGGCGGCGATCCTCGGCCTGCTGCGCCGCGCCCTGGCCGACGCCGGGCGCGGACTGGGGGCGGGGCCGGACGCCGTTCCCGGGCACTGGCTGGACCGCATCGCTGAAAGCGCCGACGGCGATGCGCGCCGCGCCTTGATCCTGCTCGAGACCGCGGTGGAGCTGTCGCGCGCCGCCGGCGAGAAGAACGACCAGCTGCTGGAGAAGCTGATCGGCCGCGGCCTGCGCCGCTTCGACAAGCAGGGCGAGAACTTCTACGACCAGATCTCGGCCCTGCACAAGTCGGTGCGCGGCAGCGACCCGGACGGCGCGCTGTATTGGTTCGCCCGCATGCTCGACGGCGGCGTCGACCCGGTCTACATCGCGCGCCGGGTGCTGCGCATGAGCATCGAGGACATCGGCCTGGCCGATCCGCGGGCGCAGCGCATCTGCCTGGATGCCTGGGACAGCTGGGAGCGCCTGGGCAGCCCGGAAGGCGAATTGGCGCTGGCCGTTGCCGTGGTATATCTGGCGATAGCCGCCAAGAGCAACGCGGTGTACAAGGCCTACGGCGAGGTGCGGGGCGTGGTGGAGAGCAGCGGCACGCTGGAAGTGCCGATGCACCTGCGCAACGCGCCGACCAGGCTCATGAAGAATCTCGGTTATGGCGAGGGCTACCGCTACTCGCACGACGAGCAGGACGCGCATTCCGCCGGTCAGCAATACCTGCCCGATGCGCTGGCCGGTACGGAGTTCTACCGGCCGACCACGCGCGGCCTGGAGGGGAAGATCGCGGAGAAACTGGCGCAGCTGCGCGCGGCGAACCGCGGCGGCTAGCTTTGGCGAGGCGGGCGTCGCGGCCCGCCGCAGGACTTCAGGAGTTGCCCTTGATCGAAGCCGCTACCGCGGTCGCCGGGCGCGGCTGGCCGAGGCGGTGCCGCGCCAGCTGCTCGCGCACGCGGCGGGCATCGGCGAACCGGGTCAGGCTGCCGGAGGAGTTGAGGAACACCATCGACAGGCGGTGATCGAGGGTGGTGGCGCGCATCACCAGGCAGCGCCCGGCCTCGTTGGTGAAGCCGGTCTTCTGCAGCTCGATGGTCCAGTCGCGGCTGCTGCCGCCGCGGACCATGCGGTTGGTGTTGACGAAGTGCATCAGCCGGCCGCGCACCCGCACCGTTTCCTGCTCATGGGTGGAATCGTGGCGGATCAGCGGCTCCTGGTCGGCGGCGTTCATCAGGCGCAGCAGGTCGCGGGCGGTGGAGGTGGTCGCGTCCGACAGGCCGGCCGGGTCGGCGAAGTGCGACGAGTTCATGCCCAGCTCGCGCGCCTTGGCGTTCATGCGGGCGATAAAGGCCGGGCGGCCGCCCGGATAGGCCCGGCTCAGCGCCATCGCCGCCCGGTTCTCGGAAGACATCAGCGCCAGCAGCAGCATGCTGGAGCGGGGCAGGCGGGTGCCGACGCCGAGCCGCGAGTAGGTGTGCTTTTCGCGGTCGAGGTCGTCGCTGGTGACCTCGAGCGTCTCGTCCATGTCGGGATGCGCTTCGAGCACCACCAGCGCCGTCATCAGCTTGGTGAGCGAGGCGATCGGTACCACCACGTCCGCATTCTTCGAAACCAGGGCCTCGCCGGTGTCCCGGTCCACCACCAGCACGGCGTAGGAGCGCAGCTCGCCGCCGGCGTGGGCACGCAGCGGGACGATGGCGAAAAGGGCTGCCAGAGCCAGCAGGAGCAGGGCTTGTGGCCGGAACGAACGCAAAAGCGGCGGCACGTCGGTCAAGGGCGGCTCTGATGATTTTGATGGAAGTGGGGACTTTATCATCATGAACAGCCACTTGTCGCGGGTAATTAAAGCTCAATCCGGCTTGCGCCGGGTGCGCGGGCGCCGCTAAGCTTTCGCGCAGGAGATGGCATGCCTCCTCGAACCGCCGGCTGCGCCGGCTGATGATGCCTACTGCGCGCCAGCGCGGCGGCATCGTGCCTCTGACTGATCCGCCCGTCGGCCTTCTACCGTACACAAGGGTGGGGCAATGAATTTCACGGGTTTACTGGCGGTGGGTACCGGCTCCGTGATCGGGGCCTGGCTGCGCTGGTGGCTGGGCCTGCGCCTCAACCCGCTGTTTCCGACGGTGCCGCTGGGCACCCTGGCCGCCAATCTCATCGGCGGCTATGTCATCGGCCTGGCGCTGGGAATGATCACCCACAACCTGGGCCTGTCGCCGCAGGCGCGCCTGTTCCTGATGACCGGCTTCTGCGGCGGCCTCACCACCTTTTCAACCTTCTCCGCCGAGACCTACACTCTGCTGGCGCGCGGCCAGCTCCTCTGGGGCCTGGGCGAGATCGCCATCCACGTCAGCGGCTCGCTGGTGGCCACGGCGCTGGGCGTGCTGACGGTGCGGATGGCCCGCCTCTGGGCCGGAGGTGCGCCATGAACCAGGTCCGAAAGGAATGGAAGAGCCACAGCGCCGAGGGCGTGGTCCTGCGCTTCGTGGTCCACGAAAACCGCCGCTGCCATGGCCTGGCGCTGTACGACTGGCTGCTGCGCGAGGCGCGCCGCCTCGGCATCCCGGGCGGCGGCGCGTTCCGCGGCATCGCCGGCTACGGCCGCCACGGCGTGCTTACCGAAGAGCGCTTCTTCGAGCTGGCGAGCGAACTGCCGGTGGAAGTGCGCTTCGTCTGCGGCGAGGACCAGGCCGGGCGCCTGCTCGACGCGGTGGAGACGGCGGAGCTATCGTTGTTCTACACCCTGTCGCCGGTGCGCTACGGCGTGGCGGGCGTCGAAAAGGCCGACTGGTCGAAGGTGTTGCCGCCCTTGTTCTAGGCCGGCGGCGCCAGCCGCCCGAGCGGTGCTGGGGTGAAGGCTGCTCACCATGGGAGGCCGCATGATCACCAGGATACTGGTCGCGCACGACAGCTCGCCCACCGCGGACAAGGCCTTCCGCATGGCGCTGGACCTGGCCGCCCGCTACGGCGCCGAGCTGCACGCCGTTTCGGTGGTGCGCCTGCCCGAGTTCGGCGAGGATATCGAGACGGCCGCGATGATCGAGGCCGGCCGGGAGCACTACAACAAGCTGGGGCAGCGGCTGCGCGACGAGGCCGGCGGGCGGCAGCTGGCCCTGCACTTCCGTACGCTGGTCGGCCACCCGGCGGAGCAGGTGGTGGCCGAGGCGCAGAAGCTGGAGGCCGACCTGATCGTGCTCGGCCACCGCGGCAAGTCCCTGATCGAGCGCTGGCTCACCGGCTCCACCACCAAGCAGGTCATGGGCTACGCCCATTGCGCGGTGCTGGTGGTGCGCTGACGGCTTTGCGCCGCCATCTCCGCGCGGCCGGCAGCAGGCCGGCGGCCCGGGGACTGAAAGCGCCGCCGCCCGCGACGCGGAAGCTCCGGCCGCGGGGCCGGGGCGGCCTTGGGTACAATGCCGCCTCAACCGCCCGAAAAAGTCCCCGATGCTTGACCCCAAACTCCTGCGCGCCCAGCCCGAGGCCGTGGCCACCCATCTGGCGCGCCGCGGCTTCGTCTTCGACCTGGAGCGCTTCCATGAGCTGGAGAGCCGCCGCAAGTCGCTGCAGACCGAGACCGAGAAGCTGCAGGCCGAGCGCAATGTCGGCTCCAAGCGCATCGGCCAGGCCAAGGCCAAGGGCGAGGATGCGGCGCCGATCCTGGCCGACATGGACCGCATCAAGCAGCAGCTGGGCAACAACGAGCAGGCGCTGGCGGCGCTGCAGGCCGAGTTCGAGGACTTCGTGCTGCGCGTGCCGAACATCCCGCACGCCAGCGTGCCGGAGGGGAGGGACGAGCACGACAATGTCGAGCTCAAGCGCTGGGGCAGCCCGCGCCCGGCCGCCGGGGCCAAGGACCACGCCGACCTCGGCGAGGCCCTCGGCCTGATGGACTTCGCCGCCGCCGCCAAGCTGACCGGCGCACGGTTCGTGGTGCTGCGCGGGCAGCTGGCGCGGCTGCAGCGCGCCCTGACCCAGTTCATGCTCGACGTGCACACCACCGACCACGGCTACGAGGAGTTGTACGTCCCCTACATCGTCAATGCCGCGTCCCTGCGCGGCACCGGCCAGCTGCCCAAGTTCGGCGAAGACCTGTTCGCGCTGAAGGCCGAGCAGGACTGGCGCCTGATCCCCACCGCCGAGGTGCCGGTCACCAACCTGCTGCGCGACGAGATCCTCGACGCCGCCAGGTTGCCGCGCAAGTGGGTCTGCCACACGCCGTGCTTCCGCGCCGAGGCCGGCGCGGCGGGCAAGGACACCAAGGGCATGATCCGCCAGCACCAGTTCGAGAAGGTGGAGCTGGTGCAGGCGACGCTGCCGGAGCAGTCCTACGAGGCGCACGAGCAGCTCACCGCCCACGCCGAGGCGATCCTCGAAAAGCTGGAGCTGCCTTATCGCCGGGTGCTGCTCTGCGCCGGCGACATGGGCGCCTCCGCCGCCAAGACCTACGACCTCGAAGTCTGGCTGCCGTCGCAGGACCGCTACCGCGAGATCAGCTCCTGCTCCAACTTCGAGGACTACCAGGCGCGGCGCATGCTGGCGCGCTACCGCCACCCGGAGACCAAGAAGCCGGAGCTGCTGCACACCCTCAACGGCTCGGGACTGGCGGTGGGCCGCACGCTGGTGGCGATCCTGGAGAACTACCAGGACGAGGGCGGGGCGATCGCCGTGCCCTCGGCATTGCAGCCCTACCTGGGGGGGCTGCGGCGGATCGGGCCGTAGCGGCCGCAGAACGGCGATCCGCAGCCCCGGCCAGCGTCAGCGCGGCGCCGGCCCCACCGCAAGCTCGCTGCGGTTCCCGCCTTTTTCCTTGGCGCGGCGCAGGGCCTCGCCGGCCGCCCGCATCAACGCATCCGGCGTGCGGGCATGCTGCGGGAAGACCGCGACGCCGATCGAGACGGTGAGGGGCCCGTCACCGGCGGCCTCGTGCGCCGCCGGGGTGGCTTCCCACTTGCGCCGGATCGACTCGGCCGTGCGCAGCGCCGCGTCGGCCGCCGTTCCGGGCATGACTACGACGAATTCCTCGCCGCCGTAGCGGCAGGCGATGTCGCCCATCCGCACATGCTCGTGGAGCAGCCCCGCGAACGACTTGAGCACGGCATCGCCGGCCACGCGCCCGCGCTGCTCGTTCACCTCCCGGAAGCGGTCCAGGTCGAGCAGCGCCACCGCAAAGGAGCCGCGGGTGCCGCCGGAGCGCGCCTCCTCGACCTCCAGCGACTCGTCCAGGAACGAGCGGCTGAACAGGCCGGTGAGCGTGTCGCGCAGCGACAGGTTGCGGTAGTCCTGCAGGCGCGCGTGCACCAGGGTCTTCAGCCGGGTCGCCGTGAGCTCGGTTTTCTCGCTGTAGTCGTTGATGCCATGGCGGCCGACCATGCCCTCTTCCGGCGCCCGGCCAGGCTGGCCGGTGCGCAGCACGATGCGCGTGCGGCTGTTGGCTAGTTCGTTGCGGATGGCGTCGACGGCGTCGAGCCCCGCATGCTCGGATTCCATCACCACATCCATGAAAATCAGCGCGATGTCCGGTTGCGCCCGCATCGTCGCCACCGCCTCGGCGCCCGAGTAGGCTTCGAGGATCGCCAGCGGCCGGCCGTCGAACAGGAATTGCGCGAGTGCCAGGCGGGTGACCGCGTGCACTCCGGGGTCGTCGTCCGCCACCAGGATCTTCCACGGCGCGCCCGGCGCCGCCTGCGCCGCGGGCTCCTCGGCGAAGCGCGGGAATTCGGATTCCGGGTCGCCGGTCATGGGCTGCCGCTCCGGGCACCGGGGCGGGCGTTCCCTCGCGATCGTTCGCAATCGATGTGCACGTGCGGTTCCGGATGGGGGCGGCGGTTCCAAGTCTAGCCGGCTGCGCCGCCCCGGTGGCGCGCCCACCGACCGGCGGCTGCGCCGGTGCGACGGCGCCGGAACGGGTAAACTGGCGGCCGCAGTCTCTTCGCCCGCGGTTCGTTGGCGTTCAGAGCAAACCCTCACGCCAGGATGCCCCGCATGTCCGCCGATGCCGCCGTTGACGCCGTTTCTCCCGCCCCGCTGGGCTTCCGCGAACTTGCGCTTGGCGATGCGGTGCTGCGGGCCCTGGCCGAGGTCGGCTACGAAACCCCTTCGCCGATCCAGGCCGCCACCATCCCGCACCTGCTGGAAGGCCGCGACGTGCTGGGCCAGGCCCAGACCGGCACCGGCAAGACCGCCGCCTTCGCGCTGCCGATCCTCAGCCGCATCGACCTGTCCCGCAAGAACCCGCAGGCGCTGGTGCTGGCGCCGACGCGCGAGCTCGCGATCCAGGTGGCCGAGGCGTTCCAGCGCTACGCCAAGCACCTGCCGGGCTTCCACGTGCTGCCGATCTACGGCGGCCAGTCCTACACGCCGCAGTTGTCCGCGCTCAAGCGCGGGGTGCACGTGGTGGTCGGCACGCCGGGCCGCGTCATCGATCACATGGAAAAGGGCACGCTCAAGCTCGACGGCATCACCACCCTGGTGCTGGACGAGGCCGACGAGATGCTGCGCATGGGCTTCATCGACGACGTCGAGGCGATCCTGCAGAAGACGCCGCCGCAGCGCCAGGTGGCGCTGTTCTCCGCCACCATGCCTTCGCAGATCCGCCGCATCGCCCAGACCCACCTCAAGGACCCGGCGGAAGTCACCATCCGCGGCAAGACCAGCACGGCGACCAACATCCGCCAGCGCTACTGGTTGGTCAGCGGCACCAACAAGCTCGATGCGCTGACCCGCATCCTCGAAGCCGAGAGCTTCGACGGCATGATCATCTTCGTCCGCACCAAGGCCGGCACGGTGGAGCTGGCCGACCGTCTGGAGGCGCGCGGCTACGCCGTGGCGGCGCTCAACGGCGACATGGAGCAGAAGGCGCGCGAGCATACCGTGGCGCGGCTCAAGGACGGCCGGCTGGATATCGTGGTGGCGACGGACGTCGCCGCGCGCGGCCTCGACGTGGAGCGCGTCAGCCACGTCGTCAACTACGACATCCCCACCGACACCGAGTCCTACGTCCACCGCATCGGCCGCACCGGCCGCGCCGGGCGCAGCGGCGACGCCATCCTGTTCATCGCGCCGCGCGAGCGCCACCTGCTGCGCGCCATCGAGCGCGCCACGCGCCAGCCGATCACGCCGATGGAGGTGCCCAGCGTCGACGTCGTCAACGACCAGCGCATCGCCCGCTTCAAGCAGAAGATCAGCGAGGCCCTCGGCGCGGCGGACATCGCGCCGTTCCGCAGCCTGATCGAACAGTTCGAGCAGGAGCACAACGTGCCGGCGATCGAGATCGCCGCCGCCCTGGCGCGCCTGGTCCAGGGCGATCGCCCGCTGCTGCTGAAGGCCAATGCCGGCGGCGGCGTGCCGGTGAAGGAGCAGCACTCGCGCCTGGCCCACGCCGTGCTGGCCGGGCCCGATCCGCGCCGCGAGCGCGAGGAGCGGACGCCGCGCCCGGAGGGGCTGCGCGAGGAAAGGCCCCGCGACGACAACCCGCGGTATGAGGGTCGCGACGACAAGCCGCGCGACGACCGGCCGCGCGAGCCCCGGCAGAAGGACGACGACGTCGAAAAAGAGACGTTCAGGATCGAGGTCGGGCACGTCCACGGCGTCAAGCCCGGCAACATCGTCGGCGCCATCGCCAACGAGGCCGGGATCGACAGCGCCTACATCGGCCGCATCGACATCCGCGACGACCACAGCTTCATCGACCTGCCCACCGGCATGCCCAAGAAGATCTTCAAGGACCTGCAGAAGGTCTGGGTCAGCGGCCAGCAGCTGCGCATCAGCCGCAAGGACCAGGCCGGCACACCGTACGGCGCGCCGCCGAAGCATGGCAAGCCCAGGCACCGTCCGCGCGGCTAAAGCTCTTCATCAAGCCGCCGACCGTCGACAAAGGGGGAGACGATGTCGTTCGCGCGCATCCTGCTGCTGCTTCCGGCCCTGCTGCTGCAGGGCTGCTTCACCATGTCGTTCACGCCGGCGGAATACCCGCTGCGCGACGGACTCATCGCGCCGATGGACGTTGCCGGCACGGTCAGTGTCACCAACGATCAGCCTTCGACGGACCCCGCGATCGTCTTGTCCGGCTCGGGAATCAAGTACCAGTCCGACTATCACACCGTCACCGAGGTGATGGTGCAGCAGACCATCAAGGAGCTGCACAAAGCGGCGCGCCCGCACCCCGGCGGCGGCAAGAGCGTCAGGCTCAAGGTCAACTACCTGATGAGCCATTACATCGCGTTCTTCTACAACAGCGAGATCCGCTTCGACGCCACGCTCGGCGACGGCACGGTCATCAGCAAGACGGTCACGCATTCCAGCGGCAGCCCGGTGCAGGACATCGACGGCTGCATTGCCGAGGGCGTGATGAACCTGCTCAATGACCAGGGGCTGCGGGCCTACCTGGCGAAATAGGCCGGGCGGGCGCGGCTGCCCGGATCATTTGCGCAGGAAGTCCGACTTGCCGCCGGTCTTCTTCAGCAGCAGCACCTCGCGGATCACCAGGTCGGTGCCCGCGTGCGGCTTGAGCATGTCGTACAGGGTCAGGGCGCAGATGCTGGCCGCGGTCAGCGCCTCCATCTCCACGCCGGTGCGGGCATGGGTCGCCACCTCGACCAGCACCTTCACCCGGTCCGCGGCGAATTCGTACGACAGGTCATGCCGCTCGATCGGCAGCGGGTGGCACAGCGGCAGCAATTCCCAGGTGCGCTTGGCGCCGAGGATGGCGGCGGCGCGGGCGATCTCCAGCGCGTCGCCCTTGTCCAGGGTCTTCGCCTTGAGCCGCTCCAGCACGGCGGGCGGCATCTCGACCACGGCCTGGGCCACGGCCACGCGCAGGGTCACGGCTTTTTCGCTGACGTCTCTCATGTTTGCTCGACCGGCTTGATGGGTGTGCCTTCGAGGAACCGCGCCGGACCTTCGGCGTAGCGCTCCTCCTTCCAGATCGGCACGGTCTGCTTGAGCGTGTCGATAGCCCAGCGGCAGGCTTCGAAGGCCTCGGCGCGGTGGCCGGCGCGGACCACGATCACCACGCTGGCGTCGCCGACCTTCAGCTCCCCCACCGCGTGACCGACGCTGAGCTGCACGCCGAAGCGCCGCGCGCCTTCCACCTCGATCTCGGCCAGGCGGCGCTCGGCCAGGGCAGGGTGCGCATGGTACTTGATCCCGACGACCGCGCGCCCTTCATGCACGTCGCGCACCGTGCCGGCGAACACGGCCAGACCGCCGCAATGGCCGGGCATGGGTCCGGCCAGCCACTCGGCAAGGTCGAGGGCGCCGTGGCGCAGGCGGGACAGGTTCACCAGGGTGTCCTGGCCGGGTCGTGGTCATCCATGGCGTGACTTTAACGTGCCGCCCCGCGTGAACCAACCATTCCGCCATCGGCCCTCTGAAAAGGGCTCCAGCCGGGCGCGGCATTCCCTTACGCCATGCGCGCGGCTTTCATCCGCCGCTGACCGGCGGAATCAGGGCGATGCGCTCGCCGTCGGCGAGAACCCGGGCGGATGCCACGATCTCGTCGCCGATCGCCACCGCCACGGTCTCGCGGCGGCTGGCGAAATCGGGATAGCGCCCGGCGAGTTCATCCAGGGCGGCGGCCACGCTGGCGGCGTCGGCCAGATCGAGGCTGATCAGCTCGGCCCCGCACCAGCGCTGCGAGGCGCCATAGCATTCCACGGTGATTCTCATGGCGATCTGTCGTTCGCTCGCATTCTCGGCGCGATCCGTTCCTCCCGCAGCCGCGCCATCCGGGCCGGCGTTCGAAGTACGCGCGTAGCGGCGCCTCTCACCCTCCCAGCGCGTTCATCGCGATGCGCCGCTCGGCATAGCCCGGGTGCGCGGCGTAGCCGGCGTCCTTGTGCCAGACCGTACTGCGGATCAACGCCGTCAGCTCGGCGTCGCCGGCGCCGGCGCGCAGCGGCTCGCGCAGCGCGGTGCCCTTGGGCGAGAACAGGCAGGGATAGAGCTTGCCGTCGGCGGTGAGGCGCAGACGGTCACAGCTGGCGCAGAAGGGATTGGACACCGTGGCGATGACGCCGATGCGCGAGTGCGCACCATTGCCGCGCAGCTCGAAGTAGGCGGCAGGATCGTTGCCGCGCGGCAGCGCGGCGACGCCGAACTCGCCGCGCAGGCGCTCGAGGATCTCGGCCTCGGTGACGACGCGCTGCTGCGACCATTCGTGGCGGCCGTCGAGCGGCATGAACTCGATGAAGCGCAGCGGCAGGTTCCGCGCCACCGCCCAGCGTGTCAGCGGCAGGATCTCGTCCTCGTTGACGCCGCGCACCACGACGGCGTTGAGCTTGAGCGGCAGGCCAGCCGCCTGCGCGGCGGCGATGCCGTCCAGCACCGGTTGCACGTCGCGGTTGCCGGACAAGCGGGCGAAGGTATCCGGGGTCAGCGCGTCGAGGCTGATGTTGAGGTCGTCGAGGCCGGCGGCCTTGAGGCCGGCGGCGCGGCGCGCCAGCAGGGCGGCATTGGTGGTCAGGGAGATGCGCTGCAGGCCGAGGGCGCGCAGTTCGCCGCACTCGGCCACCACCGCCTCGAGATCGCGGCGCAGCAGCGGTTCGCCGCCGGTCAGGCGGAGATGGGTCACCCCCAGTTCGGCCACGAACAGGCGCAGTAGTTTCTGCAGCTCGCGGCGCGACAGGCGGTCCGCGCGCTCCATGAATTCCGGGCTGTCCGGCATGCAGTAGGGACAGCGGAAATTGCAACGGTCGGTGAGCGAGACGCGCAGCTTGCGCTTGACCCGCCCATGGCGGTCCTTGAGGGGACCGCCGAGCAGTTCAGCCAAGGGCAGGGCCTTGGGCGGCGGGCGGGGCAGCAGGGTCATGGCGTCATCCACGGGCCATTGTAAGGCCAAAAGCCCGCGCGGCTTTGTGCACGGCACAGCCGATGGGGCCGCGCGCCGCCACCGGCGCTGCTGCCGCTAGGCGCGCTGCGCCCGGCGCCGTTCCCACACCGTGCCGAGCCGGTCGGCGCCGTGCTGGTACGCCAGATCGTAGTCGCCGAAGGCGCGCAGGCAATCCTGCGGATCCTGGTCGGCGCGCAGCTCGAAGGCGTTGATGCCGCAGCGGGACATGTGAAACAGCTGGTCGTGCAGGACGTCGCCCTGGGCGCGGATCTCGCCGCGGTAGCCGTGGCGCTCGCGCAGCACCCGCGCCTGCGAGTAAGCGCGGCCATCGCCGAACTTGGGAATCTCCACCGCGATCAGCGGCAGGCCGGCGAGCTCCGCCGCGACGGCGCCGACGTCCTCGGTATTGGGAATGCGCACGCCGACGGTCAATCCGGACGCGGCGAGGGCTTCGCGTTCGGCGCGCCAGCGCTTGAGGCTGACGATCACCTTGCCGGCGGCGGGCAGGGCGGCGTCGTCGGCCAGGGTGGTCCAGTCGTTGGCGGCGATGCGGCGGTCGAGGATCAGGCTGCCCATGTCACGCCGCCTCCTCTTCAGCCTCGGCCTCGGCGCCGCCGTAGAGCCGCTCCTTGAACGGGGCCATGCCGACGCGGCGGTAGGTTTCGAGGAAGCTTTCGTCCTCGCCCTCGCGCTGCTCCAGGTAGACCTCGATGATCTTCTGCACGGCGTTGCCGATCTCGGCGCGCGAGATCGAGGGGCCGGTGCGGTCGCCGAGGCTGGCGTCGTGCTCGGCCGAGCCGCCCAGGGTCACCTGGTACCACTCCTCGCCGTGCTTATCGACCCCGAGGATGCCGATGTGGCCGACGCTGTGATGGCCGCAGCCGTTCATGCAGCCGGACATCTTGATTTTGAGCTCGCCGATGTCGTGCTGGTAGTCGAGGCTCTCGAAGCGGTCGAAGATGTCCTGCGCCACGCCGATGGAGCCGGCGTTGGCCAGCGCGCAGAAGTCCAGGCCGGGGCAGCAGATCAGGTCGGTGAGCAGGCCGATGTTCGGCGTCGCCAGGTTCAGCTCGCTGAGGCGCTGCCAGACGGCGTAGACATCGTTCTTGCGCACCTCGGCCAGCACCATGTTCTGGTCGTGGGTGTTGCGCACCTCGCCGAAGCTGTAGCGTTCGGCCAGGTCGGCGATGGCGTCGAACTGGGCGTCGGTGACGTCGCCCGGCGCCACGCCGTTGGCCTTGAGCGAGACGAACACCGCCAGGTAGCCCGGGCGGCGATGGGCGCGGGTATTGCGCTTGACCCAGCCGGCGAAGCGGCTGTCGGCCTCCAGGCGGCGCTGGTAGCTGCCGTCGTTGGCCTCGGCTTCGGACACATAAGGATGCTGGTCGAAGCGCGACTTGACCCGCTCGATGTCCTCGGGCAGCAGCTTGAGGTAGCCGTCCTTGAGCATGGCCCACTCGGCTTCCACCAGCTCGGCGAACCTGGCCGCACCCAGCGACTTGACCAGCACCTTGATGCGCGCGCGGTGGATGTTGTCGCGGCGGCCCAGGCGGTTGTACACCCGCAGGATCGCCTCGAGGTAGGAGAACAGGTCCAGCTCGGGCAGGAAATCGCGGATCTTCTGCGCGATCATCGGCATGCGGCCGAGGCCGCCGCCGACATAGATGCTGTAGCCGAGCGCGCCGGCCTCGTTGCGGCGGATGTAGACGCCGATGTCATGCACCTGGGTCGCGGCACGATCGACGGTCGAGGCCGAGAAGGCGATCTTGAACTTGCGCGGCAGCCAGTTGAATTCCGGGTGGAAGGTGGACCACTGCCGGGTCAGCTCGCAGTAGGGGCGCGGATCGACCAGCTCGTCCGCGGCCACGCCGGCCAGGGCGTCGGTGGTGGTGTTGCGGATGCAGTTGCCGCTGGTCTGGATCGCGTGCATCTGCACCGTGGCCAACTCGGCCAGGATCTCGGGCACCTGCTCCAGCCGGGGCCAGTTGAACTGGATATTGGTGCGGGTGCTGACGTGGCCGTAGCCCTTGTCATAGGTGCGGGCGATGTGGCCGAGCTTGCGCAGCTGCCGGCTGGACAGCAGGCCATACGGCACCGCGATCCGCAGCATCGGCGCAAACCTTTGAATATAAAGGCCGTTACGCAGGCGCAGGCTGCGGAATTCCTCCTCCGACAGCTTGCCGGCAAGGAAGCGCTCGGTCTGGTCGCGGAACTGGGCGACCCGTTCGTCCACCAGCCGCTGGTCCAGCTCGTCGTAACGGTACACGGCAACTCCAGATGCTATGCGGGCATGTTAGGGCGCGCACTTTAGCGCCCGCGCTTGGGCATAAGGTAATAACTAATCGATCCAAGAGCGCGTGCCGGTTATACAGGACAATCGAGGCCGGTTATTCCTTTTGGCTAGATCAAGTGCAGCTTGGCGATCAGATCGTGCACCCGCTGGCTTCGCGCCGCGGCGTCCTGGATCTCCGCGACCTCGTCGATCAGGTCGCGGCTCAGGTGCGGTGCGAACTGGGCGATGAAGTCGTACATGTAGGTGCGCAGGAACATGCCCTGGCGGAAGCCGATATGGGTAGTGCTGGGTTCGAACAGGTGATCGGCCGGCAGCCGCACCAGGTCGCTGTCCTGCTTGGCGTCATAGGCCATGCTGGCGACGATGCCCACGCCCAGGCCCAGGCGCACATAGGTCTTGATCACGTCGGCGTCCACGGCGGTCAGCACCACGTCCGGCTTCAGGCCGTGGGCGTGGAAGGCCTGGTCCAGCTTGGAGCGGCCGGTGAAGCCGAAGGTATAGGTGATGATCGGGTGCTCGGCGATGTCGGCCAGGCTGAGCTTGGCCTTGCCCCCCTGCATCTTCAGCGCCAGAGGATGCTTCGGCGGCACCAGGACGCTGCGGTTCCAGTGGTAGCAGGGCAGCATCACCAGCTGCTCGAAGTGCTCCATCGCCTCGGTGGCGATGGCGAAATCGACGGTGCCCTCGGCGGCCTGCTTGGCGATCTGCTGCGGCGTCCCCTGGAACAGGTGCAGCCGCACCTGCGGGTAGCTCTGGCGGAAGTTCTGGATCACCGGCGGCAGCGCATAGCGCGCCTGGGTGTGGGTGGTGGCGAGGCTGAGGTCGCCGCGATCGGTGTCGCGGAACTCCTCGGCGACATTGCGGATGTTCTCGGCCTCGCGCAGCAGGCGGCGGGTGTAGTCGAGGATGCGCAGGCCCGCCGGCGTCACCTCGGACAGCTGCTTGCCGTTGCGCTGGAAGATATCCACGCCCAGCTCCTCCTCGAGCAGGCGGATCTGCTTGCTGACGCCGGGCTGCGAGGTGAACAGCGCCTCGGCCGCGGCGGTGACGTTGAGGCCGCGATTGGCGACCTCGTGGATGTAGTGCAGCTGCCGCAGCTTCATAGCTCAACGTTCTCCCTATATTCAATTTGATTCTTAAGACCGTGCATTGTTATTACACAATATATTATTGTGACCGCAGGAACAAGCCGGTTTTAGCGCGAAGGGTTATATGACGGCGATGGATTACGGTCTCGGGTTTTCCCTGGCGGGCTTGCTGGTCGGCATTGCCGTGGGCGCCACCGGCGTGGGCGGCGGCTCGTTGATGACGCCGGTGCTGATCCTGTTCTATGGCATCTCGCCGGCGCTGGCGGTGGGCACGGACCTGCTTTACGCCTCGATCAGCAAGTCCTTCGGCGTGCTGCTGTACCGCAACCGCAAGTCGGTCGACTGGGGCATCGTCGGCTGGCAGGCCCTGGGCAGCGTGCCCGCGTCGTTGCTGACCTTGCTGCTGTTGCAGCACCTGGGCCATACCGCCACCCTGGACCGCCTGATCAAGGTCACCCTGTCGCTGGCGATCATCGTCACCGCGACCTTCACCCTGCTGCAGGGCACCATCAACGCGCGGTTGCGCCCCGGCAGCCGCTGGGCCAGCGCCGCGGGTGGCCGGGAGCTCGGGCCGGCGTGGCAGCGCGGCCTCACCGTCGCCGCCGGCGCGCTGATCGGCTCGATGGTCACCATTTCTTCCGTCGGCGCCGGCGCCATCGGCATGATGCTGCTGCTGATGCTCTATCCACGCCACGAGCCGGCGAAGCTGGTCGGCAGCGACCTGGCCCATGCCGTGCTCATCACCGCGATCGCCGGCATCGGCCACGCCCGGCTCGGCACCATCGACTACAGCCTGCTCGGCTGGCTGCTGCTCGGGGCGCTGCCCGGCATCTGGATCGGCAGCCGTGTCGGCTTCCGCCTCGATGGGCCGGTGCTGAAGCGCGCCGTCGCCTGCCTGCTGCTGGTGGTCGGCAGCATGACCCTGTCCAAGGCCATGGTGGCGCCGGTGCAGGCGCAGCCGCTGCCTGCGGCGGCGGCCGGAGCGGGCAGGTAAGCCCGGCTTTTTGGATCCCGACTTCCCTGGTAGCGGCGCAGGTTCCACAATGGCGCCGATGAGCGCACCCGAAGCCGTCTCCAGCTACTTTCCCGTGTTCCTGCGCCTGCGCGGCGCCCGCGTGCTGGTGGTGGGCGGCGGCGAAGTCGCGGCGCGCAAGATCCGCCTGCTGCTGCGCGCCGCACCGCGCATCGAGGTGGTGGCGCAGCTGCTCAACACCGAGCTGGAAGCCCTGGCCGGGACCCGCCGCATCCACCACGTGGCGAAGGAATTCACGCCGCAGCGCGTCGCCGGCTGCCGCCTGGTGATCGCCGCTACCGACGACCGCCTGCTCAACCGCGCCATCGCCGCCGCGGCCGATGCCGCCCAGGTGCCGGTCAACGCCGTCGACGATGCCGAGCATTCCTCGTTCATCACGCCCTCGATCGTCGACCGCGCGCCGCTGCAGGTGGCCATCTCCACCGGCGGCGCCGCGCCGGTCCTGGCGCGGCGCCTGCGCGAGCGTATCGAGGCCTGGCTGCCGGCCGGCTATGGCCGGCTGGCGACATTCCTCCACCGCCTGCGGCCCCAGGTGGCCGAAGCGCGGGAGGTGCCGCAGCGCCGCCCGGTGTGGGAGCGCTTCCTCGACGGACCCGGGGCCGAGGCTGCGATGCGCGGCGACGAGGCGGCGGCCGAGGCCGAGCTGAAGCGCCTGCTCGACGGCGCCCCGGTGCGCGGCGAGGTGTACCTGGTCGGCGCCGGTCCCGGCGATCCCGACCTGCTGACCTTCCGCGCCTTGCGCCTGATGCAGCAGGCCGACGTGGTGCTGTACGACCGCCTGCTGCCCGAGGCGATCCTCGAACTGGTGCGGCGCGATGCCGAGCGCATCTTCGTCGGCAAGAAGCGCAACCAGCACACCGTGCCGCAGGATGAGATCAACGCCGAGCTGGTGCGCCTGGCCAGCGAAGGCAAGCGGGTGCTGCGCCTGAAGGGCGGCGATCCGTTCGTGTTCGGCCGCGGCGGCGAGGAGATCGAGACCCTGGCCGCCGCCGGCATTCCCTTCCAGGTGGTGCCGGGCATCACCGCCGCCAGCGGCTGCGCCGCCTATGCCGGCATTCCGCTGACCCATCGCGACTACTCGCAGGCCTGCGTCTTCATCACCGGCCACGCGCGCCAGGACGGCAAGCTGCAACTGCACTGGGACCAGCTGGCGCGCCGCGGCCAGACGGTGGTGATCTACATGGGGCTGCACACGCTGCCGCAGCTGTGCGGGCAGTTCATCGCCCATGGCCTGCCGCCGGACTGGCCGGCGGCGCTGGTGGAGGAGGGCACTTCGGCGCGACAGCGGGTAATCACGGGGACCCTCGACGATCTGCCGCGCAAGGTGGAGGAGGCCGGCGTGCAGGGCGCGAGCCTGGTGATCGTCGGCGAGGTGGTGAAGCTGCGCGAGAAGCTCGCGTGGCACGCGGATCGAGCGCCGTAGGTCCAAAAACGTCTCGCGCAGAAGCGTCGAGGCGCCCGCAAGCTTATTCCTTCGCGTCCTTGCGTATTTGCGCGAGATCGCCGTTCGCCGCTTGCTCCACCCGGCGCAGACGCCGCTGGACCGCGCGCAGGACGCCGGCGCTGTCGAGGCCGCATGCGGCCAGTTGCTCGGCGCGGCTGGCGTGCTCGACGAAGCGGTCGGGGATCCCCAGGTTGAGCGTTTCGATGGCCTGCCGCCTTGACGCCAGCAGTTCGTTGACGCCGCTGCCGGCGCCGCCGGCCACCGCATTGTCTTCCAGCGTCACCAGCAGCTCGTGGGAGTCCGCCAGCTGCAGGATCAGCGCTTCGTCCAGCGGCTTGACGAAGCGCATGTCGGCCACGCTGGCGTCGAGGATTTCCGCCGCTTCCAGCGCCGGGTGCAGCAGCGCGCCGAAGGCCAGGATCGCCACGCGCGGCCGGCGCCGCCCGCCGGCCTGCCGCAGCAGGCGGCCGCGGCCGATTTCCAGCGGGGCCGCGACTTCTTCGATCGCCGCCCCAGGCCCGCCGCCGCGCGGATAGCGCACGGCGCTGGGGCCGTCGTGAGCCAGGCCGGTGGCGAGCATGCGGCGGCACTCGTTCTCGTCGCTCGGCGCCATCAAGACGAGGTTCGGCACGCAGCGCAGGTAGCTGAGATCGTAGGCGCCCTGGTGGGTGGCGCCGTCGGCGCCGACCAGGCCGGCGCGGTCGATCGCCAGCAGCACCGGCAGCTTCTGCAGCGCGACGTCGTGGATCAGCTGGCCGTAGCCGCGCTGCAGGAAGGTGGAATAGATCGCCAGGACCGGGCGCAGGCCTTCGCAGGCCAGGCCGGCGGCGAGCGTCACCGCGTGCTGTTCGGCGATGGCCACGTCGTGGTAGCGCTCGGGGAAGCGCCGGGCGAATTCGACCAGGCCAGAGCCTTCGCGCATCGCCGGGGTGACGGCGACGACGCGCGCATCGCGCGCCGCCGCCTGGCACAGCCATTGGCCGAACACCTGGCTGTAGGTCGGCGTCGCCGCGGCGGGCAGGAAGGCGCCGGTCACCGGGTCGAAGCGGGTCACGCCGTGGTAGGCGATGGGATCGGCCTCGGCCGGCTCGAAGCCCTTGCCCTTGGTGGTGACGACGTGCAGGAAGCGCGGGCCGGGCTGGTCCTTCAGCGCTGCGAACGCGGTGGCGAGCGCGCCGAGGTCGTGGCCGTCGACAGGGCCGTGATAGCGGAAGCCCAGGGTCTCGAACAGCGCCCCGGGTGCGGGCGCGCCCTCGCGATGCGGTGCCGGGCGGCGAGCGTGCGGCGCGGCGAGGCCGCCGGCCGCCAGCAGCCGCGCGGCGTGATCGCGCAGCGCGCCGACATTCTCGGAGATCGACATGTCGTTGTCGTTCAGCACCACCAGCAGGTCCAGGCCGAGCGCGCCGGCATGGTTGAGCGCCTCGTAAGCCATGCCGGCGGTGAGGCCGCCGTCGCCGATCACCGCGATCACGCGACGCCGCTCGCCTTTCTGGCGCACCGCCGCGGCCATGCCGGCGGCGGCGGAGATGGCGGTGCCGGCGTGGCCGCTGACGAAGGCGTCGTACTCGCTTTCCTCGCGGCTGGTGAAGGGCGCCAGGCCGCCCTGCCTGCGGATCGTTTCCAGGCCGGTGCGGCGCCCGGTCAGGATCTTGTGCGGGTAGGCCTGGTGGCCCACGTCCCACACCAGGCGGTCGTGCGGGGTATCGAAGGCGCGATGCAACGCGATGCCCAACTCGACCGTGCCCAGGTTGGCGGCGAAGTGGCCGCCGTTGCGGCCCAGCGTCTCGATCAGGCAGCGGCGCATCTCGGCGGCAAGCTGCGGCAGCTCGGCCGCCGGCAGCGCGCGCAGCGCGGCCGGCGAATCGATGCGGCCCAGCAGGGCATAGCCGGAGGAATCCTTCATGGCCGCATTATGCGCCGTGGATTCCCGGGTGAAGCGAGGGACCTGGTGCCCCGCGGCGCCCGGTCCTGCGCCGCGACGGGATGACAACTAGTGCGCACGGCCCTCGATGAAATCCGCCAGCCAGCGCAGCGGCGCGGCGCCGCCGGGCAGCCCGCCGACCACCGCGCGGGCTTCCTCGAACAGCGCGGTGGCGCGGGCGCGGGCACCGTCCAGGCCGAGCAGGGCGGGGTAGGTGGACTTGTGCTGGGCGAGGTCCTTGCCGGCGGTCTTGCCCAGGGTCTCGGTGCTGGCAGTCTCGTCGAGCACGTCGTCCTGGATCTGGAAGGCCAGGCCGATGTGGCGGCCGTAGGTCTCCAGCGCGGCCAGGGTGGCCGGCGCGGCGTCGGCGGCCGCGGCGGCGAGCTGCAGCGAGGCCAGGATCAGGGCGCCGGTCTTGCGCGCATGCAGGGACTGGAGCTGGTCCAGCGAGATGCGCTGGTTCTCCGAGGCGATGTCCACCGCCTGGCCGCCGACCATGCCGAGCGAACCGGAGGCGAAGGCCAGCAGCGACACCATGCGCAGGCGCTGCGCCACCGCCAGGTCCGGTCCGTCGGCGAGGACGGCAAAGGCCAGCGTCTGCAGGGCGTCGCCGACCAGGATGCCGGTGGCTTCGTCGTAAGCCTTGTGCACGGTGGGTCGGCCGCGGCGCAGGTCGTCGTCGTCCATCGCCGGCAGGTCATCGTGGACCAGCGAGTAAGCGTGGATCAGCTCCACCGCGCAGGCCGGTGCGTCCAGCTTGCCGGCCGGCACGCCGAGGGATTCGCCGGCGGCGTAGACCAGCAGGGCGCGCAGTCGCTTGCCGCCGTCGCAGGCGTAGCGCATCGCCTCGTGCAGGCGCGCCGGGTCGGCGGCGGCTGCCGGCAGACGCCGGTCCAGGGCCTGGGCCAGGCGGTCGAGATAGGCGGGGATGCGGATTCCGAAGTGCTCGGAGGTGGCTTGAGGGCTCATCAGTCTCTACAGGTTTACTCTTCGGGGCCCAGGTCCGGTTGCAGCAGCTTGCGCACGCGCAGCTCGGCGCTGTCGAGGGAGGCGCGGCACTCGCGGGTCAGGGCCACGCCGCGCTCGAACAGCTGGAGGGACTCCTCCAGCGGCAGGTCGCCGCGCTCCATGCGCGCGACGATCTCCTCCAGCTCCTTGAGGGAGGCTTCGAAGCGGGACACGGGGTCCTGCGCGGGGTCGGCGGCGGGGCCGTCGGCCGGGGGGGCGGGGGTGGCATAGTTTAGCAATTCGCGCCCGGGGACCGCGAAAATCCAAAATGCCGCGATGGGGCATCCAAGAGGGTGTAAAGGCTCCGTCACATCCGGCTGGCCGACGCATTCACGCAGGAGCAGAGGAAGAAAAATGCTGCCGATTCTCGATGTCGATTCCGCGGTGGAGGGGCTGGGCACCCTTTCCCACGTATCCCACGATCCGCCGACCAGCGTGGCCATCCTGGGAGTGCTGGTCGGCCTGGTCGCGGTGGTCCTGATCTTCAGCACGCCGATCATCCTGGTGCTGGCCATGCTGCGCCGGAGCAACAACCGGCAGAAGCTGGTCAACGACCTCGCGCTGAAGCTGGCCGAAAAGGGCCAGCCGATCCCGCCCGAGCTGTTCCTGGAGCCCGCGCGCCAGAGGTCGGATGCCCGGCGCGGCATCATCTGGATGGCGGTCGGGGCCGGCATGTTCCTCGCCGGGGTCTTCTCCGGCGACAGCGACCTGATGGGCTGGGGCTGCGTGCCGCTGATGGTGGGCGTCGGCTTCTTCGTCGCGGCCCGGCTGGAAAAGCGCCAGCAGGGCGGGTGAAGGACGACATCCCGGCAACATGTCCACGGAAGTCCCGGACGCCGCGCTGGTTGCGCGCGTCCTCGCAGGCAATGACCGTCACGCGTTCGGCGAGCTGGTGCGTCGCCATCAGGGGCAGACGCGCGCGCTGCTGCGGCGGCTGTGCAAGGAGGACCACGCCCTGGCCGACGACCTTGCGCAGGAGGCTTTTCTCCAGGCCTTCCGCAAGCTGGGGCAGTTCCGCGCCGACGCGGCATTCGGCACCTGGCTGTACCGCATCGCCTACAACCTGTTCCTGATGCACGTGCGCTCGCGCAAGGAAGAGCTGCCGCTGGACGAGGCGATGCCGCCGGCGGCGGAGGACGGGGACGAGGACGCGTCCGGGCCGCGGCAGACGAGCGGTGTGGAAGCGCAGAGCGTGCGGGAACTGGACGTGCGGCGGGCGCTGTCGAAGCTGTCGGATGAGGAGCGCATGGCCATCGTGCAGTGCTACTATTTGGACCGCAGCCACGAAGAGGCTGCCTACGTGCTGGGATGCCCGGTGGGCACGGTGAAATCGTATATTTTCCGGGCAAAGAAGAAGTTGCAGGTGTTGCTGCCGGCCTGGGAGCCGAGGAGTGCTTCATGAATCCACAAATCCCGAGCTTTGATCTCGACCCTCTGGACGATGCCCGTCTGGAGCGGCTGCTGCGCGAGGACGCCGCGCGCGACGCCTACATCGAGGACGCCGGCTTCACCGCCCGGGTGATGGGGCAGCTGCCGGCGCCGCGCCCGCAACGCAGCTACAGCTGGCTGGGCCCGGTCCTCGGCGGCTTGGCCGCCGCCGGCGTGGCCTGCTTCTCGCCGGTGATGGCCGACCTGGTGGCCTCGGTCAAGACCGGGCTGAACGGCCAGGTGGTGCCCTTGCAGAGCCTGCTGGTGCTGCTGCCGATGGTGGCCCTGACCTACTGCGCCGCCTGGTTCGCCGCCACCGACTCGCACTGAGGGTTTGCCGGCCCGCGCGGCCGGTTGTTGACTGCACCTTTGTACAGTAAACTTCTGGCCGGGAGCGCCCGGGCAGCGGTCTGTCCTTGTCACCGGAATCGGCTGTTTTTGCGCATCCGCCCGGCTGCCGCGGCCGGGATTCCCGCCCGGCCGGCACCGTGACGCGGTGTGCTTGCACGCCCCCGGCTCATTCGCTAACTTCGCGCCTCCTCAGAAAACAACAGCCGATGGCAGCCAGCAACTACTCCGCCGAACAGATTGAAGTCCTCAGCGGCCTCGACCCGGTGCGCAAGCGCCCGGGCATGTACACCGACACCACCCGCCCCAATCACCTCGCCCAGGAAGTCATCGACAACAGCGTCGACGAGGCCCTGGCCGGGCACGCCCGGCGCATCGACGTGACCCTCTTCGCCGATGGCTCCTGCCAGGTGGCGGACGACGGCCGCGGCATGCCGGTGGACATCCATCCCGAGCACAAGGTCTCGGGCGTGGAGCTGATCCTGACCAAGCTCCATTCCGGCGCCAAGTTCTCCAACAAGGCCTACGGCTTCTCCGGCGGTCTGCATGGCGTCGGCGTGTCGGTGGTCAACGCCCTGTCGAAAAAGCTGGACGTGCACGTGTTCCGCGGCGGCGCCGAGTACGCCATGGAGTTCGCCGGCGGCGAGAAGGTGTCCAAGCTCAAGGAGATCGGCAGCGCGCCGAAGTCGCGCACCGGCACCAGCGTGCGGTTCTGGCCGGACGAGAAGTATTTCGACTCGGCCAAGATTTCCATTCCCAAGCTCAAGCAGGTGCTGCGCGCCAAGGCGGTGCTGTGCCCGAATCTGCGCGTCAGCCTCGACGACCAGGTCAACGGCGAGCAGATGGTGTGGCAGTACGAGAACGGCCTCACCGACTACCTCAAGGACGCGCTCAACGGCGCCGAGACGGTTCCGCCCGAACCCTTCGTCGGCAAGTTCGCCGCGCAGCGCGAGGAGGCCGAATGGGCGCTGCTGTGGCTGGCGGAAGGCAGCGAGGTGGTGGCGGAGTCCTACGTCAACCTGATCCCGACCATCCAGGGCGGCACCCACGTCAACGGCTTGCGCACCGGCCTGACCGAGGCGGTCCGCGAGTTCTGCGAGTTCCGCAACCTGCTGCCGCGCGGCCTCAAGCTGACGCCGGAAGACGTGTGGCAGGGCTGCTGCTACGTGCTGTCGGTGAAGATGCACGACCCCCAGTTCGCCGGCCAGACCAAGGAACGCCTGTCCTCGCGCGAGACCGCGACTTTCGTCCAGGGCGTGGTGCACGACAGCTTCAGCCTGTGGCTGAACCAGCACCCGGAAACCGGCGAGCAGATCGCCGCTCTGGTGATCTCCAACGCCAACGCGCGCATGAAGCTGGCCAAGCAGGTGGTGCGCAAGCGCGTCACCACCGGCCCGGCGCTGCCGGGCAAGCTGGCCGACTGCGTTTCCACCGATCCCAACCTGACCGAGCTGTTCCTGGTCGAGGGCGATTCCGCCGGCGGCTCGGCCAAGCAAGCGCGCGACCGCGACACCCAGGCGGTGATGCCGCTGCGCGGCAAGATCCTCAACACCTGGGAAGTGGACTCCGGCAGCACCCTGGCCTCGCAGGAAATCCATGACATCAGCGTGGCCATCGGCGTCGACCCGGGCAGCGACAAGCTCGACGGCCTGCGCTACGGCAAGATATGCATGCTGGCCGATGCGGACCACGACGGCCTGCACATCGCGACCCTGTTCTGCGCGCTGTTCCTCAGGCACTTCCGCCCGCTGGTCGAGGCCGGGCATGTCTACATCGCCATGCCGCCGCTGTTCCGCATCGATGCCGGGAAGCACGTGTCCTACGCGCTGGACGAAGCAGAGCTGCAAGGCATCAAGGATCGCCTCAGCGCCGAGGGCAATCGCGCCAAGATCCAGGTCACCCGGTTCAAGGGCCTGGGCGAGATGAACCCGATGCAGCTGCGCGAGACCACCATGGCGCGCGACACGCGCAAGCTGGTGCAGCTGACCCTGGACAATGAGCCCGCCGACCAGGTGATGGACATGATGCTGGCGAAAAAGCGTGCCGGCGACCGCAAGGCCTGGCTGGAAGAGAACGGCGACAAGGCCGAGGTTTGATGGGCTCCCTCAATCGGACTAGACTAAGACTTAGTCCATATGGGATGCTGAAGATGACGGCCAAGTCCGCGGTTAACGTGCATGATGCGAAAACCCGGTTTTCCAAGCTGTTGGAGCAAGTGCAGCGCGGGCGGGACGTGATCATCGCCAAGGCTGGCCGGCCGGTGGCGCGCCTTACCGCTTACACAGCGCCTGCTCGCAAGATCGCCGAGCCCGGCGGCATGGAAGGCAAGGGCTACTGGATCGCCCCGGACTTCGACGAGCCTGTAGACGAGTTGTTCGACGTCCTGCGGGAGCCGCGTAGGTGAGATTGCTCGTCGATACGCAGCTCGCAGTGTGGTGGCAAATCGACGCGCAGCGCGTGCCACCCGAAGTGCGGCAGCTTGTCCTTGAAACTGAGGGGCCGGTCTACGTAAGCCGCGCCAGCCTGTGGGAACTGGCCATTAAGTTTTCGCTTGGTCGCCTCAAGCTCGACTTGCCGCAGTTCTGCAAAAGGGTGGTGGACGACGGCTTCGAGTGGCTGGACATTACCCAGGAGCACCTGCTGACGGTGGCGAGGCTGGCGGTCCACGAGGACCGTAAGGATCCGTTCGACCGCTTGCTGGTCGCGCAGAGCCTCAGCGAGCCGCTGATCCTCCTTACTGCCGACGGCAAGCTCGGGCGTTACGGCAATACCGTGCGGGTAGTGGCGTGACGAGGCGGATTGCCGCGTGGCGCAAGGTGGCTGAAGACGAAGTGCCCTTCAGCGCTGGAATGCCGTGGCAGCTCGCAGTGCACGGACGTTTCGAAAGAGTCCCCATGTACCCGGCGAAACCTCGATCCATCACGATGAAGCAGTCCTTCACAACAAAGTCCCGCGCGTCGCGCTCGAGCGTCGCAGTTGCATTCAGCTTCTAAGCAAATGACCAACGAAATCACCGAAACCGAACGCTTGCCGCTGCGCGTCTTCGCCGAGAAGGCCTACCTCGACTACTCGATGTATGTGGTGCTGGACCGCGCCCTGCCGCACGTGGCCGACGGCCTCAAGCCGGTGCAGCGCCGCATCGTCTACGCCATGTCCGAGCTGGGCATCGTCGCCACGGCCAAGCACCGCAAGTCGGCGTTGACCGTCGGCGACGTCATCGGCAAGTTCCATCCGCACGGTGACAGCGCCTGCTACGAGGCGATGGTGACCATGGCGCAGCCCTTCGCCTACCGCTATCCGCTGGTGGACGGGCAGGGCAACTGGGGTTCGCCCGACGATCCCAAGTCCTTCGCCGCCTACCGCTACACCGAGTCGCGGCTGACGCCGTATGCGCAGGCCCTGCTGTCGGAGATCGGGCAGGGCACGGTGGACTGGCTGCCGACCTTCGACGGCAGCCGCGAGGAGCCGCGCCTGCTGCCGGCGCGCACGCCGAACATCCTGATCAACGGCACCACCGGCATCGCCGTGGGCATGGCCACCGACATCCCGCCGCACAACCTGCGCGAGCTTGCCGCCGCCTGCCAGCACCTGCTGAAGCATCCGAAGGCCGGCCTGGACGAGCTGATGGAGCACGTGCCGGGCCCGGACTTTCCCACCGGCTGCGAAATCGTCAGCGATGCGGCCGAGTTGAAGAAGATCTATGAAACCGGCCTCGGCCAGGTGCGCGCCCGCGCCCGCTGGGAACGCGAGGACGACGGCAACATCGTCGTCACCCACCTGCCGCACCAGGTCTCGCCGGCCAAGGTGCAGGAGCAGATCGCCGAGCAGATGCGGGCCAAGAAGCTGCCGCTGATCGAGGACCTGCGCGACGAGTCCGACCACGAGAACCCGACGCGCGTGGTGATCATCCCGCGCTCCAACCGGGTCGACGTGGAGGCGCTGATGGCGCACCTGTTCGCCACCACCGACCTGGAGAAGAGCTACCGGGTCAACCTCAACATGATCGGCCTGGACGGCCGGCCGCGGGTGAAGAACCTGCGCGAGATCCTCGGCGAGTGGCTGCAGTTCCGCACCGCCACCGTGCGGCGGCGGCTGGAGCACCGCCTGGCCAAGGTCAACGAGCGCCTGCACATCCTCGACGCCCTGCTGATCGCCTTCCTCAACATCGACGAGGTGATCCGCATCATCCGCTACGAGGAGGATCCCAAGGCGGAGCTGATGCGCCGCTTCAAGCTCAGCGAGCTCCAGGCGGACGCCATCCTCGACCTGCGCCTGCGCCACCTGCAAAAGCTGGAGGAAATGAAGATCCGCGGCGAGCAGGCGGAGCTCGCCGCCGAGCGCAAGTCGCTGGAGGAGCTGCTCGCCTCCGAGGCCAGGCTCAAGAAGCTGGTGGGCCAGGAGCTGGCCGAGGACGCCAAGAAGTACGGCGACGCGCGCCGCTGCCCGATCGTGGCCCGCCCCGCCGCCCAGGCGCTGGAGGCCACCGAGATCCTGCCGGCCGAGCAGATCACCGTGGTGCTGTCCAAGGCCGGCTGGATCCGCTCGGCCAAGGGCCACGGCATCGACGCCGCCGGCCTCAGCTACAAGGCCGGCGACGAGTTCCTGTGCGCGGCGGAAGGCCGCAGCAACCAGCTGCTGATCCTGCTCGACAGCCGCGGCCGCTCCTATTCGCTCAACCCGCGCGAGCTGCCCTCGGCGCGTTCGCAGGGCGAGCCGGTGACGACCAAGCTCGACCTTCAGGATGGCGCCACGGTGGTGGCCATCATGCTGGGCGAGCCCGCGGACAAGTACGTGCTCGGAGGCGGCGACGGCTACGGCTTCGTCGTCAAGCTGGACGACCTGCAGGCGCGCAACCGCGCCGGCAAGGCGGCGATCAACGTCGAGCTTGCGCCGTTCACCCCGGCGAAGGTCGCCGACCCGGCCAGCGATCGCCTGGCCATCGCCACCGCCGAAGGCCGCCTGCTGCTGTTCCCGGTCAGCGAACTGCCGGAAATGGTCAAGGGCAAGGGCAACAAGCTGATCGTGCTCAAGGGCGAGGACCGCATCGTCGCCGCCACCGTGCTGCCGGCGGGGGCGCCGCTGGAGGTGCTCAGCGGCAAGCGCACCCTGACCCTCAAGCGCTCGGACCTGGAGCACTACGTCGGCGCCCGGGCCAGCCGCGGCAACCACCTGCCGCGCGGCTTCACCCGTGTCGACGGTTTGCAGCCGCTGCGCGACAAGCCGGCCGAAGCCAGGCCCGAGTAGCTCCGCGGGTGACCAGCGATTCCGGGCCCCTTGAGTTCGGCCCGGAATCCTCCAGAATTGATCAGGGCATCCGCCCTGCCACCGCCTGATCCATGAAACGTATCGTTCTGTTTCTGCTGACTAATTTAGCCATTCTGGTGGTCCTGTCGCTGATCTGCTCGGTGCTCGGCGTGGACCGCTACCTGACGCAGCGCGGCCTCAATCTGCCGATGCTGCTGGCGTTTGCCGCGGTGATGGGCATGGGCGGCTCGTTCATCTCGCTGCTGATGTCGAAGTGGATTGCCAAGATGAGCACCGGCGCGGAAGTCATCACCCAGCCGCGCAGCGCGGCCGAGGCCTGGCTGCTGGCGACGGTGGAACGCGAGGCGCGCGCGGCGGGCATCGGCGTGCCGGAGGTGGCGGTATACCAGGCGCCCGAGCCGAACGCCTTCGCCACCGGCGCCAGCAAGAACAACGCCCTGGTGGCCGTGAGCAGCGGCCTGCTGCAGAACATGACGCAGGAGGAAATCGAGGCCGTGCTCGGCCATGAGGTGAGCCACGTCGCCAACGGCGACATGGTGACCCTGACCCTGATCCAGGGCGTGCTCAACACCTTCGTCTTCTTCCTGGCGCACGTCATCGGTTACGTCGTCGACAGCGCCATGCGCCGGGACAACGACCGCGGCGGCGCCGGGTTCGGCTACTACATCACGGTGATGGTGGCGCAGCTGGTGCTGGGCGTGCTGGCGACGCTGATCGTCTGCGCCTTCTCGCGCTGGCGCGAGTTCCATGCCGACGCGGGCGGCGCCCGCCTCGCCGGCAAGCGCAAGATGATCGCCGCGCTGGAACGCCTGAAGGCGCTGCACGAGCCTTCGACGCTGCCGCAGAACATGGCCGCCTTCGGCATCGCCGGCGGCGTCAGGGACCTGTTCGCCACCCACCCGCCGCTGGAGCAGCGCATCGCGCGGTTGCAGCAGGCGCAGTAGCCCGACAAAACGAAAAGGGCGGCCTATGGCCGCCCTTTTCGTTTGTGCGAAGAATTCTCAGCCCCGACCACCCGCGATATCGCTGGCCAGCAGCACCACCTCGGGTTCCTGCACGTGGTAGCCCTGGATGAAGTTCACGCCCATCTGCCACAGGCGCGCCATGACGTGGGCGTCCTCGACATGGGAGACGATGGTCTTGAGGTTGCGCTGCTTGGCCGCCTCGACCAGCTCGCTCAGGCGCTTCTGCGTGTCCTTCTCGGTGAACTTCTGGGTGAAGGAGGGGTGGAACTTGATGAAATTGGCCGGGATGTGGTCGAGCAGCTGCGCCGAGTTGGCGCCGACGCCGAAGTGCTCCACCGCCAGGCCGGCGCCCATCTCGCGCAGCGCCTGGGTCAGGGCCTTGGCCTTGCGCACGTGGTTCTGGATCACCACTTCCTGGATTTCGAAGACGATCTCGTCGCTCCTAAGCGGCTGCTCCTGCACCAGAGCCTTGAGCCAGGAGATGAAGCCGTCGTTGTCCTTGAGCGTGTCCTCGGCCAGCTTGACGAACAGCACCGAGGCCTCCTTGGATGCGGCGCGCTTGGCGATGACGCCGAGGGCACGGGTCACCACCCAGCGGTCGACCGACCGCATCAAATTGAATTTCTGCGCCGCCGGCAGGAACTCGCTGGCGTGGTATTCCTTGCCGCTCTCGTCGAGCATGCGCACCAGCACGTCGAAGTGGCTGCGCGACTCGCCTTCGAGGCTGGCGATGGACTGGTAGGCCAGCTTGAGGCGGTTTTCCTCGATCGCCTTCTTCACCTGGGCGGCGCGGCGGGCCTCCTCGCGCTCGACCTGGTTGGCCTTGGCGGTGGCGCCCAGCGCCACGATCTGGTTGCCGCCGCGCCCGGTGGAGGTCTTGCGCGCCTCCTCGGCGAGCTGGCGGATCACCTGCTCCGGCGATTCCTGGCCGCCGAGGGGGAACACGGCGATGGTCAGGCTGATGTGCGCCTCGTGGCTGCGCGCCGCGAAGATGTGGCCGGAGATCTCCTTGCGCAGGAACTCGGCGAACTGCTCGGCTTCGTTGTAGTTGGGGCGCTGCACCAGCAGCGCCAGCTCGTCGGTGGAAAAGACGAACGACTGGTCCTGCGGGCCGAGGCGGGAATGCACCGTCTCAGCCAGCAGCGAGGTCACTTCCTGGGCGTCGGCGTGGCCGATGCGCTGCTCCAGCGCGTCGAAGGCGTCGATGTGCAGCAGGATCGCGGTGCGCACCACCTTGCTGTCGGCCGGCGGCGCTTCCGCCAGCGCCTCGGCGAACACGCCGCGGCCGTGGAAGGCGGCCTGGGCCGAGGCCGGACGGCCCTTGCCGCCCTCGGCGCGGATCAGCAGCTCGATCACGCTCTCGCCGTCCTGGGTGCCCAGGATCAGCTGGGCCTTGACGTGCACCTGGCCCTTGCGCCCGGCCAGCACCAATTCCAGCGGCTCGCCGTTGTGCTTGCCCTTCTGCACCGCGCGCAGGCGTTCCTTGATCTTGACCTGCTGGTCCGGGGCCACCAAGTCGATCAGCGGCTGCCCGGCCAGCTCGGCCGGGTCGTCGTAGCCGAGCAGGTGGGTGAAGGCGGTGTTGGCATTGGCCAGGATGCCTTCCTGCACATGTGCGACGGCGTCGGCGGTGTTTTCGGTGAGCTGCTGGTGGCGCGACTCGAAATCGGCCAGGCGCTGCTGAGTCAGGCGCAGGTTGCGCAGATTGTGGTGCTTGACGAACTCGCGCACCACCACCAGCTCGAGGTGGCGCAGGTGGCGCAGGTCGTCGTAGGAGACGAAATCCTGGGCGCCGGCGGCGAGGGCGGCGACCGCGTCCTCGACCGAGTGCTCCTTGCTGATGACCACCACCGGCAGATCGGGCCGCAATTTGCTGGCGACGGCGATGACCTGTTCCGGCGAGGCGTTCCTGACGTTTTCGTCGGACAGCACCAGGTCGGGAGGGTTGCGCTGCAGCACGTCCTGCAGGTCTTCCAGGTCGGTGATCCAGGCCACCCGCAGCGGATGGCCGGCGTTGCGCAGGTGGCTTTCGATGCGCTTGGCCACCTCCTCGGCGCTGGTGACCACCAGCAGCACGCCGGAGGCCTCGCTGAGCAGGGCGGAAGGGAGCCGGGTCACGGGCTTGCCGGTTACCATGGCAGCAGGGTCTTGGCCGGGGCGCCCGGCAGTTCGCGCGCCAGGCGCGGCACGAGATAACCCGGCAGCCGCGCCGCCAGCTCCCCCATGATTTCGACAGCGATGTTTTCGTTCACCTCGAAATGCCCCGCTCCCTGGACGCGATCGAGTAGATGCAGATAGTAGGGCAAAACGCCGCAGGCAAAAAGCCGCCCGGACAAGGCCGCCAGGACGGCGGGATCATCGTTGACCCCCTTGAGCAGGACCGACTGGTTGAGCAGGGTGGCGCCGGCGCCCCGCAGGCGCGCGGCGGCGGCTTCCACCGCGGCATCGATCTCGTTGGGATGGTTGACGTGCAGCACCACCACTTTCTGTAAACGGGAGCGGCCGAGCCAGGCCAGCAGGGCCTCGTCGACGCGCTCCGGCAGCACCACCGCGGTACGCGTGTGCAGGCGCAGCCGCCGCACGTGCGGAATGCGCTCGAGGCCGGCGGCCAGGGCGGCGAGCTTGTCGTCATCCAGCGACAGCGGGTCGCCCCCGGACAGGATCACTTCCTCGATGCTGGGGTCCGCCGCCAGCGCCGCCAGGGTCTCGCGCCAGTGGCCGCGGGAGGCGAGGTGCTCGCCGTAGGGGAAATGGCGGCGGAAGCAGTAGCGGCAGTGCACCGCGCAGGCGCCGGTGCTCACCACCAGGGCGCGGCCCTGGTACTTGTGGATCAGGCCGCCGGGCTTGAGGCGATGCAGGTCGCCGACGGCGTCGCCGGTAAAGCCCGGCGTCTCCAGCGCCTCGGCGCCGGCTGGCCACACCTGCAGGAACAGGGGGTCTCGCGGGTCGCCCTTGCGCATGCGGGAAACGAAGGCATGCGGCACCCGCAGGGGGAAGTCGCGTAACAGCCCTGCTCCCAGCCCCGGCGGGGGTGGATCGAGGTCCAGCATGGCGAGAAGCTCAGCCGGGCGCGCGACCCAGCCGGCGCGTTGCCAGGAAGGGACCGGAACAGCGGAAGGTGCGGAGCCGTCGTGCATGAATACCCTGATTGTCGGGTGTTTTCCCGTCGGGCTCAACGCCGCGGCGCAGCAATCCGGGCTGGCTAGGGCCGGCGGACTGGGGCCTTCCTATGGGGCGCAGCGCTTGCAAGCGGCTTACCGCGCAGCGCGGGCGTCTCCGCCGCCGGCGGCGTCTTCGGCTTGTAGCGGCACAAGTCGGCGATGATGCAACGCCAGCATTCCGGCGTCCGCGCCTTGCAGACATAGCGGCCGTGCAGGATCAGCCAGTGGTGCGCGTGCAGGCGGTAGGGCAGCGGCGTGATCTTTTCCAGCCTTTCCGAGATGCGGTCGGGGCTGGTGCCGGGGGCCAGGCCGGTGCGGTTGGCGACGCGGAAGATGTGCGTGTCGACCGCAATGGTCGGCTCGCCGAAGGCCACGTTGAGCACCACGTTGGCGGTCTTGCGGCCGACGCCGGGCAGCGCCTCCAGCTCCTCGCGCCTGCGTGGCACTGCCCCGCCGTGCCGCTCGATCAGCTGGCGGCAAAGCGCAATGACATTCCGCGCCTTGGTCTGGTACAGGCCGATGGTCTTGATGTAGTCCTTGAGCCGGTTCTCGCCCAGCGCCAGGATCGCCTGCGGCGTGTTGGCCACCGGATAGAGCCGTGCGGTGGCCTTGTTCACGCCGACGTCGGTGGCCTGGGCGGAAAGCACCACGGACACCAGCAGTTCGAAGGACGAGCCGTATTCCAGTTCGCTGCGCGGGTTCGGGTTGGCCGCGGCGAGACGGCGGTAGAGTTCGGCGATGTCGGCGGGCTTCATGCCTTTTTGCCATCCCCATCAAGGGTTGGCGGAGCCGCGGTGACGGGCATGTCCGTACCCCTTCTGGAACGAGCCCGCTCGATCGCCGCGGCGATATCGAAGGCCTGGGCGCGGTCGCGGAGGCTTGGAGCGCGGCGCCGCCGGGCTTCCATGCGCATTTCCTGTTCCCGCACCAGCCTGGTCTTGCGCGCCGCATGGCGGCGGCGCCACAACGAGGCCTGCGCCGCGGGCGCGGGCAGGGTCGCCGCGCGTGGCTGCAGGCTGATGCAGTCGACCGGGCACGGCGCCAGGCACAGCTCGCAGCCGCTGCATTCGGCGGCGATGACGGTGTGCATCCGTTTGGGGGCGCCGACGATGGCGTCCACCGGGCAGGCCTGGATGCACTTGTAGCAGCCGATGCAGGCGGGTTCGTCGATGACCGCTACGAGATCTGCGGCGGGCTCGGTGCCATTGGCCGGATTGAGCGGCAGCGGCGCGCGGCCGAGCAGCGCGGCCAGCGCGGCGATGGTGGCTTTGCCGCCGGGCGGGCACTGGTTGATTTCCGCGCTGCCGGCGGCAATCGCGTCCGCATAGGGCTTGCAGCCGTCATAGCCACAACGGGCGCATTGGGTCTGCGGCAGCAGGGCGTCGATGCGCTGGGCGAGGGAGGCCTGCATGGCCGGTGAGAATGGATTCCCGCCTACGCGGGAATGACTAAGGAAAAGCGCATCATTTCACCCGCATCCCCGGCTCGGCGCCGGAATCCGGCGACAGCAGGAACGGCTTGCCGTCGCCGTGGCTGGCGGCCAGCACCATGCCTTCGGACAGGCCAAAGCGCATCTTGCGCGGGGCGAGGTTGGCGACGACCACGGTGAGCCGGCCGATCAGGGCCTCCGGCGCATACTGCGACTTGATCCCGGCGAAGACCTGGCGCTTGCCCAGCTCGCCCAGGTCCAGGGTGAGCCTGAGCAGCTTGTCGGCGCCTTCGACGCTTTCGGCGTTGTCGATGCGGGCGATGCGCAGCTCGATCTTGCCGAAGTCGTCGATCGACGCGAAGGTGCCCTCCGCGGCGGGAACCGCGGCAGGGGCGGCCGCCTTCGGGGTCGCGGCCTTCGGGGCGGCCGGGGCGGGCGTGGCCGTGGGGCCGAGGTCTTCCTTGGAGTTTTCCACCATGGTCTTGATCTGCGCGGGGTCGATGCGGGTGACGAGGGCCTGGTAGGGGCGGACGGCGTGGCCGAGCAGCGGCTGCGCGGCGTCGGCCCAAGCCAGCGGCGGGATGTCGAGGAAGCGCTCGGCCTGCGCGGCCAACTGCGGCAGCACTGGCTTGAGGTACAGGGTCAGCAGGCGGAACACGTTGAGGTAGGTGGTGCAGACCTGGTGCAGCCGCTCGCGCTGGCTCTCGTCCTTGGCCATCACCCAGGGCGCGGCACGCTGGATCGACTCGTTGGCCTCGTCGGCCAGCGCCATGACGCGGCGCAGGGCTTCGGCGAAATCGCGCTGCTCGTAGGCCCCGGCGATCTGCGGCGCGGCGGCGGCGATGCGGCCATAGCCTTCCGCATCGTGCAGGTCCCCCGCCAGCTTGCCGCCGAACAGCTTCTCGACGAAGCCGGCACAGCGGCTGGCGATGTTGACGTACTTGCCGACCAGGTCGCTGTTGACCCGTGCCACGAAGTCCTCGAGGTTGAGATCGAGGTCGGCGACGCCGGGGGCGAGCTTGGCGGCGAAGTAATAGCGCAGGTATTCCGGGTTGAGGCCGACGTCGAGATAGGTGCGCGCCTTGATGAAGGTGCCGCGCGACTTGCTCATCTTCGCGCCGTCCACGGTCAGGTAGCCGTTGACCGACAGTCCGGTGGGTTGGCGCAGCTTCGCGCCGTGCAGCATGGCCGGCCAGAACAGGCCGTGGAAGTTGACGATGTCCTTGCCGATGAAATGCCACATCTCGTACGGCGAACCGGCGCCGATGACCTGCTCCAGCTTCGCCGCGTCGCCGCCGAGGAAGGCCAGCAGGCTGGCGTAGTAGCCGATCGGCGCGTCGAGCCAGACGTAGAAGAACTTGCCGGGCTTGCCGGGGATGCCGAAGCCGAAGTAGGGCGCGTCGCGTGAAATGTCCCAGTCCTTGAGGCCGCCGTCGGTCCACTCCTTGAGCTTGGCCTTGACGCTGGGGTGGATCTCGGCACGGGCGAGCCAGTCCTCCACCGCCGGCTGCAGCCTGGACAGCGCGAAGAAATAGTGCTCGGAAGGGCGCCATTCCGGCGCGGCGCCGGAGAGCGTGGAGTAGGGGTTCTTCAGCTCCCGCGCGGAGTAGGTGGCGCTGCAGTTCTCGCAGTTGTCGCCGTACTGGTCCGGTGTGCCGCAGTTCGGGCAGGTGCCCTTGACGTAGCGGTCGGGCAGGAACATCTGCTTGACCGGGTCGTAGGCCTGCTCGATCTCGCGCGTGGTGATATGGCCGGCCTGGTCGAGGGCCTGGTAGATGCGCTCCGACAGCACCCGGTTTTCCTCCGAGTGGGTCGAATGGTAGTGGTCGAAGCGGATGTGGAAGGCGGCAAAGTCCTGTTCGTGGCCGACCTTGATCCCGGCGATGAAGGCCTCCGGCGTCAGGCCGGCTTTTTCCGCCGCCAGCATGATCGGCGTGCCGTGGGCGTCGTCGGCGCAGACGTAGGTCACCGCGTGGCCCTGCATGCGCTGGAAGCGCACCCAGACGTCGGCCTGGATGTAACCCACCAGGTGCCCCAGGTGCAGCGGGCCGTTGGCGTAAGGCAGGGCGTTGGTGACGAAGATCTTGCGGACGGCGGGGGCGGTCATGTGCAGGAGACGGGAAAGCCGGTGGCGGATTATCGCATAGGCCTGCCCGCGCCCCGGCAGGGGCCGGCAGGACTTGGATGCTAGACTTCGATCCTCAAGATTGAAGCATTCCCCTCTTTTCCAAGCCCTGCCGATGTCCGATCAAGTTCTCCTGGAAGCCGCACTGGGTGGCTACGTCGACCCCCTGCTCGGCCGTGACCTGCAAAGCGCCGGCGTGACCCGCCGCCTCAGCCTGGACGGTGCCCGCGCGCGGGTGCAGCTGGAGCTGGGCTATCCCGCCGCGGGCTACCGCGCCGCGCTGGCGGCGGCGGTGCAGCAGCACCTGGCGGCGGCCAGGCCTGGCCTGAGCGTCGAGGTGGCGGTGGACTGGACCATCCAGCCGCACGCGGTGCAGAAGGGCCTGCAGCCGCTGCCGGGGGTGAAGAACGTCATCGCCGTGGCGTCCGGCAAGGGCGGCGTCGGCAAGTCCACGGTGGCGGTGAACCTGGCCCTGGCCCTGCACGCCGAGGGCGCGCGCGTCGGCATCCTCGACGCCGACCTGTACGGGCCGAGCCAGCCGCTGATGCTGGGCAGCCCGCGCGAGAAGCCGACCTCGCCGGACGGCCGCCGCATGCACCCGATCATGGCGCATGGCCTGCAGGCGATGTCGATCGGATTCCTGCTCGATTCCGAGGCCCAGCCCACCATCTGGCGCGGGCCGATGGCGACCCAGGCGCTGTGGCAGCTGCTGACCGAGACCGCCTGGGACGCGCTCGACTACCTGGTCGTCGACATGCCCCCGGGTACCGGCGATATCCAGCTGTCGCTGTCGCAGCGCGTGCCGGTGGCCGGCAGCGTGGTGGTGACCACGCCGCAGGACGTGGCCCTGCTCGACGCGCGCAAGGGCCTGGAGATGTTCCGCAAGGTCGGTATCCCGGTCCTCGGGATCGTCGAGAACATGAGCACCCACGTCTGCTCCAGCTGCGGCCACGAAGAAGCCATTTTTGGCGCCGGCGGCGGCGAGAGGCTGGCCCGCGCCGCGGGCACCGAGCTGCTCGGCCAGCTGCCCTTGGATATCCGCATCCGCCAGCAGGCGGACAGCGGCAATCCCACCGTTGCCGCCGACCCCGACGGCCCGCTGGCGCAGCGCTACCGCGACATCGCCCGGCTTGCCGCGGCGCGCCTGGCCTATGGCGAGGCGGCAAACATCGGTTTCCCCAGCATCGCCGTCAGCGACGACTGACTGGCGCGTAGTCCGGCAACTGCCTCCTCAACGCAGCGGCCGCGGCTGGCGACCCGCGTGACGGGCAAGCTGGCGGATCTGGCTGCGGGAGCTGTCTCGATGAGCGGTGGATATCGGCGCCGAGGTTGCCAGGTGATCCGGACAAAGCGCTTGGAACTGCGATAATCCGGGCGGCCATTCCAATACAGTCCGGAACGATGAGCATCAAGTCAGATCGATGGATCCGCCGCATGGCGGAGCAGCACGGCATGATCGAGCCCTACGCCGCCGGCCAGGTGCGCAGCAGCGGCGACAACCGCATCGTCAGCTATGGCGTTTCCAGCTACGGCTACGACGTGCGCTGCGCCGACGAGTTCAAGATCTTCACCAACATCAATTCCACCATCGTCGATCCCAAGGCCTTCGATTCGAAGAGCTTCATCGACTTCAAGGGCGAGTGCTGCGTGATTCCGCCCAACTCCTTCGCCCTGGCGCGGACGGTGGAATACTTCCGCATTCCGCGCGATGTGCTGGTGATCTGCTTGGGCAAGAGCACCTATGCCCGTTGCGGCATCATCGTCAACGTCACGCCGCTTGAGCCGGAGTGGGAGGGGCACGTGACCCTGGAGTTTTCCAACACCACCACCCTGCCGGCGAAGATCTACGCCAACGAGGGCGTGGCGCAGATGCTGTTTCTCGGCGCCGACGAGGTCTGCGAAACCAGTTACCGCGACCGCGGCGGCAAGTACCAGGGGCAGCGCGGGGTGACCCTGCCGCGGACTTGACCCGTCGGGCGGGACCTCCGCCCGCCGGCGCACGTTAAGGCCAGGGCCTCGCCGGCGGAACGCGCCGGCGGCCATCCCCGAAGGGACTATCTCCGGAGATGGCCGCCCCCGCTGGTCCGCTCAGTACACCGGAAAGCCGAAGCGCTGTGCCTTGGCCTTGAGCATCTGCATTTCCAGGATGTGCGCGGCGCGCGAGCGCGCCACCGCGTCGACCTGTCCCAGCGAGCTGCCGTTGGGCAACAGCGCCGGCAGGCCGCAGACCTGGCCGAAGGGGCCGGTGGGCACGTTGAAGGCCGGCGCGTCGGTGTTCGGCGGGTTGTCGAAGTCCAGCGCCAGGGCGAAATTGTTGGAGGTGCTGGCGCGGGGGTACCACGGCGTCAGGCCGAAGCGCCATACCAGCAGGTTGAGGATCGAGGTGTGGTCGAACTGGGTGTGCTCGACGTGGCCGCGGCGGGCGCGCGGGCCGATCGCCACCACCGGCACGCGGAAGCCGAGCCGGCCGTCGTTGCCCAGGGCCTTTTCGGCGTCGGTGATCGGAGCGAACCCCGGCTCGACGTGGTCGGCGAAGCCACCCCATTCGTCGTAGTTGATGATCAGCAGGGTCTTGTCCCACTGCGGGCTGGTCCGCACCGCGTTGTACACCTGGTTGAGGAAAGCCTGGCCGTTGCGGATGTCGGCCAGCGGATGGTCGTCGTGGGACACGCCCTGGCCCTCGCCGAGGAAGGTCGGATCGATGTAGGACACCGCCGGGAGGGTGCCCGCCGCCGCCTGCAGCAGGAAGGTGGCGAAGGGCAGGGAAATACCGAGGTAGGTGCTGCCATATTCGGCCGTGAACGGCAGGTCGCTGTAGTAGTAGTTGCCGCTGACGCCCTTGGCCTGCAGGGCATCCCAGATCGTCGGCAGGCTGGTGGTCGTCGGCGAATCCGAGTTATGCAGCTTGCTGGTCTGGCCCGAGTGCATGTAGAAGCGGTTCGGGTAGGTTTCGGCCAGGATCGAGCAGAAGTAGCGGTCGCAGACCGTCCAGTTGCGCGCGGCCGGGCCGTGGAACGCCAGGTCCGCCTCTTCGTAGTAGCCGATGGGGAAGGTATCGCCAGGCGTCGAGGGCAGCAGGAAGCCGTCCATGCCGCCGCCATTGAGCTCCTTGCGGCCGCCTTCATAGCTGTGGTCCGGATCGGCGCTGGCGCAGTTCTGGAAGTCGGTAAGGTGGTGGCTGGTCTGCGTCTTTCCCGCGGTGTCGACGAAGCTGCGACCGGCCTGCCTGCCGTCGGCGCCGGGCAGCCAGCCGTAATAGTGGTCGAACGAGCGGTTCTCCATCATCACCACCACCACATGGTCGATGCCCGACCTGGCCGGGTCGGGGAGGCTGGCGTTGGACGGGTTTTCGGCGACTGTCGACGAGTCACCGCAGCCGGTGGCGACCGCAGCACCCGCCGCCGAGGCGGCAAAGCCCGCCAGCAGCTTGCGGCGCGCGGGATTGAAGCGACCATCGCCGCCTGAAGGCTGATTCATCTGGATTCCCCCAATACTCAAAACTGCAAAGAATAGGGCGCGGGATTTTCAGATTTATGACGGCGCCTCGGGATTATCGGCCCTAGGTCGAACCGCGGCGGATCGCCCAGCAACGATGCGGCGGCGGCGGCCGCTTGAAATCCTCGTCGAGGGTCTGGGCGGTGATGTCGCTGATGTCGAGGCCGGCCAGGGCCTCCTGGTCGAGCTTGAAGCGCTTGCGGTTGGTGGAGAAGTACAGCACGCCCTGCGGAGTCAGCAGCTGCGCGGCGTTGCGCAGCATCTGGACGTGGTCGCGCTGCACATCGAGCGTGCCGTCCATGCGCTTGGAGTTGGAGAAGGTCGGCGGGTCGCACAGGATCAGGTCGTAGCGCTGGGCGGCGGGATTCCGCGCCTGCTCCTCGAGCCAGGCCAGGCAGTCGGCCTGGATCAGCTGGTGGCGTGACGGCTGCTCCTTCCACGGATTGCGGCCGCGGGCGGAGTCGTCGGGGCGGCGCCGGGCTTTCAGCGTGGACTTGTAGCCGTTCAACTCGAGGTTGCGCTGCGCCCACTCCAGGTAGTTCGCCGACAGGTCCACCGACACGGTGCCGCTGGCGCCGCCCTTGGCGGCGTGCACGGTCGCCGTGGCGGTGTAGCAAAACAGGTTGAGGAAGCGCTTGCCGGCCGCTTCGGCCTGGAGGCGCCGGCGCAGCGGGCGATGGTCGAGGAACAGGCCGGTGTCGAGGTAGTCGTCGAGATTCACCCACAGCCGGCAGCCGTGCTCCTCCACCTGCTGGAAGCGGTCCTGCTCGCCCTGGCGGGTGTACTGCTCGCTGCCCTTCTGTTGTTTGCGGATCTTGAAGTGGATGGCCGCCGCCGGCACTTCGAACACCTGCTGGATCACCGCCAGCGCCTCGCGCAGGCGCTTTTCGGCCTTGATCGGATCGACCGTCTTTGGCGCGGCATACTCCTGGGCGTGGATCTGTGGCGAGGCGGTGGGATAGAGGTCCACCGCCAGGGCGTAGTCCGGCAGGTCGGCGTCATAGACGCGGTAGCAGGACACGCCGCTGCGCTTGGCCCACTTGCCCAGGTGCTTGAGGTTCTTGCGCAGGCGGTTGGTGAAATCCTCGGCCCCGCCGCCAGGGCCCGGCGCCGCGGCTTCCACCGGCGCCGGGGTCGGGATGTCGAACAGCAGCAGCTTGCAGGGCAGGTCGCCGTTGTACAGCGCGTACATCTTTTCCGCGCGCAGGCCCAGGCGCGGGCCGAGGTCGGGACGGCCGGTGAATACCGCCGCCTGCCAGCCGCCGAAGTGCTGCTTGAGCGCGTGCCCGAGCAGGCTGTAGAGCTTGATCAGCTCGGCTTCGCTGCCCAGGCGCTCGCCATAGGGAGGGTTGGTCGCCACCAGCCCGGGCGCATCCCCGACCGGGCGCGCGGTGGAGACGTCGGCCTGGGACCACTGTGTATGCCCGCCCAGGCCGGCGAGCTCGGCATTGCGCCGCGCCGCGCGCAGGGTGGCGCCGTCGATATCCTGGCCCAGCAGGGGCGGCAGCTGTTTCAGGCCGGCCTCGCGGCGCGCACGGGCGTCCGCCAGCAGGGCCTCCCACACGGTGCGGTCATGGTTGCGCAGGGACTGGAAGCCGTAGCGCTCACGCGCCAGCCCCGGCGCGCTGTCGGCTGCCATCAGCGCCGCCTCGATCACCAGGGTGCCGGAGCCGCACAAGGGGTCGATCAGGGCGCCGCCACGCCCCGCCACCTCCGGCCAGCCGGCGCGCAGCAGGATCGCCGCAGCCAGGGTTTCCTTCAACGGGGCCGCCGCGCCTTTGGCGCGATAGCCGCGGCGGTGCAGGCTGCCGCCGGACAGGTCCAGGCTCAGGCTGATCCGGGACGCGTTCAGGTGCAGGTGCACGGCGACATCCGGGGCGTTGGCGTCCACGTCCGGGCGGCGGCCGTGGTCGTCGCGGAAGCGGTCAGCGATGGCGTCCTTGACCTTCAGCGCGGCGAAGTGGGTATGGGTCAGGACGTTGGAGTGACCCGCCACCTCCACGGCGAAGCTGCGGTTGGCGGAAAACCAGGCCGGCCAATCCACCGCTTTGGCGCCGTCGTAGAGCTGTTCGGCGGTCTCCGCCTTATACTGGCTGACGGGGAGCAACACGCGGCTGGCCAGGCGCGACCACAGGCAGATGCGGTAGGCGCTGGCCCAGTCGCCCTGGCACGCCACGCCGCCGTTCTGCTCGCGCGGCTCCAGCGCCCCCAGGGCGGCCGCTTCCCGGGCCAGCAGAGGCTCGATGCCGCGGGCGCAGCTGAGAAAAAGGTTGATCGGTTCGGATGCGGCCATGCGGGTTGGGGGAACGGTCGCAGTCCGCGCCAGGCGTGTTCCGCGAGATGGATGGAAACCGGGAGGCGGATCTTCAGGCTGAAGCAAGCCTCTCAGGGCGCCGCTGTTTCATGACATGATAAAGCCACGCGAACCGGCATGCCCGGTGTCCGCGGCCCGGTTGACCGGGCCTACAACCATGATCAGGAGCAGGAGCGGATGCTGAGTCGCAGGCAGGTGCTGGGTGGTTTGCTGGCCTCGGGAGTCGCCGGCTGTGCGTCGGACTCGAATTCGGTCTACAACCTGTTCTCCAGCACGGTCAGCCGCAGAAGCCGCTCGAGCGGCGAATATCCCCTGAGCGCCGAGGAGATCCGGGGCCTTCCCTATGCGACGCTGGGGCTGCGCGTCGGCGATCTGGCGCCGGCGGTGGTGGTGCTGGCGACCGTCGAAGGCGGTGAGCTGCAGTGGGTGTCGGCCGACCATGTCAGCTTCTATACCAGTGGCGGACGCCTGGTCCGTACCCATGGACTGGACCGCGACCTGGCCGGGACGCGCTGGCTGGCCGGCGGTGACCCCCTGGCCGACTTTGCCAGGACCGGGACGGTGCCCCCGCGTGGGATGTACTACGAGATCGATCTGAAGCACGCCGACGAAAAGGCGATCGCGGTCGAGTCGCGCTTCGATCTGGTGGGCGAGGAAACCCTGATGATCCTCGGGCGCGAGCGCCTGACCCGGCGGATCGACGAGGTGGCGACAATGCCGGCGTGGCGCTGGAAGACCCGCAACAGCTACTGGGTGGATGCCCAGGGCGGCCGGGTCTGGCGCGCCGTGCAGCAGTATTGTCCCGAGATGCCGCCGATCCGGATGGAGTTGCTCAAGCCCCCGGCAGCCTGATCGAGGGCGGCCGACAAAAAAGCCGCCTCGAGGGCGGCCTTTTCGTGGCGAGCCGGAATCGGCTCAGTGGGTCGAAGTCGTGCTGGTGGTGCTGGTGGTGCCGCCGTTGTCGGAAGACCCGGCAACGACCGCGCCGATCACCGCAGCGGCACCGACACCGGCGGCCACGATGGTGGCGGTGGAGCCCTTGGCGGCGCTCGACGCCGTAGCCGAGCTGCCGGCGGCAACGCCATTGTCATCCGCAAGAATGGCCTGGCTGCTCAGAACCGCAGTGGCCACCAGGGCCGCCTTAAGTACCGTCTTCATAACGCCTCTCCATTCTTCGTGAATCGTTTCAAAATGACGGGACGTCCCGAAATTCCCGTAACCTCGACAGAGTATACCCGATAGCATCTGCTGCCAATACATCCGACCGCGGCTGACACGCCCGAGTTCGTAGCAAGTTTCCGGCCATTTGTGCGCTGTTTCACGAATCACAGCTCAATGGCAGACATTTCACCACGTTCCCTTACATTCGCAGGATTTTTTTTACCCCACATGACAGAATGCCTCCTGCTTGCGGGGACTGCCTCGGTCGGCCAGCGCTTTGCCCGGAACAGGGGAAGTGTGTAGGGTGCCGGCCTGGTCCGGCTTTGTCGAATCAGTGACTTACAGCATGCCGGCATGCCAGTGCAAAGGCGGCGTCCGCGCGGCGGCCGCCAAAATTCGGGAATCGCAGGAGTCAGTTTTGAGTCTTCGTTCAGGAACGCCGGTTTTTTTCGCCCCTGGCATTGCCTGCGTCGTGGCCGTCATCTGCCTGGCTGGCTCCGCACCCGCTGGAGCAGCGGACTTCGATGGCTTGTTTGCCGGCAACAACGATTTCGGTAACGTCGGTTTGCTGCAGACGCCGACCGCGCGCATGCGCGACGAAGGTGAATTCGGTCTCGGCGTTTCGACCGTTAGGCCCTACAACCAGATCCATTTCTTCCTGCAACCGCTGCCCTGGCTGGAGGCTTCGGTACGCTACACCGACGTCACCAACCGGTTCTACAGCAATGACCCAAATTTCAGTGGCAGCCAGCACTACAAGGACAAAAGTGCCGACCTGAAGATCCGGCTGCTGAATGAAGGAGAGTACTGGCCGGCTGTTGCTTTCGGCGTGCAGGACATCGGTGGCAGCGGTCTGTTCTCCAGCGAATACCTGGTTGGCAGCTACCACTGGTATAACGTTGACTTTTCGCTCGGCCTGGCATGGGGACGATTAGGCTCGAACGGCGGCATCTACAATCCGCTGCGTGTCATATCAGGGCATTTCGACAAGAACCGCTACGACACTTCTAGTGGGACCAACAGTGCGGGCGGTGTTGGCCTGAATCGCCTGCTCACCGGGCAAACCATCGGCCCGTTCGGTGGCTTGGAATGGGTTACGCCCCTGAAAGGACTGTCGCTGCGCGTCGAGTACGATGGCAATGATTACCAGCATGAAGCTTTAAGCAACAAGCTGCGTCAAAGCTCACCAATCAACTTCGGATTGGCTTATCGTGGGATCAGCGGTCTTGACATGGGCGTCGGGTTGGAACGCGGCAATACAGTCATGGCCCGCTTCGCTCTCTATACCAATTTCCAAAAGCTGCGCGGCGTAGCCAAAACCGCGGATCCACCACCGGAGCCCGTGCAGCGGCCGGCCGTGGATCAGCCCCAAGTCCCCTTGGCGCAATCGCAAAGTGCCGCTGCCACCGCTCCCGCGCCGGCAACACCGCCGGCGGTGCCGGAAGCCTCGGTGGAGGATCGGAACCAGTTCGTCATCAAGCTGCGCGAGACCTTAAAGCAGCAGGGTTTCTCACTCATCGCGCTGGACTACCTGAGCTACTCCCAGGAGGTCCGGGTCTGGCTGAGCCAGGACAAGTTCCGCAATCCCGCCAGGGCGAGCGGGCGGGCTGCGCGCGTCTTGGCTGTCCTGGCGCCGACGGAGATCTCGAAGTTCGAACTGGTGTTCGTCGACCAAGGCATGGAGAACTACCGGGTCGAAGTGTCGCGGCGGGATTTCAGCCTGGCTGCGGCGGAGGGAGATCGTGACGCCGCTGTATCGTCCTTGCTGTTGAAGGGACCGGGTGGCGGCTACGCCAGCGCGCAGTATTACGACGCGACCCGCCTCCCCAAGTTTTCCTGGGACACCGGGCCGGCCGTGCGCCAGAGCGTGGGCGGGCCTGACACCTTCTACGCGGGCCAGCTCTACTGGAAGTTGGCGACCGCGCTGGCGGTGACCGACCACCTCAATCTCACCGGTGCCGCCGGATTCAACATCGTCAACAACTTCGACAAGATCAAGCTGGAATCGAACAGTACCTTGCCGCATGTGCGCAGCGACATCGTCAAGTATCTGCAGCAGGGCAAGGATGGATTGATCAACCTCGAGGCGGACTATAGCTGGTCGCCATTCCCGGACGTCTATCACCGCTTGTCCGCAGGCATCTTCGAAGAGATGTATGGCGGCGTCGGCACGGAGTTGCTGTACCGTCCCTACGGCCGCAGCTGGGCGGTGGCAGTCGACGTCAACCGGGTGAAGAAGCGCGGCTTCAGCGAGCAGTTCGACTTCCTGCCATACACCGTCACCACCGGCCACGCCACCCTCTACTACAAGCCCGGCTTTTACAACCTGTTGTTCAAGCTGAGTGCGGGGCAGTACCTGGCGAAGGATAAGGGCGGCACGGTCGACATCTCGCGCGAGTTCGACAGCGGCGTGCGCGTCGGCGTCTTCGCCACCAAGACCAACATATCGGCGGCACAATTCGGCGAAGGCTCGTTCGACAAGGGCCTTTACATCACCCTGCCGCTGGATCTGTTCTTCGCCAGGAGCACTCGCCGGGAGGCAGGGTTCACTTTCCGTCCGCTGACCCGCGATGGAGGGCAGATGGTTTACGACGGGCCGGAGCTTTATTTCACGGTCAAGGATGGGCAGCCGGATGACTTTGCCCGAGGCGCATCTGAAGCATTGAAGTAGAGCAAATTAGGACTAGGCGCGGCGGATCCGGGTAATCCAGTCTTCGACGCAGAGGCTTATGTCCCAATACGCTTGATCAAATGCTGCCTTGGGGCGCCTATATGGATCGGCGATGTTCATGTTTTTACGCCAGCGTCCAAGTTTGTGGGTGCGGCCTTGCAATTGTGGAAAACGTGCCTGGATCCAGTCGCTGTGACTTTGGTCAAGAGTCAAAATGAGATCCATTGAGGTCAACATAGCTTGCGTCGCCTGTTGTGCTCGATGGTGCGAAATGTCATGGCCATGCTCCAGCATTACCTGTTGGGCCAAAGGGTCAGCTGGATGATTGACAAGGGCGGCAGTGCCCGCGGAGCAGAACTGGATCGCCCCCTCCATTTGACTATCAAAGAGAAATTGGGCAATCGGACTCCGGCAAATATTGCCTGTACAAATAAGCGCGATTTTATGAAACATGACTTTGAAATTGACAATATTTCAAATATTCACCGAAGGGCAGCGAGATCAAGGGAGTCTATGATTTTGGCGTTTTTGCATGTGGAGCTAAAAAGGCTCGGCTACGTAAAGACATTTTACTCGGATACAATCGGTCAGTTCAGGCGCGGTCGATAGCGCGGACGACTCTGGTTTAACCAAATTCAATTTGAATAAAGCTTTATTTAATTGTGAATATCAAGTCAAGCAAGCTTGTCATTGTCTTTGTGGGCGTTGTTCTGCTGCAGGCACTTAGCGCCTGTTCAGACATAATTCCGGGCCTCAATGTTCGGGAAGGTCATGGTGCCCATGAATACCAGATTGTAAGTTCAGACGGCGGCTATGTGGCCACCGAAGTCGAGCCGGGCCGCTCCTACGAAGTTTTGCCCGTCACTCCGGATTTGTTGATCAAGCTTTCGCAAAGCCAGTTCGGTGATGCGTTGGACTCCATGCCGTCACTCCTGCCTTCTAATGTCCCCCCGGAATATCGCGTAGGGCCTGGAGATGTCTTCTTTGTCGTAGTGTGGGATCATCCGGAACTGACAGCTCCGTATACTGGGCTCACCAGCGATCTTACAAGTCAGGGCCGCCTGGTGGCGTCCGACGGTACCGCTTATTACCCTTATGTCGGTGTCTTCAAGGCTGCGGGTATGACGGCCGGGGAATTGCGAAGCTTCATCGCTGACCATCTCAAGAAAGTCGTGCAAAACCCCCAGGTCGACGTTCGTGTGGTCGCCTATCGCGCGGGTCGCATTGAGGTGACTGGTGAGGTGGCTAAACCAGGTACTTTGACGTTCGACGACACTCCGAAAGGGGTGCTTCAGGCGATCGACAGCAGTGGTGGTCTTACTCCGACAGCTAGCCGACGACGGGCGATTCTCGTGCGTGATGGAGTAGTCCATGTGATCGATCTGGCCGGCCTACTCTCCGGTGCTCGTCCTGTAGCCAATCCGGAGCTCCGCCCTGGCGACGTTCTGCATGTTCCGGATCAATCTGGAGATCAAGTATTCGTGCTGGGGGCGGTATCCAAACAAGCTCCCGTTGTGATCCCCCAGGACTCGATGTCTCTTATTGAGGCGCTCACGCAAGCAGGCGGCCTCGATGCGACAAAGGGCAAGGACTCAGGGGTTCTTATATTCCGCCCTCATTTAGGGATGAATTCCAAGATTAGCGCGCAGGTCTTCACAATTGATCTCTCGCATACTGAGGGCGTGCTGCTTGCAAGTCAGTTCAAACTGCAACCCCGTGATGTGGTTTACGTCAAGTCGACGGCTTTTTCGCAATACAACGCGGTTATTGCAGATCTTCTGCCCACGATTACGGCGATCTTTGAACTTTATCAGTTAACCAAGTAGCGAACTTGGTATCTGAATTGAAACTTGGATGGCAGGCAGCGCGCCCTGCTTTGTATATAGGATTTTCGAACAGTGTCGAACAATATTGAGGCCCGGTCCCGACTCCAGCAGTCGCTGGCTGTCATCAATCAGGGTAGTGGAGTCGAGGCTGAAGAAGTCAACCTAAGGCAAATTGCCGAACTACTCATCGCCAGCCGCTGGGTTGTATTAGGCATTGCCTTAACCTTCATGATGGTTGGAATTTTTTATCTCGTGGTCAGTGACCGTACCTATGAAGCAGACGGCATGGTGCAGGTCGAGGACGATTCCAAAAGCAGCGCCCTAAGCAATCTAAATGACTTGAGTTCGCTTCTTGTCGGCAGCACAGTCAAAACCGAGGCCGAGATCCAGATCCTACAAAGCCACATGGTGCTGGATCAGGTTATCGACAAGATGAATTTCCTTGTCGGTGTGCGGCCCAAATATTTTCCTGTGCTGGGTCATGCAATCGCGAGATGGAACAAAAAGAGGACCGGTCCGGTTTCGGCGCTGCCGGGCTTTGGTTCGTATGCCTGGGGGGGGGAGCGGGTCGAGGTGCCGACTTTCGACATTCCTGATGATTTGGTCGGGGAGCGGTTTTCTCTGGTTGCGGGAGATAATGCATACACGCTGCTGGACAGTCATGACGGCGAACTTCTAAAAGGAAAAGTAGGTGAGAGCGCTGCCGTCGAAACGGCTAGCGGCAGAATTACTCTGTTTGTCCGAACTCTCGTGGCTCGGCCAGGAACGGTCTTCTACTTGGATCGCCGCGCTCGGGAAGACGTTTACAAAAGCCTCTACAAGCGGCTAATTGTCGCCGAACAAGGCAAGCAGTCGGGTGTGATCCAGCTCCAATATAGCGGCAGTTCACCTGACGAGGTCTTCAACGTTGTAAACAGTATCGAAGATGCCTACCTGAGGCAGAACGTCGAACGGCGTTCGGAGGAGGCTGCGAGGTCGCTTGAATTCCTCAATCGGCAGCTGCCGGATTTGAAAGAGAAGGTTGATGTCGCCCAAGCCAACCTGAATGCCTATCAGCTAAAGCATGGCACGGTGGATGTTTCCCAAGAAACAGAGCAGGTTCTCAAATCGAGTGTCGACCTGGAAGCCCGTAGGCTTGAGTTGATGCAGCAACGCGAAGAAGCTCTGCAGCGCTTTACTGCGGAGCATCCGGTGATAAAGGCTATCGATGAGCAATTACAGATCATTCAATCCGCCCAGGCCCGGACAAAAAAGGACACCGAGAGCTTACCAACAACGCAGCAGGATGTGCTCGGCCTGATGCGGGACGTTGAAGTAGCAACGCAGCTTTACACCACAATGCTGGACACCATTCAGCAGCTCCAGGTTGCGAGAGCCGGAACCATTGGTAACGTTCGCATCGTCGACAGGCCGCTCAAGCCGCGGACTCCTTCGAGTCCGCGGCCCGTCATTACCCTGGCGTTGTCGCTTTTCGGGGGACTTTTGTTCGGCGTTGTTTACGTCTTTGTGAAGCACGCGCTGCTCCGGGGTCTTGACGACCCCGGTGAAGTGGAGCGCCGCTTTGGTCTAGTTACCTTCGCCTCAATTCCGTATTCCTCAGTCCAGACGCGCCTGGCTAGGCAAATGAAGGGGCGTCCTGGCATGGGCGACGCTAGTTATGTGCTCGCAGTCAACAAGGGCGATGAGGTTGTGGCGGAAGCGCTGCGTAGCTTGCGTACCTCGCTTCACTTTGCCCTGATCGAATCTCCGAATAACGTGTTGATGATCACTGGCCCTTCACCCGGCATCGGCAAATCCTTTATTTCCGTCAATCTTGCGGCAGTTCTCGCGCTTTCCGATAAGAAAGTGGTGTTGCTGGATGCTGACCTCCGTCGCGGTCATATCAATAGCTATTTCGGTGGAGAAGTAAAGCCCGGCATCACTGACTATCTCGTCGGAGACGCTGATGCAGCTTCGATCATTAGGCCGAGCGGTGTTAAGGGGCTTGACTACCTGGCTCGCGGAACCACGCCACCAAATCCGGCGGAGTTACTGTTAAACGAAAAGTTC
>DASRFD010000123.1:0-46724 GCA_035651715.1 Nevskia sp.
TCATGGAATTCTGGTTGGCCTATGGAGTCGACGGGTTCCGACTGGATGCGATTCCCTACCTCGTCGAGCGGGAGGGCACCAGCAACGAGAACCTGCGGGAGACTCACGCGGTCGTGCAGCGCATCCGGCGCGTGATCGACGAGCGCTACGCCGACCGCATGCTGCTCGCCGAGGCGAACCAGTGGCCGGAGGACACGCAGGAATACTTCGGCAAGGGCGACGAATGCCACATGGCGTTCCACTTCCCGCTGATGCCGCGCATGTACATGGCGGTGGCGCAGGAAGACCGCTTCCCCATCACCGACATCCTGCGCCAGACCCCGGACATCCCCGCCAACTGCCAGTGGGCGATCTTCCTGCGCAACCACGACGAGCTGACCCTTGAGATGGTCACCGACCGCGAGCGCGATTACCTGTGGGAGCGCTACGCCACCGACCGCCGCGCGCGCCTCAACCTCGGCATCCGCCGCCGCCTGGCGCCGCTGCTGGAACGCGACCGCCGCCGCATCGAGCTGCTCAACTCGCTGCTGCTGTCGATGCCGGGCGCGCCGGTGATCTACTACGGCGACGAGATCGGCATGGGCGACAACATCTACCTCGGCGACCGCGACGGCGTGCGCACGCCGATGCAGTGGTCCTATGACCGCAACGGCGGCTTCTCCCGCGCCGATCCCGCCTCGCTGGTGCTGCCGCCGCTGATGGATCCGCTGTACGGCTACCAGGCGACCAATGTCGAGGCCCAGGCGCGCGATCCGCATTCCCTGCTCAGCTGGATGCGCCGCATGCTCGGCATCCGCAAGCAGCACCAGGCCTTCGGTCGCGGCACGCTGAAGCTGATCTATCCCACCAACCGGCGGGTGCTGGCCTACCTGCGCGAGTACGCGCCCGACAACGGCCACGCCGAGACCATCCTGTGCGTGGCCAACGTCTCGCGCTCGGCGCAGCCGGTGGAGCTGGACCTGTCGGCCTACGAGGGCCGCGTCCCGGTGGAGATGATCGGCGGCTCGGCGTTCCCGCCGATCGGCAAGCTGCCCTACCTGCTGACCCTGCCGCAGCACGGCTTCTACTGGTTCCTGCTCAGCACCGCCGCGCAGATGCCGCCCTGGTACGCCCCACCTCCCGAGCCCATGCCCGACTACACCACCCTGGTGCTGCGCAGCGGCATCTCCGACCTGTTGCGCGAGCCGACCGCCGGCACGCTGGAGCGCGACATCCTGCCGGCCTACCTGCCGAAGCGCCGCTGGTTCTCGGTCAAGAACGAAGCGGTGCGCAAGGTCACCCTGGCCCGCTCCACCATGCTGACCCAGGAGCCTCCCTCGGTGCTGCTAACCGAGCTGGAGGTCGACACCGCCCAGGGCACCTACTGCTTCCAGCTGCCGCTCGGCACCCTGCCGGAGGAACAGGATGCCAGCGCGATCCAGCATCAGCTGGCCCTGGCGCGGCTACGGCGGGGCCGCCGTGTCGGCTTCCTCACCGACGCCGTCACCTTGCCGGCCTTCGCCCACGCCGTGCTGCGCCTGCTGCGCGCCGACAGCACCGTGCCGGGCTCCAGCGGCGAGCTGCGCTTCGCCCCGACCCGGCGCCTCCTGGAGATCGAGCTGCCGGACCCGCCGGAAGTGCGGGTGCTGGCGGCGGAGCAGTCCAACAGCTCGCTGGTGCTCGGCGAGCGCATCATCCTCAAGCTGATCCGGCGCATCGCCCCCGGCCTGCATCCGGAGGCGGAGATGGGCCGCTACCTCACCGAGCGCGGCTTCGCCAACATCGCGGCGCTGCTGGGCGAGGTGTCGCGCCGGGGCGCCGACGGCGAACCGCGGGTGCTGATGGTGCTGCAGGAGTTCCTGCACAACCAGGGCGATGCCTGGTCGTGGACGCAGAACATGCTGGAACGCGCCATCAAGGACTCGACCGTGCCGATCGAGGGCGCCGAGCCGCAACAGAGCGCCGGGGCGCTGCGGGACTTCGTGCAGTTCGCCGGCGTGCTGGGCAAGCGCGTGGGCGGGATGCACGCGGTGCTGGCCGAGCCCAGCGAATATCCGGCCTTCGCCCCCGAGCGCGCCGACGAAGCCGACTGCGCGCAGTGGGCGGCGGCGGCGCAGAAGCAGATCGACCAGGCCCTCGACCTGCTGGCACGCCAGCAGCAGTGGGCGCAGGATGCCGACCGGCTGCTGGCACAGGACCTGATCGCGCGCCGCGGCCAGCTGCACCAGCGGGCGGCGCAGCTGGCCGCCGCCGGCCTGGGCTCGCCGCGCATCCGCATCCACGGTGACCTGCACCTGGGGCAGATCCTGGTCGCCCAGGAGGATGCCTACATCATCGACTTCGAAGGCGAGCCGGCGCGGCCGCTGTCCGAGCGGCGCGCCAAGAGCAGCCCGTTCCGCGACGTGGCCGGCATGCTCCGCTCGTTCGACTACGCCGCCGCGACGGCGGACCACAATCCCGCGGCCGAGTCCGCCGAATCGCAGGCGCGCCGGCACAACGTGGTCGAGCGCTTCAAGGCGGTCTCGCGCGCCGCCTTCCTGGAGCAGCACCGGGCGGCGGCCGGCCGCGCCTGCCCGTCGGACCAGGTGGCGGCCGCAGCCGCGCTGACCGAGTTGTTCACCCTGGAAAAGGCCGCCTACGAGGTCGCCTACGAGATCGCCAACCGCCCGGCCTGGCTGGGCATACCGCTGCGCGGCCTGGCCGAGGCGGCCCGGCGCACCGGCGGTGAGGAACAAGCCCATGGCTGACGCCGATAGCAACGACCTGCTCCCCCCCGGCGCGGCCACGGCGCTGGAGCGCGCCGAGGTCGGCGATCCCTACGCGCTGCTGGGGCCGCACCGTGCCGGCGACAACTACGTGCTGCGCGCCTGGCTGCCGCGGGCGCAGCGGGTCGAGGTGCGGGAGCCCGGCGCCGGCGGCTGGAAGCCGCTGCAGGAAGTGCAGCTGCCGGGGCTGTTCGCCGGGCCCATCGATGAATCTTCGGGCTACCTGCTGCGCATCCATTGGCCCGGCGGAGCGGTGCAGGAGACCGAGGATCCCTACAGCTTCGGCCTGCTGCTGGGCGAGCTGGACCTGCACCTGATCGCGGAGGGCAGCCACCGTGAGCTGGGCCGCTGCCTGGGCGCGCAGGTGATGCGCGTCAACGGCGTCGACGGCGTGCGCTTCGCCTGCTGGGCGCCGAACGCGCGGCGCGTTTCGGTGATCGGCGATTTCAACGGCTGGGACGCGCGGCGTCACCCGATGCGCAAGCGCATCGAGGCCGGCGTATGGGAGCTGTTCATCCCGCGGCTGGCGAGCGGGGCGCTGTACAAGTACGACATCCTCGGTCCGCACGGCCCGCTGCCGCAGAAGGCCGATCCGGTGGCGCTGCAGGCGGAGCCGCCGCCGCGCACCGCCTCGGTGGTGGCGCCCCGCAAACTCCACGACTGGCAGGACGCCGAATGGATGGAGCGCCGGGCGCAGCGCCAGTCGCCGCAGGCGCCGATATCCATCTACGAGGTCCACGCCGCTTCCTGGCGGCGGTCTGGCGGGCAGTCGCCGTCCTGGCACGAGCTGGCGGAGCAGCTGGTGCCCTATGTCGCCGAACAGGGCTTCAGTCACATCGAGCTGCTGCCGGTGATGGCGCATCCCTTCGGCGGCTCCTGGGGCTATCAGCCGCTGGGCCTGTTCGCGCCGCATGCCGCCTACGGCACGCCGGGCGATTTCGCCGCCTTCATCGACCGCTGCCACAACGCCGGCATCGGCGTCCTGCTCGACTGGGTGCCGGCGCACTTCCCCACCGACCCGCACGGCCTGGCGCATTTCGACGGCACCGCGCTGTACGAGCACCAGGACCCGCGCGAAGGCTTCCACCAGGACTGGAACACGCTGATCTACAACCTCGGCCGGCGCGAGGTGCACGGCTTCCTGCTGGCCAGCGCGCTGCACTGGCTGGAGCAGTACCACATCGACGGCCTGCGCGTCGACGCGGTGGCCTCGATGCTGTACCGCGATTATTCGCGCCGCGAGGGCGAATGGATCCCCAACCGCTACGGCGGCCGCGAGAACCTGGAGGCCATCGACTTCCTGCGCCATCTCAGCGACGTGGTGCACGAGCGCTGCCCCGGAGCCCTGCTGGTGGCGGAGGAATCCACCGCCTGGCCGGGCGTGACCCGGCCCACCCGCGACGGCGGGCTGGGCTTCGATTACAAATGGAACATGGGCTGGATGCACGACACCCTGGAATACATCGCCCACGATCCCGTGCACCGCTCCTGGCACCACGACAAGATCACCTTCGGCCTGGTCTACGCGTTCTCCGAGCGCTTCGTGCTGCCGCTGTCGCATGACGAAGTGGTGCACGGCAAGCGCTCGCTGATCGGCCGGATGCCGGGCGACCGCTGGCAGCGCTTCGCCAACCTGCGCGCCTACCTGTCCTTCATGTGGGCGCACCCGGGCAAGAAGCTGCTGTTTATGGGCGGCGAGCTGGCGCAGGAGCGCGAGTGGAACCACGACAGCCAGCTCGACTGGGACGCGCTGCGCGACCCGCTGCACCAGGGCGTGCAGCGCCTGGTGCGCGACCTCAACCGGCTGTATACCACGGTGCCGGCGCTGCACCAGGCCGACTGCGACGGCGCCGGCTTCCGCTGGCTGGTGGGCGACGACCGCGTCAACAGCGTCTACGCCTTCTACCGCGCCGGCTACGGCGCGACGCCGCCGCTGCTGGCCGTGTACAACTTCACCCCGGTGCCGCGCCACCGCTACCGCATCGGCGCGCCGCGCGCCGGCGCCTGGCGCGAAATCTTCAACAGTGACGCGGCCGTTTATGGCGGCGGCAATGTCGGCAACTGCGGCGTGGTCCGCGCCGCCGCGCCGCCCAGCCATGGCCAGCCGTTCTCGCTCGAGCTGACGCTGCCTCCGCTCGGCGCGATTTTCCTGATCACCGAAAGCGACGCGCCGGCCTAATAGCCGCGACGGAGGAATCCAAGATGCCCGAGACCACGGCCGACCGGCTGCTGCCCAGTTCCTGGCCCCGGCTGGGCCCGCACTGGGACGGCCGCGGCACCCACTTCGCCGTGTTCTCCGAGCACGCCGAGCGCATCGAGCTGTGCGTGTTCGACGGCTCCGGCCGCCACGAAACGCGGCTGCAGATGCCGGATTGCAGCGACGGCGTGTGGCGCGGCTACCTGCCCGGAGCCCGCCCGGGCACGCTGTACGGCTACCGCGCTTACGGTCCCTACGATCCCGCGCGCGGCCTGCGCTTCAACAATCACAAGCTGCTGCTGGATCCCTATGCGCGGCGGCTGCACGGGGAGCTGCGCTGGCACGACGCCCTGTACGGCTACCGCGTCGGCCACGCCCGCGCCGACCTGGCCTACGACCGCCGCAACAGCGCCGAATACATGCCCAAGGCGGTGGTGGCCGACGATCATTACGACTGGGGCGGCGACCATCCGCCGCGCGTGCCCTGGTCCGAGACGGTCATCTACGAGCTTCACGTCAAGGGCTGGTCGCGCCTCAACGAGCGCATTCCGCCCAACGAGCGCGGCACCTTCGGCGGCCTCGGCCATCCCGCCAGCATCGACTACCTGCGCCGCCTCGGCGTCACGGCGGTGGAGCTGCTGCCGGTCCATGCCTTCGCCCGCGACCGCAACCTGCTGGAGCGGCAGCTGACCAACTACTGGGGTTACAACACCCTGGCCTATTTCGCGCCGGACCCTGCCTACCTGTCGGACGGCACCTCGGGCCAGTTCAAATGGGCGGTGCAGCAGCTGCACGCCGCCGGCATCGAGGTGATCCTCGACGTGGTCTACAACCACACCTGCGAGGGCAACGAGCTGGGCCCCACCCTGAGCTGGCGCGGCCTGGACAACTGCAGCTACTACCGGCTGGCCGCCGGCGATCCGCGCCACTACGTCAACGACACCGGCTGCGGCAACACCGTCAACCTGAGCCATCCGCGGGTGATCCAGATGGTGCTGGACTCGCTGCGCTGGTGGGCCGCCGAATACCGGGTCGACGGCTTCCGCTTCGACCTGGGCGCGACGCTCGGGCGCGAGGAGCACGGCTTCGACCCGGGCTGCGGCTTCTTCGACGCCCTGCTGCAGGACCCGCTGCTCAGCGGCCTGAAGCTGATCTCCGAGCCCTGGGACGTGGGCCTCGGCGGCTACCAGCTCGGGCGTCACCCGCCCGGCTTCGCCGAATGGAACGACAAGTTCCGCAGCTGCGCGCGCCGCTACTGGCGGGGCGATCCCGGCATGCGCGGCGCGCTGGCGGCGGTGCTGCAGGGCACGGCCGAGCTGTTCGACCATCGCCGCCGCCGGCCCTGGGCCAGCCTCAACTTCGTCACCGCCCACGACGGCTACACCCTGCGCGACCTGGTCAGCTACGAGGCCAAGCACAACGAGGCCAACGGCGAGGACAACCGCGACGGTTCCGACCACAACGACAGCCGCAACTGGGGCGCCGAGGGTCCGACCGACGACCAGCGCGTCGAAGCGCAGCGCCGGCGCGCCCAGCGCAGCCTGCTGTGCACGCTGTTCCTGTCCCATGGCACGCCCATGCTGCTGGCCGGCGACGAATTCGGCCAGACCCAGCAGGGCAACAACAACGCCTATTGCCAGGACAACGAGCTGTCCTGGCTGGACTGGCGGCTGGCGGAGTCGGCCGAAGGCAAGGCCCTGGCCGACTTCGTCGCGAATCTGATCCGCATCCGGCGCGAGCACCCGGTGTTCCAGGGTCTCTGGTTCCAGCACGGCCAGGCGGAGCCGGCGCACGGCCTGAAGGATATCTTCTGGTTCGACGAGCGCGGCAATGAGCTGGCGCCGGCGGACTGGGACAATCCCAACGCCCGCCTGCTCGGCGTGCGCCGGGCGCTGGCCCGCGACGACGGCCGGATCGAGGTCGCCATCCTGCTGTTCAATGCCGACGAGGCGCCACATGAATTCCAGCTGCCTCAGCCGCGGCTGGATTACCGCCTGATCGCCGCCAGCGAGGAGCCGGAAGGAGCCGAGCCGTTCTCCGCCGACCAGCCCGTCAGCCTCGCCGCCCATAGCGTGGCCGTGCTGCTGGCACAGCCCGAAGCGCAATCGCTGCCCCAGCCGGCCGCGCCCCAGGCTTCGGCGCAGAACGACGCGACGCCGGATGACGGTGTGGTGGGAGCCGCGGCATGAGCGTGCGGCACCGCGTGGAACTGCCGTTCGGCGCCGAGCTGGATGCCGGCGGCGCCGCCACGTCTTTCGGCTTGTGGGCTCCGGCGGCGCGCACGGTGGAGGTGGAATTCGACGGCCTGCCGCCGGTCCCGATGCGCCGCGAAGACGACGGGACGTTCCGCGCCGTCGCGGCCTGCGGCGCGGGCACCCGTTACCGCTACCGCATCGACCGGGACATCGCGGTGCCGGACCCGGCCTCGCGCGCCCAGGCGCAGGACGTGCACGGCTACAGCCTGGTGGTCGACCCGCGCGCCTACGAGTGGCGGGCCGACGGCTGGAACGGCCGTCCCTGGCATGAAAGCGTGATCTACGAGGCTCATGCCGGCTGTTTCGGCGGCGGCTTCGCCGGGGTGACGCAACGCCTCCCGCACCTGGTCGCCCTCGGCGCCACCGCGCTGGAGCTGATGCCGATCGCCGATTTCTCCGGCAGCCGCAACTGGGGCTATGACGGCGTGCTGCCGTACGCGCCGGACGCGTCCTACGGCACTCCCGAGGAGCTGAAGCTGCTGATCGATACGGCGCACGGCCTGGGCCTGTGCGTCTACCTCGACGTGGTCTACAACCACTTCGGCCCCGACGGCAACTACCTGCACCGCTATGCGCCGCAATTCTTCGACAGCGGCCGTTCCTCGCCGTGGGGGCCGGCGATCGACCATCGCCGGCCGCAGGTGCGCGAGTTCTTCATCGCCAACGCCATCTACTGGCTCATGGAATACCGCTTCGACGGCCTGCGCCTGGACGCGGTGCACGCCATCGACGACCGCGGCTTCCTGAAGGAGCTGGCGGCGCGGGTGCGCCGCGCGGCGGAGCCGGGCCGCCAGGTGCACCTCATGGTGGAGAACGAGCACAACGACGCCAGCCTGCTCGAGCACGGCTATGACGCGCAGTGGAACGACGACCTGCACAACGTCCTGCACCTGATGCTGACCGGCGAGCAGGAGGGCTACTACGCCAACTACAGCGAGCAGCCGGCGCGGCTGCTGGCGCGCGGCCTGGAACAGGGCTTCATCTACCAGGGCCAGCCCTCGCCGGGCCACGGCGGCGCGCCCCGCGGCATGCCCAGCGCGCACCTGCCGCCGTCGAGCTTCGTGCTGTTCCTGCAGAACCACGACCAGGTGGGCAATCGCGCGTTCGGCGAGCGCCTGCACCGGCTGGCCAGTCCGCGCGCGCTCCGCGCCGCGGCGACGCTGCAGCTGCTGTGCCCGCAGGTGCCGCTGATCTTCATGGGCGAGGAGTGGGGCGCGGCCGAGCCGTTCCTGTATTTCACCGACTTCCACGGCGAGCTGGCGGCGGCCGTGCGCGAAGGGCGGCGCCGGGAAATGGCGGCGTTCGCGGCGTTCGCCGATCCCGCCCGGCGCGCGGAAATCCCCGATCCCAACGCCGAGGCGACCTTTCACGGCTCGATCCCGTCGATCCACATGGACGAGGCGCAGGCCGAGTGCCTGCAGTTCTACCGGCGCCTGCTGCAGCTGCGGCGCGAGACCCTGGCGCCGGTCCTGAACCCCGCCCGCAGCCTGGGCGCCGAGGCGCACGGCGCGGCGGCGGTGACGGCGCGCTGGCGCCTCGGCGACGGCTCGCAACTCTGGATCGGGCTCAACCTGGGACCGGACGACGTAATCGTGCCGCCGCCGCCGGGCAGCCTGCTGATCGAGAGCGTCAGCGGCTGCTGCGGCCCCGCCTCCGCCGGCCGCATGCAGGCGGAGTGCTGCTGCGCCTTCCTGGAGCCGCCGCCGTGAACGCGCTGCACGAACTGGCGCATGCCGCGGGACTGGCCCCGCACTGGTCCGACTATCGCGGACAGCAACGGGAAGTGTCGCCGGACAGCCTGCGCCGGCTGCTCGCCGCGCTGGAGCTGCCGGCCGACAGCGAAGCGCAGATGCGGGACAGCCGCCGCCGGCTCGAAGCCGAGTCGGCGCAGGATGCCGCTCCCGAGCTGCTGATCGGCGATGCCGGCCTGCCGACGCCGCTGCCGCGGATCCGCGCCGGCACCGCGCGGCTGGAACGGGAAGACGGCTCGGTCGAAGACCTGCGCCTGGTCCGCGACGGCCATGGCCAGGCCTTGTTGCCGGCGCTGGACCAGCCCGGCTATTACCGCCTGCATGCGGACGAGCAGGTGCTGAACCTGGCGGTGACTCCGCCCCGCTGTTATGAAGCGGCCGCGACCGGCGGCGGCGCGAAGCTGTGGGGCATCGCGGCGCAGATGTATGGCCTGCGCCAGCCGGGCGACGGCGGCATCGGCAACTTCACCGCCCTGGCGGCGCTGCTGCGCGAAGCCGCCGGCCACGGCGCCGACGCGGTGGCGATCAGCCCGATCCACGCCCTGTTCAGCGCCGACGTGGGGCACTACAGCCCCTACTCGCCGTCGAGCCGGCTGTTCCTCAACGTGCTGCACGGCGATCCTGCCGCGGTGTTCGGCACCGAGCGCGTCGCCGGGATCGCCGAACGCCTCAACCTGCTGGAGGCGATGCGCGGCTTCGAGGGCGCCGCCCTGATCGACTGGCCGGCCGCCGCGGCGGCGAAGCTGTCGGTGTTGCAGGCGCTGTACGCCGAGGAGGCGCTGCGGATCGAGGCCGGCGCCGACCCGCTGTCGCGCGAGTACCAGGTTTTTATGCGGACCGCCGGCATGCGCCTGCGCGAGCACGCCTGTTTCGAGGCGCTGCACGCCGCCGCCCTGAAGGAGGATGGCCGCAACTGGCACTGGCGCAGCTGGCCCGCGGGCTGGCGCGACCCGGGCAGCGCGGAGGTGGCGGCATTCGCCGCACTGCATCCGCAGGAAATCGGCTTCCACATGTTCCTGCAGTGGCTGGCCGACCGCGGCCTGCGCCAGGCGCGGCAGCAGGCCGATGCGGCCGGCATGCGCATCGGCCTGATCGCCGACCTCGCCGTCGGCACCAGCAGCGGCGGCAGCCATGTCTGGAGCCGGCAGGACGACGTGCTGGTTTCGCTCGGCATCGGCGCGCCTCCGGATGAGCTCAACGGCCTGGGCCAGGACTGGGGACTGACGGCATTCTCGCCGCGGGCGCTGCGCCGTCACGGCTATGCGCCGTTCATCGAAACCCTGCGCGCCAGCCTGCGCCATGCCCGCGGCCTGCGCATCGACCACATCCTGGGCCTGAGCCGCCTGTGGCTGATTCCGGAGGGCGCCGCGCCGACCGAGGGCGCCTACCTGTCCTACCCGCTGCACGACCTGCTGCGCCTGCTGGCGCTGGAATCCTGGCGGCATCGCGCGGTCATCATCGGCGAGGACCTCGGCACCATCCCCGACGGCTTCCGCCAGCGCCTGGCCGGCGCCGGCATCCTCGGCATGCAGCTGCTGTGGTTCGAGCGCGACCACGGCTACTTCATCGATCCCTCGCGCTGGTCGGCGCAGGCCATGGCCAGCACCAGCACCCACGACCTGCCGACGGTGGCCGGCTGGTGGCGCGAGTGCGACCTGGACTGGCGCTGCCGCCTCGGCTTGTTCCCGCCCGGCACGACGGAGGCGTCCGAGCGCGGCCAGCGCGCCCGCGACCGGCGCGCGCTGTGGGGCGCCTGCACCCATGCCGGCGTCACCGCCGCGCCGATGCCGCCGCACGACCAGCCCGAAACCGTGGTCGACGCGGCGCTGGAGTTCGTCGCGCGGAGCCCGTCGCCGCTGATGGTGGCGCCGCTGGATGACCTGCTTGGCCTGGACCAGCAGGCCAATATTCCCGGCACGGTCGATGGCCATCCCAACTGGCGCCGCCGCCTGCCCGACACGCCGGAGGCGGTGCTGCGCGCGCCGGCGGCGCGGCGGCGGCTGGGTCGGATCAAGGCCGCGCGGCTGGAGAGCTGAGTCATGCCGGCAGCCAGCGTGCCGCGCGCCACCCTGCGCCTGCAACTCCACCGCGACTTCCCGTTCGAGGCGGCGCTGGAGCAGCTGCCGTATTTCGCGCGCCTGGGCATCAGCCATCTCTACCTTTCGCCGATCCTCAAGGCGCGCGCCGGCTCGCAACACGGCTATGACGTGATCGACCACGGCATGGTCAACCCCGAGCTGGGGGGAGAGGACGGCCTGCGCCGGCTGGTGGACGGCCTGCGCCGCCATGACATGGGCCTGGTGGTGGATATCGTGCCCAACCACATGGCGGTGGGCGGCCACGACAATGCCTGGTGGCTGGATGTGCTGCAATGGGGGCGGCGCAGCCGCTATGCCGGCTTCTTCGATATCGACTGGGATGTGCCGGATCCGCAGCTGCACGGCCGGCTGCTGGCGCCGTTCCTGGGCAAGCCCTATGGCGATGCGCTGGCCGACGGCGAGCTGGCGCTGCGCTTCGACGGCGACAGCGGCATGTTCCGCATCGAATATTACGAACACCACTTTCCGCTGGCGCCGGAATCCTACCCCGCCCTGCTGCGCCAGGGCGGGGCCGAGCTGGCGGGCGCGGGCGAGGCGTTCCAGCGCTACCGCAGCGGCACCGCCCAACGCCAGCAGAATTTCACCGGCGCCTGCCTGGCGCTGGCGCGCAGCGCGGGCACGGCGGACACGGCGCAGGCGCTGCAGAGGATCCTGCAGCTGCATCAGCCCGGCCAAGCCGAAGGCCGGCAGCGCCTGCACCGGCTGCTGGAGCAGCAGCACTACCGCCTGGCCTGGTGGCGCACGGCCGCGGACGAGATCAATTGGCGCCGCTTCTTCGACGTCATCGGCCTCGCCGCGCTGCGCACCCAGGAGCACGCGGTGTTCGAGGCGACCCATGCCACCCTATTCCGGCTCTACGCCGAAGGCCTGGTCGACGGCTTGCGCATCGATCACGTCGACGGCCTGGCCGATCCGCGCCAGTACTGCCGACGCCTGCGCCAGCGGCTGCACGTCCTGGCCAAGCAGCGGCCTGAGTCGGCGCCGGCCGGCCCGGCTTATCTGGTGGTGGAGAAGATCCTCGCCCCCCGCGAAGCGCTGGACCGCTCCTGGCGGACCGACGGCACCTCTGGTTATGTCTTCATGAACCAGGTGAGCGCGCTGCTGCACGACCCACGCGGCGAAGAGCCGCTGCGCGAACTGTGGCACCAGCGCAGCGGCCGCAGCGCCGATTTCGCGGCGGAGCAGCGGCAGGCGCGGCGGCGCATCCCGCAGGAGCTGCTGGCGGCAGACTTCGCCGCCTGCGCCCACGCCCTGCACCAGCTGGCGCGCCGCGATCCGCGCAGCCGCGACTGGTCGCTGGCGGCGGTGAAGCGGGTGCTGGCCGAACTGCTGGTGCATTTTCCGGTGTACCGCACCTATGCCGACGCGCGCGGCCGCAGCGCCGCCGACGCGCGGCTGATGGCGGAGGTGTGCGATGCGGCGCGGCGCAGCTGCCGCGACGGCGAGGCGCCGCTGGTCGACCTGATCGACGGCTGGCTCGGCGGCATGCCGCCGAGCCAGGCGCCGCCTGCCGAGCGGCGCGCACGCCTGCGCGCCATCGCCCGTTTCCAGCAGCTCACCGCGCCGGTGGCGGCCAAGGCGGTGGAAGACACCGCGTTCTACCGCCATGGCACCCTGCTGTCGCGCAATGAAGTCGGCGCCGACCCGGGCCGCTTTTCGATCAGCGCGGCGGCGTTTCACCGCGCCTGCGCCGAGCGCCGCGAACGCTACCCGGCGGCCATGCTGGCCACCGCCACCCACGACCACAAGCGCGGCGAAGACCTGCGGGCGCGCCTGGCGGTGCTGAGCGAGATGCCGCAGGCCTGGGCCGAGGCGGTGGAGCGCTGGAGCGCCCCCATGGCCGCGCTGCGGCACCGCGCCGACGCAGTGGCCGGCCCCGATTCCACCGACGCGTACATGCTGCTGCAAATGCTGGTCGGCGCCTGGCCGCTGGACTTCGACTGGCGCCAGGCGGCGCCGCGCGAGGAGCTGTGCGAGCGCCTGGTTGCCTGGCAGAACAAGGCGGTGCGCGAAGCCAAGCGGCGCTCCGGCTGGGTCGAGCCCAACCTGCCTTATGAGCAAGCCTGCGAAGCCTTCCTGCGCCGCCTGCTCGACGGCCGCTCGGCCCCCGGTCTGCTCGACGAGGTCGCCGCCCTGGTGGGGCGGATCGCAGCCGCCGGCGCGCTCGGCGCCCTCAGCCAAACCCTGCTGCGGATGACCACCCCCGGCGTGCCCGACCTGTACCAGGGCTGCGAGTGGTGGGACTTCAGCCTGGTCGACCCGGACAACCGCCGTCCGGTGGATTTCGGCGCGCGGGCGGCGGCGCTCGACGGCGCCGCGCCGGAGGAGCTGCTGACGCGGTGGCACGACGGCCGCGTCAAGCAGCGGCTGATCGCCGCCATCCTCGACTTCCGCCGGAGCCATCCGCGCCTGTTTGCCGAGGGCGAATACCTGCCGCTGCGGCTGGAAGGACCTGCCGCCTCCGGCCTGCTGGCATTCGCGCGGCGGCTCGGACCGGAGGCCTTGCTGGTGGTGGCGCCGCTGCGGCCCCTGGCGCTGCTGGAGGGGACGCAGCAGCTGCGCCTCGCTGCGCCGCTGCTGCAGGACAGCTGGGTGGAACTGCCGCCGGCGCTCGCCGCGCTGCGCTTTGCGCCGCTGCTGACAGCGGGGCAGTCACAAGGCGGCGGCAAGCTGCCGCTGGCGGCGATGCTGCAGCACTGGCCGCTGGCAGCGCTCGCCGCGGCGGACTCCTAGGGAACCTCTGATCACTTCCATGCCCTGCCGCGGCTTGCCTGGCGCAAAATGGGGGGCAACGGCAGGGCATGGACTTGTTCAGAGGTTCCCTAGTACGCCTACAGCCAGGACAGCAGGCCGAGCTCGAGCGGATGCGACAGCCCGGCATGGGCCGGGCGCATGCGGATGTGGTAGTGCTGAAGGCCAGCCAGGGGCGTCACATCGAGCCGGTAGCGGAAGCCGGAGCCCTCGGCGCCAACCGGGGCGAACGGCTGGCTCAGCTCGCGGGCCGCCTCCTCTTCGCCGCTGCCGAGCAGGCACTCCACCACCACGTCCTGGGGTTCGAGGCCGTTGAGCTGCACCAGCACCTCCAGCACCAGCTGCTCGCCCTGGCGCAGCGTGCCGGGCGGCTCGCGCAGCAGGCGCAGGCCGACGCTGCTCCAGCGCTGGCGCACCCGCTTCTTCCAGGCCGCCAGTTCGGCCGCCGCGGCGCCGCCGTCCTCGCCCAGCTTGCGCGCCTGCCGCGCGGCCGGCGCATAAGCGCTGCGCAGGTAGTCCATCACCATCCGCGCCGAGTTGAAGCGCGGAATCAGGCTTTTCATCGAATTGCGGCTGATGCGGATCCAGGCCGGGTCGTAGCCGGCGTTGTCGGCGCCGAAGTACAACGGCAGCACCTGGTGCTCGAGGATATCCAGCATCTGGCGGCTCTCCTCGGCGTCGCGGCGCAGCGCCGCCTCCTGCGGCGTCGGCTCGCCGGTCAGCAGCGGATCGACCGGGCGCACTGCGAAGCCGTTGCCGCCGTCGTAGCCCTCGTCCCACCAGCCGTCGAGCACCGAAACGTTGACGACGCCGTTGATCCCCGCCTTCTGGCCGCTGGTGCCGCTGGCTTCGAGCGGATACTCGGGATTGTTGAGCCAGACGTCGCAGCCCTGCACCAGGTTGCGGGCCAGCAGCATGTCGTAGCCTTCCAGCACGATCAGCTTGCCGAGGAACTCCGGCTTCATGCTGGTCTGGTAGAGGCGCTGGATGATGGCCTGTCCGGGCTCGTCGCGCGGGTGCGCCTTGCCGGCGAACAGCAGCAGCACCGGCCGGTCCGCCTGGTTGAGAATCCGCGCCAGGCGCGCCTCGTCCACCAGCACCAGGGTCGCGCGCTTGTAGGTGGCGAAGCGCCGCGCGAAGCCGATCACCAGGGCCTTGCTGTCGCTGTCCGCCACCAGCGCGGTGGCCCGCGCGATCACCGCCTCGGACACGCCGTTGCGGCGCAGCTGGCGGCTCAGGCGCTGCTCCACGTCCTGCAGCAGCTCGCGCTTGAGCTGCTGCCGCACGGCGACGAAGCGCTGGTGCGGAATGGTGTCGATGCAGGACCAGTAGTCCTGATTGAGCACTTCGTTGCGCCAGCCGCGGAACAGGTCGTGGAACACCAGCTTCCAGGCCTGGGCCAGGAAGGTGTGCAGGTGCACGCCGTTGGTGATGTGCCGGATCGGGTTTTCCTCGGCGGGCAGCTGCGGCCACAGGGCCTGCTCCATGCGCCGGGCGACGCTGCCGTGGATGGCGGAGACGCCGTTGTGGAAGCGGCTGGCGCGCAGCGCCAGGGTGGTCATGTTGAACGGCTGCTCGCGGCCGTCGCTGCCGCCGAGCTCCAGCGCCTGCTCGGCGCTGCTGCCGAGCTGCGGCAGCAGTCCCTGCAGGTACCACAGCACCTGGCCGGGCCTGAAGCGGTCGTGCCCGGCCGGCACCGGCGTATGGGTGGTGAAGACGTTGCCGGCGGCGGTGCGCTCCAGCGCCGCTGCGAAATCCAGCCCGCCCGCCACTTCCTCGCGGATGCGCTCGAAGGCGAGGAAGGCGGCGTGGCCTTCGTTCATGTGGAACACGCTGGGCCGCAGGCCGAGCCGGCGCAGGGCGCGGACGCCGCCGACGCCGAGCACGATCTCCTGCTGGATGCGCAGGTCCTCGTCGCCGCCATAGAGCTGGTGGGTGATGCCGCGCTGCGCCGGATCGTTTTCCGGCACGTCGCTGTCGAGCAGGTAGAGCGTCACGTGCCCGATTTGGGCCTGCCAGATGCGCAACAGCAGCGGCCGGTCGGCGAGCTCCACCGTGACGCGCAGCTCCGTGCCCTGCGGATCGCGGCAGGCCTGCACCGGCAGTTCGTCGAAATTGGAAAAATGCGGATGTGCCTGCTGCCGGCCGGCCGCGTCGATGGTCTGCCGGAAGTAGCCCTGGCGGTACAACAGGCCCACGGCGACGAACGGCAGGCCGAGGTCGCTGGCGGCTTTGCAGTGGTCGCCGGCGAGGATGCCGAGGCCGCCGGAATAGATCGGCAGGGATTCGTGCAGGCCGAACTCGGCACAGAAATAAGCGATCAGGTCCGAGCCGGCACGCAGCTCTTCATAGACTTCCGGCCAGGGTTCCGCCGCCATGTAGGAATCGAACGAGGACAGCGCGCGGTGGAAATCCTCGAGGAAGTCGCGATCCCTGGCGGCCAGCTCCAGGGCCTGCTGCGAGACGCGGCGCAGCAGCAGCTTCGGATTCTTGCCGCAGGCCCCGAACAGGCCGCGGTCCAGGCGCCAGAAAACGTCGCGGGTATCGCGGTCCCAGGAGTAGGCCAGGTTGGTGGCCAGCTCCTCGAGGCGGGCCAGCCGCGGCGGGATGTTGGGACGCAACTCCAGTCTGAACGTTCGCTTGTCCATGATTTTCTTTTTTTGCGCCGGGCGGGCGCCGGGGCGACGCCCGCCGGCGCCGCGGCAGGGAACACTTTGGACAAGCGCCGGCCGGCCCGGTTCGGACGGGCCGCGGCGGCGCCCCGCGCCGGGCCTGTTAACGCTGTTTCGATCGCTGCGAGCGAGATAGCGTCAACAGGCCCTAATGCAAGCGCAGCAGTCTTTCGGCGTAGTCCATCAGGCGGCTGCGCTCCCGCAGCAGGGCCGCATTGTGCGGCGCCAGCCGATGCAGCGACACGAAGGCCGCGTCGTCCACCATCGACTCTTCGTTGGCGATGTAGGCATCGAAAGCCCGGCTCAGCTCGAGCCCGCGCGCAAAGTGCTGCTGGCTCGCCGGATCGGAGGCTTCCACCTGCTCCAGCAGCTCGTGAACCGCCTCGCACTCGCGCAGCAACTCGAAACTGTCGCGGCGGGTGAGGGATTCGATTGCCGAATGCACCTCGAACAGGTCCGTCACCAGCTGCATCACATCCCGCCTGGCGGCGTAGTCGTCCAGCTGCTCGAAGCGGCACAGCAGATCATGCAGCACGCGGTGATCCTGCCGCAGGTCCAGTACCCCCACCGCGCCACCGGACAACCGGTTGCTGTCCACAGCATCGAAATTCATGACCATATCCTTGGTATCGAGTATTGCTAAGGAGTTAAAGACTGCCCCTGACAACTTGTTCACACTTTTCTCGGGACCATCGGCGGCCGCAGGAAATATGCCAGTCACGGCCGGCAAGGCGCGGCTGCCGGGGCCGCTTGTTTTTCGGAGGATTTGAAACGGCGCAGGCCGCGGCGACGGGGGGCGCACCGTGTAATCCGTACATGGGACCTTCGGCAGGTGCGCAATTTTTACCGGCAAGCCCGGATGCGGCCGCATCGGTGCCGTTGTGGAAACGCCGGCGGGGGCAGGAGGTTTCCGGCCGCGCAGCGCGCGCAGGATTCTCCGAACTCCCCCTCGCCGATCCGGGTCGCAACGAATAGCGCCGCCAGACCGGGACCCGGCCATGATCTTCCTGCAATACTTCGACGACATCCTGACCCGGCCGCTGTTCTCCTTCAGCGGCACGCACTTCACGCTCGGCGGCCTGCTCGGCATGCTGGCGGCCCTGGTGGTCCTGCTGGTCTTCAGCCGCTGGCTTCGGTCGTGGATCCTGCGGCGGCTGGGCACGCATGGACACCTCGACTACGGCACGGTCGAGATCATCGCCTCCCTCGCCCGCTACGCCGTGCTGGCCATCGGACTGCTGCTGATTCTGGAGCAGGCCGGCATCCACCTGTCCTCGTTCACGGTGCTGGCCGGTGCGCTGGGGGTTGGAGTGGGCTTCGGCCTGCAGAACGTTTTCAGCAACTTCGTCAGCGGCCTGATCGTGATGTTCGAGCGCCCGGTCCGGCTCGGCGACCACATCGTCGTGGCCGGAGCCGAGGGCGACGTGGTCGAGATCGGCATGCGCGCCACCACCTTGCGCACCGCGCAGGGCAGCCTGGTGATCGTGCCCAACCAGAGCTTCATCACCGGCAATGTCACCAATTGGGACGACGCCGGCCCGCCGATCACCGTGCTGCAGTGGCGCATGATGGGCGCACCGAAGGACGACGAAGCGTTGCTGCTGCGGGTACTCGACGCGCATCCGGAGGTGCTGAAAGCCCCGGCGCCGGGCGTCTACCTCGTGGCGGCCGATCACGCCGGGCATGTGATGGAGGCCCACTTCCGCATCCGCGGCAACGCCGAACAGCGCCTGCGCATCGTCAGCGAGATCCACCGCGGCGTGCTGGACGAGCTGGGGCGGCTGAAGCAGGCCCTGGCACCCAACCCCTAAGGGCCCTGCGCTGCCGTGGCGGCCAGCGCCCAGCGCGAGACTATGGCGTCGATCTGTTGCGCCAGCTCGATGTCGAGCCGCGACAGGCCGCCGACGTCGTGCGTGCTGAGCGTGATCTTGACCTTGTTCCAGACATTGCTCCACTCCGGATGGTGGTCGAGCTTGTCGGCGGCCAGCGCAACCCGCGTCATGAAGGCGAAAGCGTCGGCAAAGCCGGAGAATTGCAGCTCCCGCACGATCGCGTCGCGCTCCCGGTCATAGGTCCAGTCGGGCAGGGAAAACAGGATATTGTCGCGGTCGTTGTCGTTCAGGCGGGTGGGCATGGCTTCTCCATCAGCGGCGGTCCGGCGGCACTCAGTCGAGATCGATCAGGGCGATGCCGAGTTCCGGCCGGCGGGTGCGGCGCAGGTGCGCCGGGGTTTCGGTCACGGTGACTTCCAGGGTCGGGCGGACCTCGCCGCGCAGCAGGTGGCCGCCGCGGGTGGAGGCGTCGGGCAGGCCCAGTACCGCATGGGCGTGGACGCTCGGCTTGCCCGCCTCGTCACGGGCGATGTCTCCGACCAGGGTGATCGCCTCGACCTGCGACTCGACCGGAACCGGCTGGTACTGCCTGCGCTGCAGGTCGAAGTAACCGAGGACCGCCGAGCGGAAGGCGCCGAGCGCGACGAACGAGGCGGCGCCGACGCGGTGCTGCAGAGCGAAATCGCGCAGCGCCTGCATGACCTCCTCGCCGCTGTCCAGCACCAGGATCCAGATGCGCGGCCCCTGGCTTTCGGCGACAAGCTTCGCTTTCATGGTCGTGGCCTCGACTCCGCAAGCTCACCACTTGGAAAAAGCGGCGGCGGCCGCGAGTTCCGGCCGCGCCGCCGAACGGGCCGTGCCGCCGGCAGAACCTAAAACACTCCGCGCGGTCCCAGTGTTACCGGGCGCGGGAAGCGCCTTACTCCACAAGAAGGAATCGCATGGGCGTCCATTTCCGAGGAGGCATGGCAGTCCTGCTGTGCCTGTGCGCAAGCCCCGCCGTCCTTGCCCAGACCCCGGCGCCCGTGCCGGAATGGCATTACTCCGAAGGGCATCTGTTGAATGCCTATACCAAGGACCAGCTGCCGGAGTGGGATCGCGTGGTCGGCATTTCCACCCAGACCGACCCGAAATTCGAGGGCGGCGACGCCTACGCTACCTCGGCCGGACCGAGCTTCGACATCCGCTATTACGACATCGCCTTCGCCTCCGCCGGCGAGGGCTTCGGCGTCAACCTCCTGCATGAAAAGACGGCGCGCGCCGGCTTCGCCGTGGTCTACGATCTCGGCCGCAACAACGAAGACGACCACTTCCTCACCGGACTGGGCAATTACGGCATCTCGCCGGGGGTCAAGGTGTTCGCCGAATACCTGTTGTTCCCCGTCACCTTCCGCGCCGCCCTGGCGCACTACTTCGGCGGCCAGGGCGGCTACGTCGGCGACCTGAGCATCTATACCCCCGTGGCCGGCAAGGACAACGTCTATTTCCTGTTCGCCGGCCCCTCGATGAGATTCGCCGACGCCACCAACCTGCGCCATGTATTCGGCGTCAATGCCGCGCAGTCGGCCAACTCCGGGTATCCGCAGCACGCCCTCGGCGGCGGCGTGCGCAGCTACAGCTTCGGCCTCAGCGGCGGCTACTTCTTCAGCCGGCACTGGCTGCTGGAGGCTTTCGTCGCAGGCGCGCACCTGGTCGGCGGCGCCGCCAGCGCGCCGTTTGTGCAGCAGCCGGGCGAACTCGACATGCAGATGACGGTGGCCTACCGCTGGTGACAGTCCGCCGGTTCCATGGCCGGGCCAAACGCCCGGCGCCTGCTCCGAACCACGCCCCCGCTCCCCTGTCCCAGTGGTAACAGGCATGGCGGCGGGCGGGACCAGCCGCCGGCCATCTTGGCGGTGCGAGGAGGAGCCAGCGACCATGTCAGTCATCAACCGACCGCCTCCCCAGGGCTTGCGCCTGCTGCCGACGGCGGGCGGCCGGCGCAGGCGGATGAAATTCCTCGGCGTGGAAGTACCTTCGGACGTGCTCGAAGCGATGGAAGCGCGCATGAAAAGCGGCTCCTTCACCACCGAAGACCTGATCGATACCTGCCGGCGTGCAGTGCCTGGGCAGAGCAGCGACTTTCATTCGGGTGTCGCGGCCAAGCTGATGCACCAGCATCGCCGCGACGGCACCATTCACAAGACCGGCCGGGGCGCCTGGCGCTGGGTCTGGTCTCCGCCTCCCCTCCGCGGCCCCGGCGGCCGCTAGACCAGGGACCCCAGCCACCACCCCGCCAGGCCGAGCAGCAGCACGACGGCCACGGCCGCTCCGCCAACCCAGGCGCCATGCGTGGCCAGCCACGCCTGCGCGCTGGCCGGACGCGCCTGGGCGTCGAAGCGGCCATGGGTGCGGTGCAGCCCGGCGACCGGCCGTTCGAGGTTATGCGGGCGCTGCGGCGCCTCCGGCTCGGCGGTCATCTGGCTGTCGTAGCCCATGCGCGCCAGCAGCCGGTCTGCCAGGTGCGGTGCCAGCTTGGCCGCCCAGATCGCCTTCAGCGCCGGCCAGCCGACGACCAGTTCGCGCGGCCGGCGTCGCGCCGCCCAGACGATGGCCCGCGCCGCCACCTCGGGCTGGAATATGGGCGGCACCGGCTGGGCCCGCCGGGGCATCCGCGACAGCGCCCAGTCGAACTGCGGCGTATTGAACGCCGAGAGCTGCACCATGGTCAGGCTGATGCCGGCCTTTTCGTGCATCAGCTCCACGCGCACGGCGTCGGTGAAGCCGCGGATGGCGAACTTGGCGCCGCAATACACCGATTGCAGGGGTATTGCACGGTACGACAGCGCGGAGCCGACCTGGATGATCGCCCCTTGCCGCCGCGGCCGCATGCGCGACAGCGCGGCCATGGTGCCGTGCACCGTGCCGAGGTAGGTGATCTCGGTGGCGCGGCGGAACTCGGCGGGGCTGATCCGCTGCAGCGGCGCGAAGATCGTGACCATGGCGTTGTTGACCCAGACATCGATCGGCCCGAGCTCCGCTTCGACGCGCGCCGCGGCCGCCTCCACCGCCGCCGCGTCAGCCACGTCCACCGGCAGCGCCAGCAAGCGCCCGTGGGCGGCCTCGGGCTCACGCCGGAGCGCGTCCAGTGCCTCCGCCCCGCGGGCCAGCGCCGCCACGCGCGCTCCAGCCCGGGCGAAGGCCAGCGCCACGGCGCGGCCGACGCCGGCGGAGGCGCCGGTCACGACCACGGTCTGGCCGTCGAAGCTCCGGGAACGCGATGTTGAGGACCGGTTCATCCTTGATCGGAACAAGCGCCTGGCCGCCACGTTCCGCGGGCTTCGGCGGACGCCCGGTGAGCGATCGTCGCCAGGTTCCGCCGCCAGCCCTCGCCGGAACGGCGCCGCTCAGACAGCCGGCGTTGCGGCGTCGATCACCTCGCGTGCGCGGAACAGCCGCGACCGCACGGTGCCGATCGGGCAATCCATCAGTTCGGCGATCTCGTCGTAGCTGAGGCCGCTCAGCTCGCGCAGCAGCACCGCGCGCCGCAGATCCTGCGGCAGCCGCTGGATCGCCGTCGCGATCTTCTGGCTCAGCTCCTCCGCCATCAAGGTAGCCTCCGGCGTATTCATGTCGCTCAGGTGCTCGGTGTGGCCCGCCAGCTCGGCGTCGGCCACGTCGACATCCTGGTCCTTGGGACGGCGCGCCCGCCAGTTCAGGTGATTCTTGGCGGAGTTGAGCGCGATGCGGTACAGCCAGGTGTAAAAAGCGCTGTCGCCGCGGAAGCTGGGAAGCGCGCGGTAAGCCTTGATGAAGGCTTCCTGCGCCACGTCGGGCGCATCGCTTTCGCCGACCAGGTACGAAGCCAGCTGCACCACCCGGCTCTGGTGCTTCTTGAACAGGCGCTCGAAGGCGGAGGTGTCCCCTTCCTGGGCCCGGGAAACCAGCTGCTCGTCGGTCGCGGCGGCGTTGCTGCGCCGGCCCGACTCCGCAGCAACCGCCGCGGCTTCGCGAGCGACCGGCGCAGCGGAACGGGGCGGCGTCCCGACCGGGCGCGCGCCGGGCGCTGTGCCGGCCTTGGAGCGCCCCAGGAATCGGCGCTGCCGCGGTTGGGAATGTTGCACGGTTTTGCTGGCGGCCTTGGTCACGTTACACCTCGTTGGCAATGGGATTTTCTTCGGCAGCCAGATGAACGCGACAGCCGTGCCAGATGCAAAGGCTCGGTAAAACAACAGCTTGCCGATACCCCATTCCCGGTCAACGAACACAAACTACAAACCCGTGTAATTTCTACAGAACCTTCGCCCGATTCTGGCCGCGGCCCCTTTCGCTTGCGGCTCGCAATAAATGCCGCCTGCGGCGGTCTCAAGGAGGCGACGCAACGGCGTTGCGCTGCGGACAAGGAGCGTCCATGCGCGGATTCCAGCCTGCGGAAGGCAAGGCGTCACGGCACGGCGCCGCCTCTGGTCTGGGCGCGCTTCTGGTGCTGGCAGGGATAAGCGTGGCGCTGCTGCCGCCGGCGGTCCCGGCCCAGACGCTGCCCGCCACCGCGCCCGCCGGCGATCCGGTCCCGCCGGCCGACGGCTCCCACACCGTGCGTTTGTCCTGGGACACCGGCGAAGGCAAGAGCTACCTGATTCCCCTCGGCGAGGTGATCGGCTTCGAGTTCCTGCTCAACCAGTACGACCGCAACTTCATCGACCGCGGCATTTACGGTACCAGCTGGTCTTCTATCCGCCGCAACTTCGGCAGCGACTGGGTGATCGACACCGACCCATTCCAGATCAACCAGTTCATGCATCCTTATCAGGGGTCGGTGTTCCATGGCCTGGCGCGCTCCTCCGGGCAGGATTTCTGGACTTCCATGGGCTACGCCTTCGGCGGCAGCCTGCTGTGGAAGGAAGCGGGAGAAACCGACAAGCCTTCGATCAACGACCAGATCACCACCACTTTCGCCGGCCCTTTCCTCGGCGAGCCGCTGTTCCGCATGGCCAGCCTGATCCTGGAAGGCGGCGGGCCCCACCCCGGCATCTGGCGCGAACTGGGCGCGGCGGTGATCTCGCCGACGCTGGGCTTCAACCGCCTGGCGTTCGGCGAGCGCTTCGCCAGCGTGTTTCCGAGCCGCGATCCGGCCTATTTCTCGCGCCTGGGCCTGGGAGTGACCCACAACGCCACGGTGCACTCCAACATCGACCTCAACGCCGGCGTCACGTCCGACGAACCCAACATCCAGAGCCTGAAGCGCACCCAGGGAGCCGCCGATTTCGCCTTCAGCTACGGCCTGCCGGGCAAGCCCGGCTACCGCTATACGCGGCCGTTCGACTACTTCAACTTCGAGTTCAGCGCCGTCACCCACAGCATTTTCGAGAACATCTTCATCCGCGGCCTGCTCTACGGCACCGACTACGAGGCGGGCGACAACTACCGCGGCATCTGGGGGCTGTACGGCACCTACGATTATGTGGCGCCGCAGATCTACCGCGTCTCGAACACCGCCGCCGCGCTGGGCAACACCGGCGAGTGGTGGCTGTCGCGCAACGTGACCCTGCAGAGCACGGTGCTCGGCGGCGTCGGTTTCGGCGCCGCCGGCACCATCCACGGCAGCGGCCAGCGCAACTATCACTACGGCGCCACCCCGGAGGTCCTGCTGTCGGGACGGCTCACCTTCGGCCACCGCGCCCAGGTCGACCTGACCCTGCGCGACTGGCATGTCAGCAACTTCGCTTCGACCGAACACCGGGGCGAGGAGAACATCGCCCGCGGCGACTGCACCTTCACCCTGCGGGTCTACGGCCGCAACGCCCTCGCGCTCAAGTACGTCGCCTCGCACCGCGACGCCGACTACCCGGACCTGCCCAACACCCACCAGACGGTGGGCGCGATCAGCCTGTTCTATACCCTGCTGGGCGACACCGGCTTCGGCACGGTCGACTGGCGCAAGGCCGCGCTCGACCTGCCGGTGCAGCCGGACGAGCAACGGCACACGGACGAACTGCTGTAATTACTTGGGCTGATGCTGATGCGAGGAGCTATCCAGGCCTTCCAGCAGGGTCTGCAGGTCGTCGGCGTGCTCTTCTTCCTTGGCCAGAATTTCCTCCATCACCCGCCGGCTGGTCGGATCCTTGTCGCCGAGGTACTGGATGATCTCGCGGTACGAATCGATCGCGATCCGCTCGGCCACCAGGTCCTCCCGGATCATGCTGGTCAGGTCGCTCCCCTCCACGTACTCGGAGTGGCTGCGCGACAGCAGGTTGTCCGGGGAGAGGTTCGGCGCGCCGCCGAGCTGGACGATGCGCTCGGCGATGCGGTCGGCATGGGCCTGCTCCTCCCCGGCGTGCTCGAGGAATTCCGCGGCGACGCTCTGGGCGTGGATCCCGGACGCCATGAAGTAGTGGTACTTGTAGCGCAGCGTGCAGACGATTTCGGTGGCGAGCGCTTCGTTGAGCAGGCGGATCACCGTCTCCCGGTCCGCCTTGTAGCCTTCGGTAACCGCCCCGCGCAGCATGTGCTGCCGGGCGCGCGCGCGGATGGTCTTGATGTCCGTGAGGAACGGCTTGGCTTCCATGCCCTGCTCCTTGGTGCGATGCGGGAGGTGACGATGCCACTTCGACCCCGTTCCGCAGGCGTGGTTCCTCCGCTCGGCCCGGGGAGTGCCGCGCGCCGCGGCCGCGGGTCCGCTTAGCCTTGCGGCCGCCCGCCGCGCACCAGCTCCAGCCGCGGCCGCGCGCCCGCGGGCAGCAGGCGCGCCTCCAGCTGCGCCGCGGTCAGGGGCGGCACCAGGTGATTGCCCTGGACGTAGCGGGCGCCGAGCGTCTTGCAGCGCTCCAGCTGCGCCTCGTCCTCCACGCCCATGGCGGTGACCGGCAGGTTCTGCGAGCGTGCCACCGCGAAGACGGCGGCGAGCATCGCCTGCTCGCCCGCGCTGGCGGTGCCCAGCGTGTGCACCAGGCTGCGGTCGATCTTCAGCGCGTCGACCGGCTGGTTCAACAGGTGGCGCAGGCCGCCGATCGAGCGGCCGAAGCTGTCCATGACGATCTGCACGCCGTAAGCGCGCAGCGTGCGGATGTTCTCCAGCGCCTCCGGCGCCAGCAGGTCGAAGCTGTCTTCCGGCAGCTCGATCTGCAGGAAGCGCGCCGGCATGCCGGTGCCGTGCAGTATGCCCAGCACCAGCGAAGGCAGGTCGGGCCGGCCCAGCTCGGCGCGGGTGACGTTGATCGCCAGCCGGCCCACCGGCAGGCCGGCGTCGTGCCAGGCCTTCCATTGCTGGCTGGCCTTGCGCACCACCCATTGGCACAGGTTGCCGAGCAGGCCGGCATCCAGCGCCGTGCGCAGGATGCCGTCGGGCGGCACCAGGTCGCCGCCCAGGCGCTGCCGCAGCAGCGCCTCGCAACCGCCGAAGCGCCCGGTGGCCGGGTCGATCCAGGGCTGATACAGGAGGGCCAGGTTGGCGTCGTCGACCAAGTGCTCGACCGCGCCGCGCGCGTCCCGGTCGCGGCCCTCGGCCGACACCTTGAGGATGCCGCGTCCGCCTTCCTTGGCGGCGTACATGGCATGGTCGGCGCACAGGAACAATTGCTCCAGCGAGCGGCCGTGCTGCGGATAGATCGCCAGGCCGCCGCTGGCGCCGATGCTCACGGCGTAACCTTCGACCACGCTGATCTCGCCGATGCGCTGCACCAGCCGCGCCGCGGCGCGCTCCGCCTCCGCCGCGCCGGTCACCGGATAGAGCAGCACCACGAATTCGTCGCCGCCGACGCGCGCAACCATGTCGGTGGAGCGCGCCGCGCCCAGCAGCGCGGCCGCCACCTGCTTCAGCGCGGCGTCGCCCACGGCGTGACCGTAGCGGTCGTTGACCGGCTTGAAGCCGTCGAGATCGAGGAAGCACAGGGCGAAGCTTTCGCCGCGCCGCTCGCACAGCGCGATGACCTCGCCGGCGCGCTGCGCCAGCAGCTGGCGGTTGAACAGGCCGGTCAGCGGATCGTGCCCCGCCATGAAGATGTCGCGTTCGCGCTGCCGGTCGATCTCCACCAGCACGCCGTGGCGCTCGACCGCATGGCGCAGCACCCGGAACAGGGCGCCATCCTCGTAGCGGCCCTTGACCAGGTATTCCTGCGCGCCGTAGCGCAGCGCGGCCACCGCCATCTGGTTGTCGTCCTGCCCGGTGAGCACGACGATGGCGACGCCGGCGGAAGCGGCGCGGATGCGCTGCACGTTTTCCAAGCCATGGCCGTCGGGCAGGCCCAGATCGAGGATCACGCAGTCGAACGAGCCGTGCTCGAGCTGCCCCAAGGCCTCGGCCAGGGTGCTGGCGCGCACGATCTCGACCCGGGCCAGGGCCTGGGCACGGCGGATGTGAAGGGTGACCAGCGCCGCGTCGGACTCCTCGTCCTCGACCAGCAGGATGCGGCGGATCCGTCCCGAATCAGGCACGGCCGGGCCTCCCTGCTTGTCCATCCGATCGTGGCATGTGAAAAGCCCCTGGTCCTCGCGCAGCGCGTCTGGGCCAGCTTAGCCCAGGACGCCGCCCCGCCCCGCCAGGCCGGCCCTGCGGCCGGCCGCGGCCGACAGCCGGTGCCGGCCTCAGGCCGCCGGCAGGGTGAACCAGAAGCAGGCGCCCTGCCCGGGGACCGACTCCACCCATAGCCGGCCGCCGTGGCGCTGCACGATCTTGCGGCAGACGGCCAGGCCGATGCCGGTGCCCTCGTAGCGGTCGGCGGTGTGCAGGCGCTGGAACATCTGGAAGATGCGCTCCTGGTACTTCGGGTCGATGCCGATGCCGTTGTCGCGCACGCCGATGCGCCAGTCGGGGCCGTCGCGCTGCGCCGACAGGTGCACGCGCGGCCGCACGCCGGGGGCCTGGAACTTCAGCGCATTGGCGATCAGGTTCTGCAGCAGCTGGCCCAGTTCCAGCGGCGCGCAGGCCAGCCGCGGCAGCGGCTCGTGCGTGATCTCGGCGCCGCGCTCGCGCAGCAGCGCGTCGAGCCGCTCCAGTACTTCGGCCAGCACGCGCTCGCAGTCCGCCGTGGTCTCGCCGGAGGCGCCGCGGCCAATGCGCGACAGTTCGAGCAGGCCGCGGATCAGGCTCTGCATCTGGGTGGCGCTCTTGACCATGAAGTCGATGTAGGTGTCGGCGTCCTGGTCGAGCCGGCCGTGGTAGTCCTTGCGCAGCAGCTGGCCGAAGCCGACGATGCTGCGCAGCGGCGCCTGCAGGTCGTGCGAGGCGACGTAGGCGAATTGCTCCAGCTCGGCGTTGCTGCGTTCCAGCTCGCGCGCGACGGCGGACAGGCCTGCGGTCTGGCTGCGCACCAGTTCCTCCACCTTGGCCTGGCGCCCGATCAGCACCAGGATCAGCGTGCCGAGCAGGCCGGTGATGAGCAGGCCCACGGCGAGCAGGCCCCAGGCCTGCCAGGAACGGTGCGCCACCAGGTAGTCGCCGGGCAGCTCCAGGGTCAGCGCCCAGCGGCGCTCGGCGATGTCGATCTCCGCGGTGTGGGAGAAGGCGACGGCGGCGGGCGGCAGCCGCGGCCCGCTCTGGAACAAGGGTTCGGCCGCGCCGGCGGTGATGTCGTCGAGCCGCAGGGTGATGGCGCCGTCGCCGAGGTTCCTCATCGAGGCGCGCACCATGTCGGGCATGCGCAGCACCGCCAGGCACACACCCATCAGGCTGCCCACCGGCAGCGCCGGGCTGTCCGGGTACAGGTCCTGCCGGTACACCGGCCGCACGATGATCAGCCCCCATTCCCCGGTCTGGTCCTGCACCAGGCGCACGCGGCGGCTGGCGGTGATGGCGCGGCGTTCCACCGCATGGCGCACCGCCTCGCGCCGGTTCTGCTCCGACATCAGGTCGAAGCCCAGCGCCGGGGCGTTGCCGGCCATCGGCTCGATGTAGGTGATGGAGAAGTATTCCTCGCGATCCGGCGCGTCCACCTTGCGGCCCTGCGCGTCGCGTTCCCAGATGACGCCGGAGCCGGCGCCGTCGGCGCGCATCGCCGCCTCGTAGGCGGGCCGGCCGGCGCGCGTCACCCGCGCCACCCAGTCCAGCGCCCGGATGTCCGGGTGGCTGCGCAGCTGGTCATCGGCGAAGTAGCGGAACTCGCGCCGCGTCGCCGCCTCGGACGCCTCGAAGAAGCTGCCGGCCGCCTGCAGGATGGTCAGGTCGCTCTCGACCCGCGCGCGCAGGTCCTCGCTCACCTGCTCGGCGGTGTGCTCGAACTCGGCGCGCAGGCGCACCTGCTCGCGGTTGCTGACGATGAAGAACAGCAGCACCACCAGGGCGAACATCCCCGCCAGCGGCAGGGTCAGCATCACCTGCTTGCGCAGCCAGTCCCGCCGCGGCAGCGACCAGGCGCAGACCAGGGGCATGAAGATCAGCACGCCGATGGAGTCGCCGACCCACCAGGTCCACAGGTTGAACAGGAAGTTGGCGGGAGGGACCAGCCCCGCCAGCCGCAAGGTGCAGACGCCGACCAGGGCGTTGACCATGCAGCTCAGCGGCCCGCCCAGCAGCAGCATGCGGACCACGTCCACTTCCTGGGTGAAGATGTTGTCGAGGCCGCCGATGCGGCTGCGGATCAGCCGCGCGCCGATCCAGGCCTGCAGCGCGGCGCCGGAGGCGATGCTGCCGGCGATGGCCAGCGAGCGCAGCAACGCCGGCAGGGTGGAGGCGTCCCAGGAGGTGAAGACGTTGACGGCGAAGGAACCGATCCACACGCCGGGCCAGAGGCGGCCGCCGCCGAGCAGCAGGCCGGCCAGGGCCACGCCGGAGGGCGGCCATACCGCCGTGGCGTAGCCCGGCGGGATCGCCAGCAGCAGGCCCAGCCTGCCGGCCGCGGCATAGGCCGCCGCGATCGCCGCCAGGCGCAACAGGTCGCGCCGCAGCGTGAAGCCGGTCGCCATCGCGGCGGCGCTCAGGCGCCTGCCCGCGGCATGGCGACCAGCTCGAGCCAGTAGCCGCCGAGCTGGCGGATGACGTCGCTGAACTGGCCGAAGTCAACCGGCTTGGAGACGAAGGAATTGGCGCCGAGGTCGTAGGAGCGCGCGATGTCGCGTTCCTCGCACGAAGTGGTGAGGATGATCACCGGGATGCGCCGCAGCCGCGGATGCGCCTTGATCTCCGCCAGCACCTCCAGGCCGCTTTTGCGCGGCATGTTGAGGTCGAGCAGGATGATCATCGGCCGGGCGCCCGCGCCTTCGCCGGCGTAAGGGCCGCGCCCGAGCAGGTAGTCCAGCAGGTCTTCGCCGTCCTCGAACTGGCGCACCGGATTGCGCAGGCTGGTGCGCTGGAACGCCTTCGCCGTCAGCAGGCGGTGCGCCGGATCGTCGTCGGCGATGACGATGGTGGGCAACTCCGTGCTCTCGGCCACGCGGCCACTCCGGCGGTGTCGGGCCTCCAACATAGCAGACCGCCGCGGGCCGCCCCCGCCCTCGCGCCGGCCGGCGGCCGCGGCCCTCCCGGCGGCGGCCGGACCGGCGCTGCGCCGACGTCATGCAAAATTGGTTAGGCTCTGGCGTATCACGATTCCAACGCAATCCCGGAGCACACCATGAAGTGGACCCCCGCCGACATGCCCTCGCTCAAGGGCAGGATCGCCGTCGTCACCGGCGCCAACAGCGGCCTCGGCCTTCATACCGCCGCCGGGCTGGCGCAGGCCGGCGCCGAAGTGGTGATGGCCTGCCGCAACCCGGACAAGGCGGCCAGGGCCCTGGCCGAGGTGCGTGCCCAGGCCCCGGGCGCCAAGGTCGAGGTGATGCCGCTGGACCTGGCCGACCTGGCCTCGGTGCGCGCCTTCGCCGCCGCCTTCAAGGCCCGGTATCCGCGCCTGGACATCCTGTGCAACAACGCCGGCGTGATGGCTGTCCCCTACGCCAAAACCAAGGATGGCTTCGAGATGCAGGTGGGCACCAACCACCTCGGCCATTTCGCGCTGACCGGCCTGCTGCTCGACGCGCTCAAGGCCGCGCCGGCGGCGCGCGTGATCAGCGTCGCCAGCCAGGCCCACCGCTGGACCCGCGCCATGGATCTGGACGACCCGTTCTTCGAGCGCAAGCCGTACCAGCGGTGGGACGCCTACGGCAAGAGCAAGCTCGCCAACCTGCTGTTCATGTTCGAGCTGGACCGCCGCCTGCGACAGGCCGGCGCGCCGGTCATCGCCGCGGCGGCCCATCCCGGCTATTCCGACACCAACCTGCAGTACGTCGCGCCGCAACTCGAAAAGTCGGCCTTTTCCAGCCTGATGATGAAGGTCGGCAATGCCATCCTGGCCCAGCCCGCCGCCATGGGCGCGCTGCCGACGCTCTACGCCGCCTCGATGGCCGACGTCGCCGGCGGCGATTACATCGGCCCCGACGGCTTCCAGCAGATGCGCGGCTATCCCACCAAGGTCGGCTGCCGCGCCCTGGCGCGCAACCAGGATCTGCAGGGCCGCTGGTGGGCGCTGTCGGAGAAGCTGACCGGCGTGCAGTATCCTTGACCGGCAAAGCCAGAAAGGGAGCCGGCCATGCCCACCAGCAAGCGTGACATCAGCCTGCGTTTCCTGGCCGAGCCGGGGGACGTGAACTTCGGCGGCAAGGTCCACGGCGGCATGGTGATGAAGTGGATCGACCAGGCCGGCTACACCTGCGCGGTGGGCTGGAGCGGGCGCTACTGCGTCACCGTCTATGTCGGCGGCATCCGTTTCATCCGGCCGATCCTGATCGGCAACGTGGTGGAGGTGCACGCCCGGGTGATCTACACCGGCACCACCAGCATGCATATCGCGGTGGATGTGCTGGCCGGCGATCCGCGCGAGGACGCGTTCCAGAAAGCCACGCACTGCGTGATCGTGTTCGTCGCCATGGGCGAGGACGGCAAGCCCTCGCCGGTGCCGCGCTGGACCCCGGCCAGCGAGGACGACAAGGCGCTGGAAGGCTATGCCGTCAAGCTGATGAGCCTGCGCAGCAGCATCGACCAGGAAGTGAAGCGCTTCCTCGAACCCGCCGGCTGATGCAGGGCGGCCCGTGGCCGCCGGCGCGCCGCCCGGGATTCACCGCAACGGGTCTGGCGCCGGCGGCCGCGGGCCGCGCCACGGCATCAATCCAGGTACTTCGGAAACTTCGGCAGCCCCTTGAAGTCGCCGGCGTCGTGCTGCACCACCAGGCGGCCCCTGGTGTTCTTCAGGATGGTGGCGACGCGGTCGATCGAGGCCAGGGTGTCGGCGCGCTCGACATTGAACGGCGGCACGCGGCGGAACTTGTAGTTGTCGCGCAGATGCCAGAGGTCGCCGGACAGGACCACCACGCCGGACTTCTTCAGGCGCAGTTCCAGCGACTGGTGACCCGGCGTGTGGCCCGGCGTCTTGAGGATCATCACGCTGCCGTCGCCGAACACGTCGTAGTCGCCGTCGATCATCTGCTTCTTGGCGGTCTTGTAGTCGCTGAAGGTATCGAGGTTGACGAACGGGCCGGGCTTGCTCTCGGCCCAGGCCAGCTCGGCCTTGTTGAGGATCCAGGTGGCGTCGGGAAACTCGTTGGCGTTGCCGGTGTGGTCGAAGTGGGTGTGCGAGAACGACAGGTAGGTGATGTCGGACGGGGCCAGGCCGATCTGCTTGAGCTGGTCCGGCAGCTTATGGTCCACCCACATGTGGCCGGCCCCCATGTCGACGCCGTCCTTCTGGTCGGCGATGGCGTCACCCAGGCCGGCGTCCCACAGCAGGGTGCCCTTGGGATGGCGGATGACGAAGCAGGGATCGGCGACCCAGGCGGACTTGCCGTTGTACTCGCCGGTATCGGAGAACATGCCCATGTCCTTGATCTGGACACGGCCGCAATCCAGGGCATAGAGGCGGACTTCCTTGACCTCGTCCGCCGCCTGGGCGGGGAGGATCACGGAGGCAGCGGCCAGCAGCAGGGAACCGCTCAACAGGCGCAGCAGAGTCGAACGCGACATCAGGGTCTCCTGGCGGAAAGGGAAAGGCGCGCGGGATTCTACGCCTGTTGCATGTTACGCAAGGTAACAGGGGTGCGGCGCCCATGCGGCCCGGTCACCCGAACGCCACCACGCTCTGCCGGCTCAGCGCAAACGCCTTCCACTCCGGGCTCCACAGCGTCGCGCTCTGGCTCAGGTAGCCCTGGCGGCCCGAACTGACTTCGGCGTCCATCAGCCACAGGCCCGGGCGTGCCGGACCGTAGTCGTCGGTGAGGATTTCCAGGGTCCAGGTCAGCGAGCTGGCGGGCGCCGGCTTGCGCAACAGGGAGATGCCCGGCGAAGGAATGATGTCGGCGTAGCCGATCAGCTGCGATTCACCGAGCAGGCCGTTGCCGGCGAAGGGCTCATTGCGGAAGCCGACGTAGATCTGCGTCTTCGGCTCGGTCGCGCCGGTGAACGGCAGCTTGCCGCTGGCCCAGCGCATCTCGGTATTGCGGGTGAAGGCCGGGGTCACCCCCTCGATCCAGGGGAACGGCCTCGCCTGTTCCGGCGTCACCTGCAGTCCGGGCGGCGGCAGCTCGACCTGGATCGCCGACTCGCGGGCGGCGCCGAAGATCGCCACCACCAGGCACGCGGGCTGGTCGCGGTCGTAGAGCCACGCCTCGACGTGGGTGGCGGACTTGCCGCTGCGCAGCACCCTGGCCTCGATCCGCACCGTACCCGCCGGGACCGGCGCGATGAAGGTGGTCTGCAGCACGCGCAGCGGCACCGACGGCACCAGGCCGCGCATGGCGCGCACCGCCAGCGCGGCGAGCAGTCCGCCGAAACTGGTGCGGCCCTGCGCCCAGCTGTCAGGGATGGCGGCGGTCCAGGCGCCGTCGCGCTCCTCCACGGAGCCGAGCACTTCGGAAAAAAGCATGGAGAATACTCATTGCGGTTTGGAAATCATGCGCACGGGGCGGCTAGCCGGCCTGCTGCTCCCGCTCCATGCGCTTGGTATAGCGCGCGAGCAGGCGCTTGTAGAACTGCCCCAGCACCAGCAGCGCCGGCCCCGGGGCGACGGCGGTGGCGACATTGAAGGCATGGGCCATCCGCGTGGTCAGGCGCGCCGGGCGGGTCTTGACGGCGTCGACGATCCAGCGCGCCGCTTCGGTGACGTCCATCTGCGGCGCGTACTTGTAGATCCGGGTCGGCTCGGTCATGGCGGTCTTGACCAGCGGGTAGTTGATGCCGGTCACGTCGATGCCCTCGCCGCCCAGCTCCATCCGCAGCGAGCGCGTGAAGGCGTCGAGCGCGGCCTTGCTGGCGATGTAGGCGGAGAAGCGCGGCGTGCTCATCAGGGCGGCGACGCTGGAGACGTTGATGATCTGGCCGCTGCGCCGCTCGAGCATGCCCGGCAGCAGGCGCAGGCTCATGCGCATCGCGGCGAAGTAGTTGAGCTGCATGGTGCGCTCGAAGTCGTGGGGGCGGTCCAGCGACTCCTTCAGCGGGCGGCGGATCGAGCGGCCGGCGTTGTTGACCAGCACGTCGACCCGCTTGTGCCGGGCCAGGATCGCGTCGCAGCAGGCCTCGATCGAAGCGTTGCTGGACAGGTCGGCCGGGTAGGCGAAAGCCTTGCCCTTGGCCCTGGCGATGTCGCGCTTGACCCGGTTCAGCTCGTCCTCGCGCCGCGCCACCAGGCAGACCACCGCGCCTTCGCGCGCCAGCTGCCTGGCCGCTTCCTCGCCGATGCCGCTGGAGGCGCCGGTGATGACGATGATCAGGCCGCCGACCGCACGGGCTTGCTTGGGCATTGCGGCGTCACTCCCCTGGTTTGGATGACCCTAGCATACTCTGGCGTATGGCCGCCTCAGATTGGCTGCGGAGACAATCACGGTTGTTAGTAAAAACAACCGTTTGAAGCCCGGGCTTCGAGGGCAGGAAGCGCCCCTCCTGCTAAAGCTTCAGCTCCCAGGTCTGCCCCACCAGGTCCTTGCCAAAACTATGGTGCGGCTCCTCCTTGACCAGGCGGAAACCGGCCGCTTCATAGATGCGCCGCGCCGACACCAGCACGTCGTTGGTCCACAGGGTCAGCTTGCGGTAGCCGGCCCGGCGGGCGAAGCGGACGCACTCCTCCACCAGGCGCCGGCCGATGCCCAGGCCGCGCGCAGCCGGCTCGACCAGCAACAGGCGCAGCCGCGCCACGGTCCCGGATTCCTTCACCAGGAAGACGCTGCCGAGGATTTCGCCCTCGCGCTCGGCCAGCCAGCAGTGCTCGCGGGCCGGATCGTAGCGGCGCACGAAGCCGGCCGCGATCTCCGCCACCAGGGCTTCGAAGCTCTCGTCCCAACCGTATTCCCGCGCGTACAGCACGCCGTGGCGATGCACGATCCAGCCCATGTCGCCGGCCCGGTGGTCGCGCAGCAGCCAGGGCCGCGGCGGCGCCGCGGCGGGCTCGAGCAGCTGCTCGATGGTGGCCATGGCGCGCAGCAGGCGCGGCCGCTGCGCCGGGTCGAGCGAGCCGAGCAGGGCCGCGGCCGCGGCGTCGGAACGCGCCTCCAGTTCGGTTACCGCCTTGCGGCCGGCCGCGCTCAGCGACAGCAGGCTGCGCCGCGCGTCCTCCGGCGCGGCGCGGCGCCGCAGCAGGCCGGCCTGCTCGAAGCCGCGCAGCATGCGGCTGAGATAGCCGGCATCGAGCTGCAGCGCCTGGCCCAGCTCGGTGGCGGTGGGCTGCTCGCGGTGCGCCAGCTCGTATAGCACGCGCGCCTCGGCCAGCGAGTACCGGGTGTCGAGCAGCTTCTGCCGCAGCACGCCGATCTGGCGCGTGTAGAAGCGGTTGAAGCGCCGCAGCGCGGCGACGCCGCCGGTGTCGGGGATGCCGGTCATAGTTGATAATGTCAATCAATTGATTGATTAAGTCAACTTTATCCGCCGCAAAAGGCCCGCCGGCACGGGCCGGCGGGCCGCGATGGATTACTTGCTGCCGACCTTCAGCAGATTGTTCACTTCCCGCACGCCCTGCACGTCGGTGACGACCGATTCCACCTGGTCGACCTGGACGCTGGAGGGCACGCTGCCGGTGAGCTTGACCACGCCGTCGTGGGCGCTGACGCCGACGCGCAGACCGCGGGTGGTGTTGTGGGTGGCCAGGGCGCTGCGGACGCGGGTGACGACCTCGTTGTCCGGTAGCGAGACGTCCGGCGGCGCGGCATCCACCGGCGCCGACAGGGCCTCGGCCGGCGGCGGCGCGTTGTAGTCGGGCGGCGGTACCGCGGGGGAAGCCTGCGGCGTGCCGCCCGCGGCGGGCACCGAGTACGCACTGGCGGGGGCCGGCGCCGCGGCGCCGGCGGAAACCGCCGGGGTCTGCTCCGCCGTCGGGGCCGGCGTGCACTCGCCGGTGGTGACGCAGGCGCTGAGCAGCACCGCGGCGGCGGCCAATCCACCCTGCGCCGCGAGGGTTCCTGGCTTCATTTTCATTCTTGCATCTCCCTGATTTGATTGAATGACTTCACAGCCAAACTGCTGGATCCGGGCCCCGCTTTGACCCCTGCCGCCGGCCAAAAGGTCCGGCGCGCCGGAGCGCCGTCGAGGCGGACTCCGGTTCGTGAATCGAATCAATGCGCTGGGCACACCCTCCCGGGCACGGCAAGGCGCTGCTTGAGCTTAATCCAGACACCCCACAGATTGCATCCAAGGGGCATGCGGACGGCCATCCCGGACGGCCGCATCACCCGGTAAGGAGAGAGGTACGCACCATGGCCGTGTTGCTGATGCTGGGCCTGCTGGCGGTGTTCGGCGGGTTTTGGCTGTTCTTCGCCGCCCTGTGGCTGATGTTCCGTCTCACCTTCTGGATCGTCGGCGGCCTCGTCGGCCTGGTGGTCGGCGGCGTCGGCCTGATGGTGATGGGCCTGCTCGGCCTGGTGCTGCTGCCGGTGGCCGCGTTGCTGGCCCTGCACTTGGTCCTGCCGCTGCTTTTCGTCGGCGGCCTGGTCTGGCTGGTGGTGCACCTGACGCGGCCGCAGCCGTTGATCATCCGGCGCTAGGCAGCTTGTTGTGCCGCCCGTCGCATAGCGGCGCCCGGCCGCTGCGCTTGCAGCCGCAGAACCAGACCCGCTCGTTGTACTGCGCCGTGTAGGGCAGCGGCTCGATGCCGCTGCCGGCGTGCGAACCATCGCACCAGGGCTGGCTGGCGCTGCGCCCGCAGGCGCACCACAGGTAGGTCTTGCCCTTCTCCACCTCGGCGACGCAGGGCATGCGGCTGGCGATCAGCGCTTGGCTCATGCCGCCATGCTAACGGAACGGCCGCACCAGCTGCGCGAGGTAGGCGTCCGGCCAGGCCTCCCCGCCGCTGAGCCCCACGGCCCCCGCGGCACGCGGCGCCGCGCCCGCCTCATCGTGAAAGGTCCCGGCCAGGTGATCCCAGCAGGTGGTGAACAGGCCGAAGTTGACGTCGCCCTCGCCGGCGCGGTTGCTGTGATGGAAACGGTGCACCTCGGCGTTGGCGAACAGGACCCTGAGCCAGCCGCTGCGATAGTCGGCATTGGAATGCTGCAACAACAGCTGCACCGCGACGCAGAACACCAGGGCCAGCGCCACCGGCTGCGGGATGCCGAACAGCAGCAGCGGCAACACGCCGCCGAGCGTTTCCGCCAGCTGGTGCAGCGGGTGTTTCATCAGGCCGTTGAAGCCGTAGAGGCGGCGCACGCTGTGATGCACGGCGTGGAAGCGCCACAGCGGCGGCCATTTGTGGCTGAGGTGGTGCACGGCGGAAATGCCGAGGTCGGCGACCAGGATCGCCAGCAGCGCCTGGGCCCAGAACGGCCAGCCTTGCGGCCACAGCCCGCGCCACACGCCCAGGCCGGCCAGCAGCGGCAGCAACAGCACGCCGAGATGGTTGAACGCGGTGTTGACCAGCGCATGCAGCAGGTCGCGCCGCGCGTCGCCATGGGCCAGGTTCCAGCTCGGCTGCCAGGGGATCAGGCGCTCGATGGCGAACATCAGGCCGATCGCGGGGAGCAGCACCAGCAGCGGCTGCCAGTACGGCGCATGGGCGCCGACCAGGCCAATCAGCAGCGCATTAATGCCGAATGCGAACAACGGGAACGTGCCGTACCGCAACACCGCCGTGAGCGCCGCCATGAGTTCCTCCCTCGCAGTCGCGGACATGGTCGGGCGACGCGGCGGCCCGGCGCTTGAACAAACCTGCGATGCGACACTAGATTGCGCGCATGCCGCTTTTCCGCCTCCATCTCTGGCCGGAGCGCCTGCTGCTGCTCGGCCCGGCTTTCGACACGGCGTTCCACCGCCATCACGCGGCGCAGTTCTGCATCGGACTGGAGGGTGCGGTGCGCCTGCGGCGGGAACGCGAGGCGGCCTGGACCAGCGCCGCCGGATTCTTCGTGCCGCCGGACGCACCGCACCAGTTCGATGCCGGCGGCGGCGCGGTCGCCCTGCTCTACCTGGAGCCGGAGAGCCTGGCCTGCGCGGCGCCGCTGCGCCGCCAGGCCCAGGCCGGCCCTTTTGCCATGGCGGACGAGGCCGCGCTGGCGGCGCTGCGGCGCCTCCATGGCGGCAGCGGCGAGGATCCGGAAATGGCCTTGCGCGGCTTCGGCGGCGCCGCACCCGCCGCCGGCCGGAGCCGCGACCCGCGCGTGGCCGCGGCGCTGCAGTGGATCGCGGCGCACCTGGAAGCGCCGGTGCGACTGGCTGCGGTGGCCGCGGCGGTGCACCTCTCGCCGGGCCACCTCGCCCACCTGTTCAGCGCCGAGGTCGGCGTGCCGCTGCGGCGCTACGTGCTGTGGCGGCGGTTGCGCGCGGCGCTGGAGCGGGCCTTCGCCGGCGACAGCCTCACCGCGGCGGCCCACGCCGCCGGCTTCGCCGACTCGGCCCACCTGTCGCGCACCTTCCGCGCCAACTTCGGTGTTACGCCCTCGTTCCTGTTCGAGCACCGCGCCGGCATCGCGGTGCGGTTCGAGGGCGCCGCCGCGGAGGGCTGAGGCGAACGCCTCAGCCGAGGTCCACCGGCACGAAGATCCGCGTGTCGCCGCGCTGGATCAGCAGCGCCACCTCGTCGCCGTGGCCGTCGAGCGCCTGGCGCACCTGCTCGCCGCTGCTGACGCTCTTGCCGTTGACGGACAGCACCACGTCGCCGGGCTGGATGCCGGCGGCGGCGGCGGGGCCGCTTACGTCCTGCACCAGCACGCCGGCGTCGACGCCGGCCTGTTCGCGCTCGTCGCGGGTGAGGCCGCGCACGGTCAGGCCGAGCTTGCCGGCATGGGCGGCCTTGCCGCCGTCGTCGGCGCTGGCGACGTCGGTGCGGTCGCCCAGGCGCGCCTCGATCGTCTGCGCCTTGCGGTCGCGCCAGATGTCCAGCTTCACCGTCTCGCCCGGCCGCGACAGGCCGATGCGCGACGACAGCTGCCCGGCGTCGTTGATCGGCTCGCCGTCGCACTTGAGGATGATGTCGCCTGACTTGAGGCCGGCCTTGGCCGCGGCGCTGTCGGGTTCGACCCTGGACACCAGCGCGCCACCCGGCGCCTTCAGGCCGAAGGAGTCGGCCAGCGACTGGTCGACGGTCTGCACGTTCACGCCGAGGCGGGCGTGCTCGACCTTGCCGCGGGCCAGCACCTGGTCCTTGACGTTGAGGGCGACGTCGATCGGGATGGCGAACGACACGCCCTGGTAGCCGCCGGTGTTGGAGTAGATCTGCGAATTGATGCCGACCACGGCGCCGGTGGAATCGAACAGCGGGCCGCCCGAGTTGCCGGGGTTGACCGCAACGTCGGTCTGGATGAACGGCACCGCGCTGTCGTCCGGCAGCGAGCGGCCCTTGGCGCTGACGATTCCGGCCGAAGCGCTCTCCTCCAGGCCGTACGGCGCGCCGATCGCCAGCACGTAGTCGCCGACGCCGAGCTTGTCGGAATCGCCCAGGCGCACCGTCGGCAGGTCGCGGGCGTCGATCTTCAGCACCGCGATGTCGGTGGTCTTGTCCTTGCCCAGCACCTTGGCCTTGAACTCGCGGCGGTCGGCCAGGTGCACGGTGACGTGGTCGGCGCCGTCCACCACGTGGGCATTGGTGAGGATCACGCCGTCGGGGCTGACGATGAAGCCGGAGCCGAGGCCGCGGATCGGCGTGCGCTGCTGCGGCTGCGGGAAGCCGCCGCCGAAGCCGAAGAAGCGGCGGAAGAAGGGATCGTTGGCGAAGGGGTTGTCCTGGTCGTCCATCGCGGTGCGGCGGGCCTCGCCGACGATGGTCACGCTGACCACGGCGTCGCGGTTCTGGTCGACGATGGCGCGGTAATTGGGCGCGCTGCCCAGCGCAATCGGCGTCTTCGGCGCCGGCTGCGCGGCGGCGGCCAGAGTGGTGGCGCCCAGCGCCTGCGCGCGGGCGAAGGTCGGCACGGCCCAGCCGCCGGCCGCGCCCACGCCGAGCAGGGCGGCGGCGCCGAGGGTCAAAGTGGTTCTGTTGAGCGTCATGGCGGTCCTCCTGAAAATCCGGCCGGTTGGAACGAAGGGCAGGATCGGGGACTTCGCTTAAGCCGGGCTTAAGAAGCCGCGGATGAACTCCCATGCTCCGCCGGAAAGCCGACCCGCACCCGCAGCCCGTGCGGGATGGCGTCGCCAAGCGAAATGGCGGCGCCATGGCGGTCGGCGATGGCCTTGACGATGGCCAGCCCCAGGCCGCTGCCCTCCTCGTCGGTGCGGTTGCGGCGGTAGAAGCGGTCGAACACCCGTCCCTGCTCCGCCGCCGGCAGGCCGGGGCCGTCATCCTCCACCTCCAGCCAGGCGCCGCCGGCTGCGGCGCCGACGCGCACCTGCACGTGCCCGCCCGGCGGCGTGTAGCGCACCGCGTTGTCCACCAGGTTGCGCACCAGCGCGCGCAGCGCCGCGGCGTCGCCCCTGACGGTGACGCGCTGCGGCGCGGTCAGGCCCAGATCGGTGCCGCGCGCGGCCGCCAGCGCCGCCATTTCGCCGGTGGCGGCGCGCGCCGCCTCGTCCAGGGCCACCGGCTGCAGCTGCGCCGGCGCCTCCGGCTCGTTGCGCGCCAGGGTCAGCAGCTGTTCCACCAGGCGCGCGGCGCGGTCCACCGCCTCGCTCAGCTTGTCGCGCGCCTGCTGCCGCGCCTGCGCGTCGGGCGCGCGGTCCAGCAGCTGCAGGTGCAGGCGCACCGCCGTCAGCGGCGAGCGCAGCTCGTGGGCGGCGTCGGCGACGAAGCTGCGCTGCGCCGCGAAAGCCTCGGCCAGCCGCTGCAGCAGGCGGTTCAGCGCCGCCACCATCGGCGCCACCTCGCGCGGCAGCGGCCCCTCATGGATCGGCGCCAGGCTGCGCGCATCGCGGCGCTGCACTTCCTGCGCCACGCGCGACAGCGGCGCCAGGCCGCGGCCGATGACCCACACCATCGCCGCCACCGCCAGCAACAGCAGCGGCAGCAGGGGCAGCACCACGCGCAGCGCCGCCGCGCCGGCCAGCTGGCGGCGCACGCGCCAGGGCTGCGCCACCTGGATCACGCCGAACTCGGTGGACAGGCCGTAGGCGCGCCAGTGCTCGCCGTTCAGCACGAGGTCGGCATAGCCCATCACGATCTGGTTGCTCAACGGCAGGCCCGAGCGCGACATGTAGACGCGCGAGCCGAACAGGTCCCAGATCTGCACCACGTAATCGACCTCGGGGGCGTCCTGCGGCAGCTGCAGATGCGGGGTCACCGAAACCTGGTTGCGCAGCGACAGCGCCATCTGCCGCAGCTGGTAGTCGAACAGCCGCGAGGTCTCATCCAGCACGCGCACGTAGGTGAGCGCCCCCACCAGCAGCGACACCGCCGCGACCAGCGCGAGCAGTCCCGCCAGCAGCCGGGCACGGATCGAGCGCATCAGTCCCTGGGAATGAAGTAGCCGACGCCGCGCAAGGTGCGGATGGCGTCCGCGCCGAGCTTGCGGCGCAGCGCGTGGATGTGGACCTCCACCGTGTTGCTGCCCACCTCCTCGCTCCAGCCGTAGATGCGGTCCTCCAGCTGGGCGCGCGACAGCGCCACGCCGGGCCGCAGCAGCAGCGCCTCGAGGATGGCGTACTCGCGCCCCGACAGCTGCACCGGCTGGTCGTGCAGGCGGACTTCGCGGTTGGCGGGATCGAGGCGGATGCCGCGGCACTCCAGCTGCGGCTCGCCGCGGCCGGCGCGCCGGCGCAGCACCGAGCGGATGCGCGCGCCGACCTCTCCCAGGTCGAACGGCTTGACCACGTAATCGTCGGCGCCCGCGTCGAGCCCGCCGATGCGGTTCTCCACCTCGTCGCGGGCGCTGACCACGATCACCGGCGTGGCGTCGTGCCGGCCCCGCAGCTCGCGCAGCACCGACAGGCCGTCGCGCTGCGGCAGGCCCAGGTCGAGCAGCACCAGGTCGAAGCGCTCCGCGCGCAGCGCGTCGGACGCCGCCTGGCCGTCGCGGAGCCAGTCCACCGAATAGCCGTCCTGGCGCAGCGCGGTGACCAGCCCTTCGCCGATCAGGCGGTCGTCTTCGACCAGGAGGACGCGCATCGTTCCGACCTCAGCCCGGCTGGTTGCGCATCCAGTCGGCGGTCTGGAAGAAGGCCGCCATCAGGCGCCGGCCCAGCGGCTCGGCGACGGCGCAGTCCTCCAGCGCCTGCCGCATGCAGGCCAGCCACTGGTCGCGCTCGCCGCTGCCGATGGCGAAAGGCAGGTGCCGGGCGCGCAGGCGCGGATGGCCGAAGCGCTGGACATAGTGGTCGGGGCCGCCCGACCAGCCGCACAGGAACCACCACAGCTTGTCGCGTGAGCCCGCCGTGCTGGGCGGATGCAAGGCGCGGATGCCGGCATATTCGGGCTGCTCCATGCGGTCGTAGAAGGCGTCGACCAGGCGGCGCAGGGGAGCTTCGCCGCCGATGGCGTCGAAGACGGTGGTGGAATGCGGGTCCATCGGGTTCTCGTGCAACAAGGGCGCAAGGGTAGCGCTAAGCTTCACTCCATTCCAAATCCATCCGGGGTCGCACCATGGACAAGCAAGGCTGGCTGAGCCGGGCCGCGCTGCGCAGCTGCGCCTGGGCCGAGCGCTGGTTCCCGGACGCCTGGGCCTTCGCCGCGCTGGCGGTGGTCGCCGTGGCGCTGGCGGCGGTGGCGCGCGGCGCGGCGCCGCTGGCGGCGGCGCAGGCCTTCGGCGACGGCTTCTGGAGCCTGATCCCGTTCACCATGCAGATGTGCTTCATCATCATCGGCGGCTACGTCGTAGCGGCCTCGCCGCCGGTGGCACGCGCCATCGAGGCGCTGGCCCGGCTGCCGCGCAGCGGCCGCGGCGCGGTCTGCCTGGTGGCGCTGCTCGGCATGCTGGTATCGCTGCTGCACTGGGGCCTGAGCCTGGTCTTCAGCGGCCTGCTGGTACAGGCGCTGGCGCGGCGCGAGGAGCTGCGCATGGACTACCGCGCCGCCGGCGCCGCCGCCTACCTCGGCCTCGGCGCGGTCTGGGCGCTGGGCCTGTCCTCTTCGGCGGCGCAGCTGCAGGCCAATCCGGCGAGCATGACGCCGGCGCTGCTGGCCATCACCGGCGTGATCCCGTTCGCCGAGACCATCTTCCTGTGGCAGTCGCTGCTGCTGACCGCGGTGCTGATCGCGGTGTCGGTGGCGATCGCCTGGCTGTCGGCCCCCTCCGGCGCGCAGGCACGCACCGCGGCCGAGCTCGGCGTGGCGCTGCGCGAGGCCGGGGCGGCGCTGCCGCCGCGCACGCGGCCGGGCGAATGGCTGGAATGGAGCCCGCTGCTGAGCCTGCTGCTGGCGGCGCTGGGCCTGGCCTGGCTGGGGCACGAGATCGCCGCGAAGGGCCTGGCCAACGCCATCTCCAGCCTCAACACCTACAACTTCCTGTTCCTGACCGTGGGCCTGCTGCTGAACTGGCGGCCGCGCCGCTTCCTCGACGCGGTCAACCGCGCCGTGCCCAGCGCTGCCGGGGTGCTGATCCAGTTCCCGCTGTACGGCGGCATCGCCGCGATCCTTACCGCCGCCAAGGGCGCGGACGGCCAGACGCTGGCGCAGCAGCTGGCCGGCTTCTTCACCCACATCGCCACGCCGGGCAGCTTTCCGGCGGTGATGGGCGCCTACTCGGCGGTGCTCGGCTTCTTCGTGCCGTCGGGCGGCGGCAAGTGGCTGATCGAGGCGCCGTACGTGATGCAGGCGGCCAACGAGCTGCACGTGCACCTGGGGTGGGCGGTGCAGGTCTACAACGCGGCCGAGGCCCTGCCCAACCTGGTCAACCCGTTCTGGATGCTGCCGCTGCTCGGCATCCTCGGCCTCAAGGCGCGCGACCTGGTCGGCTACAGCGCGCTGCAGTTCGCGGTGCACCTGCCGCTGGTGCTGACGCTGCTGTGGGTGCTGGGCCTGACGCTCGAGTATCACCCGCCGCTGCCGGCCGTTCCGCACTAGGGAATCTCCGGCGCTGGTTTCGCCGGGGGGCATCGGCGAAGATACGCGCAAGACCCGCCGCATTACCGAGATCCGCGACCGAGATGATTGGCCTATCACTGGAGCCCGCCGCGCGGCTCCTGCGCAGTTCCTTGTCCGGCCTGGCCGGCGCCCTCCTCCTCTCCTGCTGCTTCCCGGCCCAGGCCGCCGACTGGGAGGCGCTGCGCAAGCTGCAGGCCGGCGGCGCGCTGATCAGCGCCCAGGCCGTGGATCTGGACAAGGACGCGGTGATCGAGCAGCTCAACGCCGCCGATCGCCTGACCCCGGCCTCGCTGACCAAGCTGGTGACGGCCGCCGCCGCGCTCGACGTATGGGCGGCAGACAAGGCGTTCCAGACCCGGCTGCTCGGGGTCGGCCCGTTCAAGAACGGCACCATCAACGGCGACCTGGTCCTGCAGGGCGGCGGCGATTCGACCTTCGACCATCTGGCGCTGTGGTCGCTGGCGGCGCAGCTCAAGAGCACCGGCGTCACCACCATCGACGGCCGCCTGCTGGTCAACACCGCGCCGTTCGGCCCGCTCGGCTGCGAGACCAAGGACCGCTGCGACGCGCTGCAGCGCAGCGACACCGCCTACAACGCGCCGCTGGCGGCGGTGGCGGTGGACTACGGCAACTGGTGCGTGGACGTCCGCCCCACCGGCATCGGCTCGCCGGCGGTGGTCAGCACCTGCGGCATGGCGCAGGCGCCGATCCCGGTGCAGGGCGGCATCCGCACCGTCGGCGCGGCGGCCAAGCCGACCTTCTGGGTCGAGCGGGTGACGCAGCCGGACGGCGAAGTGCTGCGCGTCGGCGGCGACGTGCCGCTCAACGGCACGGTCAGCGTGTTCCGTGCCATGGCCGACCCGGCGCTGGGCACCGGCCTGATGCTGCGCGAGGTGCTGCGCGAGATCGGCATCGCCGTCACCGGCACGGTCGACGTGGTCCACACCCCCTCGCCGATCAATGCCTATCCGCTGGCGACGAACGAGGGCCTGTCGCTGAAGGAGCAGCTCGGCCGCATGCTGCGCTTCTCCAACAACTACGTCGCCGACATGCTGACCCTGAACCTCGCCGCCTCGCAGCGCGGGCAGGCTCCGGCGCAGCTGTCGGACGCCGGCCGTGCCCTCTCCGAGTACGTGCTCAGGACCAAGGCCGCCGCCCGCACCGGCAAGCTGACGCCGCCGCTGCTGTACAGCGGCAGTGGCCTGACGCCGGAAAACGAGCTGTCCGCCGAGGACCTGACGACGGTGCTGGCGGCCCAGTACCGCAACACCCGCAACTTCCCGGCCTTCTACGGCAGCCTGGTGGTGCCGCGCCAGGCGCCGTTCGCCTTCCTGCGCGTGGGCAGCCCGGAGTGGCTGGACCGCGTGGCGTTGAAGCCCGGCACCATGGACGACCCGCATTCGGTCTGCGGCATCGCCGGCTACCTGCGCAAGAAGGACGGCGGCTGGATGGCTTTCGCCGCCATCGTCAACGGCGGCCCGCGCATGCGCCATGTGCCGCTGTACAAGTCGATGGAAGCGATCCGCGCCGACGTCGACTCGCTGCTGGCGCGGTACTGAGGGCGCGGGACTGGGCGGCAACCGCGCTATAGTGGACGCGGAATTCCAAACCCGAAACGGAGGAGCGCGAAGATGAAAACCCTGGCCCGCCTGTTACTGCCCGGGCTGCTGCTCGGCTGCGCCGCCGCGGCCTCCGCGCAGCAGCACAACCCGGTGCTGATCACCACGCCGCAACCGGCGGCCGACAGCAACATCAACCTGCAGACCAACACCGGCTCCGCTTGCGCGGCGCCCGCGGTCGGCAACTGCGGCTCCTGCTCGGTGACCTGCCCGACCGGCCACGCCGCGATGTGCAAGCCGGGGCTGGCGGTGAACAACCAGTCCGGCGCCTCCTGCCTCAATCCGCCGGAATGCAAGTGCCAATAGGCACTTAGAAAGCCTCTCCGCGCGAGACGCGGGGATTCAGGCTCCATTCAGTCGCCCGGGCCTAGGCTGGCCGCGTACTTCGAGTGGAGCGGTGCGATGCGTAGATCCCTGCGGAACCTGCTGCGACTGGGCCTGCTGGCCGCGGTGGCCGGCGCCGCGACCGGCTGCGTGGTCGACCCCGGCTATGGCTACTACGGCCCGGCCTACTACCCGTCGACGGTCTACGTCGAGCCCGGCCCGGTCTACTACGGCGGCTACTACCACGGTTACCATCGCGGTTACGGCTATCACCACTGGCACTGAGCGTTCAGGTGCAATTCAGCCGGGTTGGCGAATGATGGCGCCTGGATTCGGGAGCCTGTCATGAGCCTCAACTGGAAGCACGCAGCCCTCGCTCTGACCGCCCTCGGCGCCGCAGCGGCGCCGAGCCTGGCCAGCGCCGGCCATGTCTCGGTCGGCGTCGGCATCAACCTCGGCCCGCCCGGTTATTACGCGCCGGCGCCGGTTTACGCCGCGCCGCCTCCGGTCTATACCTACGACCCGCCGCCGGTGATCTATGCGCCGCCGCCGGTGATGTACGGTTATGGGCCGCCGGTGCCGGTGTACCGGCCCTATTACCGCCGCCCGCACTGCTGGTGGGAGGACGGCTACCGCGTCTGCCGGTAAGGGCACTTACTTCGCCGCCGGGGGTACACTCGTTGCGTTCCCCCCGCGATGATGCCGGATGAAGCCAGCCCCGATTTTCGACGCCGTGACCGCCGTGCTGTTGCAGGGCGGTGAGCTTTACCTCGCCCGTCGCCATCGCAAGCTCGCGGCGTTCCCCGGCTTCCATGCCTTCGCCGGCGGCAAGGTGGACAAGACCGACGGCAACGAGCCCCTGGCCGAGCCGGTGTTCGCCGGCTTCGAGCCGCGCCTGATCCGTGGCCTGTCACGCGAGCTGCACGAGGAACTGGGCTACGACCTGATCGCCGACGCCCGCAACGTGCGGGCGGTCCGGCAGATGGGAATCGCGCTGACGCCGCCGCCGGCGGCGGTGCGCTTCAACACCTATTTCTTCCGCATCGATCTGGGCATGCGGCCGCCGTTCGAACTGCATGCGCCGGAGTTGGAAGACGGCGAGTGGGCGACGCCGGCGGAATGGATGCGGCGCTATCGCCGCGGCGAGTTGCTGCTGGCGCCGCCGACCCTGGCCACGGT
>DASRFD010000124.1:0-6717 GCA_035651715.1 Nevskia sp.
CCGGCGAAGAAGGCTGCCGCTAAGAAGAAAAAGAAGTAAATCGGCGTTTGCCCCGATCTTAAGGCCCGGCGCCCCAGACGCCGGGCCTTTTTTATTGCCCCGCGTTTTTCCTCCCGCTTCCGCCGCAGTTCCAGGTTTTCCCCGCGCCGCGCCCCGGCTCGGGCTGCCATCCCCGGCGAGACTTCGGTACCCTTACCGCACCCGCTCCATTCCTGGCCGGGCGTTCGGTCGCGCAGGCGGTGACCTGGAGTCACCGCCCCGGCGCGATCCCCCACCCCCCACTCTCCGCCAATGGATTCCAGTTCCCAGCCGCCCCGCCTGCTCCCGGCCGTCTCCAACGCCGACCTGGCGACCTGGGCCGGCACCATCGCCGCCCTGCTGCTGATCCTGTGGCTCAAGCTGCTTTCCGGCCTGCTCGCCGGCCTGCTGGTGTATGAGCTGGTGCACGTGCTGGCGGCGCGGCTGCGCCTGAGCTCGATCACCCGCTCCAATGCCAAGGTGATGGCGGTGGCGCTGCTCACCACCACGGTGGTGCTGCTGCTGGCCCTGGGCATCCTCGGCATCGCCTCGGCGCTGCGCCACGGCAGCGACAGCATCCCGGCCCTGCTGCAGAAGCTGGCGGAGATCCTCGACAACTCGCGCGCGCAGCTGCCGCAGTCGCTGAACGACTACCTGCCGGCCGACGCCGAGGAGCTGCGCGCCAAGCTCACCGACTGGCTGCGCCTGCACTCCGGCGCGGTCGGCGGCGCCGGCATGATCGCCGGGCGCGTCTTCGCCCACGTGCTGATCGGCCTGGTGATCGGCGCGCTGCTGGCACTGCGCGACAGCAGCGACCGCGGCGACCGCGCGCCGCTGGCGGCGGCCATCGCCCGCCAGGCCGGACGCCTCGCCGACGCCTTCCGCCGGGTGGTCTTCGCCCAGGCCTGGATCGCCGGCATCAACGCGCTGTTCACCGCCCTGTACCTGCTGGTGGCGCTGCCGCTGTGCGGCGTGCACCTGCCGCTGGCCAAGACCCTGGTGCTGCTGACCCTGTTCGCCGGCCTGCTGCCGATCATCGGCAACCTGATCTCCAACTCCGCCATCGTCATCGTCAGCATCAGCATCTCGCTGCCGGTGGCGATCGCCTCGCTGGTGTTCCTGATCGCGGTGCACAAGCTGGAATACTTCCTCAACGCCCGCATCATCGGCTCGCACATCCGCTCCCGCGCCTGGGAGCTGCTGCTGGCGATGGTGCTGATGGAAGCCATGTTCGGCATCGGCGGCGTCATCGCCGCGCCGATCTACTACGCCTGGCTCAAGAGCGAGCTGGCGGAGAAGGGCCTGGTCTAGCAGCGTTTCCCCCGTACCGAAGACATGAACGAATCCGAACCCATCCTCGAGGGCGAGATCCCCCATCCCGCCGATTTCGCCGAACAGCTGATCCGCCAGGTGCTGGCCGACCTCGACGGCATCCTGCTCGACGGCGAGCAGCCCGCCGCCGCGGCCTTCCCGGTGCTGGCCGCCGCGGCCGCGGCCGGCCGCACCCGCGGCGGCGCGCTGGTGCTGCTGGCGCACGCCGCGCTGTCGGCGCATCACGCCCTGGTCTACGGCCGCGACGGGGAATTCGCCCCGGCGCCGCAAGCGGACGTCGGCGCGCTGCTGCAACGCCTGTGCGCGGTGGCGCCGCCGCAGCTGGCGGCGCTGTACAAGGCCGCCAGCGCGGTGGAGCACTACCTCGCCGCCGCCGAGCCCGGCGCGCAGCGGCCGCAGCAGACGCTGGCGCTGGCGATCCACCGCCTTTACGAAGGCATGCGCGACGGCGACGACGCGCTCGGCGGCCGCGGCCTGGTCGAGCTGCGCTCGCTGGTGGTCTACCTCGACGCCACCGCGCAGATGCTCGACCACGGCAGCGTTTCCGCCGAGCCGCTGCGGGTGATGCGGCCGGACCGCTTCCACGACTACTTCATGCGCTTCACCAGCCTGGCCCAGGCGCAGAACGGCGAAGGCGCCGAGCGCGCCGTCGCCGCGCTGAGCCGCGACGGCCGCATCGAGGCCCTGGTGACCGAGGACGCCCGGCACCCAGTGGCCGCCGCCGCGCAGGAAGTGCACGACGCCGTCACCGGCGACGAGCGCACCAAGGACGACGTGCTGGCCCGCATCCGCGCGCTGCTGGTGTTCCTCGCGGCCCTGCGCAAGACGCCGCAGCCGCAGCTGGGCGATCCGGCGACGCAGCCCGAGGTGCAGCTGGCGCTGGTGATCGCCGCGGCGACCGCGCCGCTGCGGCGCGGGGCGGAATTCGAGTTCGCGGCGCTGGCGCAGATCGCGCGGTACAACCGGACCTTGCTCGGCGGCGGGGCGCGGGCGCAGCGGGCGCATTAGCCGGAGAGGGATGTCATCCCCGCAGCGGACCTGATCCGGCGCGAGGATCAGGCGCCTGCCGCCGCCACGGTGCATGCCGCGTGCAGCGCGGCCATACGGTGCGGTTCGCGATCGGAACTGACGCCCGCGGCCGCTGCCGGACAGGCGCTGCAACAAATCCCGCGCCGCGCAAAAAGCCCGATAAGTGTTAAGCATCATGCCGGCGGGCCGCCTCTTTGCAGTTGCGCCAACACCGGCCTAAGATCGGATCACACGCATACGGCCGCACCCCTGGGACCGGGGCACGGCCGGGATTTCTCCGTGGATGGCGGAGCGGTGCGTTTCGGCAACACGGGGAGAATGCGCGACACATCAGGAATCGGACGGCCCGTACCTGGCGCCCATCATCAGAAACAGGGGAACACAAATGAGGAAACTCGTTGCCTTCATGGCCGCGGGCCTGCTTGCCAGTACAAGCGGGTACGCATCGGTCAGCAACACTGCGATGAACCGGAACTATGACGCCTCCTACGCGGCGTTGAGTTCGACCACCGCCCAGGGCGGCAATAAGTACGCGGCGCTGAACGCCGCCATCCACGCCGGGCAGCTGCGCAGCTCCCCCGGCCTCAAGACCAAGGGCTTCCCCTCCAACTACGACGCCAAACTCGGCACCGCCACCTTCCTGTGGGCGCCCGCCGGCGGCAAGAACGCCGCCGCCAAGTCGAGCTTCCTGTCGTTCTCGCCGGTCAAGCCGGCGCTGCGCGCCGAGACGGTGGCCCGCAGCTACCTCGGCCAGCAGGCTTCCTACCTGCGGCTGGATCGCACCGCGGTGGCCGACGCCAGGCTGAGCGAGGTGCATGACCTGGGCCGCGGCCCGATCATCGCCCGCTTCCAGCAGACCAAGGACGGCCTGGAGGTGTTCGGCCGCACCCTCAACGTCATGATGGACCGCAATCTCAACGCGGTCGCCACCTCCGGCTACTTCGCCCCGGCTCCGGCCGCGGCCAGGAACCAGGCCCGCGCCGCCACCGCCGCGCCGGCCTTCAACGTCAGCGCCGAAAGCGCGCTGAGCCGGGCCTTCGCCGACATGGGCGGCCACCTGCCGGCGTCGGCCTTCGCCGCGCGCGGCAGCGCCAGCGGCTACACCCTGTACGGCGCCGGCCGCACCCGCGATGACTACCAGGTCAGCGGCAGCCCGCGCGCCAAGGCGGTGTACTACTACAGTGACGGCAAGTACCTGCCGGCCTGGTTCGTCGAAATGCACGGCCAGACCATCGACCGCGCCAACAACGACGCCTACGGCTACGTCATCTCGGCGGTCGACGGCAAGATCCTGTTCCGCAAGGACCTGACCGCCTACGACAACTACACCTACCACGTCTTCGCCGATTCCACGGCGCCGTTCCACCCCGAAGACGAGCCGATCAACAACAACACGCTGGACCCGTTCACCGGCGGCGCCACCGGCGACCAGGGCCGCACCCAGGGCGCCTACAACCTGGTGACCCTGAACAACAGCGGCCAGATCACCGACGCCACCGCCAAGAACGACCCCTGGCTGCCGAGCGGCGCGACCACCACCACCGGCAACAACGTGGTGGCCTTCGCCAACATCGCCGGCGGCGACGGCTTCGACAGCGGCGACATCCGCGGCGCGATCAGCTCCGCCGGCACCTTCGACTATCCGTACACCATCGACGTCGACCCGACCACGCCGAGCCAGCGCCAGGCGGCGATCGTCAACCAGTTCTTCGTCGACAACTGGCTGCATGACACCTGGTACGAGCACGGCTTCAACGAAGCCGCCGGCAACGCGCAGGCCGACAACTACGGCCGCGGCGGCGTGGCGGGCGACCCGATCCAGGCCCAGGCCCAGGACGACAGCGGCCGCAACAACGCCAACATGCAGACCCCGCCGGACGGCGGCTCGCCGATCCAGCGCATGTTCCTGTGGGACGGCCCGATGACCAGCAGCTCGACGGTGGACATCACCACCCCGTCCAGCATCGGCGCGCTGAACTTCAACACCGCCGACTACGGCCCGCACGCCTTCACCGCCACCGGTACGGTGCTGGCGCCGCAGAGCGGCGATGCCAACGGCTGCAACGCCATCACCACGGACATGACCGGCGCCATCGCGCTGATCGACCGCGGCAGCTGCTCGTTCAAGACCAAGACGCTCAACGCGCAGAACGCCGGCGCGGCGGCGGTGATCATCGCCGACAACCGCACCGAGCCGCCGCCGGGCCTTGGCGACGACGCCACCATCACCACGCCGATCACCATCGGCACGGTGTCCATCACCCAGGCCGACGGCGCCAGCATCCACACCGCGCTGGGCAACGGCGCGGTGAGCGGCACGGTCAACGTGCAGTTCCAGGCGGACCGCGACGGCACGATGGACATCCAGATCGTCGCGCACGAGTTCTTCCACTATGTCAGCAACCGCCTGGTCGGCAATGCGCTGGGCCTGAGCAGCACCCAGGGCGGCGGCATGGGCGAGGGCTGGAGCGACTTCGATGCGATGCTGCTGACGGTGCGCCCGGAGGACGCCGCGGTTTCCGGCAACGACAAGTACCAGGGCGCCTACCCGCTCTCGACCTACGTCACTTTCAGCCAGTACTTCGGCATCCGCCGCACGCCGTACTCCACCAGCTTCAGCATCGACCCGCTGACCTTCAAGGACATCTCCAACGGCCAGCCGCTGCCGACCACCGCGCCGATCAACGGCGACACCTCCGGCGCCAACAACGCCGAAGTGCACAACACCGGCGAGATCTGGTGCAACGCGCTGTGGGAGGTCTACGCCGCCCTGCTCAACGACCCGCGCTACACCTTCGCGCAGGCCAAGAGCCGCATGCAGGACTACATCATCGAGGGTCTGAAGATGACCCCGAACGCGCCGACGATGCTCGAGGCGCGCGATGCCCTGCTGGCGGCCGCCAGGGCCACCGACGCCGGCGACTTCGCGCTGATGGCCAAGGCTTTCGCCAAGCGCGGCATGGGCGTGGACGCGGTCGGCCCGGACCGGGCCGATCCGGACAACGCCGGCATCACCGAGAGCTACAACGCCATCGCCGCCGGCGTGCAGGTGACGGATGCAACGCTGGACTTCACCGTGCCGGCCAATGCCCTCGGCGACCTTGACGGCGACGGCGTGCTCGACGCCGGCGAGACGGCGCGGCTGACCCTGACCTTCGTCAACAATGGCACCGCCGACATGGCCGGCCCGGTCACCGGGCAGATGACGGCCACGCCGGGCACCGGCACCGCCGACGTCGGCTTCAGCAACGGCGGCGCGGTCACCGTGCCGGCGCTGGCCATCGGCCACACCGCCCAGGTCAGCGTGCTGGTGACCTTGAACAGCTCGTCGACCACGGCGCAGCCGCTGGCCCTGACCCTGGGCTTCCCGTCCGCCAACGACCCGACCGGCACCATCGCCAGCGGCGGCACCGCGGCCGTGGGCACCGAGTACGACCTGGTGGTCAATTACGACCTGCAGAAGAACTCGACCAGCGATGACGTGTCCGACGTGCAGGCCAACCTGGGCGACTGGGCGCTGAGCAACAACGGCACGGCCGGCCCAGGCTGGGAGATCGACGACTTCAACGGCTTCTTCGTCGATCAGCAGACCTCGGCCAACGCCTGGTTCGGCAGGGACAACGACCATCCCACCGACATCACCCTGGCCTCGCCGGAACTGGACGTGGCGACGACCGGCAGCTTCACGCTGGCCTTCGACCACTTCTTCGACCTGGAATTCGCCGGCTTCGACGGCGCCGGCAATGCCTACGGCTTCGACGGCGGCGTGATCGAGGTGAGCACCGACGGCGGCGCCACCTGGAACGATGCCTTCGGCAGCACCATCGGCGCCACGGTCACCACCGGCAACGGCTACAACGGCTTCGACCTGTCGCTGATGGCCGACGGCACCTTCGACCCGACCGACAGCACCAACGGCCACCCGGCCTTCATCGCCAACAATGAAGATCCGAACAACCCGGTGCTCGAGCACCTGGTGGTGAACTTCGGCACCAAGCTGGCGGGGCAGAAGGTGCGGGTGCGCTTCCGCGAGACTTCGGACGAGGGTACCGGCGTGTTCGGCTGGGTGGTGGACAACATCGCCGTCACCGGCGTCACCAACGAGCCGTTCAGCATGACGGTGGCAGATGCCGGGAAAGCGGAGCAGGCGCCGGTCGCGGTGATCACCGTGGCGCAGCAGAACCTGCATGCGGGCGACACTGTCACGCTGGACGGCAGCGGCTCGACCGATCCGTTCGGCACGGCGCTGACCTACAGCTGGACCTTCATCAGCGGTCCAGTGCCGGTGCCCTCGTTCAGCGACGCCACTGCGGCCAAGCCGACGGTCAAACTCGACAG
>DASRFD010000125.1:0-42082 GCA_035651715.1 Nevskia sp.
CGGGGCTACAAACCCGGGCACGAGCGGGATATCGGTCCAGGCAAGCTTCATCCCCCGGCCAAGGTCTGACCAGTCGTGGCCGCATCGGCCGCCCCGCAGTTGGCCGACGCCGGCTCCGACGCGATCAGCCCGCATTCCGGCCTGTCCGCGGCGCAGGTTCAGGACAGGCTGCGCACGGAAGGCTATAACGAGCTGCCGCGCCAGCAGGGCCGGCCGCTGTGGAAGGTCGTCGCCGATGTGTTTCGCGAACCGATGTTCCGGCTGCTGCTGGCGGCCGGCCTGGTCTATCTGGTCATCGGCGATCTGGGCGAGGCGATATTGCTGCTGGCTTTCGCGGCCGTATCGGTCGTCATCACGGTGGTGCAGCAGACGCGGACCGAGCATGCGCTGGAAGCCCTGCGCGACCTGAGCAGCCCGCGCGCGCTCGTGATCCGCGATGGTCAACAGCGGCGCATTGCCGGCCGCGAAGTCGTGCGCGGCGACATCGTCATCCTGTCCGAGGGCGACCGGGTCCCGGCCGATGCCCTGGTGCTGTCCGCGCTGGACCTGAAACTGGACGAATCGCTGCTGACCGGTGAATCGGTGCCGGTCACAAAAAGCCAGGCCACTCGACTGGCCGAGACACCCCGCCCCGGCGGCGACGGCCTGCCCTTTGTCTTCTCTGGATCGCTGATCGTCAGCGGACACGGCCTCGCCGAGGTCTGCGCCACCGGCCCGCGCAGCGAAATCGGCAGGATCGGGGCGCTGCTGACCCAGGTCAAAGAAGATGCAACGCCCCTGTCAGTCGAGCTTCAGCGCCTGGTGCGCGTATTCGCGACCGCTGGACTGGCCATCAGCGCCGCCGTGGTGCTCGTCTACGGGCTGGCGAAAGGCGCCTGGCTCCAAGGAACGCTGGCGGGCATCGCCCTGGCGATGTCCCTGCTCCCGGAGGAATTCCCCCTGGTGCTGACCGTGTTCCTCGCCCTTGGGGCGCGGCGGATCGCCCAACGGCAGGTGCTGACGCGCCGTGCTGCGAGCATCGAGGCGCTGGGCGCGGCCACCGTGCTTTGCACCGACAAGACCGGCACCTTGACGCAAAACCGCATGTCGGTCGCCGAGGTATGGATCGGCAACGCCAGCCGTCCCGTGGACGCGGCCACGGGGTCGCCGGAGTTCGCGCGCCTCGCGCAGGTGAGCGTGATGGCGTGCGCCGCACAGCCCACCGACCCGATGGAGAAAGCGGTGATCGGGCTGGGGAGGGGGCATCCGCTCGAGGGCGAAGCGGTGCGCGAATACGGTCTGTCGCCCGAACTGCTGGCGATGTCACGGGTCTGGAAGCGGCCCGGCGTCGCCGGCTATACCGTGGCAGCGAAGGGGGCGCCGGAAGCCATTGCCGACCTGTGCCGCCTGCCCGAAGCGGAGAAAGCCAGTATCCGCTCCGCGCTCGAGCACATGGCACGGCGCGGCATGCGGGTGATCGCTGTCGCCCAGGCCCCGTTCGCGGGAAATGACTGGCCCGCATCGCAGCGCGGCTTCCAGTTCAGCTTTCTGGGCCTGCTCGGTCTCGCCGATCCGGTACGTCCCACTGTGCCCCAAGCCATCAAGGACTGCCGTGCGGCCGGCATCCGTGTCGTCATGGTCACGGGCGACTATCCGGCCACAGCCAAAGCCATCGCCGGCCAGGCGGGCCTCGACGCCGATGGCGCCGTGCTGACCGGCGGTGAAATCGACGGGCTTGATGACGATCAACTCGGCGCCAGGATCAAGCGCGTCAGCGTCTGCGCCCGGGTGATGCCGAAGCACAAGCTGCGCATCGTCGAAGCGCTCAAGCGCATGGGAGAAGTCGTCGCCATGACCGGCGACGGCGTCAATGACGCCCCCTCCTTGCGCGCAGCCCACATCGGCATCGCCATGGGCGGCCGCGGCACCGACGTTGCGCGAGAATCCGCTGCGATGGTGTTGCTCGACGACGAATTCGGCTCCATCGTCGCGGCGATGCGGCTGGGACGGCGCATCTACGACAACATCCGCAAGGCCATGGCCTACATCCTGGCGGTGCACGTGCCCATCGCCGGCCTGACGCTGCTGCCGCTCGTTCTCGGCTGGCCCATGGTGATTGGCCCGCTGCACATCGTCTTCATGGAATTCATCATCGACCCGGTATGTTCCATCGTATTCGAGGCGGAGCCCGAGGAGGAGAACGTGATGGGCCGGCCGCCCCGGGCGCCGAACGAGCCGCTGTTTTCGCGCCGGCTGATCCTGTGGAGCCTGCTGCAGGGTGTGCTGGTGCTGATCCTGATCATCGGCTTCCACGCGGCCTTGCGCGCCACCGGCATGCCGCAAGCCGATGCGAGGGCCATGACCTTCATATCGCTGGTCCTGGCGAACGTGGCGCTGATCTTCGTCAACCGCAGCTTTAGCAGCTCCCTGGCCGAGGCGGTGCGGCGGCCCAATGCGGCGCTCTGGCGGGGCCTGGCCGGCCTGACGGCTCTGCTGTCGGCGGTGTTGTACGTCCCGTACCTGAGGCACCTGTTCGGCTTCGGCATGCTCCACTGGGATGACCTGCTGCTGAGCATGGGGGTCTGCGCCGCCTTGTTGTGCGGCCTGGAGGCGGCCAAGCGCCGGCTTTCGCCCCTGGCATGGAACGCTGCGGACGCCGGCTCGCGCTGAGCGCCGCTGGCCGGGATGGATTGAGCCAGGTCAATGCTGTCCGGCTGGAGGAAGCATCTAATCAAGCCTCTGCAATCGAGGCGGTCAGCATGAAGCGATATGAAGCGATTCTGGCCATCGTACCTGCCCAGGCGGTACTGACGCCTGCAATCAAACGGGCCGTGGAGCTTGCCGGCGCAAGCGGCGCAACCTTGCATCTGTGCATTTTCGAATACGATTCCGCGGTCGACTTTGCCGCAGCGCGCGCCGGATCCGACGTGGCGGACCATGTCCGCCACGATATCGTGCGCGATCGCGAGGAGAGCTTGCAGCGGCTGGCGGCCAGCCTGGCCGGAAAAGGCCACGCCGTCGAGTGCGACGTCGTATGGGCGCCGGACCAGGCGAAGGCGGTGCTGGCGAAAGCCCTCGAAATCAATGCGCAGGCCGTCCTCAAGGACGCGCACCACGAATCAACACTGCGACGTGCCGTTTATACCCCGCTGGACTGGAAGCTCATGCGCCTGCTGCCGTGCGAGCTGATGCTGGTGGGGCCCGCCTCGCACCCGCTGCCGAAACGCGTCGCCGCGGCGGTGGACGTATTGGCGGAGCCGGTCGATGCGGACGGCCTCAACAAACGCATCCTTGCGGTGGCGCTTCAGCTTTCCGAGTACCTCGGCGCGCGTCTGGACCTGGTGTCGGTGTTTCCGCACTTTCCGACCCTCCACCACCGGGCCTGGCCAGGTTCCGAGGCGATGTACGCCGAAGCCAACACCGAACATTACGAGGCCTTCAGGAAATTTGCCGAAGCCCACAGCATTCCGCAGGACCGTCGTCACCGATTGAAAGGCTTGCCGACCGTCGAACTGGGGAGCTTTGTCAGTGACAACGGCATCGATGTGCTGGTGATGGGCACCCAATATCGGAGCCGCTGGGAGCGCCTGTTGCTCGGCAGCACAGCCGAAAGCCTTGCTCAGGAGGTCAACGCCGACCTGGTGCTGGTGAAGCCGCCCGGCTTTGCCGACACGCTGAGGGGCGGGATCACCCTGTAGCGGGCGGCGGGGCCGGGGCTGCAACGCGCCGGGTTGGATGCCGGCGGCCGCGCACGGCGGGTCATCCGGCCCGCCGAACCATTTGCGCCGGGCACCGGTCCAAAGCTCGCCTATGAGAAGCCTGCTGTTCCAGTCCAGGGAAGGACTGCCGGCGCCGGTGGCTGCGGTAGCGGATTCGGCTGGGTGGTGGCGGCGCCGCTGGCACATCGATCCTCGGCTGTTCCTGCCGCGCACCATGTCCGGCCTGGTGGCGGCCGGCTGCCTGCTGGCCGCCGCGCCGCTGCTGCTGGCCCTGCTGCTGGCGGCCAGCCGGCTCGACCGCTTCAGCCACCACAGCGAGCTGCTGGTGCGCGAGGGTGTCGCGGTGGTGCGCCTGGGCTCGCAGCTGCGCGACAACGTCAACGACCTGGAGCGCTCGCTGCGCCAGTATGGCGCGCTCGGCGACCCGGCCCTGGTCGGCGTCATCAGGAGCCGCCTCGGCGAAACCGAAAAGACCCTGCGGGAGCTGGGCGACCTGGACCTGGATCCGCTGGCCGACCCGGTCTACGCCGCCCAGCGCGAGCTGGTGCAGGTGGCCAAGCAGTGGACCGAGAGCCCGCAGCCGGAGGCCATGGAGCCGCTGGCGCGCCGGGTCCACACCATCGGCGGCGAGGTCAACGCCATCCTGCTCAGCGGCAGCCAGGCCACCGACGCCGAGGTCGGCCGCCTCCAGGCGGCCAGCGTCGCGGCGCGCCGCACCATGCTGGTGTCCTCGATCACGTTGATCCCGCTCACCGCGCTGCTGGCCCTGGCCATCTCGGCGGCGGTGACCCGGCCGCTGCGCAAGCTCGGCACCGGCATCGCCGAGCTCGGCGGCAGCCGCTACGAGCGGCCGGTGTCGATCCGCTTCCCGGTCGAGATGCGCCGCCTCGGCGACCAGCTGGACTGGCTGCGCCGGCGCCTGGCCCAGCTGGAGGCGGACAAGGCGCGCTTCCTGCGCAACGTCTCGCACGAGCTGAAGACGCCGCTGGCCAGCCTGCAGGAAGGCGCCTCGCTGCTGCATGACGAGGCGCTGGGGCCGCTGAGCCCGCGGCAGCGCGAGGTCATCAGCATTCTCAACGAATCGATCGGCGAGCTCGACAGCCTCATCCACAACCTGCTGACCTACGCCGATTGGCGGCGCGAGCGGCAGCACCCGCCGATGACCTGGTTCGAGGCCGGCGCGCTGGCCCAGGAAGTGCTGGCGCGGCACCGCCTGCCGCTGGAGCGCCGGCGCATCTCGACGGAACTCCGGCTGCACTCGGAGCGTCTATTCGGACATCGGCCGCAGCTGCGCGCGGCGCTGGAAAACCTGCTCAGCAATGCCATCAAGCACGCTCCCCCGGACAGCAGCATCGAGCTCGCCCTCGGCGTCCAGGACGGCTGCTGCCGCCTGTCGGTGCGCGACCGCGGGCGCGGCGTGGCGGAGCAGGAAAAACAGATGATCTTCGAGCCCTTCGTCCGCGGCACGGAAGCCGAGGAAGCCGGCATGCGCGGCACCGGTGTCGGCTTGGCGATCGTCCATGAAACCGTCCGCTCACACAACGGAACTGTGGAGGTCGAGGATGCCCAACCCGGTGCCTGCTTCAGGATGGCCTGGCCGTGCCCGGCGGATAGCGGCTAGCTGTTGCGCCGCCGCCCTGCTCGGCGGCTGCGCCGCCTGGCAGCCAACGCTGGGCGCCAGGCGCGGCACCGACGACCTGGAGTTCCTCGACCGCGCCCTCACCGGCAGCTCCGCCACCCGCGAGGCGATGTGGCGGCAGGCCCAGGCCGCCGAGCGCAGCCAGGATACGCAGCTGCGCCTGGCCCTCCTGCAAAGCGTGCCCGATCACCCCGGCTACGACCCGTGGGCGGCGCAGCGCAACCTGCGCAGCCTGTTGGCGCAGGACCCGCCGCCGGACCTCGCGGCGGTGGCGCGGGTGCGGCTGGATGCGCTGCGCAGCACCAATCAGTGCGTGGGCGAGAACCAGGAACTGCGCCGCCGCCTGGCGGAGGTGGTCAACATCGAGCGTCAGCTCGACAACCGCGGACGATAACCATGGAACGCAAACATATCCTGCTGGTCGACGACGACGACAAACTGCTGCGCATCCTCGCCATGCGCCTGGAGACGGAGGGTTACGCCGTGGTCACCGCCTCCTCCGGCGGCGAGGCGCTGGCCCGGCTCGACGAGCGCTTGCCGCAATTCGTGCTCACCGACCTGCGCATGCCCGGGATGGACGGCCTGGAACTGCTGGACCGCATCCTGCGGCGCCATCCGCAGCTGCCGGTGGCGATCCTCACCGCCCACGGCGACGTGCCGGACGCGGTGCGCGCCACCCACGCCGGCGCCGTCGATTTCCTGCTCAAGCCGGTGGACCGCGAGCAGCTGCTGGCCTGCATCGCGCGCCACCTCTCGCCGGCGCCGGGTGAGGCGGAGGAGGGCTGGGGCGGCATCGTCACGCGCAGTCCGCTGATGCGCGCGGTGCTGGACGATGCGCAGCGCGTCGCCCGCACCGACGCGGCGGTGCTGGTCACCGGCGCCAGCGGCACCGGCAAGGAGCTGCTGGCGCGCGCCATCCACAACGGCAGCCCGCGCGCGTCGCGCCCGTTCGTCGCCATCAACTGCGCCGCGGTGCCGGCCGAGCTGCTGGAGTCGGAGCTGTTCGGCCATCGCCGCGGCGCCTTCACCGGCGCCCACGCCGACCATCCGGGCCTGTTCCGCGCCGCCGACGGCGGCACCGTGTTCCTCGACGAAATCGGCGACATGCCGCCGGAGCTGCAGGTCAAGCTGCTGCGCGTGCTGCAGGAGCGCGAGGTGCGGCCGGTGGGCGACACCAGCACGGTGCCGGTCGACGTGCGCGTGCTCTCCGCCACCCACCGCGACCTCGACGCCGCCATCGCCGCCGGCAGCTTCCGCGAGGACCTCTACTACCGCCTCAACGTCGTCAGCCTGCGCCTGCCGGCGCTGGAGGAGCGGCGCGAGGACATTCCGCTACTGGTCGCGGCGCGGCTGGCGCAGCTCGCCGCCGCCGGGGCGCCGCGCCGCGTCTATTCGGCCGAGGCGATGGAGTTGCTGGTCAGCGCGCCCTGGCCCGGCAACATCCGCCAGCTGTTCAACGTGGTCGAGCAGAGCGTGGCGCTGGCGCCCGCCCGCACCATCGGCGCCGCCCAGCTGCGCCGCTCGCTCGGCGAGCAGCCGGCGGCGCTGGCCTCGCTCGACGAGGCGCGCAGCGAGTTCACCCGCAACTACCTGCGCCAGCTGCTGGAATTGTCCGGCGGCAACATCAGCCGTGCCGCGCGCCTGGCCGGCCGCAACCGCACCGATTTCTACAAGCTGATGGGCCGCCACGGCATCGACCCCTCGCAGTTCAAGAAAGCCGAGCGGCAGGCGGCGGCCCTGCTCTGAACCGCGCCGCGGCGGATGCCATGGCCCGGCTCCACGCAATGCGCCTCGGGTGGGCCGTGACCCTGCCGTTCCTGCTCGCGGCCTGCGCCCCGATTCCGGCCGACGAAGACGATGCGCGGGCGCCGCGCACCCCGGCGCAGGCGGCCTGCGCCGACGCGGTGAAGACCATGGAAGGGCGCTGCGATCCCAACCTGCTGCGCGCCGGCACCCAGAATCCCGAGTGTTCCTGGGAAACCCGCCGCGTCGTCGGCACCTGCGGCCAGCCGCGCTGAAAAAAGAGGCCGCGCGTGGCGGCCCCGGTCGATGCGCGGAAGGGCCCGCCGGCGGTCGCCGGCGGGCCGTTGGCCTACAGGCCGCCGGTGGTGGCGGACACCTCGGCCGAGTACGGGCTGCTGCCCGCCGCGTTCGAGGCCTTCAGCCGCAGGTAGTACTTGGTCTGCGCCTTCAGCCCGCCGATGGTCACGCTGGTGCCGCTGGTGGTGGCCGCCGGGGTGGTGCTTTCGCCGCCGGCCGTGGTGCCGAGGTAGGCGCTGTAGCTGGTGGCGCCGGCCGAGGCGGTCCAGCTCAGCTTGACCGTGCCGGTGAACAGGCCCGAGCTGCCGCCGGTGGCGGTGACGCCGGTCGGCGCCGCCGGCACCGTGACGCCGCCGGAGGAGGAGCCGCCGCCGCTGGAGCTGCTCGAGGAGCTGCCGCCCGAGGACGAGGACGAAGACGAGCCGCCGCCCGAAGAGGAGGACGAGCTGCTCGACGAGGAGCCGCCGCCGGAGCTGGAGGAGCCGGTGACGGCCGCGATCACCGCCGAGTACAGGTTGGCGCCGTTGTACGAGCCCCAGCCGGTGGCGTCGTCGAAGCCGGCGTAGGCGTTGTACTTGTTGTTGTTGCCGGTCGTCACGTCGTGGAAGTCCGCGGCATAGGCGGCGGCGTTCTTGCCGATCGGGTAGAGCAGGGCGTTGGCGAAGCCGGCGCGCGCCGGGCTGTGGCCGGCGTTGGCCAGGCCCTTGCCCACCAGGCTCCAGAACGCGGCCCACTGCGGCGAGCCGTCGCTGGTGCCGCCCACCACGCACCAGCCGCCGCAGCCCTTGCTGTCATAGACGTAGAAGCCGGTGGCCGGATCGGCGTCCAGCGCCACGTCGGGCACGTTGCGCATGGTGGTGGAGTATTGCCCGCTGGCGCCGTTGAACACCACGCCCTGCTGGTACTGGGGAATGGTCCAGAAGCTGCTGATGCCGCCGCCGCCGCCCTCGGTGCTGCTGGTGTTCCACACCGCTTCCGAGGTGTAGGACTGGGTCGAGGTGGTGGTCAGGCTGGTGCCGCCGACGCCGGTGACGTTGGGCTGCGAGGCCGGGTCGTCCACCGCCGCGGTGCCGCCGCTGCCGAACAGGCCGCGGCCGCAGTCGTAGGCGCCGGAGTCGCCGGCGGCCGCGAACAGCGCCATGCCCTGCGCCGTCATCTTGGTGAACTGGGTGTTCTCGGCGTTGGCCGCGCTCTGCCCCTCGGAGGATTCGCACAGGCCCCAGGAGGTGCTGACCTGGCCCACCAGGTTGTCGCTGGCGATGCGGGTGTAGGTGTCGATCGCGCCGCTGCTGCTGTTCGGCCCGGTGTAGATGTACATGCTGGTCGGGTTGGACACCGCCATCACCATCTCGATGTCCAGCATCACCTCGGTGGCGCCGCTGGTGTCGGTGGTGCCGCCGTCCACCAGCACCTGGGTCAGGACCGGATTGTTCAGCCCGAACCGGCTGGCGTAGGTCGCGGCGTCGGCGTAGGTCGCGCTCGACAGCTCGTACAGCGCCACCGCCTGGCCGCCGTTCTGGATGCCGTTGAGGTTGTAGGCGGCCTTGATGTCGGCCGGCGCGTAGGAGCCGCTGGACTGCGTGCCGGCGTGCGGCTGCGCCGCGGCCAGCACCTCGGCCTCGCCGGCGGCGCCGCGCACCCGCAGGTGCGTGGCCAGCGGCTTGCCGTTGAGGCCCGCCACCTCGGCGCCCATCGCCGAGAACACGAAGGGCAGCACCGGCGCGCGGTCCGGCGCGAGGTACTGGCGGCCGTCGGCCTGCCGCAGCAGGTTCATGCGCGAGCCGAGCACGTTGCGGATCGTCGCCGCCGGCGCGCTCACGTCGAGCACGGTGCGCGAGCTGTGCTCGCCCACCACGTTCAGGCCGAACTGCGCGGCCAGCGACTTCAGCGCCTGGTACTGCTCCACCGTCGGCGCGAAGCGCGCGTCGAACTCGGCCGAGCTGAGGAACTGGTGGTAGAGCGCGTCGCCCGGGGTGTAGAGGCGCTGCAGCAGGGTGTTCAGCTCATCCTGGTGCTGCAGCGGCAGGGTCAGCACGAAGCGCGCCTGCTCGCCCTCGGCCGCCGCCCGCACCACTGCGTCGCCGACCAGCGGCAGCGGCGCCGCCAGCGCGGTGCCGCCCCATGCCAGGCCGAGGAAGATCCCGGCCGCCCGCTTCATCCATTGAAGACGCGGAGCGCCGCTCCGCCCTGAGTCGTTTCCCTGCATGTTCGTTCTCCGTTTTGTCGTTCCCTGTCGTCCGCGCCTTTTCCCCCGGCGCGGCCGGTCCTGTCGCAGCAGCGCCGCACTTTCCCCGCGGGGCCGGCTTAAGGCTAGCCCTTATTCGGGGGTAAGTGCAGGCGCAACCGCCCTGAAACGGAAAAACGATTGGTTTTGCGAGGTTTTTGGCGGCGGCGGGCGCCGCCGCCGCAACTACTCCACCGTCACCGACTTGGCCAGGTTGCGCGGCTTGTCGACGTCGTTGCCGCGCAGCACGGCGACGTGATAGGCCAGCAGCTGCAGCGCCACGGTGTAGGTGATCGGCGTCGCCAGCTCCTCGGCCGGCGGCATTTCGACCAGCTCCAGGCCCGGGGCGGGCTCGATGCCGCAGCCGCGCTCGGCGAAAACGTAGAGCCGGCCCTTGCGCGCCTGCACCTCGCGCAGGTTGGAGCGCAGCTTGTCGAGGAGGGCGTTGTGCGGCGCCAGCACCACCAGCGGCATGTGCTCGTCGACCAGGGCCAGCGGACCGTGCTTGAGCTCGCCGGCGGCATAGGCCTCGGCATGGATGTAGGAAATCTCCTTGAGCTTGAGCGCGCCTTCGCGGGCGATGGGATGGAACACGCCGCGGCCGAGGAACAGCGCGCTGGTGCAGTCGACGAAATCGCGCGCCACTGCCTCAATGCGCCGGTTCAGGTGCAGCACTTCCTCGACCTGCCCGCTGAGCCGGCGCAACTGCTCGATCAGCGCGGTGCCGGACGGCTGGGCGCCGCCCCGGCCCTGGGTCAGCAGGGTGGTGAGCAGCCGCATGCACAGCAGCTGGGTGGTGAAGGCCTTGGTCGAGGCCACGCCGATCTCGGGGCCGGCGCGGGTCAGCAGGCTGCTGTCGGACTCGCGCACCAGCGAGCTGCCGGGCACGTTGCACACGGCCAGGGTCGCGGCGTAGCCCGCTTCCTTGGCGTAGCGCAGCGCGGCGAGGGTGTCGGCGGTCTCGCCCGACTGCGACAGGGTCACGAACAGGCAGTCCGGCGGCACCACCGGCGAGCGGTAGCGGTATTCGCTGGCCAGGTCCGCCATGCACGGCAGGCGCGCCTCCGATTCGAGCCAGTAGCGCGCCACCTCGGCGGCGTGATAGCTGGTGCCGCAGGCCACCAGGTGCACCGCCTTGATCCGCTGCAGCAGGGTCCGGTCGGCGAAGCCGAGGCCGCCGGCGCGCAGTGCGCCGCGCGCGGTGCAGGATTGCAGGGTGTCGGCCAGCGCGTCGGGTTGTTCGTGGATCTCCTTGAGCATGTAGTGCTTGTAGGGGCCCTTTTCGGCGGCGGCGCTGCGGATGTCGAGCCGGCGCACCGGCCGGGCCGCCGGCGCGCCGGCGGCGTCGTACACCTCGAGCGTGCGCATGCGGATGCGCGCCACGTCGCCGTCCTCCAGGAACACGAAGCGGTCGGTCAGCGGCAGCAGGGCCACGGCGTCGGAGGCGACGTAGTGCGCCTCGCCGGCCACGCCGATCGCCAGCGGATTGCCCTGGCGCGCCACCACCAGGGTGTCCGGCTCGTGCCGGCTCATCACGGCGATGGCGTAGGCGCCGCTGAGCTGGCGCACGGCGATCTGCACCGCGGCCAGCAGGTCCGGGGCGCTGCGGCGGTGGTAGTGGATCAGGTGGGCGACCACCTCGGTGTCGGTGTCCGAGCGGAACTCGTAGTCCATGAATTCCAGCATCTTCCGCAGGCCTTCGTAGTTCTCGATGATGCCGTTGTGCACCACCGCGATCTCCTCGCCCGACAGATGGGGATGGGCATTGCGCTCCTCCGGTTCGCCGTGGGTGGCCCAGCGGGTATGGCCGATGCCGATGCGGCTGTCCGGCATCGCGTCCTGCAGCAGCGCTTCCAGCTCCGCCACCTTGCCGACGCGGCGGCGCAGGCCGATGGCGCCGTTCTCGAAGTACGCCAGGCCGGCCGAATCATAGCCGCGGTATTCGAGCCGTTTGAGCCCGTCCAGCAGCAGCGGCGTGACGTTGCGCTGGGCCAGGGCTCCGATCAATCCACACATGACGTGTCCTCTTCTCTAGTGAAGTGAAAGCATTTCAGCGGGCGGCCTGCCGCGCGCGCGGCGGCGCGGCCTCGACCACCGCGCGCGGCGGCGGCGCGGCCTCGCCGCGGGCATGGGCGACAAGCCGTTGCAGGCCCTGCTCGAGGCTGTGCGCCGGGACAAAGCCCAGCCGCCGGTGCAGGCGCCGGCCGCTGCCGCAGGAATGGCGGATGTCGCCCTGCCGCGGCGGGGCGAAATCCAGGCTGGCCGCCTTGCCGACGCAGCCGCCCAGCACCTCGACCAGTTCCAGCAGCTCGACGCGGCTGCCGGTGGCGACGTTGCATACGCCGCAGTAGTCCGAGGCCAGGGCCAGCACGTTGGCGCGGGCGACGTCGCCGACGTAGACGAAGTCGCGCGTCTGCCGCCCGTCGCCGAACACCTTCAGCGTCTCGCCGGCGGACAGGCCCTGCATGAACTTGGAGATCACGCCGGAATAGGGCGAGGACGGGTCCTGGCGCGGGCCGTAGACGTTGAAATAGCGCAGCCCGAGGCTGTTGAGGCCATGCAGGCGCGCGTACAAGCCGGCGTAGAGCTCGTCCACCTGCTTTTCCAGGCCGTAGGGATTGGTCGGCTGCAGCGCCTCGTCCTCGTCCAGGGGCAGGTTCTGCGACTCGCCGTAGACCGCGGCGGAGGAGGCGTAGACCAGGCGCGGCACCTTGAACGCGCGCACCGCCTCGATGACATTGATGAAGCCGAGGATGTTGCGCATCGCCGATCCCTGCGGGTCCTCCACCGCCCGCGCCGCCGACACCTGCGCCGCCAGGTGGATGCAGCCGCGCACGCCGCGCATGGCGCGCTTCACCGTGTCGGCGTCGCGCACGTCGCCGACGATCAGGTCCAGGCCGCCGCGGCGCTGCGGCAGGTTCTCGCGCTTGCCGCTCGACAGGTCGTCGAGCACCCGCACCCGGTAGCCGGCCTCCAGCAGCGCCTCGACCGTGTGCGAGCCGATGAAGCCGGCGCCGCCCACCACCAGCACCGGCGAGTGCGGCGGCGCCGCCTCGTGTGGCTTGTGCATGTCAGGTCCTCCTCTGGATGTCGCTGCGCAGGCCGTTCCAGGCGCGCTGCAGCTGCGTCACGAATTGGTCGGTGCGGTGCGAATCCCAGCGGTGCTCGAACTCCACCTTGACCGGCAGGCCGTCGGTGAGCGGCCGCTGCCCGGGCTGCTGGGCGTCGGCGAACTGCATGCGCACCAGCACGCCCATCTCGGCCTCGCCGAGCAGCGCGCTCTGCGCCTTGGGAACCTCGGCGGTGATCTGCGGGACGTCGGACACCACCGCCTCGCGCCGGCTGCCGTCGGGGAAGACCACGGTGGCGCGCATGCCGGGCGCGGCGTAGATGCCGTTCTTCGGCGGGATGTAGGCGTCGACGTGCATTTCGCCGCCCTCGGGGGCGAGCATCGCCACCTTGCTGCCGATCGCCAGCTGGTCGCCCTTGACCACCGGCAGGTCGACGATGCGGCCGGCCTTCGGCGCGCGCACCACCAGTGCCTCCAGCTGGCTGTCGAGGTTGGCCAGCTCGGTCTGGATGGCGAGTATCCGCGTCTGCACCTGCACCGCCATGCTGTTGTTGCCGCCGCGCACCGTCGGCCGCGTGGTCATGGCCATGGTGCGGTACAGCTCCTCGAGCTTCGCCGAGGCCTGGTCGTACTGGCCGCGCGCCGCGTTCAGCTCGGCGTCGGTGGCGGCGCCCTGGGCGACCAGCTGCTGGATCTGCTGCACCCGCGCGCCGAGGCGGTCCTGCTGCTGGCGCGCCAGGTCCAGCTCGGTGCTGAAGTCGGCGCTGTCGAGCGGGGCGGCGACGGGGCCGCCGTGGTCGACGGCGGTCTTGGCCACGCTCTGCAGCTGTTTCAGCTCGGCGCGCAGCTGGTCGGCGTGGGTGGTCAGCGCGTCGTTGCTCAGGCGCGCCACCGGGTCGCCCTGCTTCACCGCGTCGAAGTTCTTGACGTAGACCTCGTCGACATAGCCCTGGGCGGAGGCCCGCACGGTCAACTGCTGCTGCGCCACGAAGCCCGGCGCCTGGATCACCACCGTGGACCACAGGTAGTGCGCCACGAAGAACAGGAACGGACTGCTCACCACCAGCAGGATCAGATACCAGCGCCAGCGCGCCTGGTGACGTTTGCCCGGGGCGTACGGCACCCGTACGCCGCGGTCGCGTTCCGGGTCGCCGGCTTCCGGCTTAACGAACCTGACTTTCATAGCCCATCCTCATGAGATCGTTCCATGCCTGTACCACCACACCCTCGGTGTTCGGTTGCGCCGCGAGCAGGCCCTGCAATTGCTGCATCGACTGGCGGAAATCCTGCGGCGAGCGCCGCGCGTAGCTCAGCTTCGGCTCCAGCTCCGGCTCCACGCTCTGCGCCACGCGGAAGCGCAGGCCCTGCGCGCGCGGGCTGGAGACGATCGGCCTGGTGATGCTGGCCACCTTTTGCGGATCGGAGTTGTAGATCATCAGCACCACCTCCTTGACGCCGGCGTCGCGCAGGTGGGATTCGATGTCCCAGCTCATGTACGGCGGGTCGCGGAAGTAGCGCGGGTGGACGCTGATGCCGGTGGGCCAGGGGGAGGCGCGCGCGGCGCTCTTCAGCGTCTGCATCCAGGCCTCGAACTGGCTCTGGTCGATCGGCTGCTTGTAGAGCTGGTCCGGTTCGATGTCGAGGTTGAGGCCGGAGAAATCGAAGCGGCGCAGGCTGTCGATGATGGCGATCAGCTTGGGCCGCTGGTCCGCCTCGATCCAGCCGGCGTCGCCGAGCAGCAGCTCCACCGCCACGCCGTGGCGCCTGGCCGCGGCGAGGAAGCCCGACAGCTTCTGCGGATTGGACTGCGCCTCGGCGATCTCCTGCGCGTTCAGCCCCAGCAGCAGGCGGTTGATCGACATCGCCTGCAGGTGCTGCCAGAACCCCTCGTCCTGCTGCCGGGTGATCAGCTCGTCGCTGTGCCAGACGTAGACGCCGAGGGCGTCGCCCGCTCCGGCGCTGGCCGGCGCCAGGACCGCGCCGCTCAGCGGCACTGCCGTGGCCAGGGTCGAGGCGAGCTGGAACCGCGCCGGCGGCGTCGCCGGCTCGGGCGCGGCCGGCGCGACGCCGGGATCGCTCGACACCGCCGTCGGCGCCGTGGCCGGCACCGTGTACACCGCCGGCTGCAGCCGCGGCATGTCGACGGCGGCGGCGGTCGCCGCCGCGGAGCGGTATTGCGGCTGCGGCGCCGGAGCCGGTACCTGGTAGGAAGCATGGCCGTTCTGCAGCAGCTGGTCGACCTGGATGATCGGGTCGGCCAGCTGCGCCCCCAGGTCGGACTGCAGGTCCGAGGAATTCTGGGTGTTCATCTGCTCGGCCGCGGCGTAGCCGCGCACGGTGATGTTGGCGAGCCAGGTCTTGACCCTGCCGTCGATCTGCTGCAGCGCCGCCAGGTAATAAGCGTGCAGCCGCCGCGACATGGTCTCCACGCCTTCCTCGGCGAAGACGTTGCCGCGCAGATAGGTCTCGCGCAGGCTCTCGCTGCTGGCCTGCACCTTCTGCGAGACCTGCTCGTCGTCCTGCTGCGACTGCGCCAGCTGGTGCTGCGCCGACAGCACTTCGCCGCTCAGCTGCTGGCCGCGGTCCTGGATGCGCAGCCGCAGCTCCTCCATCTGCGCCCGCAGGCGCTTGCGCTCGGCGCTGCGCGCGCTGAACACGCCGATCGGGGCCTTGAAGTTGAGGCCGACGAAGGCGGTGCCGCCATAAGGCCCGCCGCCGTTGGGCTGGTTCGACAGGTCCTTGGAGCCGGCGCCGGTGATGTCGAAGCTGGCTTCCATGCCGTACCAGGCGGTGTCATGCAGCTGCGCCTGCAGCGCGTCGCGCTGCGCCTTCAGCGCCGCGATGTCGGGATGCCGCGCCAGCAGGCTTTCCACCTCCACCGGCGGCACCGGCGGCAGCTGCACCCCCTGCGCGGTGAAGGTGCCGAGCTGGCGCCCGCTGAGGCGCTCCAGCCGGCTGCGGGCGTCGTCCTCGGTGCCCTTGAAGCGCACTTCGTCGCCGCGCGCCTGGGCATAGGCGGCCTGGGTGTCGAGCGCCTCCGACTGCAGCACCAGTTTGTGCTGGGCGCGCAGCTGCAGCTTGGGCATCAGCAGCTGCTCGCTGCTCAGATAGGCCTGCACCACCTTGAGGCTCTCCTGCGCGCCCCAGTAGCGGGCATAGGCCGACTCGATCTCCAGCTGCGCCAGGTTGCGCGCGGCGTTGGCCTTGATCTCGCCCTCGTGCTGCTTGCCCATGGCGACGTCGATCCTGCGGTCGGACTGCTCCGCCGCGCCGAGCAGCGGGTAGCTGAACCCGGCCTGGGCCTGCGCCGCGGGATAGGTGAAGGCCCTGTTGGTATCGACGATGTTGCGCACGATGCCGTAGCCGCCGCCCAGGTTGAAGCGCAGGCCGCTCTCGGCGCGCTCGCGCTCGACCTCCTGGTGGGCGGCTTCCGCCGCCGCTTCGGCTTCCAGCACCGTCAACGCCTGGTTGGAATTGCCGAGCAGTTCACTCAGCCGCAGCACGCCGGGGTCGGCCGCGGCGCCGGCCACGGGCGCGGCGCTGGCCTCGGGCAGGGCGCCGGCTTCGGGCAGGGCGCCGGGGTCGCCGGCGGACCAGGCCGGACTGGTGCCGACGAGCAGCCCGAAGGCGGCGGGCAGCAGGCGGATCAACGGTTTCTTGATGTTCTTCTTCATCGGAAAGCTCCTGAGTGATGCATGCGGCGCTAGCGCGGGCCGCCTTGACGAATCACCCACCACGGACCCATCGGCGAGTCCTGGTGAGCGCGGTTGAACCATTCGTGGAAAGTGGCCACCACGCTCCAGACGCGGGCGCTGATCATGAACAGCGGCATCAGCGGCACCATCAGGATGAACGGCGCGTCCTGGCGCGGCCGCTCGGACAGCAGCGTCACGAACATCAGGAACTGGAACAGGGTGATCGCGGCGTAGAAGGCGTAGACCAGCAGCATCACGCCGATGAAGAAGGGCGCCGGCTTGCTCCACAGCAGCCAGGCCATGAAGCCGAGCTGCAGCATCGGCAGGAAGACCTGGAACAGCAGGCCGTACCAGGTGATGCTGAGGAAGTTTCTCCAGCCGATCAGCGGCGAGAAGGCGTGCCAGTGCTTGCGGAAATAGATGTAGGACAGGTCGCCGTCCCAGCGCAGGCGCTGGATGAAAAAGCCCTTGAAGGTGTCCGGCACCTCGGTGTGGGCGATGGCGCCGGGGGCGAATACCAGGCGCAGCTTGGGGTGGCGGCGGATGTACTGTTTCACCCGCAGGATCATGTCCAGGTCCTCGCCGGTGCCGGTGTTCCAGCCGCCGACGTGGTCGACGATGGACTTGCGGTAGATCATGTAGGCGCCGGGCAGGTTGTTGATCAGGTTCCACTCCGCCAGCCCGACCTTGCCCAGGTAGATCGCCAGCATGTACTCCACCGCCTGCAGGCGCGTCGCCAGCGACTTGCCGGCGTTGCGCACGCGCAGCGGGCCGGTCGCCCCGACCACGTTCGGATCGACGAAGGGCTTGACCGCGTGGGCCACCATGTCGTTGTCGAAGGAGGTGTCGGCGTCCAGCGCCATCACGATCTCGCCGGTGGCGTAGAGCAGGCCGGTGTTCGTGGCGGAGACGCGGCCGCCGCGCTGCGGCTTGGGGATGAAGCGCACCGAGCGGCGCATGTCGCGGGTGTTGAAGTCGCGCGACAGCTCGACGATGGCGTCGTAGGTGGCGCGGTTCTTCACCGCGCCGTCCAGCACCAGGATCAGCTCGATGTGGCCGGGATAGATCTGCTCCAGCAGCGAGCGCACCGAGTACTGCACGTCGCGTCCCTCGGCGTAGGCGTTGCAGATGCAGCTCACCCGCGGGTAGTAGGGAACGTCGGCGGGCGGTTCGCTGTGGCGGCGCCACAGGTAGTGCATCACGCCCAGCCAGGTGATGACGTACAGCGGCACCTCCAGGATGACCACGAACGGCGCGAACTTCAGCGCCAGCTGCTCGGCGCCGCCGCTGACCAGGGCGAGGAAGACGTGGAGGCCGCCGATGAGTGCGTCCATGGCTCAGGCCACCGCGCGCTCGGCGCTGCCGAGGCCGTCGCGCAGCTGCTGCAGCAGGCTGCGCGCGCTTTCGCCGCGAGCGTTGCGCTGGCTCACGCCATGCTCGGCCAGGCGCCAGGCCGGACCGCCGCCTTCTTCCTGCATCGCCTGGCGGGCCAGGTCCCGCACCGTGTGGTGCAGCGCCGACAGGCGCTTGCGGTCGGCATTGGGCAGCAGCAGGAACACGGTGTCCTGGTCGGCGTGGGTGGCCAGGTCGGCCTCGCCCAGCGATTCGCGCAGGCGCTCGGTGCAGGCTTCCAGCAGGTCGGCGGTGCGCCCGGCGCCCAGCGCGCCGCGCAGCTGCTCCAGGTTCTCCAGGTGCAGGCCGACCAGGGCGAAGTTGAAGGAGCCTTCGTTCACCAGCTTCAGCGACCACTCCAGGCTGCCGACGAACTGCGGGTAGGGCAGGAACTGCCGCGGCTCGAACAGGGTCGGGCCGGGGCCGGCGGCGACGCCTTGCGCGGCCAGGCAGCCGAGGCCGCTCAGGCGCCAGGAGTGGATCTTGCGCAGGCGCAGGCGCGTGGTCGCCGAAGTGTGGCGGCACACGGCGCACCGCGCCTCGACCTCGCCTTCGACGAAGACGTGATCGCAGGAATGGCAGACATTGGTCTCCAGCGGGCGGTCGTAATCCGAGCCGATGTGGCGCAGGCGGTTGCCGCATTTCGGGCATTGGCGCTGGTCGCCGTGGACGAAGCGCTCCTCCGGCGCGATCAGGCCGCAGTTGAAGCAGTGCAGCGCGGCGTGCTGGTCGACCTCGATGCTGCGGCAGTTGGGGCAGACGTCGATGAAGTTGAGCTGGGCGCTGCCGCAGTGGTCGCACTCGCGCTGGCGGTCGCGCAGCGCCACGCGCTCGATCAGGCCGCGCTTGTCGAGGCGCTGCAGGATGGCGTCCGGATCGGAGTCGCTGCGGTCCAGCGCCTCCAGCATCGGGTAGCGGTAGCGGCGCGGGTGGCGCCAGTCGGCCAGCGGCTCGAGCACGCAGTCGGGCCGCAGCCACATGTATTCGAGCAGCAGCGAGTCGGCGCTGCGGTCGTCGTTGCGCGCGCGCATCGCCTGGGCGCGGCTGCGGGTCTGCTCGATGCGCTCGAGCAGCGCGCCCGAGCTGGTGGGCAGCGGGCCGTCGCAGACCGAGCGGTCGGCCTCGTCGTAGCGGCCGTCGACGAAGGCCAGCGCCGTGGCGTGGTCGGGATCGCGCCGCAGCCGGCGCAGGACCTGGCCGACGTAGGCGGGGTCCTCGCTCTTGATGATGAAGGCCTGGGGCTTCAGCCCCGCGCCGCGGAACTCCGCGTAGTCGGTGAAGCAGTGCGCCGTGCAGCCCGCCACCGTGATTTGCGCACAGCGCGGCCGCGCCTGCGAGAGGATCGCCAGTTCATGCGTCGCGTTCACTTCGACAAACTCCTTCCTTGGTCGTCGCAATCCGCATCCATGCGGAGATGCCCGGTATTGGGGCAAGTCGCGGGCCAGGCAGGAACGTTGTGAGGAATTACAAGGGCTTGCGGCGGCTCACCGGCGCACCATGGGTGCGCGATGGGGCCGGGCGCGCCCGAAAGCGTCGGCGCGCGGCAACGCCCGCGGGCGGGACCCCGCCGCGGCCGCGCCGGCGGCTGTCCGCGTTTGCCGACAGGCGTACTGGCGGGCCGTGAGAAGTTATTGATTCAAATAAAAATATAGCTGTCGGCGCAGTGCGACAGCGGCCCGGTGCATCAGCCGCGCGCCTCCAGCGGGAGGCGCTGGGCATCGATCAGCTGATTGAGCGAGATCGAGGAGCTGACTTCGCGCACGCCCTCGATCTGCGACAGCTCGTTCCACACGAACTGCTGGTAGCGCTCGACGTCGCGCACCACGATCTTCAGCAGGAAGTCCACGTCGCCCATCAGGGTGTGGCACTCCACCACCTCGGGCAGGCGGTTGATCGCCGCGGCGAATTTCTGCAGCGTGTTCTTGCCGTGGCGCACCATCTTGACGTGGGCGAAGACGGTCACGCCCAGGCCCACTTTCCGGGTGTCGAGCACGGCCACGCGGCGGCGGATGATGCCGCTGTCGAGGAAGCGCTGGATGCGGCGCCACACCACCGACTTGGACGAGGCGACCCGCTCGGCGATGTCGTTGACCGGCAAGGTCGCGTCCTGCTGCAGCAGCTCCAGGATGCGCAGGTCGAGGGTGTCGAGGGATTCGGACATTTGTTCCCGGAAATGACAAGTTCGGGAAATATTATCCCACCAATATTCGGCCCATCGGGAAAATCAAGGAAGAAATACCCGTAGAAAGGTTTATGCTGATGTGAACATCGGCATCCCGCGCGCCGCGCTTTCCTCGACGGAGCGCCGGCGGCTGCCGGCCCGGCGGCGAGCCGCCGGAGCATCCATTTCGGAGGAGACAGATGAGCAAACCCGGCAGCGGTCTGAGCCTGCATATCCCGGAACCGCCGGCCCGTCCCGGCCAGCCGCCCGACTTCAGCAAGCTGGTGATCCCCAAGGCCGGCGCCCAGCCGCGGCCGCCGGTGGATGTGCCGGCGGCGCAGCTGCGCGACACGCCCTACGACCTGATCCGCGTGCTGGACGAGTCCGGCCGGGCGGTGGGCGAGTGGAATCCGCGGCTCGACGCCGCCGTGCTGCGCAAGGGCCTGCGCCACATGATGCTGACCCGCGCCTTCGACGAGCGCATGCTGCGCGCGCAGCGCCAGGGCAAGACCTCGTTCTACATCAAGAGCACCGGCGAGGAGGCGGTGTCGGTGGCCCAGGCCTACGCGCTGGATGCCAGGGACATGCTGTTCCCCAGCTACCGCCAGCAGGGCCTGCTGGTGGCGCGCGACTGGCCTATCGTCGACATGATGTGCCAGATCTACAACAACACCGGCGACCGCCTCAAGGGCCGCCAGCTGCCGATCATGTACTCGGTGAAGGACGCCGGCTTCTTCTCCATCTCCGGCAACCTCGGCACCCAGTTCCCGCAGGCGGTGGGCTGGGCCATGGCCTCGGCCTACAAGCACGACACCCGCATCGCCGCCGCCTGGGTCGGCGACGGCACCACCGCCGAGGGCGATTTCCACCACGCCCTGACCTTCGCCGCGGTGTACCGCGCGCCGGTGGTGCTCAACGTGGTCAACAACCAGTGGGCGATCTCCTCCTACCAGGCCTTCGCCGGCGGCGACGAGACCACCTTCGCCGCGCGCGCCCTGGGCTACGGCCTGCCCGGCCTGCGCGTCGACGGCAACGACTTCCTCGCCGTCTACGCCGCCACCCGGTGGGCGGCCGAGCGCGCCCGCAGCAACCACGGCGCGACCCTGCTGGAGCTGTTCACCTACCGCGTGGCGCCGCACTCCACCAGCGACGATCCGGCCAAGTACCGCCCCGAGAACGAGGCCGAGAAGTGGCCGCTGGGCGACCCCATCGAGCGGCTCAAGCAGCACCTGATCGTCGCCGGCGAGTGGAGCGAGGAGCGGCAGGTGGCGCTGGAGGCCGAGATCGACGAGCAGATCCGGGCGGCGCAGCGGGAGGCGGAGGCCAAGGGCACGCTGGGCACGCCGCCGGCCAGCCCCAGGACCATGTTCGAGGACGTGTTCAAGGACATGCCCTGGCATCTGCACAAGCAGCGCCAGGAGGCCGGGTACTGATCATGACCAGGGAACCGATCGACAGCCGTGCGCCCCGCGCCGCGGGCGCAGCCGGGGGAATCGTCCCGGCGGGGGCAAATTAGCCATGGCCACCATGAACATGATCCAGGCCATCAATTCGGCCATGGACGTGATGCTGAGCAAGGACCCCGATGTCGTCGTCTTCGGCGAGGACGTGGGCTACTTCGGCGGCGTGTTCCGCGCCACCGCGGGCCTGCAGCAGAAGCATGGCCTGACCCGCGTGTTCGACACGCCGATCTGCGAGGCCGGCATCATCGCCACCGCCATCGGCATGGGCGTGTACGGCCTGCGGCCGGTGGCGGAGATCCAGTTCGCCGATTACATCCTGCCGGCCTTCGACCAGCTGGTGTCGGAAGCCTCGCGCCTGCGTTATCGCTCCGCCGGCGAGTTCTGGGCGCCGATCACGGTGCGCACGCCCTGCGGCGGCGGCATCTTCGGCGGCCAGACCCACAGCCAGAGCCCGGAGTCGATCTTCACCCACGTCTCCGGCCTGAAGACGGTGATGCCGTCCAATCCTTACGACGCCAAGGGCCTGCTGATCGCCGCCATCGAGGAGGACGACCCGGTGATCTTCCTGGAGCCCAAGCGCATCTACAACGGCCCCTTCGACGGCCACCACGACCGGCCGCTCAGCTCCTGGTCCAAGTTCCCGCAGAGCGAGGTGCCGGAGGGCTATTACCGGATTCCGCTGAGCCAGGCGGCGATCGTCCGTGAGGGCAGCGCCGCCACCATCCTCACCTACGGCACCATGGTGCACGTCTCGCTCGCCGCGGTGGCCGAGGCCGGCCTGGACGTGGAGGTGATCGACCTGCGCACGCTGTTTCCGCTCGACGCCGAGACCATCGAGGCCTCGGTGAAGAAGACCGGCCGCTGCGTGGTGGTGCACGAGGCCAGCCGCACCTCCGGCCTGGGCGCCGAGCTGATGGCGCTGGTGCAGGAGCGCTGCTTCCACCACCTCGAGGCGCCGATCGAGCGCGTCACCGGCTGGGATACGCCGTATCCGCACGCCTTCGAGTGGAACTACTTCCCCGGCCCGGACCGCGTGCGCGCGGCCCTGGCCCGCGTGATGGAGGGTTGAGATGGCAACCTTCACCTTCAAGCTTCCCGACATCGGCGAAGGCATCACCGAAGCCGAGATCGCCACCTGGCGCGTCGCCGTCGGCGACACCGTGAAGGAGGACCAGCCGCTGGTCGACGTGCTCACCGAAAAGGCCGCGGTGGAGATCCCCTCGCCGATGCCCGGCAAGGTGATCGAGCTGCGCGGCGAGCCGGGCGACATGGCCGCCGTCGGCGGGCCGCTGGTGGTGCTTGAAGTGGCCGGCGAGGCCGAATCGCCGGAAGGCGGGAAGCGGCAAACGGCAGGCGCGGAAGCGCCGCGCGCCGCCGCCGCGCCGAAAGCGCCCGAGCCCCCTGCGGCGCCGCAGCCTGCAGCTCCTGCGCCGTCCCCGCCGCCCGCGACCGCGACTGCCGCCGCCCGCGTCTCGCCGCTGGTGCCGCGGGCCGAAGGCGAGCGGCCGCTGGCCTCGCCGGCGGTGCGCCAGCGCGCCCGCGACCTCGGCATCCAGCTGTCCTACGTGCCGGGCTCCGGTCCGGCGGGCCGGATCACCCATGCCGATCTCGACGCCTTCGTCGCGCGCCGGCCCCTGTCCGGCGGCGGCGCGGTGAACGCGCGGGCCAAGCGCGAGGGCGTGGAGCAGATCAAGATCATCGGCCTGCGCCGCAAGATCGCCGAGGCGATGCAGCGCTCCAAGCAGCGCATCCCGCATTTCGCCTACGTCGAGGAAGTGGACGTCACCGAGCTGGAAGCGCTGCGCAACCACCTCAACGACAACCGCAAGCCCGACCAGGCCAAGCTGACCCTGCTGCCGTTCCTGGTGCGCGCCCTGGTCAAGGCCGTGCCGGAGCATCCGGAGGTGAACGGCACCTTCGACGACGAGGCCGGCGTGGTGTACCGCCCGGCCGCGCTGCACGTCGGCATCGCCGCGCAGACGCCCAACGGCCTGGTGGTGCCGGTGGTGCGCCACGCCGAGACGCTCGACCTGTGGCAGTGCGCCGCCGAGATCAAGCGCCTCGCCGAGGCGGCGCGCGCCGGCAAGGCCACGCGCGAGGAGCTGTCCGGCTCCAGCATCACCATCAGCAGCCTGGGCCCGATGGGCGGCATTGTCTCCACCCCGGTGATCAACGCGCCGGAAGTGGCCATCGTCGGCGTCAACAAGATGATCGAGCGGCCGATGGTGCGCAACGGCCAGGTGGTGATCCGCACCATGATGAACCTGTCCTCGTCCTTCGATCACCGCATCGTCGACGGCTGGAACGCGGCGGAGTTCATCCAGCACCTCAAGCGGCTGTTCGAGAACCCCGCCACCCTGTTCATGGGTGAGGGATAGCGCTTTGGCGATGACTCAATGTCGTCGCCCGCCATCCCGAGCGCCCGGCCAGGGACGGCCGGGCCGGGTTTCCGAAGAAGGATGAGGTCCCGCCAGGGACGGCCTGGAAAAAATCGGGAAGTGAACTGATATGAGCAAGACCATCAAGACCAAGGTGCTGGTGGTCGGCGGCGGCCCCGGCGGCTATGTCGCCGCCATCCGCGCCGGCCAGCTCGGCCTCGAGACCACGCTGGTCGAGGAGGACCGCGTCGGCGGCACCTGCCTGCTGCGCGGCTGCATCCCCTCCAAGGCGCTGATCCATGCCGCCGGCAAGTTCCACGAGCTGAGCCACGCTTCGAACATCGGCATCAGGCTCGAGGGCGCCGCCAGCTTCGACCTCGGCCAGGCGGTGAAATGGAAGGACGGCATCACCGCCAGGCTCAACAGCGGCGTCGCCGGACTGCTGGCCAAGGCCAAGGTGAAGACGGTCAAGGGCCGCGCCGTGTTCAGCGACGCCAAGACCTGCGCCGTCGACAGCGCCGACGGCCCGGTGGCGATCCAGGCCGAGCACGTCGTCCTCGCCACCGGCTCGCTGCCGGTGGAGCTGAAGATCCTGCCCTTCGGCGGCGACATCCTCTCCTCCACCGAGGCCCTGTCCCTGCCGGAGGTGCCGCGGCGCCTGGCGGTGGTCGGCGCCGGCTACATCGGCCTGGAGCTGGGCATCGCCTTCGCCAAGCTCGGCAGCCAGGTCACCGTGGTCGAGGCGCAGGAGCGCATCCTGCCGCTGTACGACGCCGAGCTGTCGCGCCCGGTCGAGCGCTGGCTGAAGAAGAACGGCGTCACCGTGCACCTCAAGTCGAAAGTCACCGGCTCCAGCGGCAAGGGCGCGAAGCTCGCGCTGAACTACGAGGATGCGGCGGGCAAGGCCGCGCAGATCCCCTGCGACAAGATCCTGGTCACGGTCGGCCGCCGCGCCAACACGCAGGGCTGGGGCCTGGAGCAGATGGGCGTGGACATGAACGGCCCGTTCGTGAAGATCGACAACCAGTGCCGCACCGCGATGAAGAACGTCTGGGCCATCGGCGATCTCACCGGCGAGCCGATGCTGGCGCACCGCGCCTCGGCCCAGGGCGAACTGGTGGCCGAGATCATCGCCGGCCGCAAGCGCGTGTTCGAGCCCGCCGCCATCCCCGCCGTCTGCTTCACCGAGCCGGAGATCGTCTCGGTGGGCCTCAGTCCCGAGCAGGCCAAGGCCGCCGGGCACGGCGTCAAGGTGGGCAGCTTCCCCTATGCCGCCAGCGGCCGCGCCATGAGCATGGAGGCGGCGGGCGAGGGTGGCTTCGTCCGCGTCGTCGCGCGCGCCGACAACCACCTGGTGCTGGGCATCCAGGCGGTGGGCGCGCATGTGTCGGAGCTGTCGGGCGAGTTCGCCCATGCGCTGGAAATGCAGGCGCGGCTGGAGGACATCGCCGGCACCATCCACGCCCATCCGACCCTCAGCGAGGCGGCGATGGAAGCCGCGATGGCGGCGCTGGGGCACGCCATCCACATCTGAAAGCCGGACAGCGGCCTGGCGCAAGAACGCGGGAAGGCCGCGCAGATCGACCGCTGCGGCTTGCGCCCCGGCGCCTTTTGCGCGAGGCGCTTGCTGGTCCCCGGCTACCGCGCAAACGCCCAGTACTTGCTGAAGATGAAGGTCAGCACCGGCGTCACGAACAGGATGCCGAGCAGCGCGCTGTTGGCGCCCAGGCCGAGCGGCCCGGTCAGCAGCCAGGTGAGGAAGGTGTTGCTGCACAGGCCGAGCAGCGCCGTCAGCAGGAATTTCACCAGGCTGGCGCGGCCGTCGATGCCGGCCGCCTGTGCGGCGAAGGTCCAGTGGCGGTGGCCCAGAAAGGAAAGGATGAAGGCGCAGCCGAACGCCGCCACGGTGGCCGCCACCGGCGGCAGCCAGAGGTTGTGCACCATCAGCCAATAGACGCCGGCATGGACGGCGGTGGCGAGCAGGCCGACCACCCCGAACCGGGCGACCTGCGCCAGGGATTGCTCCGCGCCGACGCTGCTCATGGCGCGGAGGAGGCCGGCTTGGCCTCGTGCAGCTTGCGCACCACATACAGCGGCCGCTGCTTCGACTCCATGAAGATGCGTCCCACGTATTCGCCCAGCACGCCGATGCTGAGCAGGTTGATGCCGCCGAAGAACATCACGGCGACGATCAGGGAGGCGTAGCCGGGCACGTCGTTGCCCTGGATCAGGGTGCGGATCACGATGAAGCTGCCGTAGAGGAAGGAGATGCCGGCGATGACCATGCCGACCCAGGTCCACAGGCGCAGCGGCACGGTGCTGAACGAGGTGATGGCTTCGATCGCCAGGCGCAGCAGGCGGCGGTAGTTGAAATTGCTCTGGCCGGCGGCGCGCGGCGGGCGCGGGTGCTCGATCAGGTGCTGGCGGAAGCCGACCCAGGCGAACAGGCCCTTGTTGTAGCGGGTGCGCTCCGGCAACGACAGGAAGGCTTCGATCACGGCGCGGTCGAGCAGGCGGAAGTCGCCGGCGTGGGGGACGAAGCGCATGTCCGATACGGCGTTGAGCAGGTAGTAGAAGGCCCGCGACAGCAGCCGCCGCGGCGCGCTGTCGGTGCCGCGCTCGGCGTGCACCGCCACCACCGTTTCGTAGCCCTCGCGCCACTTCTGCAGCATCTGCGGGATCAGTTCGGGCGGGTCCTGCAGGTCGGCGTCGATGGTGATGGCGCAGGCGCCGCGGCAGTGCCACAGGCCGGCGGTGAGCGCCGCCTCCTTGCCGAAGTTGCGCGACAGGTCGATGACCCGCAGCTGCGGGATCGAATCCTGCAGGCGCAGCAGGCGCGCCAGGGTGTCGTCGGCGCTGCCGTCGTTGACGATCACGATCTCGAAGCTGGGGCTGGCGGCGTTGAGCACCGGCAGCAGCGCGGCGAACAGCGGCTCCAGCCCGGCGCTCTCGTTGTGCGCCGGGATCACCACGCTCAGCTCCGGCCCGGCGCCGTCGTCCGGGCGGGCCGGGAGCCCGGCGCCGCTCATGGCGTGCTCCGCGCTACGGGGGCTGGCCGCTGGCTGCTCAATGCATGCTCCTTGGTCGGGCGGCGCGGAAATCCCGGCCGGTTCCGGCGGATTATAGGTGGGCCGGCCGGCGCCGCGCCGCGCGGCCCGCGCTATATTGGAGGCGAACATCCGATCCGCGCCCCGCCGGGGCGGGCGGGCAGAACGATCCGGGGTCTCATGAGCACAGCAGGGCAGCCGGCAGGCAGCCGTTCGTTTTTATCCCACCTGAGCATCCAGGCCAAGCTGGCGCTGGCCTACGGCATCGTGCTGACGATGTTCGTCGGCACCTGCCTGATGGTGTTCACCAGCTACCAGGAGCTGGGCGACGCCCGCGCCTGGGTGCGGCACACCTACAGCGTGATCCTCGACATGGACCAGCTGCAGCAGTCGGTGCTGCAGCAGCGGATCGACCTGGTCACCGCCTCGCGCGACCCGGCCTACCTGGCCCACTACCGGGTGGCGCAGGCCGAGTTCCAGCGCAGCTTCCAGGACCTCAAGCAGCTCACCCTGGACAATGCGTCGCAGCAGCAGCGCCTGGACCGGATCGGCGTGATCATGAACGGCTGGTACGAGGCGGTGGCCCAGCCGATCATCGCCCGCGCCCAGGCGCTCCAGGCGGGCGAGGCGGCGGCGCCGCCGGTGGCGGCGGGCGGCTCGCAGTACGGCTACAGCCAGCTGGCGGACCTGGTCTCGCTGCTGCAGGAAGGCGTGCAGGCCGAGCTGACCCTGCTGCAGCAGCGCCAGGAGGCGGTGGCCGCGGTCAGCACGCACCTGGTGGAAGCCGTGTTCGCGATGCTGGTGCTCGGCGTGCTGATCGGCTTTGCCACCATCGTCTTCACCCGCAGCCAGATCAGCTCGCCGCTGGTCGCGCTGACCGGGCTGATGGAGCGCATCACCGGCGGCGACACCGCCGTCGAAGTGCCGGCGACCCGGCGCGACGACGAGATCGGCGCGCTGGCCCGCGGCCTGGAGTCGTTCCGCACCCTCAAGCAGCGCACCGACGCGGAAGCCTGGGTGCGGCAGTACCTGCTGGACATCAACACCGGCCTGCAGACCGCCTCGACCCTGGACGAGTTCGCCGAGATCCTGCTGTCCAGCCTGTGCTACCTGCTGCACGCGGGCTACGGCGCCTTCTTCGCCTGGGACCAGGCGCAGCAGGCGCTGTTCCTGCGCGCCGGCTTCGGCTACGGCGGCGACGAGGAGCTGCCCAGGCAGTTCAAGTCCGGCCAGGGCCTGGTCGGGCAGTGCGCGCGCGACGGCAAGCCGATCCGCATCACGCCGGTGCCGGACAACTACCTGCGCATCGGCTCGGGACTGGGCGAGGCGCCGCCGCGCTGCCTGATGGTCTACCCGGTGCAGGGCCGCAGCATCCTCGGCGTGGTCGAGCTGGCCGCGTTCGAGCTGCCCAGCGCCGAGCAGGAGAACCTGCTCAACGAGCTGCTGCGCAACGCCGGCCTGCAGCTCGAGGCCATCGTCGCCTCGGACAAGACCCGCGCCCTGCTGGCCCAGTCCCAGGCCCAGACCGAGGAGTTGCAGGCCTCCGAGGAGGAGCTGCGCGCCACCAACGACGCCCTGCAGGACAAGAACCGCCTGCTCGAGGAGCAGCGCCGCCGCCTGCAGGAGTCCGAGGCGGCGCTGACCGCGCAGGCCGAGGAACTGCGCGCCACCAACGAGGAACTGGAGGAGACCGGCCGCATTCTCAACGAGTCCAACGTGCAGCTGGAACAGACCCGCCGGGCGCTGGAGCAGAAGGCGGGCGAGCTGGCACGGGCCAGCCAGTACAAGTCCGAGTTCCTCGCCAACATGTCGCACGAGCTGCGCACGCCGCTCAACAGCATCCTGATCCTGGCCAAGAATCTGGCCGACAACGAGGAGGGCCACCTCAGCGCCGACGAGACCGAGTCGGCCAAGGTGATCCACGACAGCGGCAGCCACCTGCTCAACCTGATCAACGACATCCTCGACCTGTCCAAGATCGAGGCCGGGAAAATGGAGGCGGTGGCCGAGGACCTGGCCGTGGCGGACATCGTGGCGGTGTGCGAGCGCCGCTTCCGCCCGGTGGCGCGGCAGCGCGGCCTGACGCTGCGGGTGGAGCGCGCCGGGGACCTGCCGGCCAGCCTGCGCAGCGACGGTCCCAAGCTGCAGCAGATCCTCACCAACCTGCTGTCCAACGCCTTCAAGTTCACCGAGCGGGGCGGCGTCACGCTGCGCCTGCGCCGGCCCGACGCCGCCCCGTCCGGCGCGCCGGAACTGGAGCCGCAGCGCTCGGTGCTGTTCGAGGTGCAGGACACCGGCATCGGCATTCCGCCGGACAAGGTCGGGCGCCTGTTCGCCGCATTCGAGCAGGCCGACGCCTCGACCTCGCGCAAGTACGGCGGCACCGGCCTGGGCCTGGCGATCAGCCTGCGCATGGCGCGCCTGCTCGGCGGCGACCTGCAGGTGGAGAGCCGGCCCGGCGAGGGCTCGACCTTCAAGCTGTGGCTGCCGGAGCGCTTCGAGGGCGCCTCCGCCGCGCAGGCGCCAACGCCGGTCCCGCCGCCCGCCGCCAGGCCGGAGCCGGCCGCCGCTGCGGTGGCGGCCATCGCTGCGCCGGCCGCGGGCGGGGCGCACACCATCCTGGTGATCGAGGACGACGCCGGCTTCGCCAAGGTGCTGGCCGGGATGGCGCAGAAACGCGGCTTCCACACCTTGCTGGCGCACGACGGCGCCAGCGGCCTGCAGCTGGCGCGGCAGCTGCCCGCGGCGATCCTGCTCGACATCCACCTGCCCGACCTCGACGGCTGGTCGGTGCTGCAGAGGCTCAAGTCCGATCCGGCCACCGCCCACATCCCGGTGCACGTGGTGTCGGCGGCGGAGGAGAGCGCCCGCGGCTACCAGCTCGGCGCGGTCGGCTACCTGGTCAAGCCGGTGAGCAAGGAATCGATCAACCAGGCCCTGGACCAGGTCCAGCGCAATTCGGCGCGGCCGGCGCGGCGCCTGCTGCTGGTGGGCGGCGACGCCTCCCTGCGCGCCTCGCTGCAGGACCTGCCGGGCCTGAAGGACGCCAACGTGCGCAGCGAGGGCAACGGCGCCGCGGCGCTGGAGTGGCTGCGCGGCGAAAGCTGCGACTGCCTGGTGGTCGGGCTGAGCCTGCCGGACATGGACGCCTTCGAATTCCTCGACCGGGCGGCGCAGAACCGGCCGCTGCCGCCGGTGGTGGTCTATGCCGAGCGCGAGCTGGGCGAAGAGGAGCTGATGAAGCTGCGCGCCCACACCGACAGCATCGTCGTGCGCGGCGCCCGCTCGGACGAGCGCCTGCTCGACGAGGTCAGCCTGTTCCTGCACAGCCTGCGCACTTCCGCCGGCCGCGCCGCGGTGGTGCACACCCAGAGCGAGGCCGCCGACCTGGCCGGCCGCACCGTGCTGATCGTCGACGACGACATGCGCAACATCTTCGCCCTGTCCAAGGTGCTGCGCGCCCGCGGACTCAACGTGCTGATGGCCCAGGACGGCCCCAAGGCCCTGGCGCAGCTGGAGCAGCGCGAAGGCAAGGTCGACGCCGTGCTGATGGACGTGATGATGCCGGGCATGGACGGCTACGAGACCACCCGCGGCATCCGCAGCCGCGCCGAGTGGTCGCAGATCCCGATCATCGCCGTCACCGCCAAGGCCATGCCCGGCGACCGCGAGAAGTGCCTGGAAGCGGGCGCCAACGACTACCTGTCCAAGCCGATCGACGTCGACAAGCTTCTGTCGCTGCTGCGCACCTGGATCAGGCCCTCATGACCCCGCATTGACCCGTCGCGACCATGCCGGAACTGGATTCGGAAGACCTGGAGATCGACGAGTTCGTCCGTACCCTCAAGGCGCGGCACGGCTACGATTTCGCGCAGTACGCGCCGGCCTCGCTCAAGCGCCGGGTGCGCGCCCTGCGCGCCCGCACCGGCGCCGAGTCGATCGCGGCGCTGAGCCGGCGCCTGGCCGAGGAGCCGCTGTTCCTGCGCCAGGTGCTGGCCGGGCTGTCGGTGCCGGTGTCGGAGATGTTCCGCGATCCCTGGGTGTTTGAGCTGCTGCGGCGCGAGGTGCTGCCGGTGCTGGCTTCCTATCCGCGCATCAACATCTGGCAGGCCGGCTGCGCCCACGGCGAGGAGGTCTATTCACTGGCGATCCTGCTGGAGGAGGCGGGGCTGTACGACAAGACCCAGATCTTCGCCACCGATCTCAACGACGTGGCGCTGGAGGAGGCGGCAGAGGGCATCTACCCGGCCGCCAACGCCGCGCTGTACGCGCAGAACTACCTGCGCGCCGGCGGCAGCCGCTCCCTGTCGCACTACTTCCATGCCCGCTACGAGCGCATCAAGTTCGACCAGTCGCTGGTGCGCAACGTCACCTTCGCCAACCACAACCTCGGCACCGACGGCGTGTTCGCCGAAGTGCAGCTGATCCTGTGCCGCAACGTGCTGATCTATTTCAACGACGCGCTGCAGGACCGGGTGCTGCGGCTGTTCCGCGACAGCCTGGTGCACAAGGGCTACCTGTGCCTGGGCACCAAGGAAACCCTGGCCCACACTTCGGTGGAGCCCGATTTCGAAGGCGTCGACACCGCGGCCAAGCTGTACCGCAGGATCGGCCATGTTTAGGGTGGTGGGAATCGGCGCCTCGATCGGCGGCCTGGAGGCGTTGAACCAGCTGCTGCCGGGGCTGCCGCGCGATTACCCCTGGCCGGTGATCGTGCTGCAGCACGCCAGCGCCGGCTACCGCGACACGCGTCTCGACGAGCTGCTGGCGCTGCGCAGCGCGCTGCCGGTGCGCGAGGCCGAGCCGCGCCGGCCGGTGCAGCCCGGCGTGGTCCATGTCGCTCCGCCCGGCTATCACCTGCTGGTGGAGAAGGACCTGCGCTTCGCCCTGTCGGTCGACGAGAAGGTATCCTACGTGCGCCCCTCGGTGGACGTGCTGTTCGAAAGCATGGCCGACGCCTGCGGGCCGCGCTGCGTCGGCGTCATCCTCACCGGCGCCAACGACGACGGCGCCGAAGGCCTGGCGGCGATCCGCCGCGCCGGCGGCCTGGCGCTGGTGCAGGACCCGGCGCAGGCGCGGGCCCCGCAGATGCCCGAGGCCGCGCTGCGCCGCGCCGGCGCCGACCGGGTACTGGACTTGCAGGGGCTGGCCGCCCGCCTGGCAGCCCTGCCCGGGGAAGAGGAACCCGCATGACCCAGCCGCAACATCCCGACCATCCCGCCGCGGTGATCCCCCGCCCCAAGATCCTGGTGGTCGACGACACCCCGGCCAACCTGCTGGTGATGCGCAAGCTGCTGGCCAAGGTCGACGCCGACCTGGTCGAGGCGGCCAGCGGCAATGCCGCGCTCGCCGCCAGCCTGGACCACGAGTTCGCCCTGATCCTGCTCGATGTGCAGATGCCGGACATGGACGGCTTCGAGGTCGCCGAATTCCTGTCGCAGGAGGAGCGCACGCGCGACACGCCGATCATCTTCGTCACCGCCGCCTACGCCGACGACCTGAACCGGGTCAAGGGCTACGGCAGCGGCGCGGTGGACTACATCGTCAAGCCGATCAACGACGTCATCCTCCTGTCCAAGGTGCGGGTGTTCCTCGAGCTGTACCGCGGCAAGCAGCAGCTGCGGCAGCTGCTCGGCGAGCTGGATACGCGCAACCGCCAGCTGCAGGAGGAGATCGCCGAGCGGCAACGGCTGGAGGAGCTGGCGCGCCACCAGGCGACCCACGATCCGCTCACCGGCCTGCCCAACCGCCTGCTGTTCATCGACCGGCTGGAGAAGACCATCGAGCGGGCGCAGCGGCGCGGCAAGTCCTGCGCCCTGTTCTACATCGATATCGACGAGTTCAAGCCGATCAACGACCGCTACGGCCACCATGCCGGCGACGCCCTGCTCAAGGGCATCGCCCGGCGCATGGAGGAGGCGATGCGCAAGGTCGACACGGTGGCGCGCCTGGGCGGCGACGAGTTCGCCGCCATCATGGAGGAGCCGGCCGACGCGCCCGACGCGCTGCAGGCGGCGCAGCGCCTGGGCGAAAGCCTGCGCCGGCCGTACCGCCTGGAGCTGCCCGACCACCCCGACGGATTATTGGCGCAGGTCGGGGCGAGCATCGGCATCGCCCTGTTCCCGCAACATGCGGCCAATCTGGAGGCGCTGGTGCAGGCGGCCGACAAGCTCATGTACCGGGCCAAGAAATCCGGCAAGAATCAGTGCCTCATGGCGGAGCAGCCGCTGGCCTGAGCGTCCGTCGGCAGCGTTCCTGTTGCGCTGCAGCACTGGCCCTGAGGCCAGCCGCGAGCGCCGTTTTCGGCCAATGGCAGGAAACCGGTGTTTGCCGGAGAATCGCGCCGTCTACCTTACTTCCGGTTGCAAGCCCATGCCTGCCTATAAAGCCCCCCTGCGTGACATGCGCTTCCTGATGAACGAAGTGCTGGATTACCCGGGCCACTTCGCCGCCCTGCCCAACGGCAAGGACGCCGATCCGGAGACGGTCGGCGCCATCCTCGAGGAATGCGCCAAGTTCTGCGAGGAGGTGCTGTCGCCGCTGAACCTGTCCGGCGACGAGGAAGGCTGCCACTTCAAGGACGGCAAGGTCACCACGCCCAAGGGCTTCAAGGAAGCCTACGAGCAGTACGTGGCCGGCGGCTGGCAGGGCCTGTCGCATCCCACCGAGTTCGGCGGCCAGGGCCTGCCGGCCTCGATGGGCCTGATCAAGACCGAGATGATGGGCGCGGCCAACTGGTCGTTCGCCATGTACCCGGGCCTGTCGCTGGGCGCGATGAACACGGTGATGCAGCACGCCTCGCCGGAGCTCAAGGCGATCTACATGCCGCCGCTCACCGAGGGGCGCTGGACCGGCACCATGTGCCTGACCGAGCCGCAGTGCGGCACCGACCTGGGCCAGGTCAAGACCCGCGCCGAGCCGCAGGCCGACGGCACTTACAAGATCACCGGCACCAAGATCTTCATCTCCGCCGGCGAGCACGACTTCGCCGAGAACATCATCCACATCGTGCTGGCGCGCCTGCCGGACGCGCCGCCGGGCACCAAGGGCATTTCGCTGTTTATCGTGCCGAAGATGCAGGTGAAGCAGGACGGCTCCGTCGGCGACTCGAACCGCGTTGTGTGCAGCGCCATCGAGCACAAGATGGGCATCCGCGCCTCGGCCACTGCGGTGATCAATTTCGAGGAATCGACCGGCTTCATGATCGCCGAGCCGAACCGCGGCCTGGAGGCGATGTTCACCTTCATGAACACCGCCCGCATCGGCACCGCGGTGCAGGGCATCGCCCACGCCGAGCTGTCGTTCCAGGGCGCGCTGGCCTACGCCAAGGAGCGCCGCTCGATGCGCGCCCTGTCCGGCAAGAAGGAGCCGGACAAGGCCGCCGACGCCATCATCCACCACGCCGACGTGCGCCGCATGCTGCTGACGCAGAAGGCGGTGGCCGAGGGCGGCCGCGCCATGATCTATTTCGCGGCGCAGTACGCCGACCACATGACCAACGCGGTGCTGGCCGGCGACGAGAAGGGCTACAAGCACTGGGACGACAAGCTCGGCTTCCTGACGCCGATCCTCAAGGGCTTCCTCACCGAGCTGGGCCTGGAGTCGGCCAACCTGGGCATCCAGGTGTTCGGCGGCCACGGCTACATCAAGGAGCACGGCATGGAGCAGATCGCGCGCGACGCGCGCATCTCCACGCTGTATGAGGGCACCACCGGCATCCAGGCGCTGGACCTGCTCGGCCGCAAGGTGCTGGTGATGACCCGCGGCAAGGCGGTGCGCGAGTTCACCGGCCATATCGCCAAGTTCGCCCTGGAGCACGTCGGCAACGCCAGGCTGCGCGGCTACGCGCTCAAGCTGACCCGCCTCGCCGCGGAGTGGAACGTGCTGACCACCCGCATCATGCTCGGCGCGCGCAAGGACCGCGACGTGGTCGGCGGCGCCGCCTGGCACTTCCTGATGTATTCCGGCTACGTCACCATGGCCTACTTCTGGGCGCTGCAGGCCGCGGTCGCCAGCAAGCGGCTGACGGAGGGCGGGGCCGAGAGCAAGGAGTTCTACAAGGCCAAGCTGTATACGGCGCGGTTCTACTTCGACCATCTGCTGCCGCGTGCCGAGGCGCATGCCACGGCGATGACCAAGCCGTCCAAGTCGCTGATGAAGATGCCGGTGGAGAGCTTCATCTTCGAGTAAGGGCGGCTTACAAAAAAAGCCGCAACCCGCGCCCCGGCGGACCTCGGTCCGTCGGGGCGCACTATTTTGGTGCAGCTGCGCCGGAACCGCGAGCCGGCCTGGACCGGCTTGTTTTCGCTCGGGATTCTCTCGCCAGGCCGCAGGATCGCAGACGCCGTGCCACGGAACTGCGCCGGGGCTGCAACAAAACTGTCATTTTCGGCCCGTAAGCTTTAAGCCTGGGAGATCAACGCTTACTCAATCCGGCGTCGCCTGGACTTTCAACAACCCTGGATTTACACGGGAGAACTTTACGTGAGCCTCATGAACAAGACCCTGCTGCGCGGCCTGGTTGTCGGCGCCGCCGCGGCGCTGACGGTGCCCGCCGCTTTCGCCGCCGATATTTCCGGCGCCGGCGCCACCTTCCCTTACCCGATCTACTCCAAGTGGGCCGCGACCTACAAGGAAAAGACCGGCACCGGCCTCAACTACCAGTCGATCGGCTCCGGCGGCGGCATCAAGCAGATCAAGGCCAAGACCGTGACCTTTGGCGCCTCCGACAAGCCGCTGGAAGCCAAGGAACTCGACGAGGCCGGCCTGACCCAGTTCCCGGCGATCGTCGGCGGCGTGGTGCCGGTGATCAACCTCAAGGGCATCAAGCCCGGCGAGCTGACCCTCGACGGCGCCACCCTGGCCGACATCTACCTGGGCAAGATCAAGTCCTGGAACGACGCGGCCATCGCCAAGCTCAACCCGAAGGCCAAGCTGCCCTCGACCCTGATCGCGGTGGTGCACCGTTCCGACGGCTCCGGCACCAGCTTCCTGTTCACCAACTACCTGTCGCAGAACAGCGCCGAGTGGAAGGAAAAGGTCGGCGCCGCCACCGCGGTGGAATGGCCGGCCGGCATCGGCGCCAAGGGCAATGAGGGCGTGGCGGGCATCGCCGGCCAGACTGACGGCGCCATCGGCTACGTCGAGTACGCCTACGCCAAGCAGAACAAGATGACCTATACCAACATGGTCAACAAGGACGGCAAGGTGGTCGAGCCGAAGAGCGAGACCTTCGCCGCCGCCGCCGCCAACGCCGACTGGGCCAACGCCCCGGCGTTCTACCTGATCCTGACCAACCAGCCGGGCGCGGAAAGCTGGCCGATCACCGGCGCCAGCTTCATCATCGTCTACAAGAAGCCGGACGACGCCGCCGCCCTGGGCGAAGCCCTGAAGTTCTACGACTGGGCCTTCAAGAACGGCCAGAAAGCCGCGGACGAGCTGGATTACGTGCCGCTGCCCGCCAAGGTCGTGGACCTGGTCGAGGCCTCCTGGAAGGCCAACGTCCAGGCGTCCTGGAAGTAAGCCTCATGATGTAAAAGGAAGGGACCGGCGCGTGCCGGTCCCTTCCGTTTGGTGTCACACTCAGGCTTGTCCCGTGAATTCGAACGCACAAGTGGCCTCTTTCGCCTCCTCCTCCGAGATCTCCCCCGACGCCCTGCGCCGGCACGGCATCCGGGATACGGTGCTGCGCAACGCCACCCGCTCCGCCGCCCTCACCGTGCTGCTGCTGCTCGGCGGCGTCATCATTTCGCTGATCCACGGTTCGCTGCCCGCCTTCAAGGCTTTCGGCTTCGGCTTCTTCGTCACCGAGACTTGGAACCCGGTCACCGAGAAATTCGGCGCGCTGGCGCCGATCTACGGCACCGTGGTCACCTCCTTGATCGCCATGCTCATCGGCATCCCGATCAGCATGGGCGTCGCCATCTTCATCACCGAGCTGTGCCCGCGCTGGCTGAAGCGCCCGATCAGCACCGCGATCGAGCTGCTCGCCGGCATCCCCAGCATCATCTATGGCATCTGGGGCCTGTTCGTGCTGTCGCCGTTCCTGCAGAAATACGTCCAGCCGCTGCTGATCGAGCTGTTCTCCGGCGTGCCGGTACTGTCCGGGATGTTCGCCGGGCCGCCCTACGGCATCGGCGTGTTCACCGCCGGCATCATCCTCAGCATCATGGTGCTGCCGTACATCACCTCGGTCACCCGCGACGTGTTCGAAACCGTGCCGGCGGTGCTGAAGGAGTCCGCCTACGGCCTGGGCTGCACCACCTGGGAGGTGGTCAGCCGCGTGGTGCTGCCGTACACCCGGGCCGGCGTCATCGGCGGCATCATGCTCGGACTGGGCCGCGCCCTGGGCGAGACCATGGCGGTCACCTTCGTCATCGGCAACTCGCACAGGATCGCCGCCTCGATCCTGGCGCCGGGCACCACCATCTCGGCCAATATCGCCAACGAGTTCACCGAGGCCGACGGCGAACTGTATACCTCCTCGCTGATCGCCCAGGGCCTGATCCTGTTCCTCATCACCTTCATCGTGCTGGCCGCCGCGCGCCTGCTGCTGCTGCGCCTGGACATGCAGACGGGCAAGAAGGCATGAACATGAACCTCGCCATCTACCGGCGGCGCCGGATATTCAACCGGGCGATCATGCTGCTGTCCTGGTTCGCCGCGGTTTCCGGCATCTTCGTGCTGACCCTGATCCTCGGCACGCTGCTGTACAAGGGCTTCGGCGGCCTGTCGTGGAAGGTATTCAGCGAGACCACGCCGCCTCCCGGCAGCGACGGCGGCCTGCTCAACGCCATCTACGGCAGCGTCGTCATGACCGTCCTCGGCACCGTCATCGGCACGCCGATCGGCATGCTCGCCGGCACCTATATGGCCGAGTACGGCCGCGGCTCGAAGCTGACCCTGCTGGTGCGCTTCATCAACGACATCCTGCTGTCGGCTCCCTCGATCGTGGTCGGCCTGTTCGTCTACGAGATCATGGTGGTCGGCATGAAGCACTTCTCGGCCTGGGCCGGCGGCGTGTCGCTGGCCTTCCTGGTGCTGCCGGTGGTGGTGCGCACCACCGAGGACATGCTGCTGCTGGTGCCGGACAGCATGCGCGAGGCCTCCGCCGCGCTCGGCTCGCCGCGCTGGATCGTGATCATGAAGGTGGCCTACCGCGCCGCGCGCGCCGGCATGATCACCGGCGTGCTGCTGGCGGTGGCGCGCATCACCGGCGAAACCGCGCCGCTGCTGTTCACCGCGCTGAACAACCAGTTCATGAGCACCAACATGAACGCGCCGATGGCCAACCTGCCGGTGGTCATCTTCCAGTTCGCGCTCAGCCCCTATGTCGACTGGCAGAAGCTGGCTTGGACCGGCGCCCTGCTGATCACCATCACCGTCCTGGCGCTCAACATCGGCGCCCGCGCGCTCACGTCTTCCCGATCCAAGCAATCATGAACGAGCAAAGCCCCACCGCCGGCATCTCGATGCACAAGCCGCAACTGGCCCCGCGCAACGACAGCGAGATCAACAAGCAGGCGCTGACCGAGAAAGTCTCGGTGAAGGACGTGTGCTTCTACTACGGCGAGCACAAGGCGCTGAAGAACATCAGCCTGCCGATCTACGAGCGCAAGGTCACCGCGCTGATCGGCCCGTCCGGCTGCGGCAAGTCGACCCTGCTGCGCATTTTCAACCGCATGTACGACCTTTACCCGAGGCAGCGCGCGGAGGGACAGATCCTGTTCGACGGCAGCAACATCCTCGATCCGAAGCGGGACCTCAACCTGTTGCGGGCCCGCATCGGCATGGTGTTCCAGAAGCCGACGCCGTTCCCGATGTCGATCTACGACAACATCGCCTTCGGCATCCGCCTGTACGAGCGCCTGCCCAAGTCGGAGATGGACGACCGCGTCGAGTCGGCGCTCAAGCGCGCGGCGCTGTGGGACGAGGTCAAGAGCAAGCTCAACCAGAGCGGCCTGGGCCTGTCCGGCGGCCAGCAGCAGCGCCTGTGCATCGCCCGCACCATCGCCGTGCGCCCGGAAGTGGTGCTGCTCGACGAGCCGACCTCGGCGCTCGACCCGATCGCCACCGCCAAGGTCGAGGAGCTGATCTACCAGCTCAAGAACGACTACACCATCGCCATCGTCACCCACAACATGCAGCAGGCGGCGCGCGTCGCCGACTACACGGCCTTCATGTACCTGGGCGAGCTGGTGGAGTTCGGCGAGACCCGCCAGGTCTTCACCAAGCCGACCAAGTCGCGGACGGAAGACTACATCACGGGGCGCTTCGGCTGACCCGGCCTTGCCGTCCGCGCAAGCGGGGGCAACTGCGCCCGAAGATGTTGGGGTGAGCGCAGCGGGACGCAGGCCCCGGCTCACGATCGGAACGGTCAACCCACCATGGCGCCGCCGCCGTCCAGCCTTCCGGCGCCGGCCTGCCCAGGGAAGGCCCCTGGCAAGCGGCCAAATCCGGCCTAAAAGCGGTCTTTTGCCGCCAGTGCGCCCGCAAAAAGTGCGATTCCGCTAAAATATGCCGGCCCACCCCCCGGCCGGACCGCATGAAACCGCAGCACCTCTACCGCGTGACCTTTCTCAACCAGGGCCAGGTCTACGAGGTGTACGCGCGCAGCGTCAGCCACGGCGGCATGGTGGGCTTCGTCGAGATCGAGAAGCTGGTGTTCGGCGAGAAGACCACCCTGCTGGTCGACCCCACCGAGGAAAAGCTCAAGGCCGAGTTCGAGAACGTGGAGCGGACCTATGTGCCGATCCACTCCATCGTGCGCATCGACCAGGTCAGCAAGCAGGGCCAGGCCCGCATCCACGCCGCCGGCGGCGAGTCCGGCAAGGTGACGCCGTTCCCGGTCTACACCAGCGGTGGAGGCGAGCATAAGAAGTAAGCCGCCAGCGGCGCGCCCCACGGCCCGCCGCGGGACGCCCGGAGCCCGCCCGTGATGCGCTTCGCCTACCTGGGCAGCGGCAGCAAGGGCAACGCCGCGGTGATCTCGGCCGGCGCCACCACCGTCCTGCTCGACTGCGGCCTGGGCCTGCGCGAGGCGGAGCAGCGGCTGGAACGCCTGGGCCTGAAGGCCGAGGACCTAGCCGCGATCGTGGTGACGCACGAGCACGCCGACCATATCAGCGGCGTGGCGCCGCTGGCCATGCGCTACGAACTGCCGGTGTGGCTCACGGCCGGCACCAAGGCCGGCTGGCCGGGGGCGCCGCGCGAGCTGCTGCACCGGATGAACCCGCACGATCCGTTCGAGCTCGGCGAGCTGCAGATCCGGCCCTTCCCGGTGCCGCACGATGCGCGCGAGCCCTGCCAGTACGTGTTCAGCGACGGGCACTTCCGCGTCGGCGTGCTGACCGACGCCGGCTCGGTCACGCCGCACATGCGCCGCGCGCTGTCGGGCTGCGACGCGCTGCTGGTGGAGTTCAACCACGACCTGGAGATGCTGCGCAACGGGCCGTACCCGCCGCCGCTGAAGCGGCGCGTGGCCAGCGACCGCGGCCATCTCAGCAACGCCCAGGCCGCAGAGCTGCTCGCCTCGATCGACTGCAGCCGCCTGCAGCACCTGGTGCTGACCCACATATCCGAAACCAACAACACGCCGGAGCACGCCCTGCGTGCCGCCGCCGGCGCGCTGGCCTGCGAGCAGGACTGGATCGTCTGCGCGCACCAGCGGGACGGGCTGGACTGGCGTGAACTGCGATGAACGGCCTCCGGCGCAGCGATCCAATCAAGTCAGCAGCCCCTCTATGAGCATCCATCTCTTCATCGGCGGTCCCGCCCTTTCCCAGTTCCGCATCGAGCGCCTGCTGCAGCACCTGGCGCCGCGGGCGCCGGGCCTGTCCGGCGTGCAGGTGCTGGACTTCTTCCTGGTGGAGGGGCAGGGCGCCGACAGCGCGGCGCTGGCGCAGCTGCTGGACGCGGAAGCCCGGCCGCTGCCGGCGGCCGATTACGCCGCCTGCGTGGTGCCGCGCCTGGGCACGCTGTCGCCCTGGTCGAGCAAGGCCACCGACATCGCCAAGGTGTGCGGTTTCGCCGGCGTGGAGCGGGTCGAGCGCGGCCGGGCCTACCTGTTCGCGGGCGTGAAGAGCCTGCCGCAGGCGCTGTGGGGCGAGCTGCACGACCCGATGACCGAGAGCGTGGTCGAGAACGCCGCGCAGCTGGACGGCGTGTTCGCCCACCAGCCGCGCCGCCCGCTGCGCAGCGTCGACCTGAAGGGCGGCGGCAAGGCGGCGCTGGAGGCGGCGAACCGCGACTGGGGCCTGGCGCTGTCGGCGCAGGAGATCGACTACCTGGTCGCGCACTTCAGCCAGGCGGGCCGCAACCCGACCGACGCCGAGCTGATGATGTTCGCGCAGATCAACTCCGAGCATTGCCGCCACAAGATCTTCAACGGCCGCTTCACCCTCGATGGCCAGGCGCAGGCGCGCTCGCTGTTCGAGATGATCAAGCTGACTTACGCCGCCGCGCCGCAGGGCGTGCTGTCGGCCTACAAGGACAACGCGGCGGTGATCGAAGGCAGCCAGGCCGGGCGCTTCTTCCCGGAGAGCGATCGCCACTACCGGATGCACCAGGAGCCGGTGCACATCCTGATGAAGGTGGAGACCCACAACCATCCCACCGGCATCTCGCCGCACCCGGGCGCCGCCACCGGCGCCGGCGGCGAAATCCGCGACGAGGCCGCCACCGGCCGCGGCGCGCGGCCCAAGGCCGGCCTGTGCGGCTTCACCGTGTCCAACCTGCGCATTCCCGGCTTCGAACAGCCGTGGGAGCAGGATCTGGGCAGGCCGGCGAACATGGCTTCGGCGCTGAACATCATGCTGGAAGGCCCGATCGGCGCCGCGGCCTACAACAACGAGTTCGGCCGGCCCAACCTCAATGGCTACTTCCGCAGCTATGAAGCGGAGCTGCCGGGCGGCAGCCTGCGCGGCTACCACAAGCCGGTGATGATCGCCGGCGGCTACGGCAACATCCGCGAGGAGCACGTGAAGAAGCTGGAGGTGCCGGTGGGCGCCAAGCTGATCGTGCTGGGCGGGCCGGCGATGCTGATCGGCCTGGGCGGAGGCGCCGCCTCCAGCATGGCCACCGGCAGCAGCTCCGCCGACCTCGACTTCGCCTCGGTGCAGCGCGCCAACCCCGAGCTGGAGCGCCGCTGCCAGGAAGTGGTGGACGCCTGCTGGGCCCTGGGCGAGAACAATCCGATCCTGTCCATTCACGATGTCGGCGCCGGCGGCATCTCCAACGCGCTGCCCGAGCTGATCAACGACAACGATCGCGGCGGC
>DASRFD010000126.1:0-34765 GCA_035651715.1 Nevskia sp.
GATGCAGCGCAATCGGTTCATCGTGCTCCTCTGAAAGCAGGGTTCCGGCCGCGGACATCGGGCACGGCGCCCCGGCCCAGTTTAGGCGACGAGGGCCCGTCGCCGGGAGGGGACGGACAGGCGTCCCGGGCGGGCGGACGAAGGGTGCCGGCGCGGAGGGCGGTGCCGCTTTCCGGCGGCGCGCCGGACCGCCCTGCGCGGCGCGCCGCCGTGGCTTATGCTCCCGCCGACGGCCGCCCCCTGGAACACCGAAGATGCCGCGCAAGACCCTGCTATGGACCGCCCTGGCGCTGGCGCTCGGCTACCTGGCCTGCGCCGCCTGGCTGTATTTCGCCCAGGACGCCCTGCTCTACCACCCCGAGTTCACCCGCGCCGACCCGGCCCAGACCGATTACGCGCTGCGGCGCGACGGCGTGACCCTGCGCGGCTGGGTGGTGAACCCGGGCCGGGCGCGTGCGCTGATCTACTTCGGCGGCAACGCCGACGCGGTGCAGACCATGCGCGACGACTACGGCCGCTGGGCGCCGGACCGCAGCGTCTACCTGGTGGCCTACCGCGGCTACGGCGCCAGCGAGGGCAAGCCGCGGCAGGACGCGCTGTTCGGCGACGCGCTGGCGCTGTTCGACGCGGTGCACGGCCGCCACTCCGAGGTGGCGCTGATCGGCCGCAGCCTGGGCAGCGGCGTCGCCACCTGGGTGGCCGCGCAGCGGCCGGTGGAGAAGCTGGTGCTGGTGACGCCGTTCGACAGCATCGCCGGGATCGCGCAGCGGCGCTTCCCGGTGTTCCCGGTGCAGCTGCTGATGCGCGACCGCTACGATTCCTGGCGCTACGCCGCGGCGGTGCGCTGCCCGGTGCTGGTGCTGCAGGCGCCGCTGGACCAGGTGGTGCCGGCGGACAGCACGGCGCGGCTGCTGCGCCGCTTCGCGCCGCCGCCGCAGCTGCGGGTGATCGCCGGCACCGGCCACGGCACCATCGTCGCCGACCCGGCCTATGGCCGGGCGGTGGCCGACTTTCTGCGATGATGCGCGCATGCCCAGCGACTTCGACCTGATCGTCATCGGCGCCGGCTCCGGCGGCGTCGCCGCCAGCCGCTACGCCGCGTCGCTGGGCGCGCGGGTGGCGATCTGCGAGGCGGAGCGGGTCGGCGGCACCTGCGTGCTGCGCGGCTGCGTGCCGAAGAAGCTGTTCATGTACGCCGCGCAGTTCGCCGAGGCCTTCGCCGACGCCGCCGCCTACGGCTGGCAGGCGCCGCCGGCGCAGTTCGACCTGGCGGCGCTGACCGCGGCCAAGAACCGCGAAACCGACCGCCTCGAGACGGTCTACCAGCGCCTGCTCGACGAGGCCGGGGTGCGCACCGTCCACGGCCGGGCCGAGCTGGAGGACCGCCACACCGTGCGCATCGGCGGCGAGCGGCTGCGCGGCGGGCGCATCCTCGTCGCCAGCGGCAGCGCGCCGTCGCGCCCGGGCATTCCCGGCATCGAGCTGGCCGCCACCTCGCGCGAGATGCTCGAGCTGCGGCAGCTGCCGCCGCGCCTGCTGATCCTCGGCTCCGGCTACATCGCGGCGGAGTTCGCCGGCATCTTCCGCGGCTTCGGCAGCGCCGTGACCATGGCCTACCGCGCCGACCTGCCGCTGCGCGGCTTCGATCGCGACCTGCGGCAGCGCCTGGCGGCGGCCATGCAGGGGCGCGGCATCGCCCTGCGGCCGGCGTTCCAGCCGGCGCGGCTGGAGCGCGCCGGCGGCGGCTATGCCTGCCACGGCGCCGACGGCAGCGTGCTGCAGGCCGACCTGGTGCTCAATGCCCTCGGCCGCCGCCCCGTCACCGCCGGCATGGGCCTGGAGCGCGCCGGCGTGGCGCTGGCGCCGGACAGCGGCGCGGTGCGGGTCGACGCCTGGTCGCGCAGCAGCGTGCCGCACATCTTCGCCGTCGGCGACGTCAGCGACCGGCTCAACCTGACCCCGGTGGCGATCGCCGAGGCGCGCGCCTTCGTCGACACCGAGTTCGGCGGCACGCCGCGCGCGGTCGACCACGAGCGGGTGGCCAGCGCGGTGTTCGCCCAGCCGGCGCTGGCAGCGATCGGCCTGAGCGAGGAGGCCGCCACCGCGCGCGGCCACCAGGTGCAGGTCTATGAAGCCGACTTCCGCGCCATGAAGACCGCCTTCGCCGGGCGCGCCGAGCGCAGCTACATGAAGCTGGTGGTGGACGCCGCCGGCGGCCGGGTGCTGGGCCTGCACATGCTCGGCGCCGACGCGCCGGAGATCGTGCAGAGCCTGGCGGTGGCGGTGACCATGGGGGCGCACAAGCGCGACTTCGACGCGACCATGGCGGTGCATCCGACGGTGGCGGAGGAATTCGTGCTGATGCGCAGGGCGCGGGGCTGAGGCCATCCCGGCCGCGGCACAGGTCCGCCGCCGCGCCGGCGGGCGGGCGGACGGGAGCGACGCGGCACCAAATCGCCGCCCGGCTGTCTTAGCCCCTGAGGCGCCCCGCGCCCTTCACCACATGCCGACCCCGCTCCGTTCCCTGCTGCTGCTCCTGGCCTGCCTGCTGTGCTGCGGCAGCGCGCTGGCGCGCGAGCAGACCTTCAAGGTCAACGGGCTGCAGGTCACCGCCTGGTGGCGCGAGCCGGCGCCGGCGGAGCGCCAGCCGGTGCTGGTGTTCTCGCACGGCCTGCACGGCTGCGACGTGCAGTCGCGCGGCCTGACCGAGGCCTTCGCCGCCGCCGGCTACCTGGTGTTCGCGCCGAACCATCGCGACGCCTCCTGCAACGGCGGCACCACGCCCTGGTTCGAGGGCACCGAGACGATGTTCCTGCACCCGGAGCAGTGGAACGAATCGAGCTACCGCAACCGCGCCGACGATATCCGCCGGCTGATCGCCGGGCTCTACGACGATCCGCGCTTCCGCGACCATGCCGACTGGTCGCGCCTGGGCCTGGTGGGGCATTCGCTGGGCGGCTACACCGTGCTGGGCCTGGCCGGGGCCTGGCCGGGGTGGAAGCTGCCGGGGGTGAAGGCGGTGCTGGCGCTGGCGCCGTACAGCCTGCCGTACGACGTGCACCGGACCTGGAGCGGCGTCGACGTGCCGGTGATGTTCCAGTGCGGCCAGAACGACTTCGCCATCACGCCGTTCGTGGCGCAGCCCGGCGGCAGCTACGACAGCGCGCCGCAGCCCCGCTACTACGTCGAGTTCGCCGACGCCGGGCACCTGGCCTGGACCAACCAGGACAGCACCGACCGCAAGGCGATCCTGTTCTACAGCCTGTCCTTCCTCAACCGCTATGTGCGGGGCGACAGCGCGGAGCGCGGGCTGATCCGGCAGCGGCCGGAAGCGCTGCGCCTGCGCTATGCCTCGGAACTCGGCCGCAGCGACGAAGCGGAGCCGCAGGGCCCCGCCGCGCCATCCGACTGACCGCCTCAGTCGACGCCGGCCGTGCCGGCGGCGCCGTCGGCCGGATTCATCACCATGCCGTTGGCGGTGGCGTTGCCGGTGTCGTCGATCACCAGCGAGACGCGGCGGTTGAGCGCGCCCTTCTCGCCCCAGGCGCCGGCGACCACCTGGCGGTTGCGCGCCTTGCCGTAGCTGACGGCGCGCACCTGGTCGGCGCTGAGGCCGCCGTTCTGCACCAGGTAGTCGCGCACCGCCCTGGCCCGCTGCAGGCCCAGCCGCTGGTTGTAGGGCGCCGAGCCCTTGGCGTCGGCGAAGCCTTCCACCGTCACCAGCACGCTCTGGTTGTGCTTGTGGATCACCGCGGCGAAGTCGTCGAGCACCGGCTTGTCCACGTCGCGCAGCGCCGCCTGCTTGTAGTCGAAGTGGGCGGCGACATCGACGCGCATGCGGCCCTGCAGCTGCGAGATCTGAGCGTCGTATTTCTGGAACCGCGCGTCCATGTCGCTGCGCAGGCTGGCGAGGTCGCTGCGGTTGGCGGCGATCGCCGCCTTGTTGGCGTCGACATCGCGGCGCAGGCCGCCGACGGTGGTGTTGTACTCGTCTTCCTTGACGTAATGGCAGCCGGACAGCAGCACGGCGGCGGTGACGGCGGCCGATGCGAAGACGCGGCCGCGGCTCCTGGCATGGATGTGCATCGCGATCCTCCTTGATCGAACGGCTCCGCCGGCGGCGAAGCGCAGCGCCTTCCCGGCGCACCCGGCCCGTCCCTGACGCGCGGGGCCTGCCGCTTCGACCGGCAGGCCCCGGCGAAGTTCAGGCGGCGTCGGCGGCGACCTTGAAGCTGGCGATGCGGTCCGGGTTGGCGACCGCGCCGTTGTTGGAGGCGCTGCCCTTCTTGATGGCGTCGATGTGCTCCATGCCGGAGGTCACCTTGCCCCACACGGTGTACTGGCCGTCGAGGTGGGGCGAGTCGCCGAGCATGATGAAGAACTGGCTGTCGGCGGAGTCCGGCGAGGCGGCGCGGGCCATCGAGCAGACGCCGCGCAGGTGCTTCTCGCGCGAGAACTCGGCCTTGAGCTTGCGGCCGGAGCCGCCGGTGCCGTCGCCGCGCGGGCAGCCGGTCTGCACCATGAAGCCGGCGATGACGCGATGGAAGGGGATGCCGTCATAGAAGCCCTTGCGCACCAGCTCCTTGATCTGGGCGCAGTGGTTCGGCGCCAGGTCGGGGCGCATCTCGATCACCACGCGGCCGGTGGGGACTTCCAGGTAGAGGGTGTTTTCAAGATCGGCTGCCATGTCGTTTCCGCGGATTCCAGGTGGTGAAAAGGGCATTCTACGGGATGCCCGCGCCGGCATCAGTCCGCCGGCCGGTCCCGCCGGCGCCGGCGGATCTCCTCGACCTGCTCCTGCCAGCGCTCCAGCTCGCGGTCGTAGAGGTCGAAGACGCAGACCGGGCAGTCGCTGCGGCAGCAGTCGGAGTCGCGCGGCGGCTGCGGCCGCGGCGGCAGATCGTCCGCGTCGGGGTCTTTTTGCTGCATCGCGTCAGTCTACTGCGCGGAACGCTCCCGGCGAATGGCGCAACGGCCGGGATTGGCGTAAAAATGTTTTAAAACAGGCTGCAGGCGGCGCATGGCTCAGATCATCAACTTCAACAAGGCGCGCAAGCGCAAGGCCCGCGTGGAGGCCGAGGCGCAGGCGGCGGCCAACCGCGTGCGCCATGGCCGCACCCGCGAGCAGAAGGCCCGCGACGCCGCCGAGGCCGAGGAGGCGCAGCGCCGGCTCGACGCCGTGCGGCGCGAGCCCGAGCCGGGCCCGGACGAGAGCTGAGGCGATGAAGGTCCTGCTCGCCATCCTGGTGCTGCTGCTGGTGCTGGGCGCGCTCGGCGCGCTGGCCGCGCGCCGCGTGCGCAGCCTGCGCGGCCAGCCCGCGCCGCCGCCGCCCGACTACCGGCGCCGCGATTTCATGAGCAAGGCCGAGCGCGCCTTCTTCCGCGTGCTGCAGCAGGCGGTGGGACGCGGCGGCCTGGTCTTCGCCAAGGTGCGCCTGGCCGACCTGCTGACCCCGGCCGGCGGCATCGGCAACGAGGGCTACCAGGCCGCCTTCAACCGCATCAGCGCCAAGCACGTCGACTTCGTCATCTGCGGCCCGGACGACGTGGTGCCGCGCCTGGCGATCGAGCTGGACGACGCCTCGCACCGCCAGGCGACGCGGCAGGAGCGCGACGCCTTCATCGACGCGGCGCTGCATTCCGCCGGCCTGCCGCTGCTGCGCGTGCCGGCCCAGGGCGACTACGTCATGCAGGAGCTGCGCAGGCAGCTGGCCGAATACCTCGAGCCGCAGCCGCAGGGACGCGGCCAGGAACTGCCGCCGGTGTCGCAGGCCTCGCGCACGCAGGAGCTGCCGGCGGCGCCGGTGGCGCGCGCCGCCGCCGCGCCGACCTGCCCCAAGTGCGGCGCCGGCATGGTGGCGCGCAAGGGCCAGTCCGGTGCGCTGGCGGGCAAGGAGTTCTGGGGCTGCAGCACCTTCCCGCGCTGCCACGGTCTGCTGCCGAAGGCCGCGACCGCCTGACCGCGGCGGGCGCGGCCCTAGCCGAAGCCGGCGCTGCTGAGGTAGTAGCTCTTCATCGGCCCGTCCTGCATCGCCATCGCCCGGGCCAGGCCGCCCAGCACGTAGGGCCTGGCCATGTGCGCCTCCAGCGCCGCCAGGCTGGACCAGCGCTCGACCACGATGAAGTGGCAGGGATCGGCCGAATCCTGCCACACGTCGTAGACCTCGCAGCCGGGTTCGCCGCTGGCCGGCAGGATGTAGTGCTCGCGGGCGTAGGCGCGGTATTCCTCGACGCACTCCGGGCGGATGCGCACGTGGTGGACGATGCACAGCGGCTTGCTGGGGTCCTTCACCGCCCCTTCCGGCAGCATGGCCATGGTGGTTTCCTCGCCAGTTGAGTGCGGGCCATGCTGGCCGTTCCGCGCCGGGCCGGCCTCGTCCTTTCAAGTGAGTTGACCCCGTTCGGCGAGGCCGGCCGTTTACAGGACTGTCGCCCCACCGGAGCCGTCCATGCGCGTCCTGTCCCTGCTGCTGCTTGCCGCCCTCTGCGCCTGCGCGCTGCCCACGCGCGCCGGCAATCTCGCCGACCTGGAGGTCTACGACCGCAGCACCGGCCAGCTGCTGCCGGTGTACCGCCACGACGGCCGCCTCTATATCGCCGGCGAGCCGCGCCACGAATACGAGCTGCGCATCCGCAACCGCAGCGGCGGCCGCCTGCTGGCGGTGGGCAGCGTCGACGGCGTGAACGTGCTCAGCGGCGAGACGGCCGCTCCCGGCCAGGGCGGCTACGTGCTCGACCCCTACGGCTCGGTGTCGATTGCCGGCTGGCGCAAGAGCCTCAGCCGCGTCGCCGCGTTCTACTTCACCGCCCTGCCCGACAGCTATGCCGCGCGCACCGGCCGGCCCGACGACGTCGGCGTGATCGGCGTGGCGCTGTTCCGCGAGAAGACCCGCTGCTGCGCCGGCGGCTCCGCCGACGCGCCGTACGCGCTCGACAAGGCGGAAGCGGCGCCGGCGGCGCCCGCAGCCCAGGCCGGCCGGCAGGCGGAGGCCGCGAGCGACGCCCCGCGGCGCGACGAGCGCCTCGGCACCGGCCACGGCCGCAGCGAGTACTCGGCCGCCTACGAGACCGCGTTCGAGCGCCTCACCGACAGCCCGGAGGAAACCATCGCCATCTGGTACGACTCGCGCCGCAACCTGGTCGCGCAGGGCGTGATTCCGCAGCCGCCGCGCTACGCGCAGCGCCAGCCGGACCCCTTCCCGGCCCGCTTCGTGCCGGACCCTTGAAGCGCGCGGCACTCATGCGATCGGACGATGTAGGCGCCGGGTTGCGCCAACAAGATCGCTCCATGAGCGCGCCGGCGCGCGCCGGCAAGGAGGAGCAGCGATGGCTTTGTCCCGCGAGCGGCTGGAAGCACGCGCCGCGCAGATGCGTGCCGCCTTCGAGGAGGCGGCGCGGCGCAACGAGTGGTCCTGGCTGGCCGACGAGTTCTACGCCGAGCACTGCCGCTACGTCTGCGAGTACGGCGGCACCATGCGGGTCGAGGCGCGCAGCCGCGAGGAGATCCGCGCCACGCACTACGGCCGCGACATGCGCGTGGGCTGGGAGGGCTGGACCTTCCCGATCGAGCGCTACGCCGTGCAGGGCAACCTGATCATCACCCACTGGTGGAACCGCGGCCCCGGCGCGCGGCCCGACGGCTCGCACTACCAGACGCCGGGCGTCTCCTTCATCGAGGTCGGCGACGACGGCCTGTTCACCAGCCAGCTGGACCTGTTCGACCTGGCCCACCAGATGCACCTGTGCGACGAGCTGGAGGCCGCCGGCCTGCTCTCGGCGCAGCTCAAGCGCGAATGGGTGATCCCGAGCAAGCGGCGCCTGATCGGGATGCTGAGCGTGAACCTGCCGCCCGGGTAGCGCGCATGCCCTGGACCCACCGCCACGCCCGCATCAACGGCATCCGCATGCACTACGTGGAGCAGGGCGCGGGCCCGCTGGTGGTGCTGTGCCACGGCTTTCCGCACCTGTGGTTCTCCTGGCGCCACCAGATCCCGGTGATCGCCGCCGCCGGCTGGCGCGTGGTGGCGCCGGACATGCGCGGCATGGGCCAGACCGAGGCGCCGGCGGCGGTGGAGGCCTACGACTGCGAGCACACCGTCGGCGACCTGCTCGGCCTGCTCGACCACCTGGGCGAGGAACAGGCGGTGTTCATCGGCCTGGACTTCGGCATCTTCGCCATCTACGACCTGGCGTTCCGCGCGCCGCAGCGGGTGCGCGCCATCATCGGCATGGAGAACCCGGCGGCGCCGCACAACCCGGAGCTGCCGCCGCTGCAGGAAGCGGCGCAGTGGGCGCGGGACCACTTCGTCCACATCCATTACTTCGCCGCGCCCGGCCCCGCCGACGCCGCGCTCGGCGCGCGGCCGCGCGAGTTCCTGACCAAGGTGTTCTACGCGCTGAGCGGGGACTACCGCTACCTCGACGTGTGGAAGCATCCGCCCGGCACCGCCTATCTCGACGCCCTGCCGGAGCCGCCGCCCTTGCCCTGGCACTGGATGAGCGAGCTGGAGATGGAGTTCTTCGTCGCCGAGTACGCCCGCACCGGCTTCACCGGCGGCCTCAACTGGTACCGCGCCATGGACCTGCGCTGGGCCCAGCGCAAGCGGTACGAAGGGGTGAAGAACCCAGCGCCGTTCTTCTTCATCGGCAGCGAGCGCGACTGCGATCTCGAGGCCTGGCACGGCGCCGACCCGCTGGGCCGGATCCGCCACCAGTACAGCGACGTGCGCGGCATCGCCATGCTGCCCAAGGCCGGCCACATGATGCAGATGGAGCGGCCGCGCGAGGTGAACGGAAAAATCCTCGAGTTCCTGGGCACGCTGCGCTGAGGCTGCGCCCGGCGCAGGCCTTCCGCCCCTGGGCCGCTGCGGCGCGCCCGTCACTGCTCCGCATAGTTCCACAGCAGGCCGCCGTCGACGAACAGGGTGGTGCCGGTGATGTAGTCGGCGTCCTTGCTGCAGAGGAAGGCGACGAGGCCGGCCACGTCCTCGGGCGAGCCGAGGCGCTGCAGCGGGATGTTGTGCATCAGGTTGCGCAGCAGCGCGGGGCTGTTGAGCAGCCTGGCGTTGATCGGCGTGGCGATGGCCCCGGGCGCGACGTTGTTGACCGTGATGCCCAGCGGCGCCAGCTCGATGGCGAGGTTGCGCATCAGCATGCGCACCGCGCCCTTGCTGGCGCAGTAGGTCGAGAAGTGCGGGAACGGCAGCTCCTCGTGGACCGAGCTGATGTTGATGATGCGGCCGGGGCGCCTGGTGGCGGCGAGGTGGCGGACGAAGGCCTGGGTGGTGAAGAACACGCCCTTGAGGTTGACGCCGAGCACGGCGTCGTAGTCGGCTTCGGTGACGTCGCAGAAGCCGGCCCGGCGCTCGATGCCGGCGTTGTTGACCAGGATGTCGATGGCGCCCATCGCCGCGATGCCGTCCTCGACGATGCGGCGGTCGTCGGCGGGGCTGGCGATGTCGCCCGAGACGATATGGCCGCGGCGGCCCAGCGCCCTGACCTCGGTGAGGGTTTCCTCGGCCCGGCTGTCTTGCGCGCGGTCGTCGACGATGATGTCGGCCCCTTCCTGCGCCAGGCGCAAGGCGATGCCGCGGCCGATGCCCTGGGCGCTGCCGGTGACGAGCGCGGTCTTTCCCTGAAGTCGCATGCCGGGCCTCCTTGCTGGCGGGACTGCCTGTAAAGCTGACCGCCGCAGTGCCACGAAAGCTCCCGCCCCGCCTGCACCGTCAGCCGCAGCGCGTGATCGCCCGGGTGGCGCAAGCCCGCGGGCTTGCGCGGAGCCTACGGCACCAGCACCACCTTGCCGGTATTCCTGCGCTCCTCGATGTAGGTGTGCGCCGCGCCGGCCTCGGCCAGCGGAAAGGCCTTGTCGACGTGCGGCCGCGCCCAGCCTTCGCTCACGCCCTGCAGCAGGGCATCGGTCCAGCTGCGCACCTTGGGGTTCTCGTGCCACAGATGGCCGAGGTTGACGCCGAAGACGCCGCGGTTCTCGTTCATCAGGCCGATCGGGTTGAACCACGGCAGGCTGACGCCGATCTTGAGGAAGGCCAGCGGCCGCGGCAGGCCGGACTCCGACAGGGTCGAGGCGCCGAACATGCCGAGGCGGCCGCTGTGGCGCAGGGCGCGGTAGCTCTTCTTCCAGTGGCCGCCGCCGAGCGGATCGAGGATCAGCTCGACGCCGCGCCCCCCGGTGAGGCGCATCAGCTCCGGCGTCCAGTCGCCGCCGCGGTAGTCGATGGCGTGGTGCAGGCCGCGCTGCCTGAGGAAGGCGTGCTTGCCGGCACTGGCGGTGCCGATCAGCGTGGCGCCGAGGTGGCGGCCGATGTCGATGGCGGCGAGGCCGACGCCGCCGCCGGCGTTGTGGATCAGCACCGTCTCGCCGGGCGAGAGCGCGCCGACCACTTTCATCAGCTGCCAGGCGGTGAGGTAATTGACCGGGATCGCCGCGGCCTGCTCGTGGCTCAGCGCCGCGGGCTTGGCGAACACCTGGGCCAGCGGCACCACCACGGTGTCGGCATAGCCGGTGAAGCGGGTCAGGGCCAGCACCTCGCGGCCCTGCCATTCGGCGCCGGCGCCGGCGCCGAGCGCGTCGATCAGGCCCGACACCTCGTAGCCGACCACGGCGGGCAGCCTGGGCGCGTCCGGGTAGAGCCCCTTGCGCGCCAGGATGTCGGCGAAGTTGACGCCGGCGGCGCGCACGCGGATGCGCACCTCGCCGGCCTGGGGCTGCGGGTCCGGCGCCTCGCGCAGCTGCAGCTTGTCGGGGCCGCCGATGCCGGTGATGAAGACCTGTTTCATGTCAGCCCCCGCGTGGAACCCCGGCCCCACGCTACCCGAGCGCCTGCCGCGGCGCCACCTTGCAGGCTGCCACATCCGGCGCGCGCCACGCAGTGCCCATTTTGCGCACGCGGCGGCGCAGCCGCCGGCTCCGCTTCAGCTGGGCCCGGCCGGCGGAGCAGCAGCCGGCGCCGGCTGCGCCTCCTGCGGCGGCGCGTCGGACGGCGGCGGCGTGGGCGCGGCGGACGGGTCCGCGCCCTGCGGCGGCGGCGCGGCGGTGGCGCCCGGCGCATCCGGCTGCTGCTCCTCGTCCAGCGGAATCTCCGGCGGCAGCCCCGGCGCAGGCGGAGCGGCGTCGCGCGGCAGGTAGTCCTCGTCGTCGGGCATTTCGTCGGCGGGCGGCACCGGCTCCTGCGCCGGCGTATTGCGCGAGCCGTAACCCATCTGGCCCATGATCCAGGCGGTGCGCGCCTGCACGTAGGCGCCGGGATGGGCGACGCTCCAGTGGCGCGGATTGGGCAGCACCGCCGCCAGCCGCGCCGCCTCCTCGGCGGTGAGCTGCGAGGCCGGCTTGTTGAAGTACTTCTGCGCGGCGGCCTCGACGCCGTACACGCCGGGGCCGAACTCGACCACGTTGAGATAGACCTCGAGGATGCGCTTCTTGCCCCACAGCTTTTCCAGCAGCACGGTGAGGCCGGCCTCGATGCCCTTGCGCACGTAGCCGCCGGGCCAGAGGAACAGGTTCTTGGCGGTCTGCTGGCTGATGGTGGAGGCGCCGCGGCGGCGGTTGCGGTGGCGCGGGTCCTGGTTCCACGCCTCGGCCTTGCGGATCGCCTCCAGGTCGAAGCCGCGATGGGTCCAGAACTTCTGGTCCTCGGCCGCGACCACGGCGCGGCGCGCCACCTCGGCAATGCGGTCCGCCGGCACCCAGTGATACTGCACCGGCTGGGTCGGGCTCTGCAGCATGTACGAGGTCACCGGCGGCGGCAGCCAGCGCAGCGCGACGATCGCCACCACCGGCAGCAGGCACAGCAGCAGGAACAGGGTGAACAGCCGCCCGAACCAGGAGGACGAGCGCCGCCGCTCCGGCGCGGGCGCCGGGCGCGCCGCGGCGTAGCCGGGCCGGTGCGCCGGATCGATGCGCAGCGCCTCCGGCGCCCCGGGAGCGGGAGGCGCGGCGGGCTCGAGGCTGGGTTCGATGCGCGGCTTCATGGGTGGTTCTGTTCTTAGGCCGTACGGCTTCAGACCGCCCGCGGCGGAACGGGTTCCGGCGCCCCGCTCAACGGCGGGAAGCCGCCGCAGCATGGCGCATCCGGCCCGGCAGAACGCGCCGCCGCCCGTCTCAGGCGCCCATGCCGAAGGCCTGCGCCAGCAGCTCGTAGGAGCGCAGGCGCTCGGCGTGGCCGTGGACGTTGGTCACCACCATCACCTCGTCGGCGCCGGTCTCGCGCGCCTTGGCCTCGATCTGCGCCCGCACCGCGTCCGGCGCGCCGACGATGCTCAGGGCGCGGTACTGCCGCAGCGCCTCGCGCTCGCCCTCGGTGTAGGGATGGGCCAGCGCCTCCTCCGGGCTCGGCAGCGGCAGGAACTCGCCGCGGTTGATGCGCAGCCGCGCCAGCTCCATGGTCGAGGCCAGGCGCCGCGCCTGCTCCTCGGTTTCGCCGCAGACCACCGCCACGCCGAGAATGGCGTGCGGCCGCGGGAACTGCGGCGAGGGCCGGAAGCTGTCGCGGTAGGCGGCGAAAGCCGGCGCCGCCGGCGTCGGGCTGAAATGGCTGGCGAAGCTGTAGCCCATGCCGGCCTCGCCGGCCATGCGCGCGCTGGCGCCGCTGGAGCCGAGCAGCCAGATCGGCGGCAGGGCCGGCACCTCGGGCATCACCTTCACGCGCCGGAACGGATGCCCCGCCGGCAGCTCGCCGCGCGACAGCGCCAGCAGCTCGGCGAGGTGGCCGGGGAACTGCTCGCCGTCGAAGGCGCGCAGCGCCCGGCTCGCCGCCGGCTCGGAACCGGGGGCCCGGCCCAGGCCCAGGTCGATGCGTCCCGGGTGCAGCGCCTCCAGGGTGTGGAAGGCCTCGGCCACCCGCAGCGGCGCATGGTTCGGCAGCATGATGCCGCCCGAGCCGACCCGGATCCGCGGCGTCGCCGCGGCGACGTGGGCGATCAGGATTTCCGGATACGAGCTGGCGACGCTGGCCATGCTGTGGTGCTCGGCGAACCAGTAGCGCGCATAGCCGAGCCGGTCGGCCAGCCGCGCCAGGTCCACCGTGCGGCGCGCCGCCTCGGCGGCGGTGGTGCCGGTGGGCACCGGCGCGAGGTCGAGAACCGAAAGGGGAATGGCCATGTCCCCCTGCATTGGGGCGGCCCGTCGCGTTTCAACGCGCCGCTCCTGGCGCTAAGCTTGCTCGCCATGAGCGAGCTGCCCGACATCCTGCCGCCCCGGCCCGAGCCGCCGCAGGGCTACGACTGCTGCGGCGGCGGCTGCGCCGACTGCGAGCTGCGCATCTACCAGCGGGAGCTGGCGCGGTGGAGGAAGCTGGAGGCGGCGATGATGGCGGCGGGGAAGCTGGCGGACCGGCCGGGGGCCTGAGGCCGCCGCGCCGGGCGCGCTCAGCGCTTGCCGCTGAACCGCCGCGTCAGGTTGCTCAGCGCCGTCCGCGACTCGGCCTGCACGCGCCGCCACACGAACAAGGCGTTGGCCAGCCGCAGGTGCAGCGGCTTGACGTGGTAGCGCAGGGTGCGCCTGAAGTTCATGCCGGTGTTGCGCGCCTGGAATTCGTACAGCAGCTGCACGGTGCTGCCGTCCTCCATCTCCGCGCGCGCGGCCCAGCGCACGCCGGGCTCGGCCTGCTCCACCACCCAGCGCAGATGCCGCGGCCGGCCGGCGGAGACGATGTCCTCCTCGAAGCGCGCGCCGGCCGCCAGCGATTCGGCGGCGTGGCCGTCGGCGCCGCGCGAGGCGGGGTGCCACTCCTTCCACAGCGCCGGGCGGGTGACGTAGTCGTACACCGCCTGGGGCGAGGCGTGGATGAACTGCTCGAGCTGGATGGTGGTCATGAGGCGGGCGGGCACGCCGGCTTGTGCCGGGCGAGCAGGCGGTCGAGCGGGGCGGCGAATTGCTGGCGGTCGCGCTGGCCGAAGGCGTCGGGGCCGCCGGTCTGCACGCCGGCGCCGCGCAGGCTGTCCATGAAGTTGCGCATGGACAGATGCTGCCGCACGTTGCCGCGCGTGTACAGTTCGCCGCGCGGATTGATGGCCTGCACGCCCTCGCCCGGATCCTCACCGCCGCCCCCGCGCCGCCCCCGCCGCTGCGCGCGACAGCGCCGCGATTCTCGACAGCCTGCCGCGGCGGCGCGCATGATGAGCCGCAGGCTGGCGCACGAGACCAGCCGCAATGCCGGGGAGCCAGCCATGCCGCGCCACCGTTTCCGCCACTTCGCCCGTACCGCACTCGCCGGCGCCAGCCTGCTCTGCGCCGCCTGCTCTCCGCCGGTCCTGGGCCTGAAGGACAACGGCCGCCTGGTGCACCTGCATCCCGGCAACCACTTCAAGGTGCAGCTGGATTCCAATCCCTCCACCGGCTACAGCTGGCAGGTGGCCGACGCCGACCCGACCATGGTCCGGCCGGGCAAGGTGACGGAGGTGCCGCCCGAGCACCCGCTGCCGGGCTCGCCGGAGACGGTGGTGCTGGAGTTCCAGGTGCTGCGGCCGGGCCACAGCGCGCTGACCCTGGCCTACCGCCAACCCTGGGCCACGGACGCGCCGCCGGCGCGGACTTATGCCCTGGATCTGAGCGTCGATTAGCGCCGGCGCGGTCCCGGGCGGCGGCGCGGTTCATCCACGGACCGGCTCTCAGTAGTGCGGCGGAATCTCGTCCGCCGGGGTCCCGCGGAACACGCCCTCGGCGGCATTGCGGGCGCGTTCGGCCAGCTCGCGGCACAGCGCTTCCAGCGCGTCGATCTGCTTCTGCTGGCGCGCCACCACCTCGTTGAGCACCTGCACGGTCTCCTCGAGATAGGCGAGCTTGGTCTCGACTTCAATCAGGCGGGTTTCGTCCATGGGAGTGCTGTGCCGGCGGCGAGGTGCGCAGTGTAGCCCCAGGGGCGCAAAATAGCCGCCGTTCCCGGACCCGCGCCATGCTCGAGATCAACGACCGCCTAAGCCTGCCGCTCGAGGAGATCGAGTTGAGCGCCATGCGCGCGCAGGGCTCCGGCGGCCAGAACGTCAACAAGACCTCCACCGCCATCCACCTGCGCTTCGACATCCGCGCCTCGTCCCTGCCGCAGGAGCTGAAGGAGCGGCTGCTGGCGCGCGCCGACCAGCGCATCACCCGCGACGGCGTGGTGGTGATCAAGGCGCAGCAGCATCGCAGCCAGGAGCAGAACCGCGAGGCGGCGCTGGCGCGGCTGCGCGAGCTGATCGCGGCCGCCGCAGTGGTGCCGCGCAAGCGCCGCCCGACCCGGCCGACCCGCGGCTCGCAGCAGAAGCGGCTGGAGAGCAAGGCGCGGCAGGGCCGCACCAAGGCGCTGCGCAGCCGGATCGAGGACTAGAGAACCTCCGACCAATTCCATGCCCTGCCGCGCCTTGCCTGGCGCAAAATGAGGGGCAACGGCAGGGCATGGACTTGTTCAGAGGCTCCCCAGGGCCGGTTGACTGCGGCCGGCCCGCGCGGCGCCGGACTGCGTCACGCCGCGGCGAGCAGGCGCTCGACTTCGGCGAGGTCTTCGCTGCCCAGCTTCCAGCCGGCGGCCGCGGCATTGGCCTGGACCTGCTCCGGCCGGCTGGCGCCGGCGATGACCGAGGCCACGGCGGGATGGACCAGCAGCCAGGAGAAGGCCAGCTCCAGCAGGCTGCGGCCGCGGGCGGCGGCGAAGTGGCGCAGCGCTTCGACCCGCGCCAGGTTGGCGTCGTTCCAGGACTTGTGGCCCCAGGCGCCGGCGACGAAGCGGCTGCCCTCCGGCGCCGCCTCGCCGCGGCGGAAGCGGCCGCTGAGCAGGCCGTTGGCCAGCGGGAAATAGGGCAGGAAGGCGACGCCGCCGCGGGCGCACTCGGCCAGCATGCCGGCCTCCGGCTCGCGGTGCAGCAGGCTGTACTCGTTCTGCACGCTGGCGAAGCATGCGGCCCCGGGGGCGACCGCCTGCTGCGCCTGGCGCAGCTGCGCCACGCTGAAGTTGGAGCAGCCGATCTCGCGCACCTTGCCGGCGCGCACCAGCTCGTCGAGCGCGCCGAGCGTGTCGGCGATCGGCGTCTCCGGATCGGGCTTGTGCAGCTGGTACAGGTCGATGCGGTCGGTGCCGAGGCGCCGCAGGCTGTCCTCCACCGCGCGGCGGATGTAGTCCGGCCTGGCGCCCTGGCGGCCGGCGTCCACCGCCATGCCGAACTTGGTGGCGATGATCGCCTGGTCGCGCCGCCCGGCCAGGGCGCGGCCGAGGAACTCCTCGCTCCGGGTGCCGCCGTAGATGTCGGCGGTGTCGAAGAAGTTCACGCCGGCGTCGAGCGCGGCGTGCACCACGCGGGCGCTGGCCGGCTCGTCGATGCGCCGGCCGAAGTTGTTGCACCCCAGGCCGACCACCGGGACTTCGAGGGAACCGATGCGGCGCTTGTCCATGAGAAGGTCCTCCGTGCCGGCATGCCTCGACGCGCCTGCTGCGCCCGCGGCGAGCGGCCCTCAGCGCTTCAGGCTCTCGCCGAAGTAGGCGCGCAGCTTCTCCACCTTGGGCGCGGCGACCGCGGCGATGTAGGGCTGGTCCGGGTGCAGCTCGGCGTAGTTCTGGTGGTAGCCCTCGGCCTCGAAGAACTGCTGCAGCGGCTCCAGGCGCGTGACGATGGGACGGCCGAACACCTTCGCCGCGTCGAGCTGGGCGATGTAGCGCTCGGTCACGCGCTTCTGCTCCTCGTCGGCGTAGAACACCGCCGAGCGGTACTGCGTGCCGACGTCGTTGCCCTGGCGGTTGAGCTGGGTCGGGTCGTGCGCCACCGAGAAGAACACCTTGAGCAGCCTGCCGAGGGTGATGCGCGAGGGGTCGTAGGCGATCTGCACCACTTCGGCGTGCTCGGTGCTGCCGGTGCAGACGGTCTTGTAGTCGGCGTCCGCGGCGCTGCCGCCGGAGTAGCCGGAGACCACTTCGAGCACGCCGTCCAGCTCGCGGTACACCGCTTCGACGCACCAGAAGCAGCCGCCGGCCAGCACCGCCAGGCGGCGCCCCGGCGCGGCCGCCCTGGGCTCGTCGTAAGCCGGCTCCGGGAAGTCCCTCGGGCTGACCTTGAGGCTGCCGCCGAACAGTGCGCTGACCATCTGCCGCTCCTTGGTGGGTGGCGCCGGCGGGTGCGGAACCGGCCGGCGCGGGGTTACTCTATATTGGACCGATTTCTTCCGCCGCGTTCCGCGCGCGACATCCCCTTTTCATGTTCAGGAGTCCATCATGCTCGCTTCCCTGGGTTACGCCGCGCACCAGCCCAACACGCCGCTGGCGCCGTTCAAGTTCGAGCGCCGCGAGCCGGGCCCGCAGGACGTGCAGATCGAGATCCGCTATTGCGGCGTGTGCCACTCCGACCTGCACCAGGTCCGCGACGAGTGGGGCGCCGGCGCCTTCCCGATGGTGCCGGGCCACGAGATCGTCGGCCGGGTGGTGAAGGTGGGCGCGCAGGTCCGGGGTTTCAAGCCCGGCGACCTGGCCGGCATCGGCTGCATGGTCGACTCCTGCCGCAGCTGCCCGGCCTGCGGCGAGGGCCTGGAGCAGTATTGCGAGAAGGGCTTCGTCGGCACCTACAACTCCAAGTACAAGGACGGCACGCCGACCTACGGCGGCTATTCCAGCAACTACGTGGTGGACCAGGCCTTCGCCCTGCGCATCTCCGACAGGCTCGACCTCGCCGCCACCGCGCCGCTGCTCTGCGCCGGCATCACCACCTGGTCGCCGCTGCGCCACTGGAACGTGCGCAAGGGGCAGAAGGTCGGCGTGGTCGGCCTCGGCGGCCTCGGCCACATGGCGGTGAAGTTCGCCGCCTCCTTCGGCGCCAGGGTGGTGCTGTTCACCACCTCGCCGGGCAAGACCGAGGACGCGCTGCGCCTGGGCGCGCAGGAAGTGGTGGTGTCGAAGAACCGCGACGAGATGAAGCGCCACGCGCGCAGCTTCGACTTCATCCTCGACACCGTCTCCGCCGCGCACGACCTCAACGCCTACACCGCCCTGCTCAAGCGCGAGGGCACCCTGACCCTGGTCGGCATCCCGCCGGCCGATCCCGGCCTGCGCGTCGGCAACCTGATCTTCCAGCGCCGGCAGATCGGCGGCTCGCTGATCGGCGGCATCCGCGAGACGCAGGAGATGCTCGACTACTGCGCCGAGCACGGCATCGTCTCGGACATCGAAATGATCCCGGTGCAGAAGATCGACGAGGCCTACGAGCGCATGCTCAGGAGCGACGTGAAGTACCGCTTCGTCATCGACATTGCCACGCTGAAGGCCTGAACCGGAGAACATGCATGAGCGAGGTCATCCGCATCCTCGGCATCTCCGGCAGCCTGCGCAAGGGCTCGTACAACAGCGCCACCCTCCACGCCGCGCGGGAGCTGGCGCCGCCGGACCTGCAGATCGAGATCGGCGACATCTCGCAGATCCCGCTGTACAACGCCGACGTGCAGGCCCAGGGCATCCCGCAAGCCGTGCAGCAGCTCGGCGCGCAGATCCGCGCCGCCGACGGCGTGCTGCTGGTGACCCCGGAGTACAACTATTCCGTGTCCGGCGTGATGAAGAACGCCATCGACTGGATCTCGCGCCTCAAGGACCAGCCCTTCGCCGGCAAGCCGGTGGCGATCTGCGGCGCCAGCATGGGCGCGCTCGGCACCGCGCGGGCGCAGTACCACCTGCGCCAGACCGGCGTGTACCTGGACATGCGCATCCTCAACAAGCCCGAAGTGATGATCGGCCAGGCGCACGAGCGCTTCGACGCCGACGGCAAGCTGGTGCACGAGGCGACGCGCAAGCACCTGGAGGCTTTCATGGTGGCGCTGCGGGAGCATGCGCGGAGTTTCAGGCGGTAGGCTTGGTCATCCTGCGCGGGTGGGCGCAGGCAGCGTAGGGCTGCTTTCCTCCATCGGCGCAATGGGCGCCATGGATGCAATGGGGCGAGGAGCCAACCGCGTCCGCGTCAACCGGCCTTGCATACACCATTGACATACTACACCAACGGTGTACAATGCCGGCGTGATCTTCATCGAAACCCCTGCGTTTACCGATGACATCCAGCAGCTCATGCCGGATGACTTGTATGCCAGGCTGCAGGAGCACCTCGCGGACCATCCGGACGCCGGCGACTTGATCGAGGGCACCGGTGGCGTACGCAAGGTCCGTTGGAGGCTTCCTGGAACAGGCAAGAGCGGTGGGGTTCGAGTTATTTACTACTGGCGTTCGGCGGAAGGCCAGATTCTCATGCTGCTGGTCTACAAGAAAGCCAAGCAGGATGATTTAAGGAACCTCTGAACAAGTGCATACCCTGCCGTTGCCCCCCATTTTGCGCCAAGCAAGGCGCGAGCGACGACGTGTACTCGAAGTACATGAGGAGCGAGCAACGCAGCGTGGCGCAAAACGGGGGGCAACCCTTCGGGCGGCTTGCCCTTTGACGCAGGGCGGCGTTGCTCGTCGCTCGTGTACTTCGAGTACACCACGCTCCTCGCGCCTTGCCCTGCGTCAAAGGGCAAGCCGCGGCAGGGCATGGACTTGTTCAGAGGTTCCTTAACCCCGTCGCAGAAGAGAAGCTTGAGACGAGTAGTGGAGAACTGGTGATGGACAAGAAGCTTTTTGCACGTTTGATGGAAAGCACGAAGCAGGCGGACGAGATCGTTCGCGGCGAACGCGCACCTTCCCGGGAGTTCACGATCGATGCGGCCCAGGTGCGTGCCGTTCGAGTTGCAACCGGCCTCTCCCAGACACAGTTCGCGCGTCTGATCGAAGTCAATGTCGGCACATTGCGCAACTGGGAGCAGGGTCTGCGGACTCCGACTGGCCCGGCTCGGGCCTTGCTCAAGGCGCTTAAAAGCAAACCCGCCGAGGTGATCAAGGCACTGCAGGCAGCCTGACGCTGCCGGCCCGAAGACGCCGGTCGCGACCGACCGCCTTAGAGCAGCCAAAGGGATGGCGCCGGATTGCTCGGCCCACCCCGAAGCCTTCAGCCTCGCTCCGCCCGCTCAACTGCGTTCCCGACGCAGTTGTCCCGCTTTCGCTGGGATGACGAACAGCGGGGCCGCCACGGCTACCAGCGCAACAACACCGTCCCCCAGGTCATGCCGCCCCCCACGCCCTGCAGCATCACCAGGTTCCCCGGCTTGATGCGCTGATCGCGCACCGCCGCATCCAGCGCCAGCGGCACCGACGCGGCCGAGGTGTTGCCGTGGCGGGCGACGGTGGTGACCACCCGCTCCTTCGGCACGCCGAGCTTCTCGGCCAGGGTGTTGATGATGCGGATGTTGGCCTGGTGCGGCACGAACCAGTCGATCTGCGCCGCGCTCACCCCGGCGGCGTCGAGGGCCTCGCGGCCGCTGTCGTCGAGGGCGCGCACGGCCGTGCGGTAGACGGCCTGGCCGTCCATCTCCAGGAACGGATGGCCGCGGATCTCGCCGTGGGCGATGCCGCCGTCGACGCGCAGGATGTGCGACAGGCTGCCGTCGGCGTGGAGATTGGCGGTGAGGATGCCGGGCTGGTCGGAGCGGCGCAGCACCACCGCGCCGGCGCCGTCGCCGAACAGCACGCAGGTGCGGCGGTCGTTCCAGTCGAGCAGGCGCGAAAAGACCTCGGCGCCGACCACCAGGGCGCACCTGGCCATGCCGCTGGTGACGTAGAGGTTGGCGGTGGACAGGGCGTACATGAAGCCGGTGCACACGGCCTGCACGTCGAACGCGGCGCCCTGCTTCACTCCCAGCTTGGCCTGCAGCAGGCAGGCGGTGGAGGGAAAGATCATGTCGGGCGTGGTGGTGGCGACGATGATCAGGTCGATGTCGGGTGCGCCGACGCCGGCGGACTCGAGCGCGCGGGTGGCGGCGTGGAAGGCCAGGTCGCTGGTCATCTCGCCGTCGGCGGCGACGTGGCGCGCCTCGATGCCGGTGCGCGACACGATCCACTCGTCGGAGGTCTCGATCTTCGATTCGAGCTCGCGGTTGGTGACGACGCGTTCCGGCAGGTAGCTGCCGGTGCCGATGATTCTTGCGTAGGCCATGAGGCCGACTTTACCGTACGTCCGCCTCCATACGCTTTAGAATGGGCGTTCCAAGTTTCCAACATCATTCTCGGAGGATTGACCATGAGCATCAGCATGTACCGGGCCTCGGTGCCCGTCTTCATCCGCGCCCTGACCAACCTGCGCAGCGTCCTGGGCAAGGGCGAGGCCTTTGTCGAGGCCAAGAAGATCAAGCCGGAGGTGTTGCTCAACGACCGGCTCTGCGCCGACATGTTTCCGCTGACGCGGCAGGTGCAGATCGCCACCGACATGGCCAAGGGCTGCGGCGCGCGCCTGGCCGGCGTCGAAGTGCCGAAGTACGAGGACAACGAGGCCAGCTTCGCCGAGCTGTACGCGCGCATCGACAAGACGCTGGGGTTCCTCAAGGCCTTGAAGCCGGAGCAGATCGACGGCAGCGAAGGCCGCGACATCACCCTGCCCTCGCCGCGCGGCGCGATGGAGTTCAAGGGCCTGGACTACCTGCTCGGCTTCGTCACGCCGAACCTGTATTTCCACTGCACCACCGCCTACGCCATCCTGCGCCACAACGGGGTGGAGCTGGGCAAGATGGATTTCATCGGCCAGCCCTGAAGCGGAACGGCGGCTTCCCGCCCCTTTTCCGCGCCCGCGGGAAAGGGGCTTTTGCCTGGGCCGGCCCCCGATTTATTTCCCTGCCGTTGGCGGCAGCAGGTCGAGCAGCTCGACCTCCAGGCCGCGGTTCCCGATCAGCAGGCGTCCCGCGCTCACCGGCAGGCTGAAGCGCCGCGGCCCGGCGCTGCCCGGATTGAGGTACAGCACGCCGCCCTGCTCGCGCTGCCCCGGCCGGTGCGAGTGGCCCGACACCACCACGCGGAAGCCGGCGGCGGCGCGGTCGAGGTCCAGCTCGTGCACGTCGTGGATCAGGTACAGCCGCAGGCCGCCGGCCTCCAGCACCGCGGTCTGCGGGATCCGCGCGTATTCCCGGCCCTGGTCGTTGTTGCCGCGCACGGCGGTGACCGGCGCGATCCGCGCCAGGCGTTCGAGGATGGCCGGATCGCCGATGTCGCCGGCGTGGACGATGCGGTCGCTGCCCTCCAGCGCGGCCAGCGCCTCCGGCCGCAGCAGGCCGTGCGTGTCGGAGATCAGCCCGATGCGCACGGCGCGCGGCTTACCAGATGACGCAGGCATCCGGCTTCGCCAGCGGGCTGCCGGCCGGCACGTGGAAAGCCTCGCGGAAGGCGGGGACGTTGGCGAGGATGCCGTTGACGCGGAACTCGGCGATCGGGTGCGGATTGGACACGGCGTATTCGCGCGCCTGCTCCGGCCGGTCGACGTCGGCCCAGGAGTGGCCGTAGCTGATGAACAGCTGCTGCAGGGGCGTGTAGCCGCCGATCACCGGCGCTTCGGCGGCCCCGGCCGAGGCCTGGAAGGCGCGCAGCGCCAGCAGCAGGCCGCCGAGGTCGGCGATGGACTCGCCGGTGACCAGCCTGCCCTTGACGTGCAGGCCGCCGTCCACGGTGTACTGCGAGAACTGGTCGGCGATGCAGTCGACGCCGGCCTGGAAGCGCTGCTTGTCGGCGGCGGTCCACCAGTCGGCGAGGTTGCCGTGGCCGTCGAACTGGCTGCCCTCGTCGTCGAAGCCGTGGGTGATCTCGTGGCCGATCACCGCGCCGATGGCGCCGTAGTTCACCGCCGCCGGCGCGGCCGGATCGAAGTACGGCGGCTGCAGGATGCCGGCGGGAAAATTGATGTTGTTCATCGAGGTGTCGTAGTAGGCGTTGACCTCCTGCGGCGTCATGTCCCAGTCCTTGCGGTCGACCGGCTTGCCGATCTTGGCCAGCTCGCGCGCGGTGGCGAACTCGTCGGCGCGCAGCACGTTGAGCACCCAGGGGCCGCGGTCGATGGACAGGGCACTGTAGTCGCGCCAGGCGTCGGGATAGCCGATGCGCTCCTCGATCAGCCGCTCCTTCTCCAGCGCCCGGGCGCGGGTGGCCTGGCTCATCCAGGGCAGCGTGCGCAGGTCCTCGCGCAGCGCGGCGCGGATGCCGTGCAGGATGTCGAGCACCTGCTGCCTGGCCTCGGGCGGGAATTTCTTCTGCACGTAAAGATGGCCGACGGCGAAGCCGAGGGCGCGGTCCTCGGCGTTGGCGACGCGGCGCCAGCGCGGCAGCTGCTCACGGGTGCCGTGCAGCACCTGGCTGAGATGGAAAGCCTCGTCGGCGAAGGCCCTGGACAGGTAGGGCGAGAAGGCCTCGGCCAGGTGCCAGCGCAGGTAGGTGCGCCAGCCGGCCAGCGGCGCCCGGCGCAGTTCGCGCGCGGCGGCGGCGAAGAACCGCGGCATCGCCAGGTTGAGCCGCTGCAGGCGCGGCAGGCCGGCGGCGTCGAGATACGCCGCCCAGTCCAGCGGCGCGGCGCGGGCCAGCGCGGCGCGGTCCATCGGGTGGTAGATGGCGCGCGGGTCGCGCTGCTGCTCGGCCGGCATCGAGGCGCGGGCCAGCCGCGTCTCGAAGGCCAGCACCGAGCGCGCCTCGGCCGCCGCCGCGGCCGGCGCGTCGCCGAGCAGCTCGAAGGTGCGCCGCAGGTGGGCCAGGTATTCGCGGCGGATGGCGGTGAACCTGGCGTCGCGCTTGAGGTAGTAGTCGCGGTCCGGCAGGCCCAGGCCGCCCTGGGCGACGTAGCCGATGACCAGGCTGCTGTCCCGGAAGTCCTGCATCTGGCCCAGGCTGAACAGGGCATCGACGCCGATGCGCTGCAGGTGGGCCAGCTCCGGCAGCAGCGCGGCGCGGTCACGCAGCGCGTCGATGCGCGCCAGCTCCGGCCGCAGCGGCGCCAGGCCGGCCCGCTCGATGGCGGCTTCGTCCATGCCGCTGGCGTAGAAGTCGCCGATCTTGCGCTCCTCGCTGTCCGCCGCGGCGCCGCCGGCCGCGGCCGACTCCAGCAGCTCGCGCATGAAGTCCTGGTTCTGCCGCATCAGGATGCGGTCCACGCCCCAGCCGGAATACTCGGCGGGGATGGGGTTGTCGCGCAGCCAGGCGCCGTTGGCGAAGCGGAAGAAGTCCTGCGCCGGGTCGATGCTGCGGTCGATCCAGTCCAGGCGCAGGGTGGCGATCTGTTGCGGAGTGGCCGGCGGCGCCGCGCCGGCGGGCAGCGGCGGCAGCAGCAGGCAGGCGCCCAGTCCCAGCAGGATCCTCATCCGCTCGCTCGCGCTCGTGATCGGCATGCCGCCGCACTGTAGCGGGTTGCGGCGCCGCGTGCCGGCGGGAGGCGGCTAGAAGTCGCTGTAGCGCTTCTTGCGGCCGCCCATCCAGGGCAGCACCAGGCCGATGAAGATGCCAGCGGCGACCAGCACCGCGCCGGTCAGCAGGGTCTGGCGCCGCGCCTTCTCGGCGTCGTACTGCTGCTCCAGCTCGCCGACCTGCTGCTCGCGCTGGGCGATGGCGGCCTTCAGCTTCTCGTTCTCGCCGGCCATCTCCAGCGCCGGCCTGGCCTTGGCCAGCTGCTGCTGCGCCGCGCTCAGGTCCTGCTGCAGCGACTGCGCCTGGCTGTGGGCCTGGTCGAGTTGCTGCTTGAGCGAGGCCAGCTGCTCCTTGGCGGCCGGCTGGTCGGTGATGAAGCGGGCGGTGATCCAGCCTTCGCGGCCGTCGGCGGTGCGGATGCGGGCGAAGCTGTCGGCGCCGAGCGATTCGAGCACCGTCACCTTCATGCCGCTCTTGACCGAGCCCAGCGACTCGGCGTCGTTGCTCGGCTTCTGGCGGATGGTGACGCTGATTTCGTCGGAGATGTATTGCTGCCGCCCCTGCGCCATGGCCGTCGGCAGGCACAGGAGAACGGCGGAGGCGCAGCAGCACTGCGCCCAAAACTTCCATGTCTTGGTCATTGCCCCTGAAGAGTAGCAGCTAGGCTGCGTTTGTCACAGTCTTTGCGGCGATGGCGCGGACGCGCGGCCAGGGCTGCGGCAGGTGCGGGCTGCCCGCGTGGTGCCGGATATCCGCGGCCGCAAGCAGGCGGCGGCGCAATCCGCCTGTGGTCCGGGCAGTCGTCATCCGGCGCAGGCCGGGGGCCGCGCTGGAGTCCCCAGGCTTGCGCCGGAACGACGAGCCCGGCCGGCGGCTTCAGCGGATGTCGCCGAAGACGTAGCGCACGCCCACTTCGTAGCGACGGTCGTCGCCGCCCTGCAGCGCGCCCTGCAGGTCCCAGTGCGGCGCGAAGTTGTACAGCGCCACGCCGCGCACCGAGGTCTGGTCGGTGTGGAACAGGTGGACGAAGCGCAGCTCCGGCGACAGCTCCAGGCGCGGAATGGTCTTCCAGCGCAGGCCGGCGCGGAAGCCGACGCCGGTGTCGGTCTCGTCGTGGCGGTCGCCGTGCTCGAGGGTGGCGCCGCCGAAGAAGCCGAGGGTGGGCACGATCGGCATGTGGAAGATGGCGCCGACGGACTCCTGGTCGAGGTTGTCGGTGCCGGTGTATTCGCCGATCACCGCCAGCGGCAGCACCGGGATGTCGAAGGAGCCGGCGACCCGGCCGCCGCCGCCGTCGCGGCCATAATCGTGCCGGTCGATGAAGCCGCCTTCGATATAGGTGTAGTCGGACGCCGAGGCGGTGGCCGGCAGCAGGGCCGGGGCCGCAGCAAGAGCAGCAAGCGCGGCGAATGCACGCGCACCTTGGGACTTACGCATTTTTTCTTAGCCTCCATGGCTTCTGTTGTCGGTACCGCCGCGCAGGGCACGCGGCGCGGCTGCCCGTCCCTGGACGGTGCAGGCGGCCGCCGGCACTCAGACCGCGCGGGCCTGCACTGGTTCAGCTTGCGCAATGCTTGCTGAACCGAATCTGAACGAAGCCGGCGCGCCTACTTCTCCAGCTGGCGGTAGCGCTCGTTGATGGTGTGCATCAGGCTCACCAGGTCGCCGCTGGCGCGGCGGTAGCCCATGGTCATTTCCTGCGAGGGGTTGAGGGCGTTGTTGTCGAAGGCGGTGAACAGGCCGCCGAGGGCGCTGAGGTAGTTGTCGATGGCGCGGCCGCGGCTGTAGCGGGCCCAGTAGACGTTGAGCCCGCGCTCGCACTCGAACTGCTGCATGCGCTGGCCGATGCTGACCGCCGAGCAGGTCGCCACCGCCTCCAGCAGCGGATCCAGCTCGGCGCGGGACATGGCGGCCACGTCCTTCTGCGCCTTCTTGAAATTCTCGGCGTCGTTGAGCGTGGCCAGGGCGTCGGCCGCGGCGGTGCCGCTCCAGGCCAGGCACAACACTCCACACAGCGTCTTCAATCGCTTCATCGGACTTCTCCCGGCAGTACTGCAACCCGCGCCAAGCCTAGCGCATCGGGACGGCGACCATGCATCCGCCACTGTCCTTGCGGCCGCGGCTGGGCGAGAATACCGCCTCCGGCTTCCACGCCCCGCCCGACTCGTCATCGATGTCCCGCTCGATCATCGTCCGCCGCTCCCCCATCCACGGCAACGGCGTCTTCGCCGCGACCGACCTCCCCGCCGGCAAGAACCTGGTCCAGTACCGCGGCAAGCTCCTGACCCACGCCGACGCCGACGAACGCTACAGCGACAACCGCGAGACCGGCCACACCTTCCTGTTCATCCTCAACGACCACTACGTCGTCGACGCCAACGTCGACGGCAACGCGGCGCGCTGGATCAACCACAGCTGCGCGCCGAACTGCGAGCCGGTGCTGGAGGCAAGCAAGGACGGCGACCCGAAGAAGGACCGCCTGTTCATCGCCACCAAGCGCGCGGTCAAGGCCGGCGAAGAACTGACCTACGACTACGGCATCGAGCTGGAGGACAGCGACACCAGGCGCATCCGCCAGCTGTGGGCCTGCCGCTGCGGCTCGGCCAGGTGCACCGGCACCATGCTCAAGCCGAAGAAGCCCGCCCGGAAGAAGGCCCAGGCGAAGAAGGCCCAGGCGAAGAAGGCCCAGGCAAAGAAGGCGGCGCCGAAGAAGGCGGCGAAGAAGAAGGCGACGAAGACCAGGAAGTAAGCCGCCGGCGGGCCGGAGCCCGGCGCCGCGTCACCTCAGGCGGCGCTGGCGACGCTGCGCTGCTGCACCTCGCGCACATGCCCGAGTATCAGGCTGCCGATCCGCGGCAGCAGCGCCGCCGGCAGGTCGTGCCCCATCCCCTCGATCAGCTCCAGCCTGGCGCCGGGGATCAGCCGCGCCAGCTCGCGGCCCGCGGCCACCGGCACCAGCGGATCCGCCAGCCCGTGGATCACCAGGGTCGGCACCTTGATCATGCGCAGCAGCGGCACGCGGCTCGGCGCCGCCATGATCGCCAGGGTCTGCCGCGCCATGCCGCGCGGATAGAGGCAGCGCGCCTGGTCGCGCTCGACCATGGCGCGCAGCTCGGCGTCCGGCGTCGGGTAGCCGGGGCTGCCGATCAGCCGCCAGGTGTTCATCGAGTGCCGCACCAGGGACTCGCGGTCGGTGCCCCTGGGCCGCTGCGTCAGGCGCAGGCGCAGCTTGAGGCTGGGCTGCGGCAGGCTGCGGTTGCCGCTGCTGGTCATGATGGCGGTGAAGCTGAGCAGGCGCCCGCCGTGCCGCGCCGCCAGGATCTGGCCGATCATGCCGCCCATCGACATGCCGACGACATGGGCGCTGCGGATGCGCAGCGCGTCGAGCAGGCCGAGCGCGTCGGCCGCCATGTCGTCGAGCGTATAGCCGGAGCGTACCGGCAGGCGCAGCATGTAGCGCAGCCCGGCGCGGTTCAGGTCCGGCTTGCCGGCGCTGTCGATCTTGCTGGACAGGCCGACGTCGCGGTTGTCGTAGCGGATGACGTAGTAGCCGCCGGCCGCCAGCGCCCGGCACAGCGCCTCCGGCCACAGCACCAGCTGGCCGCCCAGGCCCATGATCAAGAGAATCGCCGGGTCGGAAGGCTGGCCGAAGGTCTCGTACTCGATCTGGATGCCGTTGGCCTGGACGTGGGGCATGGAAGCTGTTGCCGCGGAAAAGCCGATTGTGCAGGCAAAAGCGGCTGGCGCAAAGACGCCGCCGGGGGAAACCCGGGCGGCGCTGTTCCAGCGTCTTTGCGCGGGGCCCGCCTTAAACTAGGGCCTGTTCACGCGATATCGATCGCTGCGAAGGGGTCTGTTTCGGCGCAGTGCAAGGCGCGACCGACGCGGTGTACTGGATGTACGAAGGAGGGAGCGACGTGGCAATGCGCGAAAAACAAATCCCTTTCCGGGGGCAACGCAGCGATCGAAATCGCGTGAACAGGCCCTAGGCCGCCATGCGCCTGAACAAGTACATCAGCGAAACCGGCATCTGCTCGCGCCGCGAGGCCGACGCCTGGATCGAGCAGGGCCGGGTCACCGTCAACGGCCGGCGCGCCGGGCTGGGCGTCCAGGTGCAGGACGGCGACGAGGTGAAGGTCAACGGCAAGCCGCTCGGCGCCCGCAAGAAGCAGGTCTACATCGCGCTGAACAAGCCGGTGGGCATCACCTGCACCACCGAGCGCCACATCGAGGGCAACATCGTCGACTTCGTCAACCACCCCGACCGCATCTTCCCGATCGGCCGCCTCGACAAGGACTCCGAAGGCCTGATCCTGCTGACCAACAACGGCGACATCGTCAACGAGATCCTGCGCGTGGAGAACGGCCACGAGAAGGAATACATCGTGACGGTGGACCGGACGGTGACCGCGGATTTCCTGGCCGGCATGTCCAGGGGCGTGCGCCTGCCGGAGCTGGACACCACCACCAAGCCCTGCCGCGCCAGCCGCATCGGCGACAAGGTGTTCCGCATCGTCCTGACCCAGGGCCTCAACCGGCAGATCCGCCGCATGTGCGAGGTGTTCGGCTACGAGGTGCGGCGGCTGCAGCGGGTGCGGATCATCAACCTGCGGCTGGGGGCTCTGAAGGTGGGGCAGTGGCGCGAGCTGACCAAGGAGGAATTGCGGGGCTTGCTGCCGGGCAAGGATTGGGAAGCGGGTGGCGCGGCGCGGCAGGCGCCGAAGCCGGAAAAATCCTGAGGCCGCTCCACCACGCCGCGCCGGGTCCGCCTGCCGCGCCGCGCCTGCCGCCTCCCGTCATTCGCAACGCCGCGCGATCACCTGCATCAATCTTCCCAGCGCCACGAGGTGGCGGCCGAGGATGGCCTTGCCGGTGGTGAGCAGGGCAGCGGAGATCCCGCGCTGCGGGTCGGCCCAGCCGAGGATGTTGATGAAGCCGAGGTGGCCGTAGGCGCGGCCGGTGTCGGGGCCGTAGAGGCCGAAGGGGTCGGCGCCGAGCATCATGCCCTCGCTGTAGCGCATCGGCACCATCAGCATGCGGTCCACCGTCATGCGGCCGCGCGGCGCCACGGCGCGCGCCACCGTCTTCTCCCGCAGGATGCGCCGGCCGTTCCAGGTGCCGCCGTCGAGCAGCATCTGGAAAAAGCGCGACAGCTCCTCGGCGGTGGCGTAGATGTTGCCGGCCGGGATGACGGCGTCCATGAAGGTCTGCGAGTTGGAAGCGGCCACCACCTCGTCGAACGGCGCCAGCAGGGCGCGCTCGACCAGCTTGCTCAGCGGGAAGCGCACCGGCGGCCCGGCGACGTAGTTGACGGCGACGCGGTCGCGGTGGGCCTCGGGAATGCCGTAGGTGAAGTGGGTCATGCCCAGCGGCCGGCGCAGCTCGCGGTCGAGGTAGTCGCGCAGCGGCTTGCCGGTGACGCGCTGGATGATCTCGGCCAGGATGAAGCCGCCGGTGATGGCGTGGTAGGCAAGCTGGCGGCCATGGGTCTGCGGGGCGCGGCAGATCAGGTCGATGACGCGGTCCCAGTCGTTGAGCAGCTCGACCCTGCGCTCGGCCTTGGGCAGCGCGATGGAGGGGAAGCCGCCGCGGTGCGACAGCACGTCGGAGACGGTGATGCCGCCCTTGCCGGCCTGGGCGAATTCGGGGATGTAGAGCTTGACCGGCACGTCCAGGTCGATGCCGCCCTGCTCCGCCAGCTTGTGCGCCAGGATCGCGGTGACGGCCTTGGAGGCGGAGAACAGGCACACCGGCATGTCCGGCGTGAGCAGCATCTTGTGGGCGTCGCGGTGGTCGCGCGGGCCGCCGCCGAAGACGTGGCCGATGCTGCGGTTGAAGACGATGCGGCCGCGGCGGCGCAGGCACAGGCTCATCGCCGGATGGGCGCCGCTGCGGTAGACCGCCTGCACCGCCTGCCAGATGGCGCGCTTGTCCTCCAGCGCGAGGCCGGCGGCGGGCGCGAAGGTTTCGCCGTCGCGGTCGACGGTGGTCAGCGGGCGCAGGTCGCGCGGCACGCTGATGCTGTGCCGGGCGCGGCGCTGGAGCAGGGTTCGCACCATCGGGCGCGGATCGCCCGGAGCGGACGGGGCCGGCTCAGGCGGTCTGCAGCTGCAGCAGGCGCACGCGCTGGCGCTGCTGCCGCAGGGCCTGTTCCAGCGCCCGGAAGCGCTGGCGCGCCTCGCTCTGCTCCCACTGGCCGGCAAGCTTGCTGCGGGCCGCCTCGATGCGCTCGGACTGCAGCTGCTTCCACTCGTTGAGGATGTGGGAGAACGTTTCCAGCTCGTGCTCCAGCAGCTTCTTCATCAGCTCGAGCCTGCCAGAGTGGCCGCAGGCATGCAGGCGCTCCTGGGCGCGCTCGAACTGGCGCTGCAGCATGGCGCGCTGGATCTTGAACTCGGGCACGCGCTTGAGGCCGCGGGTGAGGCCGACGGCCGACCAACCGGCGATCCACCACTTGGTGGGATCGAACTGCCACCAGCGCACGCCGTTGCGGTAGTCCCATTGGAACAGGTGGTGGAAGTTGTGATAACCCTCGCCGTAGGTGAACACCGCGATCAGGTCGTTGTCGCGCGCGGTGTTGTCCGCGGTGTAGGGACGGCGGCCCCAGTAGTGGGCCAGCGAGTTGATGAAGAAGGTCAGGTGGTGGTTGACCACCAGGCGCAGCAGGCCGCCGAGCAGCAGGAAGCCGAACGGATCGCCGAAGGCCCAGCCGGCCAGCAGCGGGAAGATGAAGTTCATGCCCAGGGCCAGGCCCAGGTAGTGCCTGTGCTGGAAGGCGACGAGGGGGTCGGCCTGCAGGTCGCGGGCGTTGGAGAAGTCCAGGGCCGCGCTGGGATAGTCGCGCAGCATCCAGCCCATGTGGGCATACCAGAAGCCGCGCTTGATCGAGTACGGGTCGTGGTCGACGTGGTCCACGTTCTTGTGGTGGACGCGGTGCATCGAGCTCCAGATCAGGATGCTGTTCTGCAGCGCCATGGCGCCGAACAGCATGTAGAACAGGCGCAGGGTCCAGTGCGCCTCGTAGGTGCGATGCGACCAGTAGCGGTGGTAACCGGCGGTGATCGACAGGCCGGTGGCGTACATGCAGAAAACGAAGAACAGCCAGGGAGCGGCGCCGACGTGATGGGTCCAGAAGTACCAGGGCAGCAGCGTGACGGCGGCTACCGTGGTGATGGAGAACATGATGGCGGCCGGGGTGTTGAGGGGCGCCCGGGGGGCAGCCGCTACGGCATCGGTCATTGAGGTCTCGTGCGGCTGCGGCGCCGCGATGCTGCGGGTGGGTTTCAAGGTGCGTTATTGGACCACGGCGCCGGCTGCTCGCCAATGGTGCAAATGTAGTATTGAAAACCGGTCATCCGGGCCGTACCGCCGCCCGGCACAAAAAAGAAAACCGCGGGGGTTAGCCGCGGTTTCCTTAAGCGGTGCTGCGAGGGTTACAGCGGGCGGATCTGAGTCGCCTGCATGCCCTTCGGGCCGCGCTGAGCCTTGTACTCCACGCGCTGACCTTCCTTGAGGGTCTTGAAACCCGTGCCCTGGATTTCCTTGAAGTGGGCGAAGAGGTCTTCACCACCGTCCGACGGCGTGATAAAGCCGAAGCCCTTCGCGTCGTTGAACCACTTCACGGTACCAGTAGATGTATCTGCCATACGACATTCCTTTTACGATTAAAACAATTGATGAACGGGCACAAAGGCCCGGGTTGTGCAAGCGATCAAGGAGGTGCCGGGAGACATTACAAAGCGCCGCTTGGGAAAGCGGGTAAAGGACCGCGGTACGGACTGCTTGAAACAATTGCGGAAAGCACTCTACCCCGTTCTTTGCCCGCTGTCGAATCGGCTCTGCAAGCCGGATCGCGCCCCCTTGGCGCCAGGGCCAAGCCCTCCCGGCTTGAACCCCGCTCCGGCACCCCCACCCCACCTGAAACCCACCGCACTATATATATATAGGAGATCGAGTCCATGGAGAACAGCGGCAAGGTCTGGCTCATTACCGGCTGCTCCCGCGGGCTCGGCCGCAGCCTGGCCGAGGCGGTGCTGGCCGGCGGCGGCCGGCTGGCGGCCACCGCCCGCGACGCCGCCTCCCTGCGGCAGCTGCAGGCCCTGGCCCCGGAGCGGGTGCGGGCCTATGCCCTAGACATGGACCGCGAGGACCAGGTGCGGGCGGTGGCGGCGGCGGCGATCCGCGACTTCGGCCGCATCGACGTGCTGGTCAACAACGCCGGCTACGGCCTGGCCGGGGCGGTGGAGGAGGTGGGCGAGGCCGAGGCGCGGGCCCAGTTCGATACCAACGTCTTCGGCCCCCTGGCCCTGACCCGGGCGGTGCTGCCGCAGATGCGGGCGCAGGGCGGCGGCCACATCCTGCAGGTGTCCTCCGCGTCCGGCTTCGTCGCCAGCGCCGGCCTGGGCCTGTACAACGCCAGCAAATTCGCCCTGGAAGGCTTTTCCGAGGCGCTGGCGCAGGAAGTGGCGCCGCTGGGCATCCGCGTCACCATCGTCGAGCCGGGACCGTTCCGCACCGACTGGGCCGGACCGTCGATGGTCCGGGCGCGCCACCCTCTCGCCGCCTACGCCGACACCGCCCACCGGGTCATCGCCACCATCAACGGCTACTCCGGCAAGCAGCCGGGCGATCCGGCGCGGGCCGCCGCGGCGATGATCCGGGTGGTGGAGTCGGAGCGGCCGCCGCTGCGCCTGCCCCTGGGCGAGGCGGCTCTGAACCGCATCCGCGGCAAGCTCCAGGCGGTGGGCGAGGAGCTGGCGGCATGGGAAGCGGTGAGCCTGGGCACCTCGTTTGCGCCGGGGGAATAGGCAGGGGGCCGCGCGGGCCGTCAAGCCCGGTTTGTGATACTGGTTCAGTTACAAATCAGGAAAGCTTGGGGTGAAGCCCCCAAACCACCCGAGCGGGTGGTTTGGAGGGAAAAACGGGAAAAACCCAAAAAAGGGCTTTTCCGGCGTTTCCGCTGTTTTTTGCGCATTGCATCATTGCGCCGGTTGGACCTGCATCGCGCGCTTCGACATCTGCCGGCACGCGGCTTTGCTGAGCGTGCGACGCAAGCCCGCGCACCCCGGCGCGTCGATCGCGCGCGCCGCGCCGCAGCGCAGGCGCGACGCGCGAGCGCGGCTCGCTCGTCGTCACGCCGCCGCGCATCCGCAGCGATCACGCCGCTCGCTGCGCTTCGCAGCCGTCGACCCGGCCCGCCTTGCCGCGCGATGCCGAGCATGAAGCGCCGCGAGCGGAGCGGGGAATGCGCGGCGACAGGAAGACCGGTTCTCGCGGACCGGCAGCGCCGCAGCGACGGTGGCGCCGGCATCGGCGCGAGGCGCGCCGAGGACGGCGCCGCTGCGCCGTTGCCGGTCGCCTCGCCGCGGCGCGCACGACCGGGCACCGCGTCGATGTGCGGCGGTGCGGCCGCGCCGGCTGCGGCAAGTCGGCGCAGCGATGGCGCGCCGCCGCGCTCGTCGCTCGTGCTCACCGCAATTCCGCGGCGCTTGCGGCGATAATGCGGCGACGACAATACGGGGGAGACGACATGGACTTTCAATCCACGATGCCTGAGATCAAGGCGCCTTCGGCGCGCCTGCTGGCGCTGGAAGCGCGGGTGTTTGCCGAAATCCCCCTGTTCCTGCTGCGCAATCTGCGCACCGCCGGATTGCCGCGCGGCGACGGCCACGCGGTGCTGGTGGTGCCCGGCTTCGGCGCCGGCGATCTGGCGACGCAGCCGCTGCGGCGCGCGCTGTGCCGCCTCGGCTATGCCGCGCACGGCTGGGGCCTGGGCACCAACCTCGGCATGCGGCCGACGGTGAAGAACACATTGAACCAGCGCCTGCAGAAACTCGCCGCCGAAACGCAGCGGCCGGTGAGCCTGATCGGCTGGAGTCTCGGCGGCGTGTTCGTGCGCGAGATGGCGCGGCATCAGCCGCAGCTGGTGCGCCGCATCTTCACGCTCGGCAGCCCGATCAACGGCCGTCCCGATGCGAACAACATGCTGCCCTTGTTCCGTCTCGCCAATCGCGGCAAGCCGGTGAACCTCGACTGGGAAGGCTTCAACAAGCGGCGCACGCCGCCGCCGGTGCCGTGCACCGCGATCTATTCCAGGAGCGACGGCATCGTCGCCTGGCAGTGCTGCCTGGAGGAGGCGGCGGACCACACCGAGTGCGCGGAAGTGCGCGGAAGTCACTTCGGAATGGTGGTCAACCAGCAGGTGTTGAGCGTCATCGCCGAGCGTCTGGCGCGCCCCTGAAGGCGCGAAAAAGCGCCGCGGCGCGCGGCGCGCGATTCTCAAAAAACCCTTATTCCACTTGATGTTTTGCGCAGTGGTGGATTTAGCGCGGGCAAAATTTCGCACCGTTCAAAAAAATTCACGCTCTGTGCCTTGACAGTTTTTTGCCTACTAGATCTTGTGTTTTTTCTCAAGCTTTGCCACTATGGGTCGTGGCCGCGTGACTGCCCGCGATGGGCGCAGGTAGCACCAGCCATAATTTGAAGTTGGGAGGTTCCCATGCCCGCTGCGAAGAAGGCTGCAAAAAAGAAGGCCGTTGCCAAGAAGAAGGCTCCGGCGAAGAAGGCTG
>DASRFD010000127.1:0-2198 GCA_035651715.1 Nevskia sp.
TCTTGTCGAACAGGCTGGCGTCGCGGATCGTCACCTGCTTCATGATCAGGCGCACGGTCTCGTCCTTGTTGATGCCCTTGTTGATCGCGTCGTTGTAGTCGCGCACGCCCCTGAGGTAGGCGACCATCCAGCGCCTGGCCGCGTCCGGGTTGTCCCGCACGAAGTGCGGCCCGTAGAGGATCACCGAGAACTGCATGTAGGGATAGAACTCGTCGATGCTGTGGAACTTGACGCCGATCCCCTGCTCGACCGCCGTGGCCAGGAACGGCTCATTCTGCAGCGCCACGTCCACGTTGCGGTTGGCCAGGGCCGTGTTCATGTCGGCGAAAGGAAGCTGCACCAACTCGACGTCCTGGAGCGTCGCCCCGCCCTTCTTCAGCGCGGTCTCGATGGCGATGTCATTGGTCGTGCCGAACTGGTTGATGGCGATCTTGCGGCCGCGCAGGTCCCCGTAGTCGCGGATCTGGTCGGCCAGATCGGGACGGACCAGCAAGGTCAGCCAGCCGGCCCCCGGCGGGAAGCTACCCTTGTCGGCCACGATCTTGAGCGGCAGCTCGCGCGAGATCGCGTTGTACAGGCCGGCGCTGGTCGAGCCGCCACCGGCGTCGAGCTGGCCGGCGCCCAGCGGCGCGACCATCTGGGCCGCCGAGTCGAACGGGATACTCTCGATGTCGAGCCCTTCCTCGGCGAAGTAGCCTTTCTCGACCGCCAGGTGCATCCCGGAGTCGGAGACCGTCGGCAGCTTGCCCATCCTCACCTTCACGCGGGCGGGCGGGGCCGCCGCGCTGGTCGGCGCGCTAGCCTGCGGCGCCGCGGCGGTCGTCGGAGCAGCCGCGGCAGGGGCGGAAGGTTTGGCGGCGGGAGCCGCGGGCTGCGCGCAGGCGGCCAGCATCAGCGCCAGCACGGGCAGCGCTAGGAGAGGGTAGCGTGGCATGAGGCTTCACTCCTTCGTGACGTCGGACCATGGACCGCTCGCCGGCTGACGCTGCCGGCCTTTAGGAAGGCGCCCCCTATTCCAGGCGGGTACCACAGCGAGTGCAGAACGCCGCCGTCTCGACGCTCCACCCACCACAATGCGGGCAGGGCCGCGCCGGCAAGGCGGGAGCGTCGCCGGCCGCCCTGGCGGCCGGCTGGCTGCCCTCGCGAAAGCCGGCGACGAGCGCGCGCACGCTCTCGCCCAGCGCGCGCCCCACGCCCCGCAGGCGACCGGGACCCATGACCAGCAGCAGGATGAGCAAGAGCACCACCAGGTGCGCCGGCTGCAGCAGCCCCGCGAACATCGCGGCTACCCTTGCCGCTCGCCGTCGAGCGGTCGCTCCTGCACCCGCTGGCCGCAACTCGAGCAGTAGCGGGCATCCTCCATCAATCGGGCGCCACAGCTCGCGCAGAACGCACTGACCGGCGCTGCGCCGGCGATGCGCGCCTCCTGCCGCTCCTGCACCGCCCCCTCCAGGCTACGGTGGAATTCCGACGTAAGCTGGTTGGCCTGCTGGCGCAAGTCGGCGACGGTCCGCCCCACCTGGCCCGCCACTTCGGGCAAGCGCTCCGGGCCAATGACAACCAGCGCCAGCACCATGATCAGGAGCAGCTCGCCGGCACCGATGCCAAACAGCTCCATAGTGGCCTCGCAATCCAACGACCCGCCGCGCCTCGTGGGCCATGTCTCTACATCAATGTTAGAGCAATCGCCGGGCGGTCAGCACTGGTCTTCCCATCGCCATCTTACGGTTAGTCGGGCAGGCCTGGCACAGAATCGTATGTCCGATCGTGGCCGAATCCTCTTGACAGGTAATCCGGCGAACGAGATACTGCCGGTTGGTTGCGCGAGCCTGGCGGCAGGCAACTGCCGACACCCGGAGACTGGCTCGGCCCGCCGGAGTCCTGATGGAGAAGACGCGTCGTTGCTGACGAAGCTGCCGGTTGTGCTCCTTGCCCTCCTCCTGCTCGTGCTCCCCTATGAGCGAGCGCAGCCCACCCCGGAGCCCGTACCGCCAACATCGCTGGCGCCTACCGCCGCTTCGCGTGCAATCACGCTGCAGCGCACCGACCCGCCGGGGACCGCCGCAACAGGCGCGCCGCGGCATTCCCCGCTATTCGACGACGTGCCCGGCATGGGACCGCCGCCGGCCACCGTCGCCGCCGAGGCGCCGGCGATCGCCGACGAGCAGCGCCTCCGCGACGCCGTATTGGCCGCCCTG
>DASRFD010000128.1:0-48765 GCA_035651715.1 Nevskia sp.
CGCGGATGCGAGACGGCTGGCTCCCACGGATCGGCCGGCACCCGCTCCTGCCGGCCAGCCTCCTCGCAATGGCGCTGGCGGCTTGTGCCCCGGTCCGGCAGGCGCCGCGGGCCCAGCCCGAAGCGGGGCTGCGACATGCCCAGGCGTCGCTTTACGTGATCCAGCGCGGCTGGCACACCGACATCGGATTTCCCACCGCCGAGCTGCCGCCGGACCTCGCCCAGCTGGGGCAGGATCTCCCCGGAGCGCGCTACCTCATCTTCGGCTTCGGCGACCGCCACTATGTGCTGGCGCGGGACAAGAACTTCGGCGGCATGGTCGCGGCGCTATGGCCGGGTCCGGGCTTGATCCTGGCGACAGGCCTTACCGCCGCCCCGGAGCGCGCCTTCGGGCCGGACCAGGTGACCCGCCTGGCCGTCACCCGCGCGCAAAGCGAGGCGGCGGCGGCGTTCGTCCGGCGTTCGCTTTCCACCGCGGCGGGCGACCGGCCGCGCCCGTACGCGAGCGGTCCCTACGGCGGCAGCCTGTTTTACGCCTCCTCATCCACCTACGACGGCTGGCATACCTGCAACACCTGGACGGCGGAGGCGCTCCAGGCGGCCGACCTGCCGGTCCGCAGCTTCGGCGTGGTGCTGGCCTCCCAGGTCTGGAATCAGGCCCGGGGTCTTGCGGCGGACGACGGCGCAGCGCAGTACGCCGTCGCCGGCCACGAATAATTGCGGCTCAGCACGGCGGCGGCGTACCGTCGGAACATACCACCGGAGCCACCGGCGTCACCGGGGTGGCCGGCGCCGCCTGCGGCACCACCACCGTGGTGCCCGGCGCCGGCTGCGACGGACTGTCGCTGCTCCAGCTGCATGCCCCCAGCATGGCCGCTACAAGCACACAAAGAGAAGCGCGCATCTTGAACCTCCTGGTGTTGAACTCGGTCGGTCCATCCTGGACCGCCGCCGCGATCATGGCTCCTGTGCGCCGCGGCCGCTTACTTGGTCTTCAGCCCCGCGGTGTCCACGCTTTTCACACCGTCCACCGACTGCACCAGCGTCTTGATGTTGTCGATGTCCTGCTGCGACTGCGCGGTGCCGGTCAGGGTGACCACGCCGTTGCGGGTCTTGACGCTGACGTCGTCGCCGTGGATGGAACTGTCGGTCATCAGCTGCGACTTGACCTTGGTGGTGATCCAGGTATCCGACACCGCCTTGCCGGTCTTCTTGGCGGCGTGGTTCACCTTGCCCGCGGCGTCGTCGGCCAGGGAGGGCGACTGGATCTGGTTGTCGACGCTCTTCACGCCGTCAACCGACTTGGTCACTTCGGCGGCGGCGTCCTTGGCCTCGGAGGTCGGCGCCGTGCCGTTCAGCGCGACCACGCCGTTGGTGGTGGTCACCTGGATGTGCGCGTTCTTGAGCCGCTTGTCGTCGAGCAACTTGGCCTTCACCTTGGCGGTGATCGCCGTATCGGTGATTGCCGCGCCGACGTCATTGCTGTGCGGCGCCGGCTCCGACGTGTCCGTCTGGGCGAGCGCCGGTCCGGCCATCGCCGCTCCCAGTCCCGCCATGACCGCGACGAGCAGGGCCTTGCGCGGAACGGCGGCATGCAGTTTATTTCGAGTCATTCTCATCTCCAGCAGGTGGATATCGGTAAGTTCAAGGCCGCCCGTCAGACGCTTCGGCTCCGGCCGACGATCAGGGAGACCACGAACAGCACCAGGAAGACCAGGAACAGGATCTTCGCGATGCCTGCCGCAGTACCGGCGATTCCGCCGAAGCCCAGTGCGGCAGCGATCAGCGCAATGATCAGGAACACAACGGCGTAGTGAAGCATGGCACCCTCCTTGTCCGCGCAGCGGTCGCTGCGGGAAGTGACGCCTTTGCGGCACACCAATGCACCGCCTCTACAGTTGAGACGGCTGGAGGCGGCCAAAGTTCGAACGCCACGCCCGGCGGCGGGCGCGCGCTAGCTCTTGCGCTTGCCCCTGCGCTGAGGCCGGCGGCGCGGCTTGCGCCGGCTTGCCGCCCGCGGCGTGCGGGCCGGCGCCGGCTCGGCCGCTTGCGCCCGCCTTGCCTGGGCCGCTGCTTCCTGCGGCGGCGGCGCCTTGGGCAGGCGCGACACCAGGGCCGCACGCAAGGGCCGCGGCAGCAGGCTCAGCGTCAGCAGCCAGGCCGCCGACACCGCTTCGGCGACGAAGGCGGCAAACGAGGGATCGGGTCGCGCGTCGAGGACGGACTCGTCCGGGTGCGCGCGATCACCTGGTGAGGTGCTGGATTTGCTCATGGTCATGCGGCCTCGGTGGTGCTAGCGGAATGTCCTGGTGGGCGGGCACCCAGCCGGCGATGTTGGGCAACCGGCGCAGGACATGGAAGGCGACGAACCCCATCAGGTTGCGCAGCGGCGTGGTCGGGCCCGCCGCCGGCACCCGCAATTCCCGGCACTGCTCGCGCAACAGGCGCTGCAGGCTGGCGCGCAGGATCTCAGCGAAGGCCCGGTCCTCCACCACCAGGTTGGCCTCCAGGTTGAGGAACAGGCTCAGCGGATCGAGGTTGCTGGAGCCCACCGTGGCCCAGCGGCCGTCGATCACCGCCACCTTGGCATGCAGCGGCCGCTCGCAGTACTCGTGGATGCGGACGCCGCTGCGCAGCAGCGAGTCGTAGAGGGTCGACGCCGCCCACCGCACCACTCGCATGTCGGGCTTGCCTTGCAGGATCAGATGCACCGCGACGCCGCGCCGCGCCGCGTGGCGCAATTCCCGCAGCAGGCGATAGCCGGGAAAGAAGTAGGCGTTGGCGATGATGATCTCGCGCTCGGCCGTGCGGATGCCGAGCCGGTAGGCGCGTTCGATGTCCTGGCGGTGGGCCAGGTCGTCACGCACCACCAGGGCGGCGCGGACCGGCCCGGCCTCGTCCGCCGGCGCCCCCGCAGCAGCCAGGCCGCGCCACCAGCGCCGCAGCAGGGACATCCGGCGCGGCCGGCCGTCGTCGGCCGCCATCAGCTCGCGCACCTGCTGCGCCACCGGCCCGCGCACCTCCACGGCGTAGTCCTGCTTGGACAGGGAGCCCCAGCTGCGCAAGTGCTGGGAGGTGAAATTGATACCGCCGATGAAGGCGGTCTCGCCGTCGATCAGCACCAGCTTGCGGTGCAGGCGACGGAACAGGTTGGTGCGCATGCCGATGCGGCGCGGCCGGGGATCGAACCAGCGCACCGCCACCCCGCTTTCCACCAGGCCCTGCACGAAGCCTTCGGCCAGCTCAGAGGTGCCATAGCCGTCGAGCACCAGCACCACCCGCACGCCGCGCCGCGCCGCCGCGCACAGTCGCCGGCCCAGCTCCTGCCCCACTTCATCCTGCTCCAGGATGAAGGTTTCGATCAGGATCTCGCTGCCGGCGCGGTCGATCGCCTCGAACACGCGCGGAAAGAATTCCTCGCCGTTCTCCAGCAGGCGCAGGAAATTGCCCTCGGTCCAGCGGAGGCGGCTCACAGCCGGCCCTCGACGCACAGCGCGGCATGGTCGGACAGGTGCGACCAGGGCCGCCGCGACAAGACCTGCAGCCGCTCCGGAACCAGGTTGCGGCAGTAGATCCGGTCCAGCCGCAACAGCGGCCACAAGGCCGGAAAAGTCCGCGCGGCGCGGCCGCGCAGACGCACGAAGGCATCCTCCAGCCGGGCGCAGCGCAGCAGCCGGTGCGCCCGTTCGCTCCAGTCGTTGAAGTCGCCGGCGGCGACCAGGGGTGCCTGCGCCGGCACCTGCTCGCGGGTCAGCTCGCACAGCGCCTGCAGCTGGTGGCGCCGTTGCCAGGCCCGCAGGCCCAGGTGCACGCAGATGGCGTGCAGCGCCTCGGAGACGCCGGGCACTTCCACCACGCAGTGCAGCAGGCCACGCCGCTCGACGTCGCCCACCGACACATCGTGGTTGTGGTAGCTGACGATAGGAAAGCGCGACAGCACGGCGTTACCGTGGTGGCCATGGGTATACACCGCGTTGCGGCCGTAGGCGGAATAGCCCCAGATGGTCTCGGCCAGGAACTGCCAGTGCGGCTGCAGCGGCCACGACGGCTGCGTGATGCGATGCAATTCGTGCTCGCCCACCACCTCCTGCAGGAACACCAGGTCGGGGGCGGCCTGGCGCAGGGCGTCGCGCAGCTCCGGCAGGACGAAGCGCCGGTTGAGCCAGGAGAACCCCTTGTGGGTGTTGACGGTCAGGATGCGGATCGGCACCTGGGCCGCGGAGTTCGGCGATGCTGTCACGTCCACCGCGCCTCGCAGCGCCGATCCGGTTCGGCGATACCGGCCATGTGCAACCTCCTTGTCACCGCGTCGGCGTCATTGTTCGGACCCCTGGGCGCGGCGGCGGGTTCCGGAAACCACCGCGGCGGCAAACTGTCAGTAAACGGCGGTGTCCCTATACCAAGGCCAAACGGAATTGCGCCATGTTCATTCCACGCTGTCTGCCCTGCGCCCTGCTCGCGCTGCTCGCCGCTTGCGGCGATGCCGCCAAGCTGCCGATCTCCGCCGGCACCGGTCCGCAGCCCGAACTTCCCGCTCCCGACAAGTCGCTGCTGCCGCGCGTGCATATCGCCACGGCCAAAGGCTGGCCCGCCGGCGCCAAGCCGGCGGCGGCCGCCGGCCTGGAGGTGAACGCCCTGGCCAGCGGCCTCGACCATCCGCGCTGGCTTTACGTGCTGCCCAACGGCGACGTGCTGGTGGCGGAAACGGATGCGCCGCCCAAGCCCGACGACAGCAAGGGCCTGGAAGGCTGGGCGCACAAGGAAGTGATGAAGCGCGCCGGCTCCGGCAGCCGGCCCAGCGCCAATCGCATCACCCTGCTGCGCGACACCAACGGCGACGGCGTCGCCGACGTGCGCTCGGTCTTCCTGGACGGCCTCAATTCGCCGTTCGGCATGGCCCTGATCGGCCACACCTTCTACGTCGCGGATTCCGACGCGGTGCTGCGCTTCCCTTACCAGGATGGAGCCACCCGCATCGCCGGGCCCGGCGCCAAGCTCACCGACCTACCCGCCGGCACCATCAACCACCACTGGACCAAGAGCCTGCTCGCCAGTCCGGACGGCAGCAAGCTCTACGTCGGCGTCGGCTCCAACAGCAATGCCGGCGAGAACGGCCTCGACGCCGAAAAGGACCGCGCCGCGGTGTGGGAGATCGACACCGGCACCGGCGCGCACCGGGTCTATGCGTCGGGCCTGCGCAACCCGGTCGGCCTGGCCTGGGAGCCGCGCAGCGGCAAGCTGTGGGTGGCGGTGAACGAGCGCGACGAGCTGGGCAGCGACCTGGTGCCGGATTACATGACCGCCGTGCGCGAGGGCGGCTTCTACGGCTTTCCGTTCAGCTACTTCGGCGCCCACGTCGACGACCGCGTCAAGCCGCAGAGCCCGGAGATGGTGGCCAAGGCCATAGTGCCGGACTATGCGCTGGGGCCGCACACCGCCTCGCTGGGCTTGTGCTCGGCCCAGGGCGCGCGGCTGCCGGCGCCATTCCAGGAAGGCATGTTCGTCGGCCAGCACGGCTCGTGGAACCGCAAGCCCAAGAGCGGCTACAAGGTGGTGTTCGTGCCGTTCCGGGAAGGGCGGCCGGCCGGCCCGCCGGTGGACGTGCTGACCGGCTTTCTCGACGACCAGGGCGATGCGCGGGGCCGCCCGGTGGGCGTCGCCATCGACGGCGGCGGCGACCTGCTGGTGGCGGACGATGTCGGCAATACGGTGTGGCGGGTCGGCCCGGCCCGATCGAATTCCGCCGGCGCGCCGTAGGCGCCGGGTCAGTCTCAGGCCCGCGGCAGCGGCGGCTGGTTCTCGCGGATCCGGTGCAGGTTCTCGATCCGCAGCAGCACTTCGCGCCGCAGCTCCTCGAGCGCGCGCAGCTGCGCGTCCGTCGCCGGCCGGTCCGGATGCTCGATCCAGTCCCGCACCGTTTCGAGGAACTGCAGGTCTTCCATCGCCGGATGAGGCCGCTTCAGTACTTCGCCACGGCGTCGCTGGCCGGGAAGGTGTCTTCCAGCGCCTCGTCCACGCGCGACGAGGCCTGGCCGTGCAGCGAAGTCTGCTCGGGCTTCATGCAGACTTTCATCCAGCCCGGCCGGCGCTGGTCGAAGGCCTTGTAGGCCGAGACCGCGTCGGTCAGCGGCTCCACCTGGGTCAGGATCGCCAGCGGGTCGATCTGGCCGGAGCGCACCAGTTCGATCAGCGCGGGGATGTATTTGCGGTGGTTGCAATTGCCCATCTTCACCGTCAGGTTGCGGTTCATCGCCGCGCCGATCGGAAAGGTGCTGGCCGTCGGCGGGTAAACGCCGATGATGGACAGCGTGCCGGCCTTGGCCAGGCCCTGCACCGCCCATTCCAGGGTCTGGCTCGGCGCGTCGCCGGGCTGCCACTGCGCCCCGGCCCCGTCGGCATGGTGGCGATGGCCCGATTCCGCATCGACGCCGACGACGTCGATGGCGCGATCGACGCCGATGCCGTCGGTCAGCCGCAGCAGCGCATCGACCGGATCCTCCTGGTTGAAGTTGATGACTTCGGCGCCCTGGCGCTGCGCCATCTCCAGCCGGTCCGCCTTGTGGTCGACGGCGAAGATGCGCCCGGCGCCGAACAGCTTGGCGCTGGCGATGGTGAACTGCCCCACCGGGCCGCAGCCGAACACGGCCACGGTGTCGCCGTCGGTGATCTCGGCCAGCTCGGCGCCGAAGTAGCCGGTCGGAAAGATGTCGGAGATCAAGATCGCCTGGTCGTCGCTGACTTCGTCCGGCAGGCGCACCAGGCCGACGTGGGCGAACGGCACCCGCGCCTTCTCGGCCTGCAGGCCCGCGAAACCGCCGTTGGCCTCCGGTCCGCCGAAGAAGGCCGTGCCGGCCCGCTTGCCCTGCGGATTGGCGCGGTCGCACTGGGCGAAGTAGCCGGAGCGGCAATAGACGCAGGTGCCGCAGGCGATGGTCGACGGAATCAGCACGCGGTCGCCGATGCGCAGGTTGCGCACGTCGGCGCCCAGCGCCTCGATCACGCCCACGCCCTCGTGCCCGAGGATGGTGCCCCGCTTCATGCCGGGCACGGTGCCGCGGACGAAGTGCAGGTCGGTGCCGCAGATGGCCGTCGCGGTGATGCGCACGATGGCGTCGGTGGGCTCCTGGATCACCGGCTCGGGCACCTCCTCGAGACGGATGTCGCCGATTCCCTGGAATACCACGGCTTTCATGGCCAACCTCCACTTTGCTGCGATCGATGCCAACTTTGAGGGGGCCCGCGGCGCCGTAAGTTCCCTCGATCCGACTGAGCTTCCGCGCTCCTGCTATGGTCTGTTCAATATGAGCCGGTTTCCGCCCTTACGCAGACGTCACGCCATCTACCTGGTGGCCGCCCTCGCCGTGCTGGTTGCGCTGCGCGCCATGCTGCCGTTCGCCGTGCGCGATTACGTCAACCGGGAGCTGGAGCGGATCCCCGGCTACCGCGGCCATGTCCAGGACGTCCACATGGCGATCTGGCGCGGCGCCTACGAGCTGCGGGGGATGGGAGTCCATCAGCTCGACAGCCCCAGCAACGAACCCCTGTTCAGCTCGCCGCGGGTCGAGGTGTCGGTGCTGTGGAGCGCGCTGCTGCGCGGCAACGTGGTCGCCAGCTACCGCGTGTTCGAGCCGCAGATCAATTTCGTCGCCGGGCACGACGGTCAAAAAGCCCAGACCGGCAAGGGCGCCGACTGGATCGGGGTGATCAAGAAGCTCAGCTTCCTGCGCATCGACCGTTTCGAAACCGTCGACGGCCAGGTCCACTACAGCGATCCGCACAGCGATCCGCCGGTGAATATCGCCCTGACCCGCGTTTCCGCCGTGATCACCAACCTGACCAACAGCGAAAGCCGGGACAAGCGGCGCGCCGCCAACCTCGAGCTGCATGCCCTGGCGGCGGACCAGGCCGGAGTGGCGGTCAATCTGGAGATCGACCCCTTCGCTCCCAAACCCGATTTCCGGCTCAAGGCGCGCCTGACGGAGCTGCAGGTGACGCGCCTGCGCGACTTCATGCGCGCCTACACCGTGGTCGATCCGAAAAGCGGCACGCTCGACGTCGTCACCCTACTGAACGCGCACGACGGCGCCGTCAAGGGCTACGTCAAGCCGCTGTTTCATCACCTGGAGCTGATGCAGTGGAAGCACGCCGCCTCCCAGGAAAAGGATCCGCTGCACTTCATCGCCGACGCCATCGGCAGCGTGTTCAACCTGGTGTTGCAGAACCAGGACAAGCAGCAGCTGGCCACGGTGGCGCCGATCGAAGGCAGGCTCGACGGCCCCGACGTCGACGTCATCACGACTCTCGGCAACCTGCTGAAAAACGCCGCGATCCAGGCCTTCACTCCCACTTTCGAACACGCCCACAAGGACGATTGAAAGCATGGCCAGCCGCTCCCGCAGGGTCATCTATGCGGCGCTGGCCGGCAACACCGCCATCGCCATCACCAAATTCGCGGCAGCCGCGATCGGCGGCAGCTCGGCGATGCTGGCGGAGGGCGTCCATTCGGTGGTGGACACCGGCAACCAGGCCCTGCTGCTGTATGGCCTGCACCGCGCGCGGCAGCCGCCCGACGAAAACTTCCCCTTCGGCTACGGCAAGGAGGTGTACTTCTGGAGCTTCGTCGTGGCGATCCAGGTGTTCACCGCCGGCGCCGGCGTCGCCATGGCCAAGGGCGTATACGAGCTGCTGCACCCGCAACCGCTGCGCCACGTGACCCTCAACTACGCCGTGCTGGGCATTTCGGCGCTGTTCGAGGGAGCCACTTGGCTGTTCGCGCTGAAGGAGATGTCCCGCACCAAGGGCAAGTGGACCTATCTGGAAGCGGTGCAGCACGGACCCTTCCCGCTTCATGGTGCTGTTCGAGGATGCCGCCTCCCTGCTCGGCCTGGCCGTCGCGACCGCCGGCATCGTCGCGGAGCAGCTCACCGGGCGGATGATTTTCGACGGCATCGCCTCGATCCTGATCGCCGTGGTGCTGGCCGTGACCGCGCTGTGGCTGGGCTACGAAACCAAGGGGCTGCTGATCGGCGAAAGCGCCAACAGCGAAGTGGTCGCCGACATCGAGAACATCGCGGACGCGCTCGATGGGGTGCGCGAGGTGCGGGAGGTCCTGACCATGCACATCGGGCCGAGCTACATCATCGTCTGCCTGTCCGCGGTGCTGACCAAGGGCGGCAACGCCGACGGCGGCCGCACCTTCGCCCTGCTCGAGAACAAGATCCGCGCCCGGCATCCGCGGGTCAAGCAGGTGTTCACCAAGGCGGTGCCGGGCTGAACCATGCGCCGCGGCGATCAGCCGCCGCGGCGGCGCTCCCGCTCCGGGTCCCCCGCGCGCGCCTCGCGCGGCGCGTAGTCGTCGGCGTCGCGGCCCTGGCGCGCCGCTTCGCGGCGCTTCCTGAAGTCCGGGTCCGGACCCCGGGGGTCGTCGCCCCGCGGCGCCTCGCCGGGCGCGCCCTCCTCCTGCGCAAGCTCGGCCTCGTCCTTGCCCAGGCCGGCGCCGATCTCGGATTCGTCGGCCTCCCTGAGCAGGGTGTCCGCGCCGGCGCGCCTGGCCCTGGCGCCGGGACTGCGCGAGCGATCCTCGTCGAGCAGGGTCTCCGGCGCCATGTCGTCGGCGGTGACCTCTCCGTCCGCCGTTTCGCCCGCCGTCATTCCGGCCTGGCGCTCGCGTGCCGGGGGGAATTCGCTGCGGACGTCGGCGTCGGAACGCAGGTCGCCGGCGCGGCCGCGGCGCTCGTCGCCCTTGGTGAAGTCGAGTTCGCCGGGCGGCTCTTCATTGACCGGCCCCGCCCCGCGGCCGCGTGATTTCCTGGTCATGTGAGCCTCGCTCAGCCTTGCACGTGCGCGCGGTGACGGTCACGCAGGTTGCGCACGCGGTCATGATTGCGGATGGTACCGTCCAGCTGCTCCTGCACCAGCCGCCTCACGTCTTCCGGCAGGTCGGCCTTGAGTGCCCTGGCAAAGACCGCCTTGGCGTGGTCCTCGCCGCGCTCCACTTCCTCCAGCACCGCGATGTCGCTGTCGGCCACCGCCGCCTTGGCCTTGACCCAGCCGCGGTGGGCCGCGCCGGCGACGCTGCCGCGGTCGTCGGGCTTGCCGCCCAGCGCCGAAACCTTGGCCTGCAGCGCGGTCACCGCGCCGTGGCACTGCTGCGCGCACTCCTGGAACATCAGGATCAGCTTGGGATCCTGTGCGATGCGGGCTGCTTCGTTGAAGCCCTTTTCGCCGTCCTCGGAGGTATGCACCAGTTCGTTGAGCACATCGACCGCATCCATTTTCGCCATCTGTTGCCTCCATGCAGGGGTAAAGGATGTAAGCGTCCTGCGTGTTTTTTGGAACCCCCGCCGCGGGCCCGAGTTCCGGGGCGCTGCCTGAACCATCTGCGCCACGGCACACTCCAACTGTCAGGACGGAATCAACCGGTACGCGACCATGAAAGGATTTCTGGCGGCCTTCGCGCTCCTCCTCCTCTTCGGCCTGGCCGGCACCCTCGAGGACGTCGACGCACAGGCCGTGACCCGGCCGGCCCCTGCGGCCCCGGCCGCGCCGGTGGCTGCGCCCCGAGACCGGACCCAGACCCAGGGCCAGCAGGGCGATGCGCTGGCCCAGCCGGGCTATGCCGGAGGCGATGCTTCGTTCTTCAAGGAAGGCGCCGGGGCCGGCCTGGCCGAGGTCGCCGCCGGCCAGCTCGCCGCGCAGCAGGCCGCCGATCCCAGGGTCAGGCAGTTCGCCCAGCAGATGGTGAAGGACCACAGCCGGGCCAACCAGGAATTGCAGGCGCTGGCCCGGCAGAAGGGCGTCACTCTCCCTACTGCACCTGACGCAAAGCACCAGCAGGTGTTACAGGAATTGAAGACCAAGCGGGGAACAGCTTTCGACAAGGCCTATGTGCAGGCACAGCTGAGCGATCACAAGGACGCCGTTTCGCTGTTCGACGTCGCTTCCGGGTCCACGGACCCGGACGTCAGCGCCTTCGCCAGCAAAACCCTGCCGGTGCTGCGCCACCATCTGCAGATGGCGGAGAGCCTGCAGCACGGCTGAATGGCTGGGGCTGAAGGGCGGGCCGGCACCCACGCCGCTTCTAACGAACTCAATACCGGCCGCGCCGGATCTCCACCTGGCTGGGGCGGTGATGGCCCAGCCGCCGCACGCTGCGGCCGGCGTTGTCCATCCACTCGCGCAAGGTGCCGAAGCCGGCAGCGAGCAGTCCCAGCGCCATGCCGCCCACTCCCGGGCCGGGATAGTCGCGCGGCGCCAGACGCCGCGACTGGCGCGGCTCCGCCCGGGCCCTACCGGCTTCGCGCCGTCTTGCGGGTGGTGCGCCGGCCATGGCTTCTGCGGGCCGAGGCCCGCCCACGGTTGGGAGAATGGCCGCGCTTGGTGGCCGTGCCACGCCGCGCGGAGTCCTTGCGCGCCGCGCGCTTGCGGCGGCTGGAGGTCTTGCGGCCACTGCCCGATTTTTCGCCGCCGCCGCTCTGCTTGTTGACGGTGGCCCAGGCGCGCGCCGCGGCTTCCTTCTCATCGACGCCACGCGACTCGTAGCTTTTCTCGATGTGTCGGGCCTTGCGCTTCTGCTTGTCGCTGTAGCGGGTCTTCTCGCCTCTAGGCATGTCGGCGCCCTCCTTGGGTTCGATGATTTTTAGGTCGCGGCGGCGCGTCCAAGTTCCCTCGCGCGCATCGGTCACTTCTGACGGCACTTCAGACGAATGCGCGCGGTCAAGACTAGGCTTGTCCGCACATTCAGGCACGGAGGCCACCATGACGCAGCCAGCGCAGCACCAGCATCATCAACCCGGCAGACAATCGGCGATGACGCCGCAACCCGAGACGATTCGCGAGGATTACCGCGGCTCCGGCAAGCTGCAGGACCGGATCGCCCTGGTGGCCGGCGGCGACAGCGGCATCGGCCGCTCCGTGGCCCAGCACTTCGCGCGCGAGGGCGCGGAGCTGGTCATTGCCTACCTCGAGGAGGACGAGGACGCCGAGGAGACGCGCCGGCTCGTCGCGGAGGAGGGCCGCTCCTGCCTGGCCGTCCGCGCCGACCTCAGCCGGCAGGAGGATTGCCGCCGCGTGGTGCGCGAGACAGTGGAGGCGCACGGGCGCATCGATATTCTGGTGCTGAGCGTGGCGCAGCAGTTCCCGCAGCTGTCGCTCGAGAACATCACGCCGGAACAGCTGCTGCACACCTTCCGCAACAACGTGTTCTCCAACTTCATGCTGACCCAGGCGGCGTTGCCGCATCTGACCGACGGCAGCGGCAGCATCATCTTCACCGGCTCGGTCACCGGTGCGCGCGGCAACCGCCGGCTGATGGACTACGCCTCGACCAAGGGTGCCATCCACACCCTCAACTATTCTCTGGCGCAGTCGCTGGCCGGCCGCGGCATCCGCGTCAATCTGGTGGCGCCGGGGCCGATCTGGACGCCGCTGATACCGTCGAGTTTCCCGGCGGACCAGGTGGAAAGCTTCGGCTCGGAAACCCTGATGAAGCGGGCGGGACAGCCGTCGGAAGTGGGGCCGGCCTATGTGTTCCTGGCTTCCGCCGACGCCTCCTTCGTCACCGGCCAGGTGATCCACGTCAACGGCGGCGGCTTTATCGGCGACTAGGAATCAGCGGCCCCGACGTCGCCCCGCGCGACCTCCTCGCCGCGTGCCAGCAGCCACTGCTCGAGCTGGCGCGCGTCCACCGGCGCCTTCACCTTGCGGTCGTTGTCGAAATAGCAGTACACGTCGCGAGCCGCGCGTGGCCGCGGCGGCCTGGACGACACGCGCGGACCGCGCGCGGGCTGGCCGCCGTGCCGCCATTTGCGGATGCGCGCGCCCCAGTACGCCAGGGCCTGCGCGGTGTAGCCGCTGGCATAGAGCTCCTCGGCGCCGTGCAGGCGGATATAGACGAAGTCGCTGGTGAGGTCCTCCAGGTGCGGCCAGCGGCCCGCGGTGTCCGCCACCACCAGGGCCACCCGGTGGCGCCGCAGCTGGGCGATGAAGCCCTCGTCGCGAAAGCTGTCGTGGCGGATCTCGATGGCGTGACGCAGGGGGCGCTTGCGGTCCACCTCGAGCGAGCAGCGGCCCTTCATGCGCGGCTCGCGCCCGCGGGCGACTTCGCGCGCCGCCAGCGTGTCGCGGGGCAGCAGCCGGAAAAACCGCTCCAGCAGCTCCGGCTGATAGCGGAAGCTGGGCGGGAACTGCCACAGGATCGGCCCCAGCTTCTCGCGCAGCTCGAACAGGCCCGAGGCGAGGAAGTTGGCCAGGGGCTTCTCGACCTCGCGCAGGCGCCGGATATGGGTGATGTAGCGCGGCGCCTTGACGCTGAACTGGAAACCGGGCGGCGTGTCGGCGTACCAGGAAGCATAGCGCTCCGGCGTCTGCAGCGAATAGAACGAGCCGTTCAATTCGATCGAGCCGAATTCGCGCGAGGCATATTCCAGTTCGCGCCGCTGCGGCAGGCCGGCGGGATAAAAGACCTTGCGCCAGGGCGCGTAGCGCCAGCCGGAGATGCCGATGCGGATGCTGCCTTTCATGCGCAATAGACAGCGCCGCGGCCCGGGTGTCACCCCTCGCCCGCCAGGAACCGCGGGCGCGCCGTCGGGTCCCAAGGGAAGCGCCGGCCGTTCGCGGCGCACGCCTAGGAGGGCTTATGAAATACCAGCCGAAGACCGACGGCCAGGACCCCGACGCCTGCATCCGCGCCTGCGTCGAGTGCCACGCCATGTGCCTGAAGACCGCGAGCTACTGCATGGAGCGCGGCAAGGCGCCGCCCGGGCTGATCGTCATGCTGCAGGTCTGCGCCGACATCTGCCGCGTCAGCGCCGACACCATGATCCGCGGCTCCGACCTGCACGGCATCGTCTGCGGCGCCTGCGCGGAGGTTTGCGCCAGCTGCGCGGCGGGCTGCGAGCAGCTGGCGGGCAATGCCCAGGCCGACGAGTGCCGCCAGGTCTGCCTGCGCTGCTTCGACCTGTGCTCGGCGATGGCCGCGGAGATGAGCTGAGAGGCCCGCCATGGACGCCGCATCGCTGCCGTGGAGCGAAGCGTGCCTGCGCACCGCCGCCGCGGCGATCACCGGCGTGGTCCTCGGGCTCAACCGCGACCTTCACGGCAAGCCCATCGGGGTGCGCACGCTGGGCGCGGTGGCGGTGGCCTGCTGCAGCCTGACCCTGGCCGCGGCGCAGTTCGGCGAGCAAGCCGGCAACCATGCGGCGGAGACCATGGGGCGCGCGACCCAGGGCCTGATGGCCGGCATCGGCTTCCTCGGCGGCGGCGTGATCCTGCGCAACCCGCCCAAGCAGATCCACGGCCTCACCACCGCGGCCCTGGTCTGGCTGACCGCGGCGCTGGGAGTCGCTTGCGGCGTCGGCGCCTGGTCGGTGATCGGCGCCGCGCTGGCGGCGGTGCTGCTGCTGCTGGCGTTCGGCGGCGGCGTGGAGTTGGGCGTCCACCTGCTGGTCAACCGCCTCCGGCGCGCCGTCGGCGAGCGGCCGCTGCCGCCCGACCGCGCTTCCCGCAGCTAAGCCGCTCCCGGGCGACGCGGCCCCCGGAATTATCGGCACCGCCGGGGGGTCGTAACTTCAAGGAAGCACTGCAAGGAGCACGGGATGCCCAGCCGACTTGCGGAATATCGTCGCAAGCGGGACTTTTCCGCCACGCCCGAGCCGGCCGCCGGCGGGCGGCGCCGCGCCGCGGCGCGCGGCGCCCGTTTCGTGGTGCACCTGCACCATGCACGCAGCCGCCATTTCGACCTGCGCCTGCAGGTCGGCAACACCCTGCGCAGCTGGGCGGTACCGAAAGGTCCTTCGCTCGATCCGGCGCAGAAGCGCCTGGCGGTGCAGGTCGAGGATCATCCGCTCGACTACGGCGATTTCGAAGGCACCATCCCCGAAGGCCACTACGGCGCCGGCCAGGTGCAGATCTGGGATCAGGGGCGCTGGAGCGCGGACGGCGATGCGCGCAAGGCGCTCGAGGAGGGTCACCTGCGCTTCAGCATGGAAGGCTCGCGCCTGCATGGCGCCTGGAGCCTGGTCCGCACCCGCCTCTCCGGCAAGCAGCCGCAGTGGCTGCTGATCAAGGCGCGCGATGCCGCTGCGCTCGGCGGCGACACCGCCGACGACACCCCGCTGTCGGAGTGGCGCGGGGACGGCGCGCCTCGCGGCCGCGCCGCTGCGGCGGCCAGGGCCCGCGGGCGCTCGCCCCGCGCCGCGTCCTCGCATGCCCTGCCCGCACGTATCGAGCTGCAGCTGGCCCGCCTGGCCGAAGCTGCGCCTGCCGGCCGCGACTGGCTCCACGAAGTGAAATTCGACGGCTACCGCGTCCTGCTCTGGCGCGATGGCGCGACGGTGCGCATCACTTCGCGCGGCGACCAGGACTGGAGCGGCAAGCTGCAGGCGACGGCCGAGGCGGTCCGCCAGCTGCCCTGCTCCAGCTGCGTGCTGGACGGCGAGCTGGTGGCGCTCGACGATGACGGCCGCAGCAGCTTTGCGCGCCTGCAGCAGGCTTTCGGCGAAGGCCGCGAGCAGCAGCTGACGGTGATGCTGTTCGATCTGCTTCACCTCGACGGCGTCGACCTGCGCGACCAGCCGCAACTGCAGCGCAAGGAGGCGCTGCAGCGCCTGCTGCGGCAAGCTGCGGCGCCCCTGCGCTTCACCCCGCACCGGGTCGGCGGCGGTGCCCGCGCGGCGAGCCAGGCCTGCGCCGGCGGCCTCGAGGGAATCATCTCGAAACGGGTGGACGCGCCATACCAGGCGGGCCGCGGCGGCGCTTGGCTCAAGGTGAAATGCGTGCAGTCCGACGAATACGCCGTGGTCGGCTATACCCGCGGCAAGGGGGCGCGCGCCCGGCTCGGCTCGCTGCTGCTGGCCAGCCCCGAAGGCGACGGCGGATGGCGCTACCGCGGCCGGGTCGGCACCGGCCTGGACGAGGCGCTGATCGCCGAGCTGCTGCGGCGGATGAGGCCCGGCAAGGCGGTGCCGCTGGAGCAGGCGCCCGGCCGCAGCCAGCTGCGCGGTGCCACGCCGCTGTGGCTCAAGCCCGAGCTGGTGGTGGAAGTGGAATACCGCGGCCTCACCGCGGACGGCCTGCTGCGGCAGGCCAGCCTCAAGGGCCTGCGCCAGGACCGCGATGTCGCCTCGCTACAGCCGGGGCGGCGCGACCATGCCAGTGCCTCGGCCACCGGGAAGGCCGCGCCGCGCAAAGCCGGCAAGCCCGCCGCGGGCAGCCGCAAGCAGCCGGTGGCCGAAGCCGGCCAGGCGCGGGTCCGCCTGACCCACCCCGACCGTGTGCTGTTCAGTGATCCGCCGGTGACCAAGGCGGATCTGGCCGCGTTCTACACCGACATCGCCGAGTTCATCCTGCCCGGCCTGGCAGGACGGCCGCTGATGCTGCTGCGCTGCCCGGGCGGCGGCGCCGGCGAGTGCTTCTACCAGAAGCATCTCAGCCGCGGTTTTCCGGACACGGTGCGCGAAGTCCTGGACCCGCGGGAACGGCGCCGCTGGATCTGCATCGACAACCTCGACGGCCTGCTCGGCCTGGTGCAGATGAACGCGCTCGAGTACCACGCCTGGGGCGCGCCGGCGCAGGACCTGGATCACGCCGACCGCCTGGTGATCGACCTCGATCCCGCCGCCGGCGTGGCCTGGAAGGAACTGGTGCGGACCGCGCTGCTGCTGCGTGAGCGGCTGGAGGCGGCCAAGCTGCGCTCCTTCGTCAGGACCACCGGCGGCAAGGGCCTGCACGTGGTGATCCCGCTGCGCCCGGCGGCGCCGTGGGATGCGGCCCGCGCCTTCAGCCGCGCTCTGGCCGAAGACCTGGCACGCGAGGATCCGCAGCGCTACGTCGCGGTGGCGGCCAAGGCCAGGCGCGAGGGCCGGATCTTCATCGACTACCTGCGCAACGCCCGCGGCGCGACGGCGGTGGCCTCCTATTCACTGCGCAACCGTCCGGGCGCGCCGATCGCCACGCCGCTCGCCTGGGACGAACTGCCGCGGCTGCGCGCTCCGGACCAGTTCGGCTACGCCAGCATCCGGCGACGGCTGGAGCGGCTGCCCCGCGATCCCTGGGACGGCTTCGCCACGCTGCGGCAGCGGCTTCCCGCCGGCAACGGCAACAAACCAACGGAGGAATGACATGGAACGAGCACGCGCCCAGGCGGGCGGTGACGACCGGGAAGCGCTGGCGCACATCTGCGCCGTCGCGGAGAAAACGCGGGTGGCGATGCTCACCACCATCGCCGACGACGGCCAGCTGCGCAGCCGGCCGCTGCACACCGAGCGCGTCGACGCCGACGGCACCTTGTGGTTCATCGTCGGCGCGGACGCGCCGAAGCTGCGCGAGGCCGGGGAACACGGCGGCCGGGCCTGCATCACCTATGTCGACATCGGCCGCCAGGACTACGTCTCGCTGAGCGGCACCGCCGAGCGGGTCGACGATCCGCAATGCAAGGCGCAGCTGTGGAGCGCCGTGGCCGAAGTCTGGTTCCCCGGCGGCAAGGACAGCGCCGACGTCGGCGTGCTGCGCTTCTCGCCGGCCCGCGGCGAGTACTGGAGTGGACCGGCCAGCCTCGCCGGCAAGCTGCTGGCCTTCACCAGGGCGGCGCTCACCGGCGACGCCAGCGGCTTCGGCACGCAGCGCAAGCTCGAGATCAAGGACGGCGCGGCCTGAGATGCGGCGTCAATCGCGGCGATAGCGCAGGCCGGCGACGAGGCCGCCCGCGGCGAAGGCGGCCACCGTCGCCGCGAAGATCCTGATCGCGGCCGCGGCGCCGATCTGTCCCGACAGCACGCCGATGCCGATCACCGGCACCGAGTTGCCGAGGAAGCAGGCGATCATGTAGCTCGACACCAGTTCGGCGCGCTGGCCGCCGGGCGCGATACGGTTGACCACCTGCAGGCTGCCGCGGTAGCCGAGCGCGCCGGCAATGCCGCTCAGCGCCGTTCCCCCGAGCAGGATGCCCATGGAGGCGAACTCGCGGGCGCAGACCAGCAGCGCCACGCTGGGCAGCAGCAGCACCGACCCGACCAGCATGGCGCGGCGGCTCTCCAGGCGGCGCGTCGCCACGATGCAGGCTGCGGCGGCGGCGGACAGCTCCAGCACCACGGCGCCGGCCAGGCCGGGGTCCGGCCGGTGCAGGTCCTTGGCGAGCAAGCTGGGAATGAGGGAGAAATAGAAGCCGAACAGCGAGAAGGTGCCGAACGCGGTCGCCGCGGGCGCGATGAAGCGGCCCACGACCGCGGCCGGCACGCCGAGCCGCGGCCGCAGCGCCGCCGCATCCGGCCGCGGCTTCGGCGCGGCGACGGTTTCGGGGGCCAACCGCAGGCTCAAGCCGACCAGCAACAGGGCCAGGAAATACAGCCCATACACCAGCCGCAGCGGCCACGGCGCGTACTGGGCCAGCAGCCCGCCGCAAAGAGGGCCCAGCCCCAGGCCGGCGAAGTTGGCGCAGGTGGCGATCACCGTCGCGCGGCTCTTGTCGCCGCCATCGTCGAGATCGGCGATCCAGGCGGTGCCGGTGCCCGCGCCGATGCCCACGGCCAGGCCGCTGGCGATGCGCGCCGGGAACAGCCAGGGCGTGCCGGTGGCGAGCAGGAACAGGACGGCGCTGCCGCAGGCGATGGCAATAGCGGCGTAGGCCATGCGGTGCCGACCGAGCTGGTCCGGCAGGCGGCCGAACAGCACCAGGGCCAGCAGGTTGCCGATGACGTAAGCGGCGTAAATCAGGGTCAGCGTCAGCTGCGAGAAGCCGAAGGCCCGCTGGTACAGCGGGTACAGCGGCGTCACCATCGTGCTGCCGGCAAAGGCGAAGGCCACCAAGGCGGCGGGCGCCAGCACCGCGAGCCCGGACCGCTGCCGGGCCCAACCTGTCGCGTCCGCCGCCATCGATCCTGCGTCCTACACCGGGCGGGCTTGCGCGCGGTCCGCGCGCAGTCCGGCCAGACGGGCGGCGACGCCGCGCAGGCGGTCCCGCTCGCGCAGCACCACGGCGCGTTCCGGGTCCGGCAGCTCGGCGGCCAGCGCGGCGGCGAAAGCATCGTCGATGCGGGCGTACTGGCGCCCGACCTGCTCCAGCGCGGCGGCCCCGCCGCTGCCGACCGCGGCCCGCAGGCGGGTCCAGCCTTGCCGCAGCGTGCCGGCGGGCTGGCCGTGGGTCACCGCCGCCTCGCCGAAGGCGTGCACCGCGCGCTGCAGGTCGTGCAGGGCGCGGGTGCAGTCATGGGCGCTCTCGACCAGGGCCGGGTGCAGTTCCGGCGCGGCGCACCGCTCGGCCGCGAACAGGCAGGCCTTGCGGCCATCCTCCAGTTCCATCAACAGGTCGTTGAGGACCCGGGCGAGTTCCTTCCTGGCCATGAACTTTCGACCAGGCCGGGCGGCGGGGGTTCGCCGCCGGAACCGCCGGTGTGCCGGCGAGTCATAAGCTCAGTGCAAGGACACGGAGGACCGTGGTGGCACAGCCGCTCAAGGGCAAGAGGTTCGCCATCCTGGTGGCGGATGGCTTCGAGCAGGATGAGCTGCAGCAGTCGAAGAAGGCACTCCAGGCCGCCGGGGCGGCGGTCGACATCGTCTCGCCGCAGCGCAGCCGCATCATCGGCTGGGACGTGGACAACTGGGGCGAAACCATCCGGGTCGACGCCAGCCTCGACCAGGCCCGCATCCGCGATTACGACGGCCTGGTGCTGCCGGGCGGAATGGGCAATCCGGACCAGCTGCGCATGTCGCCGGCGGCCTTGCGCTTCGTGCGCGATTTCTTCACGGCGCACAAGCCGGTCGCGGCGATCTGTCATGCGCCGGCCGTGCTGGTGGACGCCGGCGTGCTGCCCGGCCGCCGGCTGACCTCTTTCCCCGCCATCAGGACCGACATCCGCAACGCCGGCGGCCAGTGGATCGACCAGGCAGTGGTCGCCGACGACGGCCTTGTCACCAGCCGTTCCAGCGACGACCTGGCCGAATTCACCCGCGCCATGGTGAGCGCCTTCGCCGCCGGCGGCCGCACCGCCGCGGCCGGAATGGCCGGTGCCCCCAGGATCTAGGCCGCGGCCTGGAAGCGGTGGCGCAGCTCGCTCAATTCCTCCAGGCCGCGCTGCAGCACCCGGTGCTGGCGCTCCACCAGGGGCTGCACCTCGGGAGGCAACCGCAGCTGGAGCACACGCGCGTAAACCGAGGCGGCGTGCTCTTCGCCGCGCACCACCTCGTCGAGCACCGCCGTGTTGTTGTCCTTCAGCGCCGTCTTGAGGCGGATCCAGCCGCGGTGCGCCGCCCCGGCCATGGTGCCCTCCTCCTCCGGCAGGCGGCCCAGCTTCTGCACCGCCAGCTGCAGGTTCTCGATCGCCTGGGCGCATTCGCTCGATCGCACGATGAACAAGGTCTTCAGCTGCGGGTCCTGCGCCAGCTCCGCCGCCTCGGCATAGCCCTTGCGCCGGTCCTGCGAGGTCCGGATCAGCTCGTTGAGCAGCATGATGATGTCGTCCGCCGACATGGTCTCTCCTGAACAGTGCCGTGCCTGCTCTTGAGGCAGCGTCAGGATGGCGGAGTTCCGGCGCCGCGCTCGGCGCCGGCCAGCACGTAGGCGGCGTTGACCAGCGCCAGGTGCGAGAACGCCTGCGGGAAGTTGCCCAGCATGCGGCCCTGGTGCGGGTCGTATTCCTCGGCCAGCAGGCCGACGTCGTTGCACAGCGCCACCAGCCGCTCGAACAGAGCGCGGGCGTCGTCCAGGCGTCCGACCAGCACATAGCAGTCGACCAGCCAGAAGCTGCAGGCGAGGAAGGCGCCCTCACCCGGCGGCAGGCCGTCGATGCCGCTCTCGCTCTCGTAACGCAGCACCAGGCCGTCGCGGAGCAGGTGCCGCTCGATCGCCGCCACCGTGCCGGCGATGCGCGGGTCCTGCGGCGGCAGGAAGCCGCTGCGCGGCAGCAGCAGCAGGCTGGCGTCCAGATGCGCCGCGCCGTAGGACTGGGTGAAGCAGTTGCGTTCGCGGTCGTAGGCCCGCGCACAGACCTCGGCATGGATGCGGTCCGCGGTTTCCGTCCAGCGGCGGCATTCGTCCTCGTTCTCGGCCACGCCGTCGTCCACCGCGCAGCGGAAGGCCTTCCAGGCCATCACCTTGGAATAGGTGAAGTGGCGCGGCTCGCCGCGGATTTCCCAGATGCCCATATCCGGCTCACGCCAGGTCTGCTCGAGGTGGCGCACGATGGCGCGCAGCAGCTCGCGGGCGTGCTCGTCCGCCGGCAGGCCGGCCAGGTGCGCCTGCCGCAGCAGGCCGGCGAGTTCGCCGAAGATGTCGAGCTGGAACTGCTCGCTGGCGGCGTTGCCGGTCCGCACCGGCTTGGAGCCGCCGAACCCAGCCAGCCAGGGCAGCTCGCGCTCCGCCAGGTCGCGCTCGCCGGCGACGCCATAGAGGATCTGCAGCTGCTCCGGGCTGCCGGCCACGGCGCGGGCCAGCCAGTCGCGCCAGGCCCCCGCCTCCTCGTGATAGCCGCCGCGCATCAGCGCCAGCAGGGTCAGGGTCGCGTCGCGAACCCAGCAGTAGCGGTAGTCCCAGTTGCGGGGTCCGCCCCACTGCTCCGGCAGCGAGGTGGTCGGCGCCGCGACGATGCCTCCGGTCGGCCGGTAGGTCAGGGCGCGCACCGTCAGGAGGGAACGCCGCACCAGGTCGCTCCAGCGCCCGGCCTCGGCGCAGCGCGCGCTCCACGCGTTCCATTCCGCCTCGGTGTGGCGCAGGGCCGCGGACGCGTCGATGGCGGGCGGCGCTCCGCCGATCGAATCGCCATAGCTGAGCACGAAGTCCAGGCACTGGCCCTGCGCCACCTCGAACTCGGCGACCGAGCGCAGCGCCTCGCCGCGCAGCGGCAGCGGCGAGCGCAATACCACCCGGTTCGGACCGGCGATGGCCAGCAGCTCGCCCTGGTCGCCGCGCCGCACCCAGGGCACCGTCAGGCCGTAGTCGAACCGCAGCACCAGCTCGGTCCGCATCGGCACGCGGCCGAAGCGCCCGCAGACGCGCCGCACCACGCTCGGCGGGCCGTCCCCCGCCGGCATGAAGTCGATCACCGTAACCCCGCCGGTGGCGGTGTCGAACGCGGTCTCCAGCACCAGGGTATTGCCGCGATAACGGCGGCGCACGCGGTACTCGTCCCGCGGCTGCACCAGCCAGCGGCCGTTGTCGCGGTCGCCGAGCAGGGCGGCAAAGCACGCCGCCGAGTCGAAGCGCGGCCAGCACAGCCAGTCGATCGAGCCGTCCCCGCCAACCAGGGCCGCCGAGCGGCAGTCGCCGATCATGGCGTAGTCCTCGATGCGCCGGTCCGCGCTGGGCATGTGGTTTCGCTCCTTCCCTCGCAGCGCTGCCGCAAGGCATCGATGCCGAATGCCGCTTTTGACCAGCGGCCGGCCACTTTGTTTGGCACGAACTTGTGCGACGGCCGTGCAGTCGTATTACCGCTGGGTTCCCGCTGCGAACGGATTCGCGTGGCGGTCGTCATCAGTGTTGACCGGCATACCCATGGCGCAGGCCTTTTCGACGCGGGCTGTCCTGGCCCTGAAGCTTGGATTCATTGGAGCACTCGCGGCCGTCGCGGTGATCTGGCTGACGTTGCGCGCGGACGTCGGCCCCATGCAGGAAGAACCCGTGCAGCAAAGCGTGCCATTCAGCCACAAGCATCATGTCGCCGATGACGGGATCGACTGCCGCTACTGCCACACCACGGTGGAGACCGCCGCCTTCGCCGGCGTGCCGCCGCTGAGCACCTGCATGAGCTGCCATTCGCAGCTGTATACGCAGCAGCCGCCGTTGCGCCCCCTGATCGACGCCTGGGAGGGCGGCCCCGCGCTGCGCTGGCAACGCGTTCACCAGCTGCCCGGGTTCGTCTATTTCGACCACGGCATCCACGTCGCCAAGGGGGTGGGCTGTTCCAGCTGCCACGGCCAGGTCGACCGCATGCCCCTGACCTGGCGCAGCGCCTCGCTGCAGATGGCCTGGTGCCTGGACTGCCACCGTCATCCCGAAAAAGTACTGCGCGGTGCGGACCAGGTGTTCGACATGAGCTGGCGCCCGCCCGCCGACCAGGCGGTGCGCGGCAGGCAGTTGCTGGCCCAGTACCACATCGACAAGGCGCGGCTGACGGAGTGCTCGATATGTCATCGCTAGCGCGGCCCGCTTCCTCCCCGGCCTGGCGCGCCTGGCGGGAGGCCCTCGCCGGGGCGCGGGGCGCCGAACGCTGGCGGCTGCTGCGGCAGCTCGCCGACTCGCCGGAGCTGCCGGGCCTGCTGGCGCAGGACCATCCGCGCCTGGCGGCGGCGGCGGCGCTGAACCGCCGCGACTTCTTCCGCCTGGCCGCCGCCTCCCTGGCCCTGGCCGGACTCGGCGGCTGCGGCCAGGCGCCGCAGGAGGAGATCGTGCCGATGCGCCGGGCGGAAGACCGCGTCGACCAGCCGCGCTTCTACGCCACCGTCCTGCCGTTCGACGGCTACGGCAGCGGCGTGCTGGTGGAGAGCCACGACGGCCGCCCGACCAAGGTGGAAGGCAATCCGCGCCATCCGGCCAGCCTCGGCGCCACCGACATCTTCTCGCAGGCCGCGGTGCTCGACCTGTGGGACCCCGACCGCTCGCAGGCGCTGCTGCGCCAGGGCGCGGCGGCGGGATGGAACACCTTCCTGGCCGAGCTCGGCAGCCGCAGCGCGGAGCTGGGCCGCAGCCAGGGACGGGGCCTGCGCATCCTCAGCGGCGCCGTCACCTCGCCGACCCTGCAGGCGCAATTGGCGGCGCTGCTGCAACGCTTTCCGCAGGCGCGCCACCATGCCTGGCAGGCCTGGCCGCGCGACAATGTCCACCAGGGCGCCGCCCTGGCCTTCGGCGCGGCGCTGGAGCCGGTGTACCGTTTCGACCGCGCCCGGGTGATCCTCGCCCTCGACGCCGACTTTGTCGGCGCGATGCCCGGACGGGTGCGCTACGCGCGGGATTTCGTCGACGGCCGGCGCATCGCCGGCGCGGCGCCGCGCATGAACCGCCTCTACGCGGCCGAGTGCACGCCCAGCCTCAGCGGCGGCATGGCGGACCACTGCCTGGCGGCGGGCATGGGCGAGCTCGGCCTGCTGGCCCGCCGCCTCGCCGCCGGCTTCGGCATCGACGCCGGGGGCGACACGCCGGCGCCGGATCAGAAGCAGTGGATCGACGCGGTCGCGGCCGACCTGCGCCGGCATCCCGGCGAAGCCCTGGTGCTGGCGGGCGAGGCGCAGCCGCCGGCCGTGCACGCCCTGGCCCACGCGGTCAACGCGGCCCTGGCCGCCCCGGGCAACACGGTCGAGTACATCGAGCCGGTGGCGATGAGCGCGGGCGGCATCGAGGAGCTGGTCGAGGCGATGCGGCAGGAGCAGGTCGAGCTGCTGCTCATGCTGGGGGTCAATCCGGCCTGGGACACGCCGGCCGACCTGGGATTCGCCGCGGCGCTGGCCAAGGTGCCGTGCAGCATCCATCTCGGCCAGTACGCCGACGAAACGGCGGTGCGGAGCACTTGGCACATCCCGGAGGCGCATCCGCTGGAGAGCTGGTCGGACCTGCGCGCCTACGACGGCACCGCCGCCATCGCCCAGCCGCTGCTGCAGCCGCTCTATGGCGGCCGCAGCGCGCACGAACTGGTGGCGCTGCTGCTCGGCCGGATGGACGCCGGCGCGCATGCCCTGGTGCGCGAGCACTGGCGGCAGTTGCGGCCGGAGGGTTTCGAAGCATTCTGGACCCAGGCCTTGCAGCAAGGCGTGGTCGCGGATAGCGCCGCGCCACCGCGCCACCCGGTCCTGCGGCGCTACGCCGTGGCCGAAGCGGCGCGCAACCTGCCGCCGCCCGACCCGGCGCTGGAGCTGGTGCTGCGGCCCGACCCCACGGTGTGGGACGGACGCCTGGCCAACAACGGCTGGCTGCAGGAGCTGCCCAAGCCTTACTCGCAGGCGACCTGGGACAACGCGGTGGTGGTCAGCACCGCGCTGGCCGGCAGCCTGGGCCTGCGCGACGGCGACGAGGTGCGGCTGCGCCTCGACGGCGGCGAGGTGCGGGGGCCGGTATGGATCAGCGCGCGCCAGGCCGCGCGCAGCGTCACCGCCTTCCTCGGCTACGGCCGCAGCCGCGCCGGGCGCATCGGCGACGGCCTGGGCTTCGACGCCAACCGGCTGCGCCGCGGGCGGGCGCTGTGGAGCGCCGCCGGGCTTGAGCTGAGTCCCACCGGCCGCCGCCACGAGCTGGCGACGACGCAGAAGCACTTCCGCATGGAGGGGCGCGAGCCGGTGCGCAGCGCCACCCTGGAGCAGTTTTTCGCCGACCCCGGGGTGGTGCGGCGCGATCCGCGCGAGGATGGCCCCTTCCCCAGCCTGTACCCGGAGCGCCCGCCGGGCCCGCACGCCTGGGCCATGCACATCGATCTCAACGTCTGCACCGGCTGCAAGGTCTGCACCATCGCCTGCCAGGCGGAAAACAACATCCCGGTGGTCGGCGCCGACCAGGTGCGGCGCGGCCGCGCCATGCACTGGATCCGGGTCGACGCCTACGAGGGCGAAAGCGGCGCCCTGGCACCGGCGCTGCACCAGCCGGTGCCGTGCATGCACTGCGAGCACGCGCCGTGCGAGCTGGTGTGCCCGGTGGAGGCCACCAGCCACGACTCCGACGGGCTCAACCTGCAGGTCTACAACCGCTGCATCGGCACCCGCTTCTGCTCCAACAACTGCCCGTACAAGGTGCGACGCTTCAATTTCCTGCAGTATTCCGACACCGCCAGCGAGAGCCTCAAGGGCCAGCGCAATCCGCAGGTGACGGTGCGCAACCGCGGCGTGATGGAGAAGTGCACCTACTGCGTGCAGCGCATCCGCGCCGCCGAACTGGCGGCGGAGAAGGAGCAGCGGCCGGTCCGCGACGGCGAGGTGCGCACCGCCTGCCAGGCCGCCTGCCCCACCCGGGCGATCAGCTTCGGCGACCTGCAGGACCCGGCCAGCGACGTGCTCAAGGCACGCGCCTCCCCGCTGCATTACACCCTGCTGGCCGAGCTGAATACGCGGCCGCGGACCACCTACTCGGCGCGGCTGCGCAATCCCAACCCGGCGCTGCTGGCGGCGGAGCGGCAGGCATGAGCGCGGCGGCGAGCGCGCAGCTGGAGCAGATCAGCGCGGCATTGTGCGCACCGGTGCTGACGCGGCCGCCGCGCCGCTGGTGGCTGGCCTTCGGCGCCGCGCTGGCGCTGGCCAGCCTGTTCGTCATCGCGGTCGGCGAGCTGTTCGCCCGCGGCGTAGGCATCTGGGGCCTCAACATCCCGGTGGCCTGGGCTTTCGCCATCGCCAACTACATCTGGTGGATCGGCATCGGCATGGCCGGCACTTTCATCTCCGCCGCCCTGCACCTGACGCGGCAGGACTGGCGCGCGCCGCTGGCGCGCTACGCCGAGGCCATGACCGTGTTCGCCGTCTCGGTGTCGGGCTTCTTCCCAGTCCTGCACCTGGGCCGGCCCTGGTTCTTCTACTGGCTGGCGCCCTACCCCAACCCGATGGGCCTGTGGCCGCAATGGCGCAGCTCGCTGCTGTGGGATTTTTTCGCCATCCTCGCCTACCTGGTCGTGTCGATCGTCTACTGGTACACCGGCCTGCTGCCGGACCTGGCTACCCTGCGCGACCGCGCCGCGCGCCCCGCCGTGCGCATGTTCTACGGCCTGCTGGCGCTGGGCTGGCGCGGCGAGGCGCGGCAATGGCAGCGCCAGGAAAGCTATACGCGGGTGCTCGCCGGCCTCGCCGTGCCGCTGGTGTTCTCGGTGCACAGCATGGTGGCGGTGGACCTGTCGGAAGGCTTGCTGCCGGGCTGGCACACCACCCTGTTCCCGCCGTTCTTCGTCGCCGGGGCGCTGTTCTCCGGCTTCGCCATGGCCCTGGTGCTGGGCCTGCCGATGCGCGCCTGGCTCGGCCTGCACGCCTTCATCACCGACGCGCACCTGGACAACCTGGCCAAGATACTGCTCGCGGCGGGGCTGTTCGTCGCCTACAGCTACGCCGAGGAGCTGTTGCTGCCGCTGTACAGCCAGGACCGCTACGAGCTGGCCAACCTGCACTTCCGCCTCGGCGGCGACTACGCCGGCGTGTTCTGGGGCACGCTGGCGCTCAACGTGCTGCCGATCCAGGCGCTGTGGTGGCGTGGCGTGCGGCGCAGCCCGGCGGCGCTGTTCCTCATCGGCCTGGGCGTGGTGCTGGGGATGTGGCTCGAGCGCTACATGCTCCTCGTCACCAGCCTGTCGCACGACTTCCTGCCTTCGAGCTGGAGCCACTACGCCCCCACCGCCTGGGACTGGATGACCCTGTTCGGCTCGGTGGGGGTGTTCGCCTGCCTGTTCCTGCTGTTCCTGCGCCTGCTGCCCGCGGTGTCGATGGCCGAGATGCGCGCACAGCGCCTGCGCCAGCCTGGGGGCACCGCATGAGCGCCTGGGCCGCGGAATTCGCCGATGCGCAGGCGCTGCTGCACGCCGCGCGGGTGGCACGCAGCGCCGGCCTGGCCGACCGCTGCGAAGCCTACTCGCCCTGCGCCGTGCCCGGCGTGGGCGAGGCGCTGGGCGTGGCGGAAGACCGCATTCCCTGGTGGATGCTGCTGGGCGGCCTGCTCGGCGGCGCCGGCACCTACCTGATGGAATGGTACAGCGCGGTAGTGGACTATCCCCTCGATATCGGCGGCCGGCCGGCGGCAAGCTGGCCGGCCTTCGTGCCGCCAGCGGCGGAGATGACCCTGCTCGGCGCGGCCCTGTTCGGCTTCCTCGCCTGCCTCGCCGGCGGCGGCCTGCCGCGGCTGCGCCACCCGGTGTTCGAGGCCGGCGCCGCGCAGCGCATGAGCAGCGACCGTTACGTGCTGCTGCTGCACGAGGATGCGCAGGGGCCGGCGCCGACCGAAGCTTTCCTGCGCGAGCTGGCCCCGCTGTCGCTGCAGCGGGTGGGAGCCTGACCATGCGCTGGCTGGCGGCGCTGCTCCCCGCTGTGGCCCTGAGCGCCTGCGAAAAGACCGTGCACGACATGTACGAGCAGCCGCGCTACCAGCCGCTGCAGCCCTCGGCCCTGTTCGCCGATGGCCGCAGCGCGCAGCTGCCGCCCGCGGGCACGGTGGACCAGGCCCATGAAATCGCGGCGCCGCGCATCGACATGAACCTGCTGGCGCGCGGCCGCGAGCGCTACGGCATCTACTGCGCGCCCTGCCACGGCCTGGCGGGCGATGGCGACGGCGCGGTGGCGCAGCGTGGCTTTCCGCAGCCGCCCAGCTACCACAGCCCGCGGCTGCGGCAGGCGCCGGACCGGCATTTCTACGACGTGATTTCCGGCGGCTATGGCGTGATGTATCCCTATGGCGACCGCATCGCCGAACGGGACCGCTGGGCCATCGTCGCCTATGTGCGCGCGCTCCAGCTGAGCCGTGAAGTGCCGGCGCAACAGTTGTCGGCGGCCGACCGCCGCGCACTGGGAGCGCAGCCATGAGGCGCGAGGCGCTCTGGTGCGGCTGCGCCGGGCTGGCGGCGCTCGCCATCTGCGCCGCCGGCCTGGAACAGGCGCCGGCGCGGGCGGCCGCCGGCTACCTCGCCGCCTGCGTGTTCTGGCTCGGGCTGTCGCTGGGCGCGATGGGCCTGCTGCTGGTACTGGCCCTGGTCGGCGGCTGCTGGGGCGGCGCCCTGCGGCCGGCGCTGCGTTCCGCCGCCGCGGCGCTGTGGCTGATGCCGCTGCTGTTCCTGCCGCTGGCCGCAGGCCCCCAGCCGCTCTACCCCTGGCTGCAGGCGGACGCGCTGGCGCACGATGCCACGCTGCGCCAGCAGACGCTCTATCTCAATCAGCCCGGCCTGCTGCTGCGCGCCGCGCTGTGCTTCGGCGTCTGGCTGTGGCTGTCGCGGCGCCTGCGCGCCGGCACGGTCAGCCGGACCATCGCCGCCAGCGGCAGCCTGCTGCTCCTGGTCAGCGTCAGCGTGTTCGCCGTGGACTGGGTGATGTCGCTGCAGCCTCAGTTCAGCTCCTCCAGCTTCGGCCTGGTGCTCGGCCTGTCGCAGCTGCTCGGCGCGGCGGCGCTGGCGCTGCTGGTCGGCGCCGGACGGCTGGCGCCGCGGGCCGCCACCGATTTCGGCGGGTTGCTGCTGGCGCTGGTGCTGGCCTGGGGCTATGTCGAATTCATGACCTATCTCACGGTCTGGACCGCGGACCTGCCGACCGAGACCGTCTGGTACCTGCCGCGCACCCAGACCAGCTGGAAATGGCTGGCACTGGCGATGCTGCTGCTGCAGACCGTGCTGCCCTTTTTCCTGTTGCTGTCCGACCGCTTCCGGCGCGGCCGCGGCCTGCGCTGGCTGGCCCTGGGCATCCTCGCCGGCAACGCCGTCGAAGTGAGCTGGCGGGTGTTGCCGGCACTGCATCCGCAGGGGCTGCGCTATGGACTGTACGAGCTGGCGGCCCTGATCGGCGTGGGCGGCCTGTGGCTGGCCCTGTTCCTGCGGCGGCTGCGGCCGGAGGCCGGCCATGCCTGAGCGCCACGAGAGCGCGGCCCTGGACGGACGCCTGGTGCGCCGCGTCGCCCTGATCGGCGTGACCGTCCTGCTGCTGGTGCTGGGCCTGGGCTACGCCTACTGGCTGCAACTGTTCGCGCCCCGGCCGCCGTTGCCGGTCCCGGCTCCCGCCGGCCCGCACCTGCAGACGCAGGCGCCGCAGGACCTGGCCCGGCTGCGCGCCGCGCAGACGGCGCGGCTGCAGCGCTACGCCTGGACCGACCGCTCGCGCGGCGCCGCCCAGGTGCCGATTACGCGGGCCATGGAGCTGCTGGCGCAGCAGGGCCGCACCCTGGACGCAGGGCCGCCGGAGCCTTCGCCGTGAGGGCCTGCCGCGCCTGGCTGCTGGGCCTGCTGGCGCTCGCCCTGCCCTGCCGCGCCGACCTCGGCGCCGGCATCGTGCAGAGGAACGGCGCCAGCCTGCCGCTGTCGGCCGTGCTGAACGAGGCGGACGGTTCGGCCCGCCCCCTGCGCGACATCCTCGGGCCGCGCCCGGCGCTGCTGATGTTCGGCTACTACCACTGCCGCAATCTCTGCGGCACCGCGCTGGACGCGCTGGCGCGGGCGGTGCAGACCGCCCGGGTCGGCCCCGGCGACGACGCCGACATCCTGTTCCTGAGCATCGACCCGCGGGAGACCGCGGCCGACGCCGCCGCCAAGCAGGAGCTTTACGCCCGCGCCTTCGCCGCGGCGCGGCCGCAGCGCTGGCACTTCCTCAGCGGCTCGCCGGCGGCGATCGCCGCCGTGGCGCAGGCGGCCGGATTCGACTACCGCCGCGATCCGCGCAGCGGCGAATACATCCATGCCGCGGGGCTGGTGGTGCTGGCCCCGGGCGGGCGCATCTCCAGCTACCTGCCCGGCGTGGCGATCGACCCCGGCGCCCTGCGCACCGCGGTCGCGCTGGCCGCCCATGGGCGCATCGGCGCACTGGCCGAGCGCGTGCTGGTGCTGTGCTCGCATCTGGGCAGCAACGGCAGCCGGCGCAGCCGCGGCGTCCTGGAGCTGGTGCAGGCGCTGAGCCTGGCCGGGCTGCTGGGCCTGGGCTCGTGGATGTGGTCGCGGCGCGCGTCCGGAGGCGGCCATGCACGGCGTTAGCCTGCTCGCCCGCGCCTCCAGTTTCGCCGGCCAGGTCGACCGGCTGCTGCTGTTCATGCTGCTGCTCAGCGCCGTCATCGTATTGGGCGTGTGCACCGTGCTGGTCTGGTTCGCGGTGAAATACCGGCGCGGCTCGCCGGCCGACCGCAGCGGCGACGCCAGCCGCAGCATCGGCATCGAGCTGACCTGGACGCTGCTGCCGCTGGGCATCTTCCTCGGCCTGTTCGTGTGGAGCATCGAGCTGTTCGCCAGGATGGAAACCCCGCCGGCGGACGCGCAGCCGGTCTACGTGGTGGCAAAACAATGGATGTGGAAGGCTCAGCACCCGGGCGGCCAGCGCGAGATCAACCAGCTGCACGTGCCGGTCGGCACGCCGGTGAAGGTGCTGCTGACCTCGGAGGACGTGATCCACAGCTTCTACGTCCCCGCCTTCCGGGTGAAGCAGGACGTGCTGCCGGACCGCTATACCGAGCTGTGGTTCGAGGCGACCCGGGCCGGCCGGTACCGGCTCTACTGCAGCGAGTTCTGCGGCACCGACCATGCCCGCATGGGCGGCACCGTGGTGGCGCTGCTGCCCGCCGCCTACCAGGCCTGGCTCGACGGCAACGCCCCGGCCCAGGGCCTGGCCGCGCGCGGCGCAGCCCTGTTCCGCGAGCACGGCTGCAGCGGCTGCCATGCCCCGGGCGCGACGGTCCGCGCGCCGCCGCTGGACGGGGTCTACGGCAAGCCGGTGCCGCTGGCCGACGGCACGGTGGTGACGGCCGACGAATCCTACATCCGCGACTCGATCCTGCTGCCGGGCAAGCAGGTGGTCGCCGGCTACGCGCCGGTGATGCCGTCCTTCGCCGGGCAGATCGGCGAGGAGGACCTGCAGGCGCTGATCGTCTACCTGCAGTCCCGCAGCGCGGCGGCGCCGGATGCCGCGCGGGAGGGGCCCGCGCCGTGACCCACAGCTATCTCGGCGGCGATACCCGCCTGCGCGCCTGGCTGACCAGCCACGACCACAAGCGCATCGGCATCCTCTATGCGCTGGCCATCACCACCTTCTTCTTCATCGGCGGCGCGGCGGCGGTGCTGATCCGGCTGCAGCTCGCCACGCCCACCGGGAACCTGGTCACCGCGGAGACCTACAACAAGGCCTTCACCCTGCATGGCGTGATCATGGTCTGGTTCTTCCTGATCCCGTCGATCCCCGCCACCCTCGGCAACTTCCTGCTGCCGCTGATGATCGGCGCCCGCGACCTGGCCTTCCCCCGGCTCAACCTGTGGAGCTGGTATGTCTACGTGATCGGCGGCTGCTTCACCATCGCCACCATGATCGCCGGCGGCGTCGACACCGGCTGGACCTTCTACACCCCGTTCTCGACGCTGTACTCTAACAGCCATGTGATGCTGGCGGTGACCGGCGTGTTCGTCGTCGGCTTCTCCTCGATCTTCACCGCCATCAACTTCATCGTCACGGTCCACAGCATGCGGGCGCCCGGCATGCGCTGGTCGCGCCTGCCGCTGTTCGTCTGGGCGATCTACGCCACCAGCCTGGTGATGCTGCTGGCCACGCCGGTGCTGACCGCCACCCTGGCGCTGATCGCGCTGGAGCGGGTGTTCGGTGTCGGCGTGTTCGATCCAGCGCTGGGCGGCGATCCGCTGCTGTTCCAGCACCTGTTCTGGTTCTACTCGCACCCGGCGGTGTACATCATGATCCTGCCGGCGATGGGCGTGGTCAGCGAGCTGGTGACCTGCTTCGCACGCAAGCAGGTGTTCGGCTACAACTTCATGGCCGGCTCGATCCTCGGCATCGCCGGGCTCGGCTTCCTGGTCTGGGGCCACCACATGTTCGTCAGCGGCCAGTCGATGTACGCCAGCATGGTGTTCTCGGTGCTCAGCTACCTGGTGGCGGTGCCCTCGGCGATCAAGGTGTTCAACTGGACCGCCACCCTGTACAAGGGCCAGATCTCGTTCGAGGCGCCGATGCTCTACGCCCTGGGCTTCGTCGGCCTGTTCATGCTCGGCGGCCTCACCGGCCTGATCCTGGCCGCGACCGCGCTGGACGTGCACCTCACCGACACCTACTTCGTCATCGCGCACTTCCATTACATCATGGTCGGCGGCTCGGTGATGGCCTACCTCGGCGGCATCCACTACTGGTGGCCGAAGATCACCGGGCGGCTCTATCCGGAGGGCTGGGGGCGCTTCGCCGCGATCCTGATGTTCTTCGGCTTCAACCTGACCTTCTTCCCGCAGTACCTGCTGGGCTACGAGGGCATGCCGCGGCGCTACCACGAGTACCCGCCGGAATTCCAGCTGCTCAACGTCCTGTCCTCGGCCGGCGCCTCGATCCTGGCGGCGGCCTACCTGCTGCCGCCGTGCTACCTGCTGTGGTCGCTGTTCCGCGGCGCCCGTGCGTCCGACAATCCCTGGCAGGCCACCGGCCTGGAATGGCGCACCAGCTCGCCGCCGCCGCCGCACAATTTCGAGCAGACGCCCACGGTCGAGACACCGCCCTACGCCTACGGCGCGACGGCCAAGGCCGAGGTGCTGCCGTGAGCACCGCGCCGGCGGTGCAGTTCGACGACCTGCCGCAGCAGCACGCCGCCGGCCGGCTCGGCCTGTGGCTGTTCCTGACCAACGAAATCCTGTTCTTCGGCGGCTTCTTCGCCGCCTACGCCTTCACCCGGCTGAATCACCCGGAGGCGTTCGCAGCCGCCAGCCGGCGCACCGACCTGCCGATGGGCGCGGCCGAGTCGGTGGTGCTGCTGCTGAGCAGCCTCACGGCGATGCTGGCCTTGCGCGCCATCCGCCTGGACCTGCGGCGGTACGCGGCATGGCTGCTGTCGCTGACCGCGGCGCTGGGCCTGGCCTTCCTGGTCCTGCATGGCATGGAATACGCCGACGAGTTCAGGGAGCACCTGCTGCCCGGCCCGGGCTTCGATTTTCCCGGGCCGCTGGCGGCCCAGGCCGAGAACTTCTTCTTCCTGTATTACACGCTGACCGGCTTCCACGGCCTGCACGTGGCGGTCGGCGTGGCGCTGTTCACGCTCTATGCCGTGCGCACGGGCCGCGGCCGCTACGACGCCGCGCATCATCCGCAGCTGGAACTGACGGTGCTGTACTGGCACCTGGTCGAACTGGTCTGGGTCTTCCTGTTTCCGCTGCTGTACCTGGTGGACCGCGCATGAATCCCCCCGGCGACATCGCGGCGTTCCGCGGGCACTTGCGGCGCGACGCGGCCTGGTTCCTGGGCGCGCTGGCGCCGCTGGCGCTCAACGTCGCCGCCGCCTTCCTGCCGCTGGGGCGCTTCCATGGCGCGGCGACCGTGGGGCTGTGCCTGTCGCAGGCGCTGCCGCTGCTGCTGTACTGGATGGACCTGCGCCGCGCGGAGACAGCGGTCCGCTGGTGCGCGATCCTCCCGGCGGCGTGGCTGGTGCTGCTGATCGGACTGAGCTGGGCCGACCTGCTGACCCGGCAGGTTGTCCCGCCGCCCTGGTGAACCGCGCGGCGGCGCTCCGGTCTGTTTGAAACACCCGGCTGAAACAGCGGAGAGCGCCCATGACCTATCGCCTCGAAGGCTCCTGCCAGTGCGGCTCGGTCCGCTTCACGGTGGAGAGCCACGCCCCCTATCCCTACCAGCTCTGCTACTGCTCGATCTGCCGCAAGACCGGCGGCGCCGGCTACGCCATCAATCTCTCCGCCGACGCCGCCACCTTGCAGGTGCAGGACCACGACGGCAGCAAGCGCATCCATCACGCGCGCCTGCACGAAGACGGCAAGACCCGGCTGAGCACCGCCGAGCGTCATTTCTGCGGGCGCTGCGGCAGCCATCTGTGGCTGTTCTCGCCGGAGTGGCCCGAGCTGCTGCATCCGCTGGCCTCGGCGATCGACTCCGAGCTGCCGCTGCCGCCGGACCGCGTGCACATGATGCTGGGCTCGAAGGCCGGCTGGGTGCGGCCGGACATCGGCGCGAAAGACCGGCGGTACGACGAGTACCCGGAGCTGTCGATCGAGGAATGGCACCGCCGGCACGGCCTGTGGAGCGACTAGTCCGCGGTTCCCAATCGTTTTGAACTTCGCCTGCGGCGGCTTTTCCAAAATCTGCAGGGCGGGCATCCGTTCCGGCCGCACAGCATGTCAAGGAGGACGACGATGACTCAGCAGACGAAGCAGTTCCTCAAGCTGTTCCTCGTCGTGATCGTGGCCCTGCACCTGGTCGTGGGCGCGGTCTATCTCGTGTCCTGGCTGACCGGGCGCCAGCACCCCAGCGGCTCGGCGGAGGCGCCCGCCAAGGCGCAGCAGCATTGAACCGCGGCAACAGGAGGGCTCCATGAACAAGATCCGCTACGCGGTGGTCGGCGGCGGCTGGATTTCCCAGGCGGCGTTCATGCCCGGCGTGGCGCACACCGGCAATTCCGAGCTGACCGCGCTGGTCAGCGGCGACGCCGAGAAGATGCGCATCCTGGGCGAGCACTACGGGCTGAGGACCTGGAACTACGAGCAGTACGCCGACGCGCTGGCCAGCGGCGAGTTCGACGCCGTCTACATCGCGCTGCCGAACTGGATGCACCGCGAGTACGCGGTGCCGGCGCTCGACGCCGGGCTGCACGTGCTGCTGGAGAAGCCCATGGCGACGCGCGAGCTCGACTGCCGCGCCATCATGGCGGCGGCGGAGCGGTCAGGGGCCAAGCTGATGGTCGCCTACCGCCTGCATTTCGAGCCGGCCACGCTGGAGGCGGTGCGCGTGATCCGGGACGGGGCCATCGGCACTCCGCGGCTGTTTTCCTCGGTTTTCACCCAATGGGTGGATCCTTCCAACCACCGCGCCAGCCACGGCTTCTGGGCCGGCCCGGTCGCCGACATGGGCCCCTACCCGGTGAACGCCGCGCGCATGCTGTTCAACAGCGAGCCGGTGGAGGTCTATGCCAGCGGCGTGCACGACACGGCGCTGCCGTTCGACTTCCACGAGACGGTGTCGGTGTCGATGCGCTTTCCCGGGCACCGCCTGGCGCAATTCATCCTCAGCTACGCCGGCAGCCCGATCGACCAGTACCGGGTGGTCGGCGAGGACGGCGACCTGGAAGTGTCGCCGGGCTACCTGTTCGGCGTCCCACTGCGCCACCGGCTGACGCAGGGCGGACGGACCACCGAGGTCGAGTTTCCCGCCACCGACCAGTTCGGCGGCGAGCTGCGCTACTTCTCGGAGTGCATCCTCAAGGGCTGCGAACCGGAGCCGGGCGGACTCGAAGGCCTAGCCGACGTGCGCGTAATCGAGGCGATCGAGCGCTCCCTGGAAACCGGCCGGCCCCAGCCGGTCGACGGCGTGCCGCTGGTGAAGCCGCCGGTGGAACCGCGCCAGGTGATGAAGCTGCCGCCGGTCAAGCCGCCGCAACTGGTCGATGCAGCCTCGCCGAACGCCGGCTGAGGCGCTGCGGCGCGCTTCGGCGCAGACCTTGAACTTGTGCGGACGGCCCGCGGTCGCAATGGAGTCAAGGCTCGCAGCCGGATGGTTCGGACAGGAAGTCCCCCACGCGGGCCTGCCCTCACAAGGAGCGTGCCGTGTCCGAAACAGTCGGTGATTTCATCCTGCAACGCCTTTCGGACTGGGGAGTACGCCGCATCATCGGCTACCCCGGCGACGGCATCAACGGCATCATGGGCGCGCTCGGCCGTGCCGCCGACCGTTTCGATTATGTGCGGGTCCGCCACGAGGAGATGTCCGCGTTCATGGCCGGGGCCCATGCCAAGTTCACCGGCGAGGTCGGCGTCTGCCTGGCCACCTCCGGGCCCGGCGCCCTGCACCTGCTGGCCGGCCTGTATGACGCCAAGATGGACCATGTGCCGGTGCTGGCCATCGTCGGCCAGCAGGCCGTGTCGGCGCTGGGCAGCGACTTCCAGCAGGAGGTCGACCTGCAGGCGGTGTTCCTCGACCTGGCCAGTTACGTGCAGACCATCGTTTCGCCGGCGCAGGCGCGGCATGTCATCGATCGCGCGATGCGCATCGCGGCGGCCGAGCGCACCGTCACCTGCGTGATCGTCCCCAACGACATCCAGCTGGAAAAGGCGGTGCCGAGCCCGCCGCGGGCCCACGGCAACAACTACTCCAGCGTCGGCTACGCGCCGCCCCACCCCGTGCCGTCGGCCGAGGACCTGCAGCGCGCCGCCGACCTGCTCAACGCCGGCAGCCAGGTCGCGGTGCTGGCCGGGGCCGGCGCGCTGCGCGCCACCGACGAGCTGATCCAGGTCTGCGAATTGCTCGGCGCCGGCGCCGCCAAGGCGCTGCTCGGCAAGGCCGCCCTGCCGGACGACCTGCCTTTCGTCACCGGCGGCATCGGCCTGCTCGGCACTAAGCCGAGCTGGCACCTGATGCAGGACTGCGACACCCTGCTGATGGTCGGCACCACTTTTCCCTACGCCGAGTTCCTGCCGCGCGACGGCCAGGCCCGCGCGGTGCAGATCGACATCGCGCCGCGCAACGTCGGCATGCGCTACCCGACCGAAGTCAACCTGATCGGCGACAGCGCCGAAACGCTGCGGCGGCTGATCCCGCTGCTGCAGCGCAAGCAGGACCGCGCCTGGCAGGAGCGCATCGCCGGCCAGGTGCGCGACTGGTGGAAGGAGCTGGAGGCCAAGGCGATGAAGGGCGCCGACCCAATCAACCCGCAGCGGGTGTTCTGGGAACTGTCGCCGCGGCTGCCGGCCGACGCCATCCTGTGCGGCGACAGCGGCTCGCACACCAACTGGTTCGCGCGCGACGTGAAGATGCGGCGCGGCATGATGGCCTCGCTGTCGGGCAAGCTGGCCAGCATGGGCAGCGGCGTGCCTTATGCCATCGCCGCCAAAATGGCTTATCCGGAGCGGCCGGTAATCGCCATGGTCGGCGACGGCGCGATGCAGATGAACGGCAATGCCGAGCTGCTGACCGTGAAGCAATACTGGAAGCGCTGGAAGGACCCGCGCTTCATCGTCATGGTGCTGGTCAACCATGATCTCAACCAGGTGACCTGGGAGCAGCGGGTGCTGGCCGGCGATCCCAAGTTCGCCGCGGCGCAGGACGTGATCGACTTCCCCTATTCGGTCTACGGCGAGATGCTCGGCTTCCACGGCATCCGCGTCGACCAGCCCGAGGACATCGGCCCGGCCTGGGACCAGGCCCTGGCGCTCGACCGGCCGGTGGTGATCGAGTTCGTCACCGACCCCAACGTGCCGCCGCTGCCGCCGCACATCACCGGCGAGCAGGTGAAGGCCTATCTCGGCGCGCTGGCCAAGGTCGATCCCGACCAGTGGGGCATCATCAAGCAGAGCGCCAAGCAGCTGCTCGCCCTCACCGAGTGACATGTCCCCCGCCATCGAGGAAATCGAGGCGCGCGCCTACCGCATTCCAACGGACAGGTCCGAGTCGGACGGTACCCTGCGTTGGATGGCGACGGAAATGGTGCTGGTGCGGGTGCGGGCCGACGGCGCGGCGGGCCTGGGGTACAGCTACACCCAGGCGCACGCGGCCGCGGCGCTGGTCCGCGACACGCTGGCGCCGGTGGCGCTGAACCACGACGCCTTCGACCTGCCGGCGCTGTGGCGCAAGCTGAACGTCATGCTTCGCAACATCGGCCGTCCCGGCCTGGGCATGATGGCGCTGGCGGCGCTGGACATCGCGCTGTGGGACCTCAAGGCGCGTCTGCTGCAGCTGCCGCTGGCCGCGCTGTGGGGCCGCGCCCGGACCACCGTGCCGCTGTACGCCAGCGGCGGCTTTACCTCCTACGCCGATGCGGAGCTGCAGGCCCAGCTCGGCGGGTGGGCGGCGCAGGGCTTCAAGGCGATGAAGATCAAGGTCGGCAGCGATCCGCGCGACGATCCGCGGCGGGTGCAGCTGGCGCGAGAGTCGATCGGCCCGGCGCCGGAGCTGATGGTGGATGCCAACGGCGCCTATACCCAGGCCCAGGCGCTGGGCCTGGCCCGCCAGTTCGCCGAGTGCGGCGTGAGCTGGTTCGAGGAGCCGGTGTCGTCGGACGACCTCGACGGCCTGCGGGCCCTGCGCCAGCTGGCGCCGCCGGGTTTGTCCATCGCCGCCGGCGAATACGGCTGGGATGGAATCTATTTCCGCCGCATGCTGGAGGCGCGCGCGGTCGACATCCTGCAGGCCGACGCCACCCGTTGCGGCTACACCGGCTTCCTGCAGGCCGCCGCCCTGTGCGAGAGCCACGGCACGCCGCTGTCGGCGCATTGCGCCCCGGCGATCCACGCCCCGGTCTGCGCCACGGTGGGATGCTTCAAGCACCTGGAATATTTCCATGACCACCAGCGCATCGAAGCGCAGTTTTTCGACGGCGTGCCGCAGGTGCGGGACGGCGAGCTGCAGCCGCCGCAGGACGTGCACGGCCACGGCCTGACCTTGCGCGAAGACCAGGTCGCGCCCTACCGCATCGGCTGAGCGCGGATGGAGACGCTGCAGCCGGCACGTTTCAGCAAGGCGCAGGCGCAGGCCTTGGCCGACGCCTTGCGTCGCCGCGTCGCCGGCGAAGTGCGCTTCGACGGCGGCAGCCGCGCGCTGTATGCCACCGACGGCTCGATCTATCGCCAGGTGCCGATCGGCGTGGTGCTGCCGAAGACGCTGGACGACGTCCTGGCCACGGTGGAAGCCTGCCGCGAGCATGACGCCCCGCTGCTGCCGCGCGGCGGCGGCACCAGCCTGGCGGGGCAGTGCTGCAACGTCGCGGTGGTGATGGACTTTTCCAAGTACCTGAACCGCATCCTGTCGATCGACGCGCCGCGACGCCGCGCCCGGGTGCAGCCGGGTTGCGTGCTGGACCATCTGCGCAACGAGGCCGAGCGCCATCACCTGACCTTCGGCCCCGACCCCTCCACCCACGCCCACAACACCCTGGGCGGCATGCTCGGCAACAATTCCTGCGGCACCCATTCGATCATGGCCGGCCGCACCGTGGACAACGTGCACGCCATGGACGTGCTGACCTACGACGGCCTGCGCCTGCAGGTCGGCCCCACCGGGGACGAAGAGCTGGAAGCGATCATCCGCGGCGGCGGCCGCCGCGGCGAGATCTATGCAGGGCTCAAGCGCCTGCGCGACCGTTACGCCGGCCTGATCCGCACGCGCTACCCGAAAATTCCGCGGCGGGTTTCCGGCTACGGCCTGGACCAGCTGCTGCCGGAACAGGGCTTCAACGTGGCGCGCGCCCTGGTCGGCTGCGAGGGCAGCTGCGTCACCATCCTGGAAGCGGCGCTGCGCCTGGTGGACAGCCCGCAGCACCGCTCGCTGCTGGCGCTGGGCTATCCCGACGTGTTCCACGCCGCCGACCATGTCGAGGAAATCCTCGGCTATGGTCCGATCGCCCTGGAAGGCATCGACCAGCGCCTGATCGAGTTCATGAAGCGCAAGCACCTTCATCCCCGCGACCGGGAACTGCTGCCGCCCGGCGGCGGCTGGCTGCTGACCGAGTTCGGCGGCGGCAGCCGCGAGGAGTCCGACGAGCGGGCCCGCCGCCTGATGCGGCACCTGCGGAAGCTGAAGGACGCGCCGCAGATGAAGCTGTTCGACGACCGGGCGGAGGAGCAGCACCTGTGGAAGGTGCGCGAATCCGGACTCGGCGCCACCGCCTACGTGCCCGGCGAGCGCATCACCCACGAGGGCTGGGAGGACGCCGCGGTGCCGCCGCAGCACGTCGGCGCCTACCTGCGCGACTTCAAGCAGCTGCTCGACAAGTACCGCTACCGCACCGCCCTCTACGGCCATTTCGGCGACGGCTGCGTCCACTGCCGCATCGACTACGACGTTTCCAGCGAAGCCGGCATCGCCCAGTGGCGCGCTTTCATGGACGAGGCGGCGGATCTGGTGGTGCGCTACGGCGGCTCGCTGTCCGGCGAACACGGCGACGGCCAGGTCCGCGCCAGCCTGCTGCCGAAGATGTTCGGGCCGGAGCTGATGCAGGCCTTCCGCGAGTTCAAGGCGATCTGGGATCCGCGGCACCGCATGAACCCGGGCAAGAAGGTCGAGCCCTTCCCGATGGACGCCAATCTGCGCAGCGGGCCGGACTACCATCCGCTGCCGCAAACGACGTTTTTCGCCTACCCGGACGACCACCACAGCTTCGCCTTCGCCGCGGACCGCTGCGTCGGCGTCGGCAACTGCCGCAACCATTCCGGCGGCGTGATGTGTCCGTCCTACCGCGGCACGCACGAGGAGCGCCATTCCACGCGCGGCCGCTCGCGCCTGCTGTTCGAGATGATCAAGGGCGAGCCCCTGGACCAGGGCTGGCGCAGCAGCGCGGTGCACGAAGCCCTGGATCTCTGCCTGGCCTGCAAGGGCTGCAAGCGCGACTGCCCGGTCAACGTCGACATGGCGACCTACAAGGCGGAGTTCATGGCGCACTACTACCGCGGCCGGCTGCGTCCGCGCGCGGCGTACTCGATGGGCCTGATCTGGTGGCTGTGCCGGACCGCCGCCGCCGTGCCGTGGCTGGCCAATTTCCTGTTGCAGACCCCGGGCCTGGCGCCGCTGCTGAAAAGCCTGGGCGGCATCGCGCTGCAGCGGCGGATTCCCGTTTATGCGAGGGAAACCTTCACCGAGTGGTGGAAGAAGCACACCCCGGCCAATGACGGCGCGCCCGAAGTGCTGCTGTGGCCCGACACCTGGAACAATTACTTCTACCCGGGGCCGCTGCAGGCCGCGGTGCGCGTGCTGGAAGCCGCCGGCTACCGGGTGCGGCTGCCCGGCGCCACCCTGTGCTGCCAGCGCCCGCTCTATGCCGAGGGCATGCTCGAACTGGCCCGGCATGAGCTGGGGCGCATCCTCGACCAGCTGGCTCCCTCGATGGCGCGCGGCGTGCCCCTGGTGGGGCTGGAGCCTTCGTGCATCGCCAGCTTCCGCGACGAGCTGCCGCGCCTGTTCCCGGCCGACGAGCGCGCCGACTACCTGCGGCGGAACGCTTTCCTGCTCGGCGAGTTCCTCGAAAAAGGGGGCTGGCAGCCGCCGTCCCTGCCCCGCGCCGCCCTGGTCCACGAGCACTGCCACCACCATGCGTCGCTGGGCGTGGAGGCCGAGCGCGCGCTGCTGCGGCGCCTCGGGCTGCGCGCCACCTATCCCGAAGCCGGCTGTTGCGGCATGGCCGGCTCCTTCGGCTTCGACGCGCGGCACTTCGAGCTGTCGCAGCGCATCGGCGAACTGGCCCTGCTGCCGGCGGTGCGCGCCGCGCCGGACGACACGCTGATCCTGGCCAACGGCTTCAGCTGCCGCGAGCAGATCGGGCAGAACACCGGCCGCCGGGTGATGACCCTGGCCGAGGTGCTCGACCTGGCCTTGCACGAGGGCGAACCCGTTTTTATGCCGCTGCCGCGAGGAGCGCCACCATGAACATCGGTCATACCCGCTGGTCCATCGCCGAAGGCTACCTGCCCGATCCCGGGCCCTGCGCCGCGGACGACAGCCTGCGCAGCCACGAGACGGCCTGCATCCTCAACGCCGGCGAGCGCGATGCGCACCTGCGCCTGACGGTCTTCTTCCGCGACCGCGAACCGGCCGGCCCGTACCGGATCGTCGTGCCGGCGCGGCGCTGCCTGCATCTGCGCTTCGACGAGCTGAGCGAGCCAGAGGCGATTCCGCGCCGCACCGACTATTCCAGCCTGTTCGAATCGGACGTGCCGGTGGTGATCCAGCACACCCGGCTCGACATGCGGCTCGGTCACATCGCGCTGCTTTCCACCGTCGCCTACGGCGCCGACTGACCGCACCTCCGCCGATGAAGACGCCACCGCTGGATGCCGCCGCGCTGGCCGGCCCGGCGCCGGGCCCGGCGGCGCATCTTGCAAGGGTCCAGCTCGAAGCGGTGCTGATCGCCGCGCTGCCGCTGCTCGCCGAGGGCGCCGGCGGAGCGCGCGGCGAAGCCCTGCATGATTTCCGGGTGGCGCTGCGGCGCCTGCGCAGCATCCTGCGCGGCTGGGATGGGCCGCTGGACGGAACGCTCACGCCGAAACAGCGCAGGCGGCTGAAAAAGCTGTCGCGCCGCGGCGGCAGGGTGCGCGACCTCGAGCTGCGCATCGGGGCCTTGCGGCAACAGCGGTTGCGCGGCGCCGGTCCGCGGCGTGCGCTCGAGCGGCTGACGGCGCAGCTCGACGCCGAGATGGCCCGGACGCAGGAACAATTCGTGGACCGCTTGCGGCGCCACCTGGGCAAGGCCGCCGGCAAGCTCAGCCGCGGGCTGGAGCGGCTCCAGGCGGATGGCACAGAACCGGCCGCGTCCGCGCTGGGGCGCGCGGTGTCGGACTACAGCCAGGACCTGGACCAGGCCCTGGCAGTCGTGCCGCAAGCGGACGAGCCGCGGCCGCCCCACCGCGCCCGCATCGCCGCCAAACGGCTGCGGTACTTGCTGGAACCGCTGCGCGGGAGCGTCGCCGGCGCGGCCAGCCTGTTGCAACGGCTGGCCGCGCTGCAGGACGGCCTGGGCACGCTGCATGACTGCCAGCTGCTGGAGGCTTGCGTCGGCGACGCCGCGGCGGCGCAGCCCGATCTGGGCGCGCTGCAGCCGCGCCTGCGCCGAGCGACGCGGCGGGCCCTGCATCAGGCACGGCACCTGTCGCGGCCGGCCAACCGGCGCGCGCTGCGGCGGGATGCCGCCGCCTTGCTGCGGCGCCTCGGCGCGAGGTCCTGACGCCACACTTCGGCCGTCACGCGCACACGAACTTTGCATCAGCGGTGCCGTCGAATTCCATATCAGCGTTTGCTGCCCGCCAGGACGGCCGACACGGAGCGCGATTCCCGTCCACGGCAGGCCGGAACGGATTCGCGCAATTCATGTGCCATCGGCGCCCAGACAGGAGGTCACCATGAAAGTATCGGAAGTCATGACCCGCAACCCTGAAGTGATCAAGGCCGGGGCCACCGTGATGGAGGCGGCCAAGCGGCTCGCCCACAAGGACATCGGCGGGCTGCCGGTGGAGCAGGACGATCGCCTGATCGGCATGCTGACCGACCGCGACATCGTGGTGCGGGTGGTCGCCGACGGCCGCGACCCGGAAAAGACCACGGTCAAGGACGTGGTCAGCCGCGAGACCAAGTACTGCTACGAGGACGAGGACGTGTCCCACGTCGCCAGCAACATGGACCAGCTGCTGGTGCGGCGGCTGCCGGTGGTCAGCCGCGACAAGCGCCTGGTCGGCATCGTCTCGATCGAGGACATCCGTCCGCGCAAGCACTGACGCCGATGGTTTCCGCCAAACAGCACCGGCGCGCGCCCGAGAATCCAGGCGTGTCGCGCGAGGTCGCCGAGCAGCTGCTGGACGCGCCGGTGGACGAGGCGCCGGCCGCGCCCACCAAAAGCGACCGCGAGATCCTCGACGACATCCGCAGCTGCCTGGAGCGGACCGCCTTCGACACCAGCGAGGTCCGGGTGCATCTTCACAACGGCACCGTCCACGTCGAGGGCCGGGTCGAGTCCGACCAGGCCAGGACCGACATTCTCGACGTCATCGGCGGCTGCGCCGGCGCCTTGGTGACGGTGTCCAGACTGCGTATCGGGCGCTGAGCCGATGGACGCGGCAGCAGCCGGCGCGGGCGCCTTCCTGCCGGCGCGGGCTTCGCTGGCGTCGCTGCGCCGGGCCGCGCGCGAATGCCAAGGCTGCCCGCTGTATCGCCACGCCACCCAGACCGTCTTCGGCGAAGGGCCGCGGTCCGCCCGCCTGATGTTGGTCGGCGAGCAGCCGGGCAACGACGAGGACCTGCAAGGCCGGCCCTTCATGGGGCCGGCCGGGCGCCTGCTCGACCGGGCGCTGCTGGAAGCCGGCGTGCAGCGCGACCGCGCCTATGTGAGCAACGTGGTCAAGCACTTCAAATGGGAGCTCCGCGGCAAGCGCCGCCTGCACCGGCGGCCGGAGCTGCGCGAGATCGAGGCCTGCCTGCCGTGGCTGGAGCAGGAGCTGCGGCTGGTGCGGCCGCAGGTGCTGGTCTGCCTCGGGGCCACCGCGGCCCAGGCCCTGCTCGGACGGCAGTTCAGGGTCACCGCCCAGCGCGGCAAGCGCATCGAGTCCAGCCTGGCGCCCCACGTGGTGGCCACGGTGCATCCATCCTCCATCCTGCGCCTGCGCGGAGAAGCCGAGCGGCACGAGGCGATGGCCCGCTTCGTCGCCGATCTGCGCTACGCCGCGGCGCTGGCCTGACGAGCCGGTCTGCCGCCATGCTCTTTTCCCATGCGCCCGTCCATCTGCGCCGCCCCACGCGCGGCGGCACGCTGTCGCGGGCGATCGCGGAATGCCTGAGGACCGCCGCGACCGCGCTGGCCCTGGCCCTGCTCAACGGCCTGTTGTACGACATTTCGCCGCCGCCCTGGCGCAGCCTGTTCGCCGCGATCGCGGCGCTCAATCTCGCCACGGCGGCGCTGTTGTCGGTCTCGGTGCTGCTGGTGATGCGCCGCGCCCGGGCCGGGCGCCGATGAGCCGCGACGCCGCGCCTGCGCGACGCGGCCGCCTGCGGCGGCTCGCCGGGCTGGTGTTCTTCGTCCTGGTGCTCGGCGTGCTCGGCTATGCCGCGCGATCCATCGACTGGCCGCAGGTGCTCGCCTCGCTGCGGCGGATGCCGCCGGGCCGCCTGCTGCTGGCCGCGGCCTGCTCGGCGCTGAGCTACACCGGCTACGCATTCACCGACCTGTTCGCGCTGCGCTATCTGGAGCAGCGGGTATCGCGGGGCCGGGCCATGATCATCGCCTTCGTCAGCTATGCCTTCAACCAGAATTTCGGCTCCCTCCTCGGCACCATCGGCTTCCGCCTGCGCCTGTATTCGCACGACGGCCTGCAGCCGGCACAGATCGCGCCGATCGTCGGCCTCGGCTTCATCACCAACTGGTCGGGCTACCTGTTGCTGGCCGGGCTGGCGTTCCTGTCGCGTTCGCTGGAGCTGCCGCGCGGCTGGGGCCTCGGCGCCACCGGCCTGCAGGCGGTAGGGGCCGCGCTGCTGGCCGCCCTGACCGGCTACCTGTTGCTGTGCCTGCACGCGCGCCGGCGCCGCTGGAGCGTCTTCGGCGTGACCGTCGAACTGCCCGGCTGGCGCAAGGCCCTGCTGCAGCTGGCGCTGTCGACCTTCGTCTGGCTGGCCATCTTCGCCACGCTGTATGTCCTCCTGCCCCGCGCCATCGATCCGCGTCCGGTGCTGGCGGTATTTCTGCTCGCCAGCATCGCCGGGCTCATCACCCATGTCCCGGGAGGACTGGGCGTGATCGAAGCGGTGTTCCTGACCCTGCTCGGCGCGCGGCTCGGACGGCACGAACTGCTGGCGTCGCTGCTGGCGTATCGCGCGCTCTACTACCTGATGCCGCTGCTGGTGGCGGTGCCGCTGTACCTGCGCCTGGAGGCGCGCGCGCCGCGCCAGGCGGCGCCCGAGCGGGGCAAGCCGCGCCTGCGCGACGATGCCGTGTAACAGCCGCCGTCATACGAACTGCGCCGGGGATTTGCTGTCGGTATTAGGAGTATCAAGACAGTCTGGCGCTGCAGGGACGCAGCGCCGCAGCCCACCCCAAGGAAACGGACCGGTATGGCGCCACGGACAGGCTCCCTGCACAGCAATGCGGACACCGCGCGGGCGGCCTATCCCCAGCCCAACATCGGCAAGGCGCTGGCTGCTCCGCGCATCGTGATCTGCCCGCTGGCGCCGCTGGTGGAGCATGGCCGCTTCGCGGCGCGCGCGGTGGCCGGCCAGCCGGTGGAGGTGCAGGCCAGGATCTTCATGGACGGGCACGACCAGCTGGCGGCGCGGCTGACCGTGCTGCTGGCCGGCGACAGGATCGAGTCCCTGCCCCTGCGTCCCGCCGGCAACGACTACTGGCTGACCTCCTTCACTCCAGCGAAGCCGGGCCGCTATCACCTCCATATCGAAGCCTGGCTGGACGTCTGGAGCAGCTTCCGCCACGCTCTCCAGAAAAAGCACGACGCACGCCAGCCCCTGGGCCAGGACATCGCCGACGGCCGTGCCCTGATCGAGGCCGCGCTGGGCCGCGCCAGCGGCAGCGACCGCCAATCCCTCGCGGCGCTGGAAGCCGGCACCCGCGATGGCGACGAGTCGGTGGTGGCGGCCCTGCTGCTGAGCGAAACCACCGCCGCGGTGATGGCCCGTGTCTGCGATCACCCGTTCGAAACGCGCGCGGAGCCGGAGCTCATGCTGGAGGTCGAGCGCAAGGCGGCGGGCTTCGCCGCCTGGTACGAGCTGTTCCCGCGCTCGCTCGGCGCCGTGCCCGGCCAGCACGGCACGCTCGATGACGTCATCGGCCGCCTGCCGGCGATCCGCGCCATGGGCTTCGACGTGCTCTACCTGACGCCGGTCCACCCGATCGGCCGGACCCACCGCAAGGGACCCAACAACAGCCTGCGGGCGCTCGCCGGAGACCCCGGCAGCCCCTATGCCATCGGCGGCCCGGAGGGCGGCCACGAGGCGGTGCATCCGCAGCTCGGCGGCATCGAGGCGTTCCGCCGCCTGCGCGCCGCCGCAGCCGACCACGGGCTGGAACTGGCGCTGGACTTCGCCATCCAGTGCTCGCCGGATCACCCCTGGCTGCAGCAGCACCCCGAATGGTTCAGCCGGCGCGCCGACGGCAGCATCCGCTACGCCGAAAATCCGCCGAAGAAATACGAGGACATCGTCAACGTCGACTTCTACGCCGCCGGTGCCATGCCGGCCCTGTGGCTGGCGCTGCGCGACGTCGTGCTCGGCTGGGTCGCCGAAGGCGTGCGCCTGTTCCGCGTCGACAACCCGCACACCAAGCCGCTACCGTTCTGGCAGTGGCTGATCGAGGACGTGCGCGCCCAGCATCCCGACGTGGTGTTCCTGTCCGAGGCCTTCACCCGGCCCGCGATGATGTACCGCCTGGCGCAGATCGGCTTCTCGCAGAGCTATACCTACTTCACCTGGCGCAACAGCAAGCAGGAGCTGACCGACTATTTCACCGAGCTGACCCAGGGACCGCCGCGGCACTTCTTCCGCCCGCACCTGTTCGTCAACACTCCGGACATCAATCCCTATTTCCTGCAAAGCTCGGGCCGGCCCGGCTTCCTGATCCGCGCCGCGCTGGCCGCGACGCTGTCCGGGCTGTGGGGCCTGTACAGCGGCTTCGAACTGTGCGAGGCGGCGGCGCTGGCCGGGCGCGAGGAATATCTCGACTCCGAGAAGTACCAGCTGCGCCAGCGCGACTGGCAGGCTCCCGGCAACATCGTGGCGGAGATTTCCCGCCTCAACCACATCCGCCGGGAGAATCCGGCGCTGCACTCGCACCTGGGCCTGCGCTTCTACAACGCCTTCAACGACCAGGTGCTGTACTACGGCAAGGCCACGCCGGATCTGGCCAATTTCATCCTCGTCGCCGTCAGCCTCGATCCGCACCGGCCGCAGCAGACCACGTTCGAAGTGCCGCTGTGGGAATTCGGCCTGCCGGACAGCGGCGCGGTCGAAGCCGAGGAGCTGATGCAGGGCACCCGCTTGCGCTGGCAGGGCAAGCTGCAGCACTGGTACTTCGATCCGCAGCGCCAGCCCTTCGCCATCTGGCGCATCCACGCCCAGGTGTAAGCGATGCCCGGATCGAAAAACAGGCGCCAGAAGCCGCGCTTCATCAACGACCCGCTGTGGTACAAGGACGCGGTGATCTACCAGCTGCACGTGAAGTCGTTCTACGACTCCAACGGCGACGGCATCGGCGACTTCGCGGGGCTGATCGAGAAGCTGGACTACATCGCCGGTCTGGGCGTGAACACGATCTGGCTGCTGCCGTTCTACCCTTCGCCGCGCCGCGACGACGGCTACGACATCGCCGAGTACCGCGGCGTGCACAGCGACTATGGCCGCCTTGCCGACGCGCGGCGCTTCGTCGCCAAGGCGCACCAGCTGGGGCTGCGCGTGCTGACCGAGCTGGTGATCAACCACACCTCCGACCAGCATCCCTGGTTCCAGCGCGCGCGCCGCGCCCGCCCGGGCTCGAAGACGCGCGACTTCTACGTCTGGTCGGACAGCGACAGCCGCTACAGCGGCACGCGCATCATCTTCCTCGACAGCGAGAAATCCAACTGGACCTGGGACCCGGTCGCCAACGCCTATTACTGGCACCGCTTCTATGCCCACCAGCCCGACCTGAACTTCGACAATCCGCGGGTCATGAAAGCGGTGCTGGCGGTGATGCGCTTCTGGCTCGACATGGGCG
>DASRFD010000129.1:0-13802 GCA_035651715.1 Nevskia sp.
ACAAGATCCAGCCGCTGGAGGCGGTGAAGCTGAATTACCACGTGTGGGTCTCCAGCCTGATGCGCTGGCAGACCGACCATCGCGCCGGCCTGCCGGTGTTCGAGCTGCGCCGCGGCATCCTCAAGTTCAATCCGATGATCGACGTCTCGCGCGAGGAGCGCGACCGCTACATCGCCGAGCACCAGCTGCCGTTCCATCCGCTGGTGGCGCGCGGCTATTCCTCGATCGGCTGCACCCACTGCACCGCGGCGGGTGAAGGACGGACCGGCCGCTGGGTCGGCAAGCCCAAGACCGAGTGCGGCTTGCATCTATAGCGGTTCTCCCGCCGCTGTCGCAGCGGCCAACTCCCTGAAACAGGCGCGGCGCGGTGTCTGGCGCGCCGGTACTGGCCGGTTCGTGTTATTTTTGCCGGAGCATCAGGACGCCGTGGAATAAACCGCGGCGATAACACAGTACGCCACTGCGCCGGAACCAGCGGCCAGGGAGCGGGAAGACTTGGAAACGGACATCCGGAAGCCGCGGGCGCGGACGCCTGCGCGCGATTACGCGACGCAGCGCGATCCCGCGCTGGACGGCGTGCGCGGGCTGGCAATGCTGATGGTGGTGCTGATCCACGGCTTCACGCTCCGACCTGACGGCATCGTCACACGGCTCCTGCACAACAGCTTCGAGTCGTTCTTCGTGGCCGTGGACCTGTTCTTTGTCCTGTCCGGCTTCCTCATCACCAGCATCCTGATCCGCACCCGCGGCAGCGAGGTGTACCTGCGCCAGTTCTACTGGCGCCGCATCCTGCGCATCGCCCCCGCCTACATCGTGGCGATGCTGGTCTGCTTCGTGGTGCTGCCGCGGTTCAGCGATCCGGCCAGCGCCAGGGCCCTGCACGAGGCGACGCTGCCGCACCTGCTATACCTGCAGAACCTGTTCGCCGCGGTGCGCGGGCCGATGCCCAGCGAGCTTTCGCACTTCTGGTCGCTGGCGATCGAGGAGCAGTTCTACCTGTTGTGGCCGCTGGCGGTGCTGCTGATTCCGCCGCGGCGGCTGCCGGCGGTCTGCGCCTGGCTGTACGTGGTGGCCTGCCTGAGCAAGCTGGCGTTCTACCTCAGCGGCGCCTCCTGGCTGACCTTGTACGTATGCACGCCCTGCCACATGGAGGGCCTGGTCGCCGGCGCCTGGCTTGCCGCCAACCGCGAGATCCGCGGCCAGGTGGAGATGCCGCGCTGGCTGGGCCGGGTGGGGGCGGGGGCGACGGCGGCGCTGCTGGCGCTGGCGGTGGCGGTTCCGGGCAAGAAGCTGTTCGAGCCCGGTCAGGTGGTGCTGCACACCTTCCTGGCCAGCGTGGCCTTCACCTGGCTGATGGCCCTGGTGATCTCGATCGAGCCGCGCGCGCTGCTGCGGCGGGTGTTCGAGCTGCGCGTGATGCGCTTCCTCGGCACCTATTCCTACGGCATCTACCTGATGGGCTGGGGCCTGGTGCTGCACGTCCAGTATCCGCTGACGCGCCGCCTGGAAGCCTATGTGGGAGACAACCTGGCCCTGGTGCTGAGCGGCCTGGCCGTGACCGCGCTCAACATCGCCCTGGCGGTGCTCATGTACCACAGCATCGAAAAACCGGTGCTGGCCTACAAGAACCGCGGCCCCGGCCGGCCGCGGCCCGCCGTGGTGCCGACGCCGGCCGGCCTGGCGCCGCCGCCACCCTGAACCCCTCCCGCCGGGGAACGGAACTGCGCCCGCGGCGGGGCGTCAAAACGCCGCCCGGATTCCCGGCAAGGGCCGCCGAAACAGCTTAGAATTCGCCGCCCCACGGGGCTTGTCAGTGGACGGGCCTCCGGGCCGCTTTTTCCCCCATCCGACCGGACGAGCCTTCCCGCCCATGACCAAGACCTCCTTCCCCAAAGAGGACCTGAAGATCCTGCTGCTCGAGGGTGTGAGCCAGACCGCCGTGCAGCGCTTCCGCGAGGCCGGCTACAGCAACATCGAATATCACGAGAAGTCACTGCCGGAGGCGCAGCTGGCCAAGGCGGTGGCCGAAGCGCACATCGTCGGCATCCGCTCGCGCAGCCACCTGACGGCGGAGATGTTCAACAATTCGCGGCGCCTGTTCGCGGTGGGCTGCTTCTGCATCGGCACCAACCAGGTCGCGCTGGAGGCGGCGCAGGCGCGCGGCGTGCCGGTGTTCAACGCGCCCTATTCCAATACCCGCAGCGTCGCCGAGCTGGTCGTGGCGCAGGCGATCCTGCTGATGCGCCGCATTCCCGAGAAGAACATGGAATGCCATCGCGGCGGCTGGTCCAAGTCCGCCGCCGGCAGCTACGAGGTGCGGGGCAAGACCCTCGGCATCGTCGGCTACGGCCACATCGGCACCCAGGTCGGCGTGCTGGCCGAAGGCCTGGGCATGCGCGTGCTCTACCACGACGTCGAGACCAAGCTGGCCCTGGGCAACGCCAATCCGGCGGCGAGCCTCGCCGATCTGCTGGAGCGTTCCGACATCGTCACCCTGCACGTGCCGGAGACGCCGGCGACCAAGGACATGATCGGCGCGGCCGAGTTCGCGCGGATGAAGAAGGGCGCGGTGTTCATCAACGCCTCGCGCGGCACGGTGGTCGACATCCCGGCGCTGGCGGAGGCGCTGCAGGGCAAGCACCTGGGCGGCGCCGCGGTGGACGTCTTCCCGGTCGAGCCCAAGGCCAACGACGAGAAGTTCGTGTCGCCGCTGGTGGGGATGGACAACGTGATCCTGACCCCGCACGTCGGCGGCAGCACGCTCGAGGCGCAGGAGAACATCGGCCTGGAAGTGGCGTCAAAGCTGATACGCTACAGCGACAACGGCTCGACCCTGTCCGCGGTGAATTTCCCCGAGGTGTCGCTGCCCGAACACACCGGCAGCCGCCGCCTGCTGCACATCCACCGCAACGTGCCGGGCGTGCTGAGCCGCATCAACGAGGCGTTCAGCAAGAGCGGCGTCAACATCGACGCGCAGTTCCTGCAGACCAGCGGCCAGGTCGGCTACGTCGTCATCGACGTCGCCGCCACCGAGGAGCAGGCCCAGGGGCTCAAGGACGATCTGGTCGCGATCCAGGGCACCCTGCGCACGCGCCTGCTGTACTGACCCGAAAGTGTTATTGAGGCGGCGGCAACCCGGGTGCAATATCGGCGGCGGACACTGAGGGCATGGCGGCGGCAATGGAGAAGCGGGGCATGGACCAGGCAGGCTTGAAGCAGGCGGCGCTCGACTACCACGAGTTTCCGACCCCGGGGAAGCTGTCGATCACGCCGATCAAGCCGCTTTCCAACCAGTCCGACCTGGCGCTGGCCTATTCGCCCGGCGTGGCCGCGGCCTGCGAGGCCATCGTCGAGGACCCCGCCAACGCCTTCCGCTACACCGGCCGCGGCAACCTGGTCGGGGTCATCACCAACGGCACCGCGGTGCTGGGCCTGGGCGCGATCGGCCCGCTCGCCGGCAAGCCGGTGATGGAAGGCAAGGCGGTGCTGTTCAAGAAGTTCGCCGGCATCGACGTGTTCGACATCGAGATCGAGCAGCGCGACCCCCAGAAGCTGGTCGAGGTCATCGCCGCGCTGGAGCCCACGTTCGGCGCCATCAACCTCGAGGACATCAAGGCGCCGGAATGCTTCACCGTGGAGCGCGAGCTGCGCAAGCGGATGAAGATCCCGGTGTTCCACGACGACCAGCACGGCACCGCCATCATCGTCGGCGCCGCGTTCACCAACGGCCTGCAGGTCGTGGGCAAGGACATCAAGCAGGTCAGGCTGGTGGTCAGCGGGGCCGGTGCGGCGGCCCTGGCCTGCGTCGACCTGCTGGTCGACCTGGGCCTGCCGATCGAGAACATCTGGCTCACCGATCTGGCGGGCGTGGTCTACGAAGGCCGCACCGAGCTGATGGACCCGGACAAGGCGCGCTTCGCGCAGAAGACCGACAAGCGCAAGCTGGCCGAGGTGATCGAGGGCGCCGACGCCTTCCTCGGGCTGTCCGCCGGCGGCGTGCTCAAGCCGGAGATGGTCAAGGCCATGGCGGCGAAGCCGCTGATCTTCGCCCTGGCCAACCCCACGCCGGAAATCCTGCCGGAGCAGGTCAAGGCGGTGCGCGACGACGCGGTCATCGCCACCGGCCGCAGCGATTATCCCAACCAGGTCAACAACGTCCTCTGTTTCCCCTTCATCTTCCGCGGCGCGCTCGACGTCGGCGCCACCACCATCACGCGGCAGATGGAGATCGCCACGGTGCAGGCCATCGCCGCGCTGGCGCGGCAGGAGCAGAGCGACATCGTCGCCGCGGCCTACGGCGGCATCGAGGACCTGGCGTTCGGCCCCGAATACCTGATCCCCAAGCCGTTTGACCCGCGCCTGATCGTGCAGATCGCGCCGGCGGTGGCGCAGGCGGCGATGGAGTCCGGCGCGGCGACGCGGCCGATCGCCGACTTCGACGCCTACAAGCGGCGCCTGCTGCAGTTCGTCTACCACAGCGGCACCCTGATGCAGCCGATCTTCGCCGCGGCGCGCACCGTGCCGCCCGAGCGCAGCCGCATCATCTTCGCCGAGGGCGAGGACGAGCGCGTGCTGCGCGCCGCGCAGATCGCGGTGGACGAGAAGCTGGCGCGGCCGATCCTGATCGGCCGCCCGGCGGTGATCGAGCGCGCCATCAAGCGCCACGGCCTGCGCCTGAAGCAGAACGTGCACTTCACCGTGGTCAACCCCGACTACGACGAGCGCTTCCGCGACTACTGGCAGGAATACCACCGCCTGACCGAGCGCAAGGGCATCACCGTCCAGTATGCCAAGCTGGAGATGCGCCGCCGCACCACGCTGATCGGCGCCATGCTGCTGAAGAAGGGCGAGGCCGACGGCCTGATCTGCGGCACCATCAGCACCGTCGGCCGCCACCTGCACTACATCGACCAGGTGCTGGGCCACAGTCCCGGCGTCGGCGTCTACGGCGCCATGAACGGCCTGATCCTGCCGGGGCGGCAGGTGTTCATCGTCGACACCCATGTCAACCTCGATCCGACCGCACAGCAGCTGGCCGAGATCACGCGCCTCGCCGCCGAGCAGATCCGCGCGTTCGGCCTGGTGCCCAAGGTGGCGCTGCTGTCGCACTCCAACTTCGGCAGCAGCGACGCACCCTCGGCGCTGAAGATGCGCGAGGTGCTGGCGATCCTGCGCCAGCGCGCGCCGGATCTGGAAGTGGACGGCGAGATGCACGGCGACTGCGCCCTGGAGGAGTCGGCGCGCCGGGCCATCCTGCCCGACAGCACGCTGCACGGCAGCGCCAACCTGCTGGTCTGCCCGAACCTGGACAGCGCCAACATCGCCTATAACCTGCTCAAGTCCGCCGCCGGGCACAACGTGGCGATCGGGCCGATCCTGCTGGGCTGCGCTGCGCCGGCCCACATCCTCACGCCCTCGGCGACGGTGCGCCGCATCGTCAACATGATCGCGGTGACGGTGGTGGAGGCGAACACGGCCAACAAGGTCACTGCGTAAGGAGCCTCCGGAGGCGCCGGAGTGCGGAGCCAGGCCCGAGGCCTGTAGGCCCGCCTTCACGCCGGCAAGCCCGATGGCGCACCGGCACTGGCGTCCAGTCAATCGGACACGTAAGCCGAGCCCTGCGGCATCGGCCCGCCGCGCCAGACGCGGACCAGGCCGGGGACTTCGATGATCAGCGTGGCCAGCACGCCGACGGCGGTGAGGCTCTGGGCGACCCAGGTCGCGAGCAGGCCGTAGGGCAGCGCCAGCAGCAGGAAGGCGACGAAGGCGATGCTGGCGGCGAAGCCGCCGAGCGACATCCAGCAGAACTGCGCACGGCTGTTGCGCACGTTGTTGAAGTGGAACAGGAAGGGGCTGTCGGTGAAGCGCGCCGGCAGCCGGAAGGCGCTGCCTGCCGCCCAGGCCGCCAGCAGGTGCCCCCACTCGTGCAGGAAGAAGCCGCACAGCACGGTCATCAGGCCGGTGAGCACATGCAGCGCGGCCGGCCCGGGGCCGGCCGGCTTGCCCGTCCGCAGGGTCAGCAGCCACAGGCCGGCGGTGAGGGCGAGCAACAGGCTGTCGCGCAAGGCGAAGGCGCGGAAGCGGTGCCATTGTCCCTTCATGCACGTTCTCCGGCGGCGCGGTTGCGCGGCGGCAGCGGCAGCAGCGCCGGCACTTTCTTCATGTGCTCGGCGTAGGCGGGGCGGCGCTCGATGCTGCGCGTGTCCATCAGCGGGATGCTGGCGAACTTGAACATGGCGGTCATGCTCAGCGCGCCGGGGATGATCCACGGCCATTGCGCCGGCGCGGCGGCCAGCCCGAACAGCATCAGGCCCCACCAGAAGCTCAGCTCGCCGAAGTAGTTGGGATGGCGCGACCAGGCCCACAGGCCGCTGGTGATGAAGGTGCCGGGCTGGCGTTGGGCAATGAAGGCGTGCAACTGCAGATCGGCGATGGTCTCGATGGCAATCGCGCCCAGGGTTACCACGCCGGCGATGGCGTCGAGCCAGCCGAGCGGCGCGCCGGCGCGGCCGATCAGGGCATACAGCGGCAGGCAGCCGAGGAACACCTGCACCGTGGGAAACAGGTGGATGCCGAACAGGTCGGCGAGGACGGCAGCCTTGCCGGCGCGGGATCGCACCAGCGGGTAGCGCCAGTCCTCGTGGCGCAGGCCGCCCCAGTACACCGACCAGTTGGCGGTGAGGCGGATCGCCCACAGCCAGACCAGGGCCGTCGCCAGCAGCGTGCGCGCATCGTGCAGGCTGGCCGGATGGGTCCACATCCACCAGCCCGCCAGCAGCGGCGGGATGACGCTCCAGTAAGGGTCGTAGAAGCTGGAATTCCGGTAGCGCAGGCTGAAGGCGAAGATCACCAGGGTCGCGACCACGTCGGCCAGCAGGGCATCCCAGGGCTGGGGCAGGGCACCCAGGCGCAGCAGCGCGGCTCCGGCGGCGATGCAGGCGGCGTAGGCGAGTACGACGGGCGTGAAATCGGCTCTGGTTGCCATGCTGCGGGCCCCCTTTGCGGCCCTGACGCAGTGTTTGAACACACTATGGCCCGCGGCACCCGCGGCGGCCTCATCTGAGCAGACGAGAGCGGGGCGCGCCCGGGAGTGAGCGATTTTACCCCGGGTTGACAGATGGAGTGACGAATAATGAAAATCGTCAGATGCGCAATGCCGCCCAGACCCAGCCGGAAACCCGCGACCGCATCCTGGCCGAGGCCGAGCGCGTGTTCCGCGCCTATGGCTATGCCAAGACCACGGTGGCGGATATCGCCAAGGCCTGCGGCATGTCGCCCGCCAACGTCTACCGCTTCTACGAGAGCAAGGCGGCGATCAACGAGGCCATCACCGCGCAGATCCTGAAGCGGCAGGAGGACCTGGCCCTGTCCATCGCCGCCGAGCGGCGGCCCGCGGCGCAGCGCCTGAAGAAGCTGATCGTGGAGATGCACCGCTTCACCTGCGAGCAGTATCTCAACGAATCGCAGGTGCACGAGATCGTGCGCAAGGCGATGGACGAGCAGTGGAGCGTGATCGACGCCCATATCGAGCGCCTGCGCCTGCTGTACCGTGCGGTGATCGCCGACGGCGTCCGCGCCGGCGAGTTCGCCGGCAGGGACGCGGAGCAGCGCGGCACCTGTGTGTTCAACGCGATCATGCCGTTCTGCCACCCGCAGCTGGTGGCGGAGAAGTTCGCGGAGGATCACGGCGTCCAGGCCGCGATGATGGCCGATTTCCTGATCGAGGCGCTGCGCGCCCGGCACGGTTAGCGGCGGATTTTTGGATGGGATGTTTGCATGAGCCGGCGCTTTGATCTACGGCTGCGGTGACGAAAGCGAAGAATCGTCAATGTTTAGCAATGGCGGCCCCTGCGGGCGCCGTGGAGGAGAGACGGTGATGGCTTCACACAAGGTTCTGGCGCTGCTGCTCCCCGCCCTGCTGCTGGCCGCCTGCGGCAAGCCCGCCGCCAAGCCGGAGGAAATCCGGCCGGTGCGCACGCTCACCGTCAATGCCGGGGCTGCGCTTACCGGCAACACCTATGCCGGCGAGGTGCGGCCGCGCTACGAGTCCGACCTGGGCTTCCGCGTCTCCGGCAAGATCCTGCGGCGCGTGGTCAACGTCGGCGACACGGTCAGGAAGGGTGATCTGCTGGCGCGCCTGGATCCGGCCGACATGGCGCTGAACGAAGCCAGCCAGCGCGCCCAGCTCAACTCGCTCGACGCCCAGCTCAACGTCGCCCGTCTCGACTACGAGCGCAACAAGAAGCTGTTCGACGAAGGCGTGATCGGCGCCGCCGGCCTGGACCATTACCGCGCCACCTTCGACGCCGCCCAGGCCCAGGTGGAAGCGGGCCGCGCCCAGGTGCGGGCGATGAGCAACCAGACCGGCTACACCGAGCTGCGCGCCGACCACGACGGCGTCATCACCGCGGCGATGGCTGAACCGGGGCAGGTGGTGGCCGCCGGCCAGACGGTGGTGCGCCTGGCGCATTCCGGCGAGATCGAGGTCGCCACCAGCGTGCCCGAGGACCAGGTGGGGCGGATGCGCGTCGGCATGCCGGTACAGGTGGCGCTGTGGTCGGCGCCGGGCGTGCCGGCGCAAGGCCGCATCCGCGAGCTGGCGTCCAGCGCCGACGCGGCGACCCGCACCTACGCCGTGCGCGTTTCGGTGCCGGAGCCGCCGCCGCAGATGAAGCTGGGCATGACCGCCACGGTCAGCATTCCGCTGGAAGGGCCGAAGCTGGTGCACATCCCGATGCCGGCGCTGGTCGAACAGCAGGGGCAGAAGGGCGTGTGGATCTACGACCCCGCGGCCCAGGCCGTGGCGTTCCGGCCGATCGCCATCGCCGGCATCATCGGCAACGACATCCTGGTGGGCGACGGCCTCAAGGACGGCGACGTGGTGGTCACCGCCGGCGCGCCGCTGCTCCAGGCGGGGCAGAAGGTGCGGCCGCTGACCGAAACCGCCGCGGCCAGGTAGCGCGGACCGAGCCATGAAGCCAGGTGACGAAAGCGGTTTCAACCTGTCGCGCTGGGCGATCGAGCATGTCTCGTTCACCCGTTTCCTGATCGTGCTGCTGGTGGTCAGCGGCGTCGCCGCCTACATCAACCTGGGCCAGCGCGAGGACCCGACCTTCACCTTCCGCATCATGGTGGTGGCGGCCTACTGGCCCGGCGCCACGGCCAAGGAGATGGAGCTGCAGGTCACCGACAAGATCGAGGAGAAGCTGGCCGAGACGCCCTACCTGTATTACACGCAAAGCTATTCCAAGCCGGGCGAAATGCAGGTGTTCATCCAGCTGCGCGAGGACACCCCGCCCCGGGAGGTGAAGAACATCTGGTACCAGGTGCGCAAGAAGGTCGGCGACATCCAGGCCAGCCTGCCCGCCGGCGTGCAGGGGCCATTCTTCAACGACGAGTTCGGTGACACCTACATCGCCATGTACGCCTTCCACTCGGAGGGCTTCAGCTACACCGAGCTGAAGGACTATGTCGACCAGGCGCGCAAGGGTCTGCAGGGTGTGGCCGGCGTGGAGAAGGTCGACCTGCTCGGCGACCAGGAGCCGAAGATCTACGTCGACTTCTCGCAGCGCAAGTTCGCCGAGCTGGGCATCAGCTTCCAGCAGATGGCCGCGGCGCTGCAGGGCCAGAACACCATCGCCGCGTCGGGCACGCTGAACACGCCGGACCAGGCCGTGCCGGTGCGCGTCACCGGCAACTACGACTCGGTGCAGCAGATCGAGGACACCCGTTTCCGCGTCGGCGGCCGCAGCCTGCGGCTGGGCGACTTCGCCCGCGTCTACCGCGGCTACGAAGACCCGCCGGTCAGCAAGATCCGCCACCGCGGTCACGAGGCGATCGCCCTGGGTGTGGTGATGCAGCAGAACGCCGACGTGCTGGAAGTCGGCAAGGCGCTCGGCGCCGAGCTCCAGCACATCCATGGCAGCTTCCCGGTCGGCATCGAGGTGGCGCAGATCACCGATCAGCCTGCGGTGGTGCGGGTCGCGGTGGGCGAGTTCCTGCGCTCGCTGACCGAGGCGGTGGTGATCGTGCTGCTGGTCAGCTTCTTCAGCCTGGGCCTGCGCACCGGCATGGTGGTGGCGCTGACCATCCCGCTGGTGCTGGGCGTGACCTTCGTCGCCATGCGGTACGCCGGCATCGAGCTGCAGAAGATCTCGCTCGGCGCGCTGGTGCTGGCGCTGGGCCTGCTGGTGGACGACGCCATGATCTCGGTGGAGATGATGGCGCGCAAGCTGGAGGAGGGCTTCGACAAGCTCCGGGCGGCGTCCTACGCCTACACCTCCACCGCCTTCCCCATGCTGACCGGCACCCTGATCACGGCCGCCGGCTTCCTGCCGGTGGGCCTGGCCAAGTCGGGCGCCGGCGAGTACACCTTCTCGATCTTCGCCGTGGTCGGCATGGCGTTGATCATCTCCTGGCTGGCCTCGGTCTACTTCACGCCGTTCATCGGCCACTGGCTGCTCAAGGCGCACCCGCAGCAGGCGCACGACCTGTTCCACACGCCGTTCTACCGCCGTCTGCGCGCCGTCATCGACAAGTGCGTCGAGCACCGCTGGAAAGTGATCGTCGTCACCGGCCTGGCTTTCGGCCTGAGCGTGTTCAGCTTCGCCTTCATCCCCAAGCAGTTCTTCCCCGACTCGACGCGTCTGGAGCTGATGGTCAAGCTGTGGCTGCCGGAAGGCTCGAGCTACGCCGCGACCGAGGCGGTGGCACGGCGCCTGGAAGCGAAGCTGGCGCAGGACCAGGACGTGGCCGACTACGTCGCTTATGTCGGCACCGGCAGCCCGCGCTTCTATCTGCCGCTGGACCAGCAGCTGCGCAACACCAACCTGACCGAGTTCATGGTGGTGAGCCGCGACCTGGAGGCGCGCGAGCGCCTGATCCCGAAGCTGCGCCAGTGGATCGCGCAGGACTTCCCCGGCGTGCGGCCGCGCATCGACCGCCTGCCCAACGGCCCCCCGGTGGGCTGGCCCGTGCAGCTGCGGGTGGCCGGGCCCGACCCGCAACTGGTGCGCGAGTACGCCGAGAAGGTCAAGGCGGTGTTCCGCGCCAATCCTTACGCGGTCAACGTGCATGACAACTGGCACGAGAAGATCCTCACCGTGCACGACGAGCTGGACCAGGAAAAGCTGCGTGTGCTCGGCATCACCAGCGAGCAGGTGCGCAACGCCGCCCAGACCATCCTCACCGGCACGCCGATCGGCACCTATCGCGAGAACAACCGCAACATCGCCGTGGTCGCGCGCCAGCCGCTGGAGGAGCGCGACCGCCTCAGCGAGCTGCGCGACGCCTACATGCCGACCGCCAGCGGCCAGTATGTGCCGTTCTCGCAGTTCGGCACCGCCAGCGCGGCGTTCGAGGACGGCGTGATCTGGCGCCGCAACCGCCTGCCGGCCATCACCATCGAAGCCGAGGCGGTGGACGGCATGCAGGCCCCGGACGTCAGCAACATGCTGTACGAGCAGCTGGCGCCGCTGCGCGCGCAGCTGCCGCCGGGCTATGACATCGGCGTCGCCGGCGCGCTGGAGCAGAACAAGCTGGCCAACGATTCGATCAACGCGCAGATGCCGGTGATGGCCGTGGTGACGCTGCTGTTGCTGATGATCCAGCTGCAGCACTTCGGCCGCACCATGCTGGTGATCCTCACCTGGCCGCTGGGCATCATCGGCGCCGCGCTCGCGCTGCTGCTGACGCAGGCGCCGTTCGGCTTCGTCTCCCTGCTCGGCGTGATCGCCCTGGGCGGCATGATCATGCGCAACTCGGTGATCCTGGTCGACCAGATCCGCCAGGACGTCGAGGCGGGCCACGACGAATGGACCGCCATCGTCGAGTCGGCGGTGCGCCGCTTCCGCCCGATCTGGCTTACCGCCGCGGCCGCGGTGCTGGCGATGATCCCGCTGTCGCGCAGCGTGTTCTTCGGGCCGATGGCTATCGCCCTGATGGGCGGCCTGATCGCCGCCACCCTGCTGACCCTGACCTTCCTGCCGGCGCTCTATGCCGCCTGGTTCCGGGTCAAGCGAAAGCCTGCCTAGGCACCAGCGCGGCCAACCGCGGCCGCACCGGCCGTAATCGCGGTGTAAGTTTCGCCGGCGCGGCGGCGGCCGCGCCGACGTACCAAAAAGTACGGCCGTTGCGGGTCCGCTCATCGGCTCATCCCGGGACGGCAACCAAACGCCGATGTGCCGCATCCAAGGCCGGTATACCGCGGCTGCAAGCCCTTCCGGCTCCTGGGGGAGCTGCGGCCGCGGCCGCCCGACCGGGGATGCAAGGATATGCGCGATACGGAAATAAAGCTGGTCCGCGGCAGCGTGCACGAACCGCGGGAAAGCCAGGCCTGCGAGGAGCAAATCCGGGCCCTGTATCCTTCCTGGGGGCGCCAGCCGGTAGGGGCCGAGGGTGGCCGCCTGCGACTGCGCAACGCCCGTCAGGAAGACCTGCCCGGCATCGTCGCCCTCTATGGCCGCGCGGATCTGGCCCGCTTCCCTGGGCGGGGCGACATCGGCGCACGCCGCCGCCTGGCCGCGTCCGCGGGCGCCGGCTTTATGCTCTTCGTCACGCCGCTGGCCTACCAGGTTTTCGTCGCCGAGGTGGACGAGGTGCTGGCCGGCATGCTGGCGGTGGCGGTGGCCCACAACCACGCCAATGGCCGCACTGAGGCCGTGGCGGAAAGCCTGGCGGTTCATGCGGACTTCGATTCCGACGTCGTCAGCGGCTCGCTGCTCTGTTATGCCGTCAAGTTCTGCCGCCAGCAGGGCTGCGCCACCCTGGTGCTGTCGGTGAACCAGGGCGACCGCGGCCTCACCCAGTTCCTGCGCTCGATCGAGCCGCCGGATTCCTGAGCGGACGGATCACCAGCCAGTACAGCGGCACGGTCAGCGCGACGGTCAGCGCGGATAGCAGCAGCAAGCCCGGGTCGGAGGCGGCGATGACCCAGGCGCAGATCAGCAGGGCCGCTGCCGCCACCGCGCGGTAGCGCGCGTGGCCCCAGCGTGAGGCTCCCGGCCGGTCGAGCTTCCAGATGGCGATGCTCGAGTAGATATAGGCCAGCAGGCAGAAGATGGTCGACACCTCGATCAGCTTGCCGAACTGTTCGCCGATGGTCGGCGACACCGTGGCGAACACCACCAGGCTCATCACCGCCGCCATCAGCAGCAGGCTCGGCACCGGGATGCCATAGCGGTCGGCGCGGCCGAAGAAGGCCGGGAACAAGCCGCGGTCGGCGCCGGCCTTGCTGGTCTGCGCGGTGAGCAGGATCCAGCCGCCCAGCGTGCCGACCGTCTTGAGCAGGGCCATCAGGCCGACGAAAGCGCCGGTGGCAGGGCCGAACAACAGGGTCGCCGCGTCGGCGAACGGCGCGCTGGAATGCGCCAGCCGTTGCGCCGGGATCAGGCCCATCACCACGCTGCAGGCGGTGATGTAGACCAGCGCCGCCACCAGCACGCCGCCGATGGTGGCGACCGGCACGTTGCGCTGCGGGTTCTCGACCACGGCGGCGGCGACCGAGGCGCTCTCCAGCCCGGTGAAAGCCCAGAACACCAGCACCAGGGAATCGGGAATGGCGTGCAGCGCCGGGGTGTGCTGCACGTTCCACGAGGCCTGGAACAGCTGCGGATCGAAGCGGCTCCAGCCCAGGGTGGCGATCAGCAGGATCGGGATGAGGCCGAGCGCGATGGCGCCGGATTCGAACTGGCACACCAGGCGCGGGCCGAGGATGTTCATCGCCGTCAGCAGCCAGATCAGGGTGGAGGTCGCCGCGGCCCCGGCCAGGGGTGCGGCCAGCGCCGGAAAAAAGCTGCCGAGGT
>DASRFD010000130.1:0-21415 GCA_035651715.1 Nevskia sp.
CGGTGGTGCGGCCGCCGCGGCGCGCAGGCGCTGCAGCATGGGAGCCGCGATGTAGCGCCGCTCGCTCCAGACCGGCTTGCTCACCCGGACAATGCCGGCGGAAATCTGCTGCTCCAGCCACGCGAGATCCCGACCGACCTCCCGTGCGGCTTGCTCAAGTGTGAAGCCCTCGGCCGACTCCAGCCGTTTACGGGCCGACTCCACCGCATCGTGGGGGATGCGCTCGGCGGCGCGCCAGGTCAGTCCGCGCAGCAGCTCGCCAGCGCGCTGCGGCGTGACGCCCAGGCGCTGCGCGGCCTCCTCCAGCGTGTAGCCGCGGGCCTTGCGCAGGTCGGAGCACTGCTGGCGGCAGACCTGCAGCGCGGCGCCGCCGGCGCCGGGTCGCGACAGCAGCCGGCCACCCGCGATGAAGGCGTCCAATTCGGACGGGGAGAAGCCGTAATCACGCGCCGCCTGCTCGGGCGAAATCCAGGAGGCCGGTCCCTCGCCGGTCGGGCAGTGCCGGGCGATCCAGCGCGCGGCATCCGACTTGGTGATGCGGGGCGGCTCGCCCGATGCCGCGACGGCGCCGTTGGCGATGGCCAGGCGCACGCGGTCGATGGGCACCTGCGCGCGGCTGGCCAGCTCGGCGACGGTGTGGCCCGGGTCCCACTTGAAAGTCAGGTGCCGCTTGGCACCGTGTTCGAGCGGCGGATAGCGGACCGCAAAATCTGCGAAGGTCATTGGCGCGCCGGCATTGCCCCAGATGTCGCGGCATTTCTGGCAGCCGCTGGGGTGGCGCCGCTGCTGGTACAGCTTCCAGGTGACTTTGAGTTTGCGGAGGTCGGGTTGCCGCGCCCAGGGCATCGGCCGGCCGGCGGCGGCATCCGCGCGCAGCTGCGCGGCGACGGTGGCGTCGATGTAGAAGATGCCATTTGGAGAGGAGGCGCCGGCGACGCCGCGCGGGAAGCAGCGCACCGCGGTCGGCACCAGCCCGCGTGCCGCGAGGGCCTGCAGCTTGTCGCTGCGCTGCGCCAGCGCGTCGCGCAGTTTCCGCAGCGGCACGTACCCGGACGGTGGCGCCTGGCGCTTGGCGAGGAATTGCGCCCACTCCTCATGCGGGATGACGCGGTTCCTGCCGCGGCGGATGGTGCCGAGCTTGCCGGTGCGGATCGCATGCTCGACGATGTGCCGCCCGCCGATCTGCCGGCCCGCTTGCGTCGGGGTCAGGCCGCCGAGGACGTCGGAGGTCTGCAAGCCGATGCGGTGGATGCGGACCAGGACCGCCGAAGCGGACCGCTTGGCGCCGGCGTCGCCGGTGATGAGACGGAGCCGCTTCGTCAGGGTCGCGGCGATTCGCGGTACGTCAAGCTGGCCGACCAGGGTCGCGAGCAGCGCGTCTTCCGGCCCGAGCCACTCGTACTCGGCGTTGCGGCCGGCGGGCCGCGGGGCCGGCCACTCGTCGTCGCGCGGGGCCCGGCCGTGCCAGAGCGCGAACAGCTCGGCGAAACGGATGGCCCTCGCGCAGGCGCCGGCGTCGGTGTGCGCCGCCTCGATCTGGCGAAGCGGCACGCCGAGGACATGCGACAGGTCCCGCGCCCGGGCGCCGGCGCCATGCCTGGCGACGAAATGACGCCAGTTCACGCGCGGCTGGCCAGCTCGTCGGCGAGAGCCCGGCCGCCGGAGGCGATCTGCTGCGGCGACAGGCCGGACACCGTGCCCAGGAGCGCCACCACCTCCGGCGTGAGTGCGCGCAGCCTTGCCGTGGGCATCGCGCGGACCGCACGGTCCCACTGCGTGAACGACGTGGGCAAGACCGGCTTGGCCTTGCGCGCCTTCGGCGCAACCTTGCCCAGGGCATCGGACATCGCCATGACCACTTTCTCCACGCCGCGGCGGGAGAAGCAGAAGAACTCCCCTGGCGCCAGCGCGGCCAGGTCCTGGTAGCCGATGTTGGTGCCGCGGAACTGCGGCGCGAGCGTGGACCAGGCCTTCGGATCCTCCTGGGTGCCGATGAGCTTGAGGTTGGACAGGGAGAACACCGTCCGATGCAGGCTGGCAGAGAAGCTGTGCGCCGTCATGAACACGTCGAGGGCGCGCTTACGGCCGCGGCCGAGGATGTCGTTGAGCACATCGGACGAGTCGCCGAGGCCCTCGGACCGCTTCTTGGAGTTGGAGAACAGCTGCGCCTCATCGATGGCCAGGAAGATCGGTTTGCGGTACCGGTCGGCGGCTTCCATGATCGCCTCGCCGAACGGCACGAAGTCGGCCGCGGTGCGGGCCACGACGACCACCACCGGGCGGTCGCGCAGGCGCAGCGTCTCCTCCAGGGCCTCCGGCTGCGTGATCGGCTCGCCGTAGAAGGAATCGACCTCCCCCTCGGGAGACACCACGATAGAGACCCAGCCCTGCGCGGCGAGCTGCTCGGCGCAGAGCAGCGCTGCGTTGGTCTTGCCGGAGCCGCTGGGGCCGACGGCGACGATGCGCAGGCCGGTGGTCGCGTAATCCGCCAGGTCGAGCGAGATCGAGCCCAGGTGCAGGGCTGCGGTCCGCAGCTCCTTGCGGTGGAAGACTGCGTTGCTCATGCGGAGGCCTCCTCGTCCGTTTCATCGCGCGCCGAGAGCAGCACGTCCTTGGCGCGCATGACCTGGGCCGGGGACAACTGGAACAGGACCGCGAAGTCGTCGATCAGCCCGGCAGTGATGCGGGCGAGCGTACCGTCGGTGCGGGCCTTCGCGAGCAGCCTGCGAAGGCCGGCCCAGTCCGCGGGACCTTCGACCGGGACGGCGACGGCGCGCAGCTCGGCGTGGAGTTGCTCCATGGTGTAGCGCGGCACGCGTTCCCCCTGGTCGGCCACGAGGCGGTCATTCAACACGTCGAGCAGGCTTTGGGCCGGCAGCAGCGTGTGCAGCCGGCGGACCAGCGAGCGCTCGGCAGTGCCGAACGTCCGCGGGCCGCTCCGTGCTTCGGCCGCCGCCGGCAGCGTGGCGGGAGCAGGCGCGGCAGTGTGCTGGTGCAGGGTTGCCATGGCTTTGGCCTCGGGACGGTTCGCACAATCCAGGCAGAAGCCGGGAAGTTCCTCTGACTCCTGGCAGCGGTCACTAAAGCGGCAGGTGCACAATCGGCAGCGCCGGATGACCGCCAAGGTCTGCGGCTCGCGGCTGGGCTGCGGATTTTGAACCCTTGCTGTGCTGGTGGCTCTCATCGACATCGATCACCTCAAGGCCGGTTCGGCCGGTACGGGGTCCCGCAAGTTGGGGTCTCAAGCCAAGCTACCGCCGGAGGGCCGATACGCAACTAGGAGGCTCGGGACCCAACGCGGCCTGCCGGGCGCCTTCGCCTTGGAGATAGATTGCGACGGCCGGGGCCGGGTGCTGCCGGGGGAATCGCGGCTGGGTTGCCGCCGATTGCTCCAGTCGAGGAACCAGATCAGTTTGACCAGCGGTCCGACACCCGCTTAGGCTGCGGCGGCGGATCGCTCGGGGGAACCATGGCGCAAGAACAGGCAGTGCAGGCGGCCGAGGCCGTCTGGTCGCGACGGCTTGACGGTTGGTTATTGGCGTTGTGCGTTGGACTGCTTGCGGTGGTCGCGGCGATGCTCGCGATGAACCTTGTGTTCCAGTACCACAACTACCACCTGGCGGTGGGTGACACAGCGTCGCTGTCCCCACTGGACAGGGCGGTCATGGCCGTGGAGGTGTCGCGCGCGCTGGACTTCGCGGTGGTCAAGACGTCGGCAACATTCATGGGATACCTCCTGGTCTTTCTTGGGACGGCGTTCGTGTTGCGAGCCGCGCAGGCGGCTTACTCCCTGCAGACGGAAGGAGGGGAGGGGCTGCCGAAGCTGACCCTGACCAGCACGTCTCCGGGTCTGGTGCTGGCGACGCTTGGTGTGCTCTGTGTCGGTCTCGCCCTCTACTCGAAGACGAAGATCGAATTGACTGCTTCACAGAAGGGGCCGCCAGCCGCGGCACAGGAGGCCAACACGGCGGCCAAGCAGGACGCGGCAGTCCAGAAGGCGATGCAGGAGACCTTGGCGGCGCTGACGGCGCAAAGCGTCGGAGCCGAGGGGCCGAGTCGTCCAGCTGGCAAGGCAGGGGGCGCCGCAAAGTCGCGGACGGACGAGGCGATCGGCACATTTCCGCTGACCGGCCACCGGGGCCTGGATGCCGAGGAGAGGGCGCGGCTGGACAGGGTGGCCGAGAAGCTGGTCGGCGACCCGACCCAAACCTTGGATATCCGGCCGAAGCCTGGCAACGGTGCGGGGGATACTCTCTACCAAGTAGCGCTGGTTGTGCGGCTCGGGGACTTGATCAAGCAGTACTTGATGCAGAAGGGAGTTCCGCAGGAGCAGCTCCGCGTGTATTCATGGGGCGAGATGCAGCCGGTACTTCCGGATGCGGGGCCCGGCTCCGTAGAGTTGGAGCTAGGCAAGCACAAGTAAATTGGCCAGCCGATGTACACAAGATCGCAACTGAAGACGCGGCAGTCTTAGCCCTGTCCCGATGGAGCCTGGAAAAACGAAGGGCCGTCAGGAGCGGCAGTCACTGCAAAGCGATAGCCAAAATCGTCATCGTGCTCTTCGCCACGCGACTCCCCACGCCGCAGCCTTGCCGCAACGAGCTCGAGTTGGTGCGCCAGATCGTCACGTCCGGAATGCCTCGTCCCCTGGACGAGGACAGTGATCTGTTGCAAAGGGTAAGCGTGGCGCTTCCAGGCGGTTTCGCGGTCCATCGCCTCATTGTTCATCGTGACTCTCCTCCGGGCAATTCTGCGGGCTTGTGCCGGCCTGGCGGGACTTGTAGTTTGTTCATGGAGGATGCGAGGGATCTGGCGTGATCAGTCGACGTCTCTGGGCGGGTGACCGATGATCGTGTCGAGATCCGCCGGCTCTCCTTCGAAGGCCTTTGTGGTGTTTCGCTGCCATGCGACTACCTTGGCCGCCGAGCCAGGGCCGTAGTCATTCTCGATGTCGATCAGAATGCGTAGGCCGAAGAACACCGCCGACCCAAGGCCAGCCGCGAAACCGACCGCCAGGCCCAGCAGTGCAATGGCGCTCACGGCCGCGTGCAGCGCGGCGGCAGCGATGCCAACCGTGGCCCCGGCAGCGGCGGCGACCACAAGGTGGGAGGGAAACACCGACAAGTTGAGCGTCAAGAGCGCGAGCTCATGGATCATTGGCTTGCCATATCGTATCCAGCGTTGGTACATGGGCTTGGCCTCGGAAGAACGAATCGGGCAGTGTTTGGGTCACGCCTTAGAAAGAGGGGCTGTGCGTCTGCCCATGGACGTAGCGTCAGCTTCCGACCAGGGGCTGCCAAAAGGCGGTGTAGGTCCACTCGCTGCTGAGGATGAGCCCGATGAGACCCAAACCAGCCACACCGGCCACCAGCGCTGTATCGCGATTGCGAAGGCCCCTCAACAGCAGCATGGTGACGAGAAACATCCCGAACAGCATCGCGGCAAACGAGAACGGGTCGTGACCACTGACTCCCAGCACGCCGTAGGTGGACACCACGCGGCCGACGCCGGAGCCGGCAGCGACGTAAAGCACCCGGCACTTCGGCCGGCCGGCGCAGCCCGTTTGAAGCAGTGGGGCGTCAGCGACAATCTTTTTCGCGATAGCGGGCAAGTCAGCGTGCGGCAGGTCGTCGACGTCGTATTCCACCTGGATGAGGGCATCCGTTGCAGTCGGCGGGTTCAGCCCCGATTGGTTCTCGAAGTCGAAGTTCGCCAACAGCGTGCCGCCGCCCCTTCCGTCGCCATGCCAGTCATACGACATGAAGGCCCCATTCGGCGGAATGCTTCCCAACAAACGCACAAGCCGCAGTTCCGGCACGGTCGCTACGCGATAGACATGCCACCCACCCACCATCAACCCCAGAAAGGCGACCAGCAACGCGACTCTCTGCACCACGCCCGGGTGATCGTCTCGGAAGGCTACCAGGGCTGCCGCAGCCTTTTGCAGTCTTTCCTGCACAGCGCGACGCAGCGGCACATAACAGAACAAGCCGTACGCCAGCGCCAGCAAACCGAACCTCCCAGCCGGGCCCACCTCCGGCACAAGTGGACCGGTCGTGAGCAGGAACACGAAGGCATACAGGATGAAAATCAGCGTTTGGAACCCGTCGAACGGCGCGGTCCAGCGAAACTTCTGCCAGAAAGCACTCATAACCCTCTCCTTGGAAGCGCGGCGAGGCGCAAGGCGCGGCCGACCGGAAGCTGTTTCAAGTAGATGGGGATTGAACCGGCAATGCTGCTCATGAGGAAAACTCCCGGTCAAAAATGGAGGCGGCGATGGTGGCCGGCGGCGAGCCGATTACCTGGCGATGGGCGGGTGGCCGATGACATCATCGAGGTCGATGGTGTCTCCAGCCCGCGCCTGCCGCAGCCAGGCCACCACCCTGGCTGCTGACCCTGCGCCGTAGTCGCGGTCGATGCACCGGAGGATCACGAAGCCTCCGATTGGGCTTGTAACCGCGAATAGCCAGACCAGCCCGCAACCAACCAGGACCGCCAGCGGGAGCATGCCGTGAATATGAAATCCCATGGCAAGGGACGCTACGAGCACCCCCGTTGTGACCGCTTCCAGCATTTGCAGCCGCGTGCCGCGGAGCTGCTGGTCTACGTTCGCAAGATGAGACCAGGTGGGTCTGCCTAGCTTGCTCCACTGCTGATACATGGTCCCGGCCCTTGGCAAAGTCGTTATGGAAGTGTGCAGGTCCACCTGCCGCCCGCGCTCGCCTCAATCACCCGCGAAACGCGCACGATTTGGGCTGACCGACGTTGCGGGGCGAAGCGACCCTTCACCGTGGCGAGCGAGGGTGACCGGCGCAACCGGCTCAGACGGGCTCGCCGACCGCGCCAGCGCCCTCAACAGCCGAATTCGAGGCCTGCGCCCGGCGGGCGAGCTTTGGACCCCAGAAGTCCAGCACGTGCGCCGGGGTGGGCCAGACGCTGTGCTGTTCCAGGCTCAGCGAGTTGCCGTGGACGACGATGGCGGGGATGTGGAGCAGGCTGAACTGGATGTAGGCCATATGCACAGCGCGGATGTCCACATCGGTGGCCGTGACGTGCACCTGCCGCTGCGGGTTGAATCCCTGCTTGCACATTTGGCGGTACAGAGCGATCACCATTGCGCCGCCGCCGACCGCCGGTTCGCAAACCGTGATAAAGCCCTGGCGCGCGATCACGTCGGGCAGATCGGTCAGCGTGATGCCCGCCATGAGGTCGCAGACGTGCATCGGCGTGAAGAACTGGCCTGACCATTTATTGCCGAGGTCCAGATCCATAAAGGTAGCGCCCAGCACGTCGCGCGGCTCCTCCTCCAGAAGCAGCACCAGGTCGGCGAAAGCCTGGGTGAACAGCTGCAGTTCCTCCGGAGCGTACTTGCGGGTGATCTGCAGGTACTCGTCCTCGCGCGCGCGCCACTGCGCAGGGCGGCGGTCAACGCCGTTCACGAGCGACAGCGCCGAGAGGGCGATGAAGTCGGACCACACTTCCCACAGAGTGAAGCGGTAGGCGAAGGCCCGCAGGCGCTTGGCCAGGTTGGGGCGCTCGACAGGCCCACGGGCGCGCTGCTGCGGCTCCAGGGCGCCGAGCAGGTCGAGCTGCTGGGCGGTGGCGGTGCGCGCGCGGCGGCCGGGCGGTGGGGCCGCGGGGGTGTCGAAGGTTTGCTGGGCGCCTTCGTCGGCGCCGGTGCGATCTATCATGGCAGGTGCGTGTATGGGGGCCGGTGCTGAAAAGCGTCACACGGGCCGTCCCGAACGCAAGAAGGCGGCGCAGCGGAGCCGTGCGCCAGACATCGCCTTCCGAAATGGACATGGCAGAGCCGGTGCGGCCGGGTGCCGCTGTTGGTTGGTGGTGCGGCAGCGTCCAGAGCGGATGCCGGTTGCGGTTCTCGGGCTCAGGCCGCCTGGGGCAGCGGCTGCGCGCGATCCGCGAGGGCCGGCGGGATCGGCAGCCGGCGCAGCAAGCTGGTCGTGATCGAGTAGAAGCCGTTTTCCAGTCTGGGCGCGTGACGTTCTAGCCAGTGCTGGGCGTCGTCGCTGACCAGGACCTCGCGGATTTCGTCCAGCGACACCGCACCGGTGGCGGCGACAACCGAGAGGTTGTGGTTAACGGGGAGCACGCCGGCGGGGAGGGGGATGGCGCGGAGGCGGCGCGCGATGCGCGGCACCAGCAGGCCTGGCCGATCGAGCGGGAGGTTGATCGTCTCGGGCGGCACCCACCAGCGCCCGCGGCGGCCGCGCTCGGGCATGCGCGAAACGTTGGCCAGCAAGTGTTCGCGGACCATCCCGACCGGCTCCAAGTCTCGCCTGGTGCGGATGGCGTACCGATGGGGCCGCAGCAGGGTGTCGGTTCGCGGGTCGATGTCGTCCGTATCCACCGCGGGCAGCAGCTCGCTGTGCGGCAAGGCGGCGGCCCGCTGCTCGTCGAGAAGGAAGATCCCCGCCGGGCCCAGCCAGGGCGCTACGCGCACCTGGGCGATCGCTGCGAGCGTCGGGCCGCGGTGCGGGGTCGCGTCGTGACCGTCGGGCGAGATCGGCGCGGCGGTGATGGCAAAGGGTGCCGCAGCGGCCGGTAGGAAATGAACCTCGACGGGGTGCACGCGCGGCAGCGTGCCGGCGCGGCGGTCCTTGGGCCGGTAAAACGAGGTACTGGCGTCCAGCCGCGCCAGGTGCGCGATGCCGACACGGCGGCCGATCGCGGCGCGCAGCTCGGCTGCGGACTGGTTGAACAGGAATCGATCGGCGCAGACCAGGTGGATGCTGCTGGTGGGCGTCATGATGGCGGCGCAGCGGTCGATGAAGGCGTGCATGAGGTCGCCGACCGCGTGGCGCGGCAGAATCTCGGCGTACAGACGCTTGAAGTACTCGGGCAGGCGGGCGTAGCGCAGATAGGGCGGGTTGCCGACGATGGCCTGGAAGGTGCCTGGCGCCGGGCCGTGCAGGAGGAAATCTCGCTCCTCCACGATTCGCGCCGCGGCGTCGCCGGCCTCAACGTCGCCCCAGCCCAGGTCGCGCAGGCACTGAGCGACGCGGCGGCGCCCGTCCAGCACAGCGCCGGAATGGAATTCGTAGCCTTGCACGCGCGAGACTGCAACGTGGTCGCCCGGTTCCGGCCGCAGGCGGCGAAGGGCGCTGACCAGAAAGGCCCCGTCGCCGGCGCTGGGGTCGAGGAGGCCGCCGCCGCACTCTGGCCAGCCAGAGCGATCGAGGATCCGGTCGACCACCGAGGCGGTGGTGTACAACGCGGTGGCGAAATGGATGTGCTCGATCCCCGCTTCGCGAGGGGAGAGCTGGAAAAGCGTTGCTTGACTTTGGGCTGTGGGGAGTGAGTTTCTCATCGCTTGGCACGGCTGGCGGGGTTTGCTCCAGGGTACCGCTGAGTCCACCGCATGCACGGTGATCGGTGCGACGGCGGGCGAGTGGGATTCACGGTCCGGATTGGACGCCATGGTGGCCGGGCGCTTCGGCCCGCCGCGCTACAACGGGAGCCGGATGGACGCGGGAAAACGGATGATGCTGCGTCACGGCGTCGCCGCTAGACGGTAGTGTGAAGTGCGCCCTACGTCACAAATTCCGCCCTCGGGAGCTGATACAAGATTCGCGCTGCACGTCGTTATCGAAGGCTTGCAAGGACTGGTCGGGGAGGCTCGCATGAACAAGCTGATCGTGCCGATGCTCGTGGCTGTTGCTCTGGCTGGCTCGCTAGTCGCTTGTACACCTCCTGGCGAGATCAAGGCGACGGGACTGCCTCCTACCGCCAGCTGGCAGGTGACCGACCAGGTCAACCATCACTCGATAGTGCTCACGACATCGAATCCGACCATCGAAGTCTCGGCGGGTGACGATGTGGAGGTTGTTGCGGTCTACAACAGTCGCAGTACCAATGGTCCCGGGAGCTACTCGGGTACCGCCGGTGTCAAGAGGATCGACTACTCCATCCCGCAGGCGACCTGGCATTGCAGCGGGAAGGGCGGCCATCAGTTTCCAACTGTGTACAACCTCTTTAGCGACAAAGTGGAAACCGTGCAGCAGCCAAACGGAACTGTGTTGCGTGAGGTCAGGTACTGGTACACGGTTTCGTGGGAGAGCAAACCACCAGAGGCCAGGACGGCTTGGACCTTTTGCGGGGAGGGGTCTTATGTGCTCGAGGGCGATACGCAGTTTCAGAGCACGGGCACAACCTTCGAAGGCCTGACTGCAAGTTCGACGCTCATCGTCCACACCTGCCGCGCGTCTGACGAGCCGACTTGCAAGCCGCTGTAGCACTCTCTATTAGCGTGCGCCGCCCGTTAAGGCCGGCATTGAGGCACAGGCGGCCCCGGGTCGCGCTGCCGCCGTTGTGCAATCCCACCGTCACGCCCGACACCACGCGTTCCAACTTATCCGGAGCGGCCGTGAACAGAGAAAATCCTGGTACAGCAGTCGTCTCTGGTGCGGTAGGGGGACCCGAATTCCGCATCATGGCGACTGCCACATTCAGCCGCCATCGGTAAAGGCGTTAGACGTCCGGGTTGTAGTAAATGCTGTCGAGCATCGCCACGCGGGCATCCCAGATCCTGGCCTCCTCCCGGTCTTGCGGGCGAGGGTGCTGCCACACCGGTCCGGCCTGGACCGGGCGAATGATGCGGTCCCAGTAGTTGGACAGGCTGAGCTGGCCGGGCGGATATCCGGTGGCGCCGCACAGGGCGTCGATATTCCTTTTGCTGACGCAGATGAATGTATCCGGTCGCTTCATCGCCAGCAGACGGGAAGCTGTCGGCACTCCGCCCGCCCGCGCAGCTCCTTCGAAGGCCTGCTCAAACAAGGCGCAGAACTGATCGTACTGAGCCTGCGAGACCAGCCCGCGTGGTGGGACGCGGTCCAACGCGGCCGACAGCATGGCCGGTTCATCCCGGACCAGGTGCTTGAAGCTACCCGAGCCGAACATGCTGCCAAACCAGGCCCAGTCGTGTCCCTCGAACTGGGCTTCGCGGGAGCCGAACGTCCCCGCGATCGCTTTCCGCTCCTCAACCAGCATCTCGGCGAAGCTACCCCGCTGCTCAAACAGGGATGCCGCCCGCCCCAGAATGGCGAGCCGACCAGCCAAGCTGTGGTGCCGCGGATCGCGCACCTGGCGAAGGAAGTCCTCCCAGGTCAGTGAGAGCGGCGACGGCTGCGTGGCGGCGGGTAGGGGCCTTTTGAATCGATGGAAGGGCTTCTGTAGCTCAGATTCCCTGGCCTTGTTCGCCCTGTACTGTGCCTCGTAGGAAAACAGGAAACCATCCTCATCGATCGCCTCGCCGGTGGACCAGCCTTCCGCGACGAAGCTGCGGAGATCCCGGATGACCTGGTGGTGGCCCTCGACCGTCAGCAACAGGCTTGCCTCGACATTGCCCGGGTGGCCGAAAGCGCCTTTGGTCAGGTTGTGGCTGCCCACGGCTGCTGCCCACCCGGACTCGAGCTCGAACAGGTAGACCTTCGGGTGGTAGAGGTCGCCGCGCGGCTCCATGCATCTCGCTGCCGGTAGGTCCTTGAATAGGCGCAGTACCGCTGGGTCGGTGCGGTACAGGTGCGTGCCGATCACGAGCTTCGCCAGTTTGTCGCGATGTTGATACATGGCGTCGACAATGTGGTTTTGGCCAGCCCACGCCACGGCAACCTGCATGGTCTTGCAGACCTCGATCAAGGCCAACACGTTGTCGGCGGCATGCGGCCCCGTCAGCACCTGGACGTCCATCAGGACTGCTCCCTGTTGTTGTGGCGGTCTGCCGGCAGTGGCAGGAGAACATCTGCTGCCGGAGTCTCGATGCGCGACTGCATGGAAGCCCTGAATCTACCAGCTTTGGCATTCAGCAAATCACCCCCTCGCCAGACGATGGAGGGAGAGAGCCACAACGTGCAGTAGGGACGCTACGGTGGGGGCAATGCGCCGCAGGCCCGTTCGGACAGCCAGGCCCAGAAGTAGAGGTGGGCATTGGGGCCGCCAGCCGGCTGACCACGGGTGGCGCTGGCGACGAACTTGGCGAGCGCGACCTGGTGCATGCCGCTGGCGCCAGCCTGTAGCAGCTGCTGGGCGAGCCAGGCCAGGCGTGGCCAGTCGGCGCGGCCCCGCGAGGCCTGCCACAACCGGAAGCTGGCGAAGCGCCTGCAGTACCTGCGCCAGGCGCTCGGCATCAGGCGCGGCGCGGCCAGCACCAAAACCACGCCGGCGCCGAAGCCCAGGAACGGTTGGCGAAACACCATGCCGATGGTCCAGAGGATGCCGAGCGGAAGGATTTCCCAGGGCGAGAACATGAGGCTGCCGAGCGGACCGCCGAGCAGGCCACCGGCGCGGACGTACTTCGACGACTGGGCAAACTCCTGATCGGACACCTTGGCGTCGGCCAGCAGGCGCAGCAGGGCATCGCGGGCTTGCGCCGCGGCCGGACTGGCGTCCGGCGCAGGGGTTGCGGCCACTCAGGGCGCCAGGCGGCTGGTCAGCAGGCCGCCCAGGGGCTGGGCGTGCGCGGCGTCCAGGCCGGTGATCTGCTGTTGCGACAGCAGCGCGCGGGCGGTGCCCTCGGTGACGGGCTGGACGCGGCAGATGCGCCCGCTGAAGAAGCGGTTGGTGGAAACGACGAAATACCAGTGGTCGGTGTCGTCGCGGCACACCGCGGTGACGCGATACACGGCCGGCAGCGGGTTCTCGTGGCTGAGGATATGCACGAGGTTGGTGCCGGATGGCAGGACGTCAAGCAGGGCGCGCGAAACGCGGTCCGGGACCTCGGCGCCGTTGGTCTCGATGACCAGCTTCTCGGGTGGACGGCGTTTGATCAGGCTGACGAGCGACATGGGGTGTCTCCTGGACGGAAGGATGGAGGCGCGGCATCCATTGCGGACGGCGCGGTCATGCGGTGAACCCGGTCTCGCTGGAGAGAGCCGGGCCGGCGCCGCCGGCCGCGCGGCGGCGCGCCGTACCGGACAGCACATCGGCGAACCGCCGCGCCAGGGTGCGCCCGATGAGGTGGGGCGGCCCGACAGCGGCGTGGACCTCGACGGCGCCCGCGCCGCGCACGCGCGCCAGGTCGGCAGCGTCGGCGGCGGCCATCTGCGCGAGGCAGCACGTCAGCGTCGAGGCATAGCGGAAGTGGCGGTAGCGCGGGCGGACGTAGAGCGTGGACAGCGCCGCCGCGTAGTGGTCGCGCGCGGGCGGCGCCCGGGCGATGTAGCTGCGCTCCAGTACCGCCACCGCGACCCAATCGGCCGGGTCCTCGGCGAGCAGCAGGAAGGGCATGCGCTCGGGCCGAGCGTCGTCGAGCGCGCGGAGCACCACGGACCGTACCGGAAAGGGCGGGAAGCCGGTCGCCGCGGCTTGCAGCGGCAGGCGCCGCACCAGCGACTCGGGGAAGCGCAGCTCCGCCAGATCGAGGACGGCCACCAGGTAATCGGCGCGGGGAACGGCGGCCAGGAGCTCGTTGACCTCTGGGCGGTAGGCCATTGCCGCGGCCGGCGCGCACAGGCTGTGCAACAAAGCGGTGTCGGGCCGCTGGTGATCACCCGCCCAGCCGCCTCGGCGGCGAAGCGTCCAGGGCGATCCGGGCGGCGTGGGAGATGCGGGCAGAAGGCTCGACGCTTCGGGCATGGGCGGACCTACGGCTGGGCCTGCCGGTGTTGCGCCAGTGCCGGGTGCCGTTGGTGCTGGAGCTGCGCGCGAGCATGGTGCGCCAGTACCGAGACAGCCAGGAGCAGTACGGCCGCGCCGGTGGAGACGAGGAGGAAACGGCGGGCCCTCGGGGCCGGCGGGACGCGCGAGTCCGGCCTGGTTTGCAGGGGAGCACGCACGCGCAGTCCGCCCAGGCTAAGCATAGAGGCGCTCCGCAGCGGACAGTGCGGCCAAGGCGTTCGCCCGGAGCCCGGCGCGGGCCGCACGCCGGCAGCGGGACCTGTTCAGGGCGGGGCACCGGCTGGTACTGGTACGCGATGACATCCAATCCTCCGTGGAGCGGCGCATGGAAAGCCGCAGGAAGGAACGTAGCAGCGGCGCTCGCTGGCCGATCCGCGCAATCACCCATGCGCGGTCGGAGATTGGCCTTACGGTGCCGTCGCGGCGGGGGCCTAAAGCTCGACCGGCACGCGTAGAGCGCGGTCGCCGGCGTCCCAGGCCGCCAGCATGTCCGGACAGGCGCTGCACACGCCCACGCGCGCGCCGCGGTCCAGCCGCAGCCAGGAGCAGGGACCGCCCGCCTCCTCATCCCAGCAGGCGTGTTCGTCGTGACAGCCGCAGCCGATGCAGTGCGCCAGCTCGATCATTGGTTCGCTCCCGTGAGGTTTTCAGCGTAGACCCGCCGGATGGATGTGCAACGGGCGGGGCTCAGTCGCGCGCGACGGTTGCCGGCGCGGCATCGGCGGACGCCACCTGCCCGCGCAGCGGCGCCAGGGCGGCGGCGTAGCGCGAGGCCCGTGTCATCACTGCCGGAACGTAGCCGCGCGTCTCCTGAGGCGTACGCAGCGCGATCCAACGGTCCACGGCGCCGGCGTCGAGAGCGCCCGCGCCCGGCGGGAGCGTGCGATCGATGCGGGCGTAGTCCCAGTTGTAACCCGCAACGGCCAGCCGCAAGCGGGCCTGTCCGGCGCGGACATAGGCGTAGTGGTCGATCAGGAACCGGAGGTAGGCGGCGCCCAGCCAGAGGCTGGTGTTGGGGTCTTCCAGGGACGCTGCGGTGGGCACGCCGTCCTTGCCGTAGAGGAGCCGGTATGCCGCCTGCGCTCCGCCGCGCGGCATCAGCTGCAGCAGGCCCCGGGCACCAGCAGAAGAGTGCGCGCGGGCGTTGCAGCCCGACTCGCGGTCGACCATGGCCAGCAGCAGCGCCTGATCGATGCCGAACACGCCGGCCACCGGCCAGGCCAGCTGATAGATGGCGTCCGGGCAGCGGGCGCCGGCGCGGCGTAGCGCGAGCAGCTCCGCCGGCGTAATGGACGCGGCATTGACGCCGCCGCCGAGGCTGCGCGCCGCTGCGGCGTCGCGCTCGACCAGCGCGTCGAGCAGGGGATGGCCGCCGCCGGGCGGAACGGACGCTGCAGCGCCAGGGTCCGGCGCGGACACTGCGGCGTCGAGGTTGAGAGCTGGCTTGAGTACGATGCCGCCTGGGGTGGCCAGAGCGGCGATCGGCACCGATGCCTGCACCGCAGGCTGCTGATAGGCCAGGCAGGCCGCCACGGCGGTCGCGCCGGCCAGGAGCAGGTTGGCAGCGAGGGCAGGGTGGTGGCGCTCGTCCACCAGCGCTCGGAGGGCACGCAGGCGCATCAGGCTACCAACCGCGCCATGATCCCGGTACTGAACACGTCGGGCTTGAGCGCGATCACTACGGTCGCCGCGATGGCCAGGTAGGGGAGCATGCCGTGGGAGTTGCGGTTGTCGCCGTTGCGCAGGAACAGGATCGACAGGATCAGCGTCTGCGCCGCCCAGGCCACCAGCACCACCACAACCAGCTGCATCGGGCCGGCCCAGGCGCCGATGGCGGCCAGGACCAGCTCGTCGCCGTCTCCCTGCCGGTAAACGCGCGCCACGCGGGAGGCGACGAACCGCAGGACGCGCATGAACAGGTAGCCCAGGGCCGCGCCCATGATGGCGTAATCAGGGGGCGGCAGGTGGGGTACGTACATGGCCGAGGCGACCAGGCCGAGCCACAGGAGGATGAAGGCTTCCCGCTCGGACACGTAGCCGTGGTCGAAGTCCATGACGGCCAGGGCGAGCAGACAGGTCATGCCGGCGATGAACACCACCAGCTCGAGGCTGAAGCCGAAGCGCAGGCCGCAGACAAGGCCGAAGGCGGTGCCGATGACCTCGATCAGGAAGTAGCGGACCGGAATGGACGCCCTGCAGCTGCGGCACTTGCCGCCGAGGAGCAGATAGGACAGCACAGGGACGAGGTGGTACCAGCGGATCGGTGCCTTGCAGTGTGGACAGTGCGAGCCCGGCTGGAACAACGTCAGGTGCTGATCCTCGCCGTCGAGCTGGACCGCCTGGTCGATGGCCAGCACTTCGGCCGCCATCTGCGTCATGCGTCGGTTCGCGATCAGGGGCTCGCGGTAGCAGATGACGTTGACGAAGGAGGCGAGCACCGCGCCGAGGTAGGCGCCTGCGAGCGGGCCGAGTGCACCAAGTACCTGCCACAGTTCCGCCTTCATGCCGCGCCCCCGAGAGTGAACTTGCGGCTCCCAGTGTGGAGGCCACGGACGGGGGGTCGGCCACGGAATCGACCGCTGCTGGCGTGTGATTGCCAGTGGAGGCGGAGTGGACCGGGCCCCCGTGGTGCCCCCGCGAGGGCCGCGTGGACCGGCCCACACCGCGCCGAGAGTTCCCTACGCGACGGCGCGGAGCTCAGGTTCCGCAGCCACCCGGGCGCCGGAAGCGCGCGCGGCTACTGCCGCCTGACCAGGCAGCAGTGCGTGGTCGCGGTCCCACAGCGCCTGCACCTCGGGCGCGGGCCGGCCGAGGTAGGCCCAGGGGTTGGCCTCGAACTGCGCCAGGCTGATGCCAGAGGTGGTGCCGATGTGGTTGAGCGCGTACAGCTGCGCCATAGTAGGGCCCTGGGCGCGGGGCGCGCCGGTGAAGTGCCGCAGGAACTTGAACATCTCTTTACCCTTCCTCGCTGGACATGGCGAAATGCCACTGCCTAACGGGATAGCACGCACCCGAGGACATGCAACATCCACTGCGGAACCAGACTGGGCGCGCCGGCGCGCGGTGCCGTCCCTGCGGGACGGGCACCGGCGCCTCAATCCACGGTGGACGGCTGGCTGGACGCCAGCCGCGCGAGGTCGGCGCGCAGGCGGCCGACCCGCATGAACACCTTCCCGACTGCCGCCGCTTGCTGACGCAGCGGCGCCAGTTCGCGCTCCACCTGCAGCACGGCCGGCAGGTGCCACTCGGCCGTGTAGCGGCTGAGCGTCGCCTCGCTGACGCCGCCGGCGCCGCGCTGGCGGAGGCGCTCGTAGCGGGGATGCCCGTACGTGCGCCCGCCGGTCAGCGACGTCGTGCGGAGCCACGACATGCGCAGCGAGTTGCCCTCGCGCGCGATGCTGACCGTGACGCCCGCGCGGTTGCTGCGGGCGAACCCGCCGCCGCCGTGGGCGGCGATCAGGGCCTTCGTTACCTCGTAAAAGGCTTCTGCATGGCCACGCGCCTGGTTCTCTATCGCGTCAAGCTCGCGCGTGAGTGCCTCCGCGAACTGGTCCAGGTGGTGCAGCGCCTCGGATAACATGCCGGTGCCTCGTTCGTGCTAAATGCTTTGGTAAATACTTGCTTTGTACCGGAGCACTGCTGCGGTACCGCCGAAAATGCCCTGCGCGGCCGCGGTCGCGGTCGCTTCTCGCGCCCCGCAAAAACCAGCCAATCGGGCTACGACCCTTTGGCAATGCGGGTTCCTGCCAAGGCCGAGGGTGGCCCGGTACATATACACCAGCATGGCCGACGCGAGCGGCACAGCTAGGCCGCGCCTGCCCAGCCGAGATTCTTCAATTCGCTTGGCGCAAGAACGACTTGCGGGCACGTGCCGGCGATGGTCTCGAATATGTACGGGACACACCGCGCCAGACACGGTGAGGCGCTTGGCCAGCTCGGCAGCACGCGCGCGACTGCTTCCCGAGGCCGCTATGTCCATGGCCACAGGAGGGCTGTCCAGGTGCAGCTCGGTACTTTCGAAAAGGTTCTGCATGTCAGCGCGCTCGCAATCCAGTCGGTTCCCTTGAAAGGGCACAGGAAGGTGCCCTGGCAGCGCCCAGTGTTTCATTGGGATTGCCCTGAAATGCCGCTTAATCGCGCGCACCAGAGCCGTGATTTGAGAACCTGCGCCCCGGCCTGTGCCCTCATCCTCTTTCCGTAGCGCGGCGGCGCGTTGGCACCGAGCGCACCGGGATCAGCCGACGACCGTTTTCGCGGCATCAATCAGCGGAGCGGAAACATGGCGTGCGTGCTTGGCGTGGACATTGGCTACTCCAACCTGAAGGTCGCGGTTGGCAGCGAGGACGGATCAGTTCCGGAGCTCGGTCGCGGGGCCCTCGTGGTGCCCTCGGGCGCGGCCCCGGCCGACCGGGTGGGCAAGGCCGTTTTCGGCGCCGACAAGGGCGTCGAGGTCCTGGTCGGCGGGCGGCCCTGGATGGCCGGGGTGCCCCAGGACTCGATCATGCAGTGGCACCGCACACTCGACGAGCGCTATCCGGAGTCGGACCAGTATCTGGCGTTGTACCTGGCGGCCCTGAGGCTGGCCAAGGTTGAAACCGTCGACCTGCTGGTCACCGGGTTGCCGGTGAACCAATTCAGCGACCAGAAGTTCAGGCGCAAGCTGCAGGAGCGTCTCACCGGGCATTTCGAGGTCGGCGGCGGCCGCAGGGCCCTGGTCAATCGCGTCATGATTGTCCCCCAGCCGATCGGCGGCTTCTCCGAGGTGGTCCACCAGGACCCGGCGCTGGCGGAAGAGGCTGTCCTGGTGATCGATCCGGGCTTCTTCTCGGTGGACTGGGTTCTGGTCAACAAGGGTCAGTACCTGGCCGAGTTGTGCAGCAGTTCCAACCACGCCGTCAGCATGGTGGTCGAGCGCGTCCTCAAACAGCTCAACGAACAGGGCATCGCCCTCCGGCAGGTCGAAATGATCGAAGAGGCGCTGCGTAGCAACCGCAAGGACATCAAGCTCGGCGGCCGGACCGTCGATCTGGACCAGCTGCTGTCGCGGGTCAGCGCGGAAGTCGCGCGCACAGCGATGGCGGCTGTCCTGGGCTCGCTCCGCTCCTGGGGGCGCAAGCCTGATCGCGTGGTACTGGTCGGGGGCGGGGCGAAGCTGTTCGAGGCTGCCGTCCGCCAGGCCTTCGAGCCGGAGACGGTGCGCACATTGCCCGCGCCGGTACTCGCCAATGCCAGGGGCTTCTGGCTCTATGGAACGGCAAAGCTCGTCCCGGCAAGTGCCTAAGGTCTCCCCTGGCCAGGCGCTGAGCCTGCAGTTGCTCGTGCGCCACGGAGCGGAGATGCCGTTGTTCGAGGCTTTGATGCCGCTGGCACCGCGCGTTCGGGCCATACGCTTGCGCAACCTGGCGCTGATGGGCTTCCTGGTAGAGCGGTGGGGGACATTCCAGGAGCCGGTCGCCGGCAAGGCAAGCGCGGGATCGCAGCGCTTGCTATTGCAGGTGGTAATCCGGGGTGCCACTGAACCCGAGCTCTACGGGGCGCTGAACGGCTTGAACCAAAAGGAGCGGACAGCCCGGCTTCGCCGCATGGCGCTGGCCGGTCTGCGCGGCCCCATGACGGAAGGTTTCAGTGTTTCCATGCCGACGCCGGCGGCTGTTCAGGCCGGCGGCGTGTCGCGCGGCCTGCGTTCGGCGTTGGCAGGTCTGGATTTTGACTGAATGCTTGCGGACGGCACTTTCGTCTGCGTCTGAACCCTCTCCGCCACAATGCTGGACATTGACCGAAACGCTGATATTGTGCGGTCATGGTCAGGTCCAATAGCAGTAAGAATGGAGGCCGCAAAAAGGCCACGTTCTCGCAACCCGTCCGGATGAGCTACACGGAGGTGCTGCTCACCGCCAACCGACGCGGCAAGCGAATCACCTGGTCGGCGCAAACCCTCGACATGGGGATTGAGCCTTTCCAGGTGATCGTTGAGCGTTTGCGTGCGCTGGAATCACGTGGGGCCGTGCGGATCCTCTGCCAGCAGGTCGAACGCGGCAAGGGTGGCCGGTGGGTCGATGCTGTCGAGTTTGTCCGGCAATAAGGTCCGGCGTCACCTGCATGGGCAATTCATCGACACAGCGCGCGGCACAGCCGCTTCAAATTGCATGCCGGGGTCACCATCCAGGACGTCGCCCCACGCATCCTTAATGGAGATCCCTATTTATTTGGTCTCTCAGACAGCACGGGCCTACAGAAAGCCTCTACCGCTGCAACCGCGGCTTCAACCTGCTCATCCAGCTTGTCAGGCCGTTTATCGCTCCAGCCCAGTGCTTCGCGCAGCGGCACCAGACTGTGCGCAGCAGCGTGATCCTCGGCGAAGTGCGCGTTGGTGATCAGCAACGACGCCGCGCTAACAATGGCGCGGCGCGCCTCTAGCAGTGCCGCAAGCGGCTTCATGGCGTCTTGACCAAAGTGGGCACCCACGGTGTATCGAAGGGCCTGCAGCTTAGCGAAAACCTCCCGGCTGTTGTTCAGCCGCTCGATCGGAATAAAAAAATCGTTCCGGAGTTTGCGGAGAGCGTCAGATTCGTTGCCCTCCGGCGGGCGGCTTTCACCTTCGCGACCTCCAAAAGCTGGCGTTCGTACCCACATGAACGCGTCCCGCACTTCGTACGCCCCGGACAGGACCTGCTCGGCAAGCTCCGTTTTCCGCTTGCCGAGGCTTTCACTGCGCCACTTCGTCAACCCTGCCCTGGCCGTCTGCACGCCGACTACCGCGGCCGCAGCCGTGCAAACGGTCGCAAGCACCTTCACCAGCTCGTAAATGTCTGCCGTCGTCCAGGGTATGTTCATCTGTCACGCCTTCGCAATTCCCTCATGGCCGGGCCTGCAGCCCCGCCGAGGATTGGGAAAAAATCTCTGCGGCTTTGCTGAAGTTGGTGGGGGACAGCCGCTGCAGGCCTCGGCCGCGTCGACCGCACTGGCGCGGGCCCTTTTGGTGGGCCGTCCGATGCTCGTGTTGACACGCGCAGATTGGTCAGGGTGTTTTGGCCCAATCAAGAATTGCATCGGCCAGTTCCAGGACCAGGTCTTGGGCCTCCAATAACTGGTCCTCGGTGAGGTGCTGCGTCGACTCCGCGGGTGATCCGAAGCGTGTCATGAGGCTGCGAAGCCGGTCATAAGACAGCGGGTAGCCGACACCGGGCGGGAAGGCACTCCGGCCGAGCGGCTCTATGCGCGCCCAGGCCAGCACCAAGCGGCGCCCCAAGAACTCAGGGCGCAACATTGCGGCGCGCGCCTCATCCGCATATTCGATGGGAGTCATGCCATCTCCAGCGCCCCTGGCTCCAAGCCCTATTTCACGCTTTTGTTCTTCCCACCCGGAGTGCCGACGGATCCCTTCGCTTTGACCTGCTGATGTGTCAGAAGCTCCCAGTCCTGTCCATCGGCCACGCGCTGCTGATAGGACTTGCTCTCATCGATCGAAACGTCGTCGATATTGCTCGAGGTCCCGAGTCGCGTGAGGAGAACGCGGTCACGCTCTCGGTGCAGGCTCAGCCGCGTTTGGCCTTTCGACCATGAGCGAACGCCATCAGCTTCAAGATCGCCAGATAGCTGGAACGTGTGTCTATCGTTGGCCAGCGTGTAGCAAGCGAGATTTACCGTTTGAGGGCCCGGATTGTACAGCTCGATGAAATCTGTTTCCCCGGCGCACTGCTTACCTTCCGCGCAAACTTCGTTGATCTTCAGCTTGGGCATCTGAGCGCATTCGGCGGCACTGAGGACAGTTCCCTGACCGGCG
>DASRFD010000131.1:0-4617 GCA_035651715.1 Nevskia sp.
ACATGCCCATCCGTATTTCCCGCGGCGCGGCGGCGGCCGCGCGCTGGGCGGCATCATAGAGCCGGCGGCAAGCGGATCGCCAGGATTATTTCGGCCGCGGCTTCACCGGATTGTCATATGCGCCGGCCCGCTCAGGCGAACAGGGCGGCGAAGCGATCGGCGGGCACCGCCGCGCTGTACAGGAAACCCTGCGCCTCGTCGCAGCCGCGCTGGTCGAGGTAGTGTTTCTGCGCGTCGTTCTCCACGCCTTCGGCGATGACGCGGATGTTGAGGCTGTGGGCCATGGCGATGATGGCGTTGATCACCGCCGCGTCGGTGCTGTCGGTGGCCAGGTCGCGCACGAAGCTGTGGTCGATCTTGATCTTGTCGATGGGGAAGCGCGTCAGGTAGGACAGGCTGGAGTAGCCGGTGCCGAAATCGTCGATCGCCACGGTGACGCCGAGCGCGCGCAGGCGCCGCAGCACCGCCGCGTTCGCGTCCGGGTTGTCCATCAGCAGGCTCTCGGTGATTTCCAGTTCCAGGTGCTCGGGCCGCAGGCCGCCGTCGCGCAGCGCCCGCTGCACCGTGCCGACCAGGTCGGGCTGGCGGAACTGGCGCGGCGACACGTTCACCGCCAGCATCAGCGGCCGCCCGGTGCTGCGCTGCATGCGGGCGCAGTCCAGGCAGGCGCGGCGCAGCACCCAGTCGCCCAGGCTCAGGATCTGGCCGGTCTCCTCGGCGACCGCGATGAAGCGGCAGGGCGAGATGTCGCCGTGCTCGGGATGGCGCCAGCGCAGCAGCGCTTCCATGCCGATGACGCGCCCGCTGCGCAGGGACACCTGCGGCTGATAGTGGACGCTCAGCTCGCCCTGGTCCACGGCGCGGCGCAGGGCGAAGCCCAGCGCCAGCTTTTCGCGCGTCTCTTCCAGCATGCTGCCGCTGAACCACTGCATGGTGCCCCGGCCGGAAGCCTTGGCGTGGTACATCGCGACGTCGGCATGCTTGAGCAGGGTGGTGGTGTCGGCGCCATCGGCGGGGTAGAGGCAGCCGCCGATGCTGGGCGTGATCACCAGCTCGTGGCCGTCCACCGTTACCGGCGTGGCCACCGCCTGGGCGATCTTGTCCAGCACCGGCTGCAGCTCGTCGGTGCCGCCGACCTCGCTGAGCACCACCACGAATTCGTCGCCGCCGAGCCGGGCCACCGTGTCGACGTCGCGCACGCAGGTCTGCAGCTGCCGCGACACCGCCAGCAGCAGGCCGTCGCCGACCAGATGGCCCAGGGTATCGTTGACCCGCTTGAAGTGATCCAGGTCGAGCAGCAGCAGGGCGACGCGGTTGCCGCTGCGGCGCGCCAGGCGCATCGCCATTTCGAGCCGGTCGAGCAGCAGGGTGCGGTTGGGCAGGCCGGTGAGCGCATCGTGGTGGGCGTTGTGCAGGATCTGCGCCTCGGCCTCGCGCCGCCGCCGCATCATGTCGTTGAACACCGTGGCGAGCTCGCCCAGCTCGTCGCCGCCGCGCACCTCGATGCGGCTGTCCAGGTCGCCCTCGCTGATCCGCAGCGCGCCGCGGCGCAGCCGCTCGATGCCGGCGCGGATGCCGCTGGTGACCCACCATGACAGCGCCAGGCCGATCGCCAGCAGGCCCAGGCCGGACATCAGCACCAGGGAGGTCAGCAGGCGCTGCACCAGGTGCGCGCCCTCGCCGAAGCTGACCGAGAAGGCTTCCTCCATGCGGGTCAGCTCGGCATTGATCTGGTCCAGGCGCTGCAGCAGCTCCTCCTGCCGTGCCGGCGGCTCCCCGGCGACAATGGCGGCGCGGATGGTGCGGGCATGCCGGTCCAGCTCCAGCAGGTCGGTGTCGGCCTTGGCCCAGATGTCGATGGCGTCGGCGAAGAAGCGCATGTGGCCGTAGCGCCGGTACAGGTCGATCATGCCGGGCACGTCTTCCGGCGCGTTGCCGCCGCGCAGGAAGTTGCGCGCGGCCACCTCGCGGTCGTAGTCGGGCTTGTCCATCTCCAGCCGGGCCTCGCGGTCGCTCAGCGGCAGGGCGACCGACTGCTCGTACAGCGCGTAGTCGCGCGAATCCCGGCTCTGCAGATAGCGCACCAGGTGGTAGGTGGCGTCCTTCTGCCCCTTCGACCACAGCCCCTCGCCCTGGACGTAGGCGCGCACGCTGCCGTTCAGCTCCAGCGCCGACTGCATCAGGATCATCAGCACGCCGAAGGCCAGGGTGAACGACACCACCACCGCCGCCAGCTTGAACGGAATCGGCAGGGTGCTGAGGCGGCGCGCCAGGGGGAACAGGCGCAGGCGCGGCCGGGCGGCGGGCCGCGACGCCGCCTCAGCCGACATGGCGCGCCCGCCGCAGCGGCAGCCCCGGCGCCGTCCGCAGCGGCGGCAGGCCGCGCCGCTCCGCCAGCAACTGGTCGATTTCGGAGGCGCGCAAGGCCGGGCTGAAGTAAAACCCCTGGATCGTGTCGCAGCCGTTGGCGCCGAGGAACTCGAGCTGCTCGCGCGTCTCCACGCCTTCGGCCACCGTCTTCAGGTCCAGCGACTGGGCCATGGCGATGATGGCGCGGGCGATGGAGGCGGCGTCCTGGCTGTGCGGCAGGTCGAAGGTGAAGGACTGATCGATCTTCAGCGTGTCGATGGGGAAGCGCTTGAGATAGCTCAGGCTGGAGTAGCCGGTGCCGAAATCGTCCATCGCCAGCGACACGCCGATCGACTTCAGCTCGCGCAGGGTGTCGATCACCGCGTCGGCGTTGTAGAGCAGGGTGCTTTCGGTCAGCTCCAGCTCCAGGCATTGCGGCTCGATGCCGAACTCGTCGAGGGCGCGGCGCACCAGGTGCGGGATGTCCTGGTGGTGGAACTGCCGCGGCGAGACGTTGACCGCCATGCACAGATCGCGGTGGCCGCGGTCGCGCCACTGGCGCAGCTGGCGGCAGGCCTGGCGCAGCACCCATCCGCCCAGCGGGATGATCAGGCCGGTGTCCTCGGCCAGCGGGATGAAGCTGGCCGGCGAAACCGCGCCGAATTCCGGGTGCTGCCAGCGCAACAGCGCCTCGACGCCGACGATGCCGCCCTCGCGCAGGCCGACCTGCGGCTGGTAGCGCAGCTCGAAGTCCTCGCGCTCGATCGAGCCGCGCATGGCGCGCTCCAGGCGCACCCGCTCGTCGGTGCGGATGCTCATCTCGCGGGCGTAGCGCTGCACGCCGTTGCGGCCGCGGTCCTTGGCCCGGTACATGGCGACGTCGGCGTGCTTGAGCAGCAGCTCGGCGCTGTGGCCATCCTGCGGAAACACGCTGACGCCGATGCTGGCCGTGACGTGCAGGCTCTGGCCGCCGGTCTGCAGCGGCTGCGCCAGCGCCTGCAGGATGTCCTGCGCCACCGCCATCGCGCCCTCGGCGTCGGCGACGTTCTGCAGCACCACCACGAACTCGTCGCCGCCCAGGCGCGCCACCGTGTCGCCGCCGCGCACGGTCTGCGTCAGGCGCTCGGCGACCGCCTTGAGCAGCTCGTCGCCATGACTGTGGCCGTAGCTGTCGTTGATGTACTTGAACCCGTCGAGGTCGAGGAACAGCACCGCCACCGCCTGCTCCGCGCGCCGCGCGTAAGCCAGGGCCTGGACGATGCGGTCGCTGAGCAGGTTGCGGTTGGGCAGGCCGGTGAGCGCGTCATGGTTGACCATGCGGGTCATTTCCGCCTCATGGCTCTTGCGCTCGGTGATGTCGCTGGAGATGCCGTCCAGGCGCAGCGCCTTGCCGTCGTCGCCCAGCACCGCGTGGGCGCGGTCCTCCACCCAGCGCACCTCGCCGCCGGGGCGCACGATGCGGTACTGCAGGGTCGACGGGCCGCAGCGGGTGACGGCGCTGAGCCACTCCAGCACCAGGCCCCGGTCCTGCGGATGCACCGCGCCCAGCCACAGCGCCTTATCGGCCATGAAGTCCGACACCGGGCGGGCGTAGACGCGCTCGGCCGCGGCGTTGAGGTACAGCACCTGGCCGTCGGCCGCCGAGGCCGACCAGACCACGTTGTCGATCGAGCCGAGGATGCCGGACAGGGTCTGCTCGGCCTGGCGCAGCTCGCGCACCCGCCGTTCCAGCGCCGCATTGGCCTCGGTCAGCTCGCGGCGCGCCTGGCGCAGGCCCTCGCGCGCGCCGTCCAGTCCCGCCGCGGCCTTGCCGAACTCGGCCTGCAGCAGGTTGAACGACTGCGCCATCTCGCCGACCTCGTCGCGGGCATAGACCCGCACCGGCGCGGCGTCGAAGGACACCGGCGCCGCGTCCAGCTCGCCGCGCCCCAGTGCCTGCATCGCCCGCGAGAAATCGGCCACCGCGCCGGTAGCCAGGCGCCGCGCCGCCGCCGAGACCTCGCGCGCGGAGTGGCCGATCATGCCCGGCAGCACCAGCGCCACGGTGATCGACAGCATCGCCACCGCCACGAAGATGTCGGACAGCGCGGTCAGCAGGGGGCCGTGGCCCTGCGGCAGGTTGTTGACCGCCAGCAGGTAGCCGGTGCCGTCGAGCCCCAGCACCAGCAGCATGGCCGCGGTGAGCTTGAGCTGCAGGCCGTGGGCGATGCCGGGCCGGCCGGCGCGGCGCCGGTCGCTGTAGACGCGCCAGGCATAAAGCGCCGAGCC
>DASRFD010000132.1:0-6957 GCA_035651715.1 Nevskia sp.
GACCGGTGCCTTCCTGCGCTCCGCGCCGGAGGAGCCGCTGCCCGACCTGCAATGGCACTTCGCCCCGGTGGTGAACGCTTACCACGGCCTCGACCTGCGCGGCGTGTTCCGGCACTACGGCTATTCCATCACCATCAACGAGAACCGGCCGCTGTCGCGCGGCCGCGTCGGCCTGCACAGCGCCGACCCGCTGGCCGCGCCGCTGATCGATCCCAATTACGGCGCCGAGGGGCGCGAGATCGAGCGCCTGGTGCGCGGCATCAAGCTGGCGCGCAAGGTGCTGGCGCAGCCGGCCTTCGACCCGCACCGCGCGGTCGAGCTGGTGCCGGGCCCGCAGGTGCGCAGCGACGAGGAGCTGCGCCACTGGGTGCGCCACCACGCCGAAACCATCTACCACCCGGTCGGCACCTGCAAGATGGGGGTCGACCCGCTGGCGGTGGTCGATCCGCAGCTGCGCGTGCACGGCCTGCAGGGCCTGCGGGTGATCGACGCCTCGGTGATGCCGAGCCTGATCGGCGGCAACACCAACGCCGCGGTCAGCATGATCGGCGAGAAGGGCGCGGCGATGATCCTGCGCGACGCGGCGGGGAATGCCGAAGCCGGCGAGGCCCTCGCCGCGTAGCGCGGAAGACCCAAGGCCCCGTCATTCCAGCCGGCGCCGGGACAGCAGGCAAAATCGAAGCTCCGGAGGAGAGGAAAAGACCATGGACCTGGAACTGGCCAAGAAGATGCTGCAGACCGGCATCAAGTTCGTCGCCAACAGCGGCCTGCAGGTGGTCGAGCTGCGGCGCGGCTACGTCAAGTGCCTGATGCCCTACGCCGGCAACGGCAACCATATCGGCACCATGTACGCCGGCGCCCTCTTCACCCTGGCGGAGATTCCGGGCGGGGCGTTGTTCCTGTCCAGCTTCGACGCGGGCAAGTTCTATCCCATCGTCAAGGAGCTGGACCTGAAGTTCCTCAAGCCGGCGAAGGGCGACGTGACGGTGGAGATCGGCCTCGACGACATCCACATCGCCTCGCTCTCGGCGGAGGCCGCGGCCAAGGGCAAGGCCGAGTTCATTCTCGAAGGCCAGCTCAAGACCGCCGACGGCACGGTGGTGGCGGAAAGCCGCGGCGTGTACCAGATCCGCTCGACGCTGCCGCCGGCGAAGGCGGCGTAGTTTCCGCCGGGGGGCCAATGGCCGCCTCGGTGATCGCGCCCACTCCGGACGGCGCGGGCGTACTGCCTGCGTCCTTACGCCGCGACCGGATTGCCGGCCGGCACCAGCGTGTAGTCCTCCAGCACCGGCTCCTTCAGCCGCCGGCCGTACTCGGTCATGTAGCCGACCCAGTTGTTGGTGTTGCGGCCGTCCGGGCCGATGTACCAGCTGTGGCAGCCGGACTCGTAGGTGGTGCCGCGGTTGCGCTGCTGCACTTCCTCGTTGTAGCGGCGCTGCGCCTCCGCCTTCACCTCGAGCGACTTCAGGCCGCGGCTCCGCAGCAGCGCGGCGCAGCCGGCGATGTAGCGGCCCTGCGCTTCCAGCATGTAGATGATGGAGCCGGCGCCGAGATTGGTGTTGGGGCCGTAGAGCATGAAGAAGTTGGGGAAGCCGGCGACGCCGACGCCGAGATAGGCCTCGGCGCCGTTCTGCCACAGCGCGCGCAGCGACTGGCCGTCGGCGCCCTTCAGGTCCATCGGCGCCAGGAACTGCGAGGCGGCGAAGCCGGTGCCGTAGACGATGATGTCGGCGTCGCGCAGCGCGCCGTCCGCGGTCTTGACGCCGTCGGTGGTGATCTCGCTGATGCGCTCGGTCACCACCTCGACGTTGGGGCGGGCGAGGGCGCGCAGCCAGTCGTTGGACAGCAGCGTGCGCTTGCAGCCCACCGGGAAGTCCGGGGTCAGCTTGCGGCGCAGCTCCGGGTCGCGCACCTGGGCCCACATCAGGCCCTTGGCCAGCAGCCGCAGCACGGCGTCGGCCAGCCGGCTGAGCAGGCCGCGCCGGATCATGGAGGAGGCGAGGAACTCGATCACCCAGAAGATGCGCCGGCGGTCGAGGTCGTAGACCAGCGGGAAGGTCCTGAGCAGCCAGCGCTCGAAGCCGTTGAAGGCGCGGTCGAACTTGGGGATGCACCAGCCGGGCGAGCGCTGGAACAGGTACAGCTTGCCGGCCTGCCTGGCCAGCTCCGGCACGAACTGCACCGCGCTGGCGCCGCTGCCGATCACCGCCACGGTCTTGCCGTGGAAGTCGCAGCCGTGGTCCCAGCGCGCCGAGTGGAACGCCTTGCCGGCGAAGCGCTGCATGCCGGGGATGTCGGGATAGGCCGGCCGGTGCAGCTGGCCCACCGCCGCGACCAGGATCTCGGCCTCGGCGGTTTCGCCGCTGGCGAATGCCACCTTCCACAGGCCGCGCGCCGCGTCGTACTCGGCGCCGGCCACCTCCTTGCCGAAGCGGAAGTGGCGCTCGAGATCGAACTTGCGCGCGACGTGGCGCTGGTACTGGAGGATCTCGGCCTGGCCGCCGTAGCGGCGCGACCAGGGATAGTGCGGCTCGAAGCTGAAGGAGTACAGGTGCGAAGGCACGTCGCAGGCGGCGCCCGGATAGGTGTTCTCGCGCCACACGCCGCCGGCGCTGGCGGCCTTCTCGTAGATGGTGAAGGACTCGATGCCGGCGCGCTTCAGGTAGTAGGCCACGCTCAGGCCGGCAAAGCCGCCGCCGATGATGGCGATGCGCGGGCTGCGGTCGGTGGCGCTGGCGTCGGGCATGGCGGGCCGCTGTTCCGGAAGAATTGGCTCACGCTACGTAAACCTCGCGCCGCTGTAAATGGTCCGGACGGACACCGATCGCTTCCGGAACTCACAAGCGCCTGTCCGCAATGCGCATGGCCGCCGGGTCGGCGGCTGGTAATCTGACGGACGGGCTGCCGACGTCAGCCCGTACCGAACCAGATCCGCTGCGAGCGGGCGCCGCACAAAACATGACGGTGATGTGCAAGGAGGAGTACGGCATGCGTTCAGGGACGCTGCGGGGTGGTGTTGTCCGCTGGCTGGCGGGGACGTTGCTGCTGGGGCTTGCCGCCGCGCCGGCGCTGGCGCTGGATTTCGATCTCAAGCCGCCTCTGCTCAATGATCCGGTGAAGGGGGTGCTCAACACCACGTTCACCGCCGGCATCGGCGTGCGCACGCAGAGTCCGAGCCTCAACCTGATCCCCAAGGGCGTGGTCGATCCGGACGTCTGCGCGCCGCCGTTCCAGAGCTGCCAGGGCCTGTTCCGCACCCAGACCTTTCCGGCGCAGCACCTGAGCGCGGCTCCCGGCGCGTTCAGCAGCAACGGCGACCAGGGCGACCTCAACTACGGCCACAAGGGCGCGATCTTCCAGGCGCCGCTCAAGCTCACCTCGGACCTGACGCTGACCTACGGCAACTTCGGCGTCTTCGCCCGCGCCCTGTATTTCTACGACGTCGTCAACAACGACTTCACCGAGACCCACCCCAACGAGATCACGCCGCAGAACTACAGGAGCGTCGGCCGCGTCGGCACCACGCTGCCGGCGCTGACCAACGTGATCGGCGCCCCCTGCGCCTCGATCTCGCCGGGCGTGGCCGCGCTGCTGCAACCGGTGCTGGGTCCGCTGCAGCCGATACTGGCCGGGGCCAGCCTGCCCACGCCGGTGCTGAACACCAACTCGGTGTGCGGCCGCTTCTACGGCAAGGGCGGCTACGTGCGCAGCAGGCGCAGCGACGGCGAGGAGCTGGCCCAGGTCGGCACCAACCTGCAATACCTGGACAGCTACTTCTTCGGCAAGCTGCCGCTGTGGGGCGAGCGCGAGCTGACCTTCAAGATCGGCCGCCAGCTGGTCAACTGGGGCGAGAGCACCACCCTGGTGCTGGGCAGCATCAACTCCTCCAACCCGGTCAACGCCAACAACTTCTACCGCGTCGGCAACCAGGTCGAGGAGGACTTCATCCCGATCAACATGATCGACCTGTCGTTCACGCCGGTCGACAACCTCAGCGTCGAGGGCTATTACCAGCTGGAGTGGAAGCCGATCGAGGCGCCGACGCCGGGCAGCTACTTCTCCGACATCAACGTCGGCACCAACTTCACCGGCCGCTCGCTCAACGCCAGCTTCGGCCAGACCGCCGAGGACCCGGCCTGCCTGGGCAAGCTGCTGGACAACGTGCTGTCGGCGCTGACCCCGACCTGCAGCACCATCCAGCGCATCCCCGACTGGGAGCCGCGCACCGCCGGCCAGTACGGCGTCAAGCTGGATTACTACTCCGACAGCTTCAACAACGGCACCGACTTCGCGCTGTACTACGAGAACTACCACTCGCGCCTGCCCTACGCCAGCCTGTTCTCGGCCTATCCGAGCTGCGGCGTGTCCGAGGGCAACGCCCGCCACAACAACGCCGCCAACGTGGTCGACCTGCTGCAGGACTGCCCGGACTTCCCCGCCTTCCACGCCGGCGCCGACGTGACCCGGGCCACCTCCAGCGCCCTGCAGGTGGAGACCGCGCGCTTCGTGCTGGAGTACCCCGAGGACATCCACCTGATCGGCGCCAGCTTCAACACCACCGTCGGCAGCTACTCGATCCAGGGCGAGGTGGCCTACCGCCCGAACAAGCCGATGCAGGTCGACGCCCACGACCTGGCCTTCGCCGCGCTCGGCGCGCAGGGCACGCGCTGCGGCCAGCCCGGCGTGAACTGCCTGACCAGCACCGTCGGCGTCGGCTTCGGGCCGGATGGCGGCACCCAGATCTACCCCAACAGCAACGCGGTGGACCGCAGCGGCAATCCCTACATCAGCGACACCTTCGACCTGGTGGTGGGCCACGCCCCGGGTGCGCAGCGCGCGTTCCCCAACTTCGTCGTCCCCTACCGCGGCGGCACGGTGGGGCAGAACACGCCCTGCTTCCCGCTGAAGGACAGCGAGGACGAGCGCGCCCACGGTTTCGCCGGCTTCAGCCACCCGTACTATGCCTACGACAGGAACAGCCCCTGCTACATCCGCGGCTACGAGCGCATGCAGGATTTCCAGTTCAACCTCGGCGCCACGCGCGTCTATGGCGCCACCGACAACCCGATCGGCGCCGACCAGGTGATCCTGGTGTACGAGGCCGGCGCGGAATACGTGCCGTTCCTGCCGCGCTGGGACCAGTTGGTGCTGCAGGGCCCGAACTCGACCTCCGGCCCCACCGCCGGCGCCGACGGCTCCGGCGCCGACCTGTCGCGCACCGCCTGCTCCAACATCCCGGATTGTTCCTGGGGCGCCGACGGCCTGCGCTTCAACCCGCACCAGCAGGACCACTCCGGCTATCCCACCTACCTCTCCTGGGGCTACCGCGTGATCGGTCTGCTGAGCTACGAGCAGATCCTGCCGGGCCTGACGCTCAAGCCCTTCCTGCTTTATTCGCAGGACGTGGGCGGCATCTCCCCGGGCCCGGCCGGCAACTTCGTCAAGGGCCGCAAGAGCATGGACGCGCTGTTCGAGTTCCGCTACCACCAGGACCTGTCGCTGGGCCTGGGTTACCAGTGGTACTGGGGCGGCGGCGCCTACAACACGCTGTCCGACCGCGACTTCGCGCAGGCGTATCTGAAATACCAGTTCTGAGGGCCATGCATCGGAGCGGCCCGGGCGAAGGCGCGCAGCCGGCGGCAGTGCGGGAACGGCGCCGGCGCTCCGCTTCCCCCGGCGGCGTCTTGCGCGGCCTCAGTCCGCGTAGCGCGAAAGGTAGGCCAGCATCGCGTACACCGCCTCGTCGCGGTACGCCGGCGTGATCTCGCCGTGCAGGAACACCGAGTGGCGGAAGCAGGTGGTGCCGATGTCGATCGCCAGGGTCGCCACGTCCGGTTCCTGCGGCACCCTGATGCCGACGGTATCGAACAGCCGCCGCGTCAGCGAGCCCAGGTGCTGGATGGTGATCTCCTGCGCGCGGTAGCTCTCGTCGCTGACCGGGCCGCCGAGGATCAGCAGGCGCGCCACCGGATTGGCGTTGTGGAAGGCGGCGGCCTGGGTCACCAGCACGCGCGCGGCCTCGCGCCAGGGCAGGCCCTGCGCCATCACCGGCGCGGCCTCGCGCACCAGCGTTTCCTCCAGCCTGGCCAGGCAGCGGCGCAGCAGTTCGTTGAACACCGCGTAGGGCGTGGGGAAGAACTTGTAGATGGTGGCGCGCGGGTAGCCCAGGCGTTCGGCCAGCAGCGGGATGGAGAAGCCGCCGAGGCCGGCTTCCAGCAGCAGCGCCTCGGCTTCCTCCAGTACCCGCTCGAAGCGGTCCTTGGCCCGCTGCTGGAGCGGCTGGCGGGGCAGGGCGTCCTGGCTAAGCGCTTGATTCATGAAGAAAGAATAGCAATTGACAGGAAAAGTGACAAGTGTTACTTTTCGATAAACCAACAAATGTCGCTTCTTCCCCGGGGAAGCGTGCGTGCTCCGGCGCCTGCGCCGGAGCGGAACAGAAGGAAGCGGATGCGGCCCGCCGCACCGACTTTTCGGATCAGGAGGAGAGTGGGATGCGAGTGCAGATCGGCGCGGGGGTTGTGGGCTCGGTGTTTCTGCTGGCGGCCTGCGGCGGCAACTACAGCGGGGCGCCGCTGAGCGGGGGCGGAGCGGGCAACAGCAGCGGCGGCAACACCACCGGCCAGAGCTTCGGCAACGTGCAGGACTTCTTCGCCGCGCGGGTGGAACCCAATCTGTCCTTCTGCCGCACCTGCCACGTTCCCGGCGGCGTGGCCGACACGCCCGGCACCGGCCCGGCCACCCAGGGCAACCTGTTCCTGCTGTCCGCCAACAGCAGCGACGACTACGCCCGGGTGCAGGCGGCCTGGACCGCGCTGGGCAAGGGCGTGGACGGCAACAAGCTGCTGACTAACCCTTCCGATCCGGCGCAGAACCACACCGGCGGCCAGCCCTGGCCCACCACCAGCCAGGCCTACGGCGCCATGAAAGTGGTGCTGGGCTGCTGGGACAATCCCGCCA
>DASRFD010000133.1:0-6421 GCA_035651715.1 Nevskia sp.
TGGCAGGGCCTGTTCCTGAAGCGCCGCAAGGAGGTCGCCGCCGAGTACGGCCGGCTGATCGCGCGCGAGGTGGTGACGCCGCGCAACGTGTTCGAGGCGGTGCTGCGCGGGCCGCTGTCCGACCGCCTGTTCAACATGGTGACCAAGCAGGTGCAGCAGATGGTCGACGAGCAGGCCGGCCTGGCCCGTCCCTTCGTGGTGTTCGCGGTCGGCAGCGGCAAGTACCAGTCGATGAAGAAAATGGTGGCCGAGGAGCTGATGAAGCGCCTGCCCGAGACCATCAAGCACGTCGAGTCCTATGCCGCCGACGCGATGGACCTGGAGCGCACGCTGGTCGGCAAGATGCAGGAACTGTCGCCGGAGGAGTTCGAGAGCCTGCTGCGCCCGGCGTTCCAGCAGGACGAGTGGATCCTGATCACGGTCGGGGCGGTGCTCGGCTTCCTGGTCGGCGAGCTCCAGGTCTTCGTGATGCTGCACCACCACGCACTGGGGTTCTAGTTCCTCCAAGCGGACGAGGCCGGCGGGCCCGGCGCGGACGACACTCGCCCATCGACGACCGGGGAGAGCCGATGGCCACGCTGCAACCGATCCTGTGCTGGGCCGTGCTGGCGCTGGCCGCCATGACCTTGTGGGGCACGCTGCGCCAGGTCAATCCCTACGGCCGCCACATGCAGCCCGGCCAGCCCGGCACCTGGCCGGCGCTGCCGGCCTGGCTGCTGTTCGAGGCGCCGCAGTGGTTCTCCTTCGCCCTCACCTTCTGGCTCAGCGCCCGCTCGCCCTCGCCGGTCGCCCTGACCCTGTTCGGGCTGTGGCAGGCGCACTACGTCCACCGCGCCATCCTCTATCCCTTGCGCATGCACGACCGCGCCAAGCGCTTCCCGGTCGGCGCGGCGGCGTTCGGCTTCGTCTTCAACGGCGTCAACGGCTTCATCAACGGCTGGGCGGTGGCGCACGCGCCGCACCTGGCCTTGACGCAGTGGTTCGGCGATCCGCGCTTCATCGCCGGCGCCGTCGTCGCCGGCGCCGGCTGGCTGATCAACTTCCAGGCCGACACCATCCTGATCCGCCTGCGCGGCGACGGCAGCAGTGGCTACAAGATTCCCTACGGCGGCATGTTCCGCTACGTCTCGGCGGCGAACTACTTCGGCGAGATCGTGCTGTGGTGCGGCTGGGCGCTGATGAGCTTCACCTTCGCCGGCCTGGTGTTCGCGCTGTTCACCATCTCCAACCTGGGACCGCGCGCGCTGTCCCATCACCGCTGGTATCTGGAAAAGTTTCCCGACTATCCGAAGGAGCGCAAGGCGCTGCTGCCGGGACTGCTGTAGCGCTCCTTCAGGGCATCGCCATGCGGCCGAACTCGCACTCCAGGGGATCGTTGATGAAGTTGCGTGCCTCGAGCAGCCGGCGCAACTCCGCCACCTCGTGCCAGATCTCGGCAGTGACGGCCAGCTGCCGCTGTTCGAACACCGCCGCGACAGTCGAGAAATGGTTGAGCTGCTGGACCGGTCCGGCTTTGAGCATGCGGAACGGCGAGTTGCCGGAGCGCAGCTCGGCGTTGAGGCTGCGCAGATTGTGCAGCTTGTCGCAGGCCGGCACCAGGCATTCGTAGGCGCTGGCCTGGTTGAGCTTTGCCGCGTGCCGCTGCTTGCGCCAGATCCAGGCCGGCTTGGGATGGCCTTCGCAGTCCGAGCACATCTCGACCAGGCGCAGCACCGTCGGCCCGAACTTCTGGGCGATGACGTCGCGCAGCAGCTCCACTCCGCCGAAGGCCTCGGCCTGGTCCTCGATCGCATCGTGCAACAGCGCGGCGATGGCCTGATGCTCATCGCCGCCGTACTCCAGCACCAGCCCCGAAACCTCCAGCAGATGCGACAAATACGGCGCGCCATTGCTCTTGCGCCGCTGCGCGGCGTGCAGCACCCGCGCAAAGTTCAGGGCCTGGTCGTACTGCGGCGACAAGGTCACCGGTTCCGCCTGCTTGCGCCTCAGTGCTGCCCCGAAGTCCGCCATGCTGTCTCTCCGCTTCTGCCTGGATTCCAGTCTAGGCAGAAGCGCCCGGGCCGACCGTCGCGGCAGTCGAACACCGGGAGGCGGCAGACGAACGGAAACCGGGCGGAATGGACGGTACGACGAGAAAGACCGGCGGTCTGGATTTGCTGCGCTGCGGTGACCTTCAGCGCGGATCGCGGTACTGCGGCAGGTGATCGAGCACGTGCGCCAGGCGGTCGCCGAGGAAGCGCCCGAGGGCGCGCTCCATCGCCCGCGACACCTCCGACTCGATCGCCTTGTCGGCCAGCGGGCGCAAACGGCCGATCATCCCGGCCAGGCGCGGCACGTCCTCGGCCGGCGGCAGGCCGTCGCCGTAGTGGTCGATCGACTTCACCGCGATCTGGATCAGCTCGTCGGCGACGCGTTCGACGTTGCGGCGCAGGCCGGCGATGATGTCGAGCAGGTCGCGCAGCGGGATGCCCATTCGCACGATCTCCGCGCCGACGGCGAGGATCTTCGGGCTGGGCACGCGGAAGCGCAGGCCGTCGCGCTCCACCAGGCCCAGCTCCAGCACCCGCGCCAGGTCGCTCGGGCGGTAGCTGGTGCCGAAGGCGCGGTTCAGCTCGACCAGCGACATGCTGACCGGCACCTCGTCCGACCAGGGCCGGGTCAGCTGCGCCTCCAGGCCCATCAGCTCGCGCAGGTCGCGGCCCTGCTCCCAGGCGCTGATCAGCTCGGCGATATTGGACAGGGTGTAGCCGCGCTCCAGCATGCGGCCGATGAGCCGCAGGCGCGCCAGGTGTTCCTGGGTGTAGATACCGTTGCGCCCGCGCCGTTCCGGCGGCGGCAGCAGGCCGCGGTCCTGGTAGGCGCGGACGTTGCGCACCGTGGAATTGCCGGCGCGCGCCAGCTCGTCGATCGAGAACTCGGCCTGGTTCGACGGCACGGCCGCCTTGGCGGCGGCCCTGCCGGCGGGCCTGGCACCGGCGCGCCGGGGCGCCTTCTTGCCCGCCGGGCTTTTCCGGGCGCTCACCGAATGCTCCCCGCGCTCAGTTGCGCGAACCGCGCGGGCCGAACAGGAACCACAACACCAGGCCCAGCACCGGCAGCATCACGATGATGACGATCCAGAGCGCCTTCTTCAGGTTCTCGGTCCGGGCCTGGGCGATGTTGAGGATGGCCCAGATGTCGGCGACGAAGATCAGCAGGCCGATGATGCCGAAGCCGCCGCTGCCGAAGTTCATGTACCGGTTCCGTGGGGTGGGATGTCAATTGTGTGGCATCGGACGCGCGCCGGGCAACGCGCCGCGCTACAGCGGCGCGCCCATCAGCCGGCCGATGTCCCAGATGTCCTTTTCCACGTCCTCGGCCATGATCACCACCACCGCCTGGTCCGGGTTCATCTCCGCGGCTGCCTGGCAGGCCCAGCCCAGGGCATGGGCGGTCTCGATCGCCGGCGTGATGCCCTCGTAGTAGCTGAGGTCGCGGATCGCGTTCTTGGCCAGGTCCAGCGCCGCCTTGACGTACTCGACCCGGCCGCTTTCCCGCAGCCAGCGGTGCTCGCGCACCACCGATGGATACTCCATGCCCTCCAGGATGCCCTGGGCCAGGCGCTGCTTCTCCTTGGTCAGGCCGTACTTGGTGGGGTCGGCGGGGTCCTCGCCGCCGCGCGGCGGCACCGCCGGCTGGACGCAGACCAGGCGCACCTGCTTTTCCCCCATCAGCGGCGGGAACAGGCCCAGCGCGTCGGAGTTGCCGGCGCCGCGCGCCACCACCAGGTCCGGCGGCCGCCTGGCCACCAGGCGCACCTGGCGCAGGCACTCGCGGCCGATGCAGGAAGCGAACTCGCGCGCCATCTGCGGATAGGGCTCGGGCGCTCCCTCCAGGCCGAACACCATCAGCGAACGGTCGGAATTGCGCGTCCAGTACTTGAGCGCCGCCTCGCGCGCGCTCTGCGCCTCGGCGCCGCGCTCGTCGGTGACCGGCATGACGTTGGCGCCGAGCAGCCACATGCGGAACACATTGCTGGTGTGGCGCGAGTTGCGCTCGTTGTCCATGAACACCACCGCCTCCAGTCCCAGCCGGGCGGCGATCGAGGCGGTGGCGAGGCCGCGGCGGCCGTCGATGGTGGAGGTCACCAGGGTCTTGCGGCCCAGGCGCTGCGCCAGCAAGGCCTGGCCCACCACGCTGATGATCAGCTGGGTGTCGCGCGGCGAGACATCCTCGCGCTTGAGGTAGAGCTGGGCTCCGCCCAGCTTCTGCGACAGGCGCCGCGCGTGCAGCAGCGAGGACGGACGGCGCGCCAGGTAGGTCAGCTCCAGGTCGAGCATGGCGTGGAACGACGGGTCGACCCGCACGGTCTCGAAGGCCTGCGCCAGCTCCTGGAAATGGCGGATGAAGCGCGGGTCGTCGCCCAGGCGCCGCACCTGCGGCTTCTCCTCCGGCGCCAGGCCGCTGAAGCCGGCGCCGACGAACTCGATGCGGTCGCTGCCGGCGACGCTGAACAGGGGCGCGTCGGGCAGCAGCATGCGTCCCATGCTGGCGCACTTCTGCCACTCCGGCGAAGCCGCCTTGTGCGGAGTCAGCCCGGCCAGTTCCTCGGCCTCGCGCAGGAACGCCCCCGTGCGCCCCGCCTCGTAGTAAAGCTCCAGCAGCTTGAGCCGCGCAGTATGGTTGCGCGGCTGCGCCTTGAGCTGCTCGCGCAGCAGCTGCTCCATCTGCTCGTGAAACGATGGCGTCAGCGAACCCCCGGTCGACATCGCACGCGTCCCATGCCAGTGCCTGATGACACTATAACCCGGGCGGCAGGCGGACCGCGCCTGGGCGGCGCCCCGGCGGTAGATTCCACCGGCGGAAATGGTACCGGCGGGCGGCAAATGGGCGGCCCGCTGCATGCAGCCGGACCGGCCGGCCGGCGCCTTGCGGAGTCCCGGCGCGGTCTCGGCCGGACAGGCGCCACCCGTTGAACTTCTGCGGCGGGCACGGTCAATAACTCTGGAGGCCGCATCCGCCGGCCCCTCTCATCCTCCCAACGCGCAGGTGCCGAGGACCGGCACCAGGAGAGCCCAAGCATGGAACGCAGCAAAGCCGAGCAGAGCCGGATCGACGAGACCCTGGACGATTCCTTCCCCGCCAGCGATCCGCCGTCCTGGACCCTGGGCCGCGAGCCGGAAGCCGCGGTCGAGCCACCCCCGGTGCGCGGCAAGGCCAGGCGCGGCCGCGAGGCGGCCGCCACGGTGCGCAGCCGGCGTACGAAGGGCTGAGCCATGGCGCAGACACTGGCGGGCAAGACGGTGGCGATCCTGGCCACCCATGGCTTCGAGCAGTCGGAACTGCTGGAACCGAAGAAGGCGCTGGACGACGCCGGCGCCAGGACCGAGGTGATTTCCCTGGAAAGCGGCACCATCCGTGGCTGGAAGCTGAAGAATTGGGGGCAGGACGTCCCGGTCGACGTGACCATCAAGACGGCCCAGGCCGAGCGTTACGACGCGCTGGTGCTGCCGGGCGGAGTGCTCAACCCCGACACCTTGCGCATGGAGCCGCTGGTGGTGGACTTCGTGCGCGGCATGTTCGACGCGGGCAAGCCGATCGCCGCGATCTGCCACGGACCCTGGACCCTGGTCGAGGCCGACGTGGTGCGCGGCCGGCGCCTGACCTCCTGGCCTTCGCTGCGCACCGACATCCGCAACGCCGGCGGCGAATGGGTGGACGAGGAGGTGGTATCGGACCGCGGCCTGGTGACCAGCCGCAACCCGGGCGACCTGCCGGCGTTCAACCGCCGCATGATCGAGGTGTTCCTGCAGGCCGCGCCGAAACGGATCAAGGTCGGCGCCACCGATATCAGCTGAAGGCCGGCGCGGGCGCGGCAGGAACCGCGTCCGCGCCGTTTGCGCCTACAGGAAGCGGAAGCGGTAGTTCAGCAGCAGCGCGCTGACGATCGCATCCTGGCTGAGGCGGCTGCTGCTGCTCGCCAGCAGGGTGCCGTCGGCGGCACTGATGTCGATATGGGCGACGCTGGACAGCGGCGCATAGGTGACCGAGGCGGCCAGGCCCCAGTGCCGCGACAGGTCCCAGGCCAGGCCGGCGTTGAACACGCCGTTCCAGGAGCGCGAGGCCGAGGCGCTGACCCGGGTCGCGCCGGGGTGGCCGGTGGCAAACGACAGCAGCTGGCCGAAGTTGGACTGCAGCTGCCGCTTGAACTCGCCGCTGACGTCGAAATCGCTGAACCAGGCATAGCTGATGCCGATGCCGAGGTAGGGGTGCAGCGCATCCTTGCGGCCGCCGCCGGGAAAGCCGTCCGGCAGGTCGAAGTAGTACTGCAGCAGCAGCGCCGGGGTCCATTCGCGCACCGCCACCAGCGGGTTGTTCTGTGCCGCGCCCAGGTCCACCTTGAGGAACTGCCCGAGCAGGCCGGTGGGCGCCACCATGCCGG
>DASRFD010000134.1:0-9515 GCA_035651715.1 Nevskia sp.
CCGTTTCTGCATCGACGACGTGGTGCTGCACCAGATGGCCGGGGTCCGGGACTTCTCCAGGTACGCGGCCGTGCCCGGCACCAAGGACGCGGAGCTGATGCCGGACTTCTTCCTGCCGGACGACTTGCCGAAGGTATCCTGAGGCGCGGTCCGTTCGCCCGGCTGCCCGCGGCAGCGGGCGCATCGAGAGGCTCCGCCGCCGGCAGCCGGCGCCCCGGCCGCTACTTCGCCCGGCGCCCGCGCCGGGCACGCACCGCCTGCATCGTCCCGGCGGTGCGTACGGCATAGGTATAGAGCCCCGGCGAATGGTAGCGCGCGTACGGGCAGCGCCGCGGCTTGCCTGACGCGGTTGTCGCAGCGGCGCGCAGGAACTCCTCGTGCGCCGGCGCCAGCTGCCGGTGCAGGCGCTGCAATTCACCCGGGCTGCCGTAGAACACCCGCTGCGGCTGCGGCAGGCTGCGGAACGAACACTCCAGCACCTCGCCCACGGTATACACGCTGTCCGGCACCGCGCCGAGCATGAACCAGCCGACCACGCGGTTGAGGAAGGTGAAAGCCTCGACCTGTCCGACGTTGAGCCGGAAGCCGTGCGGGAACAGGGTCACCGCCCAGGAGCGCGGGCCGGCCTGCTCCGCCGCCGCCGCCGAACGCAGCAGCTGCGCCATCAGGAAGCGGCGCAGCGCTTCGTCCGGGCACAGGCGGCGCATCACGGCTTCGGCGGCTCGCGGGTCGTCGCGGTCGATGGGCGCGGCGGGCATGCTCGACTATCCTTGGACAGATGGAACACCCGGCTATCCTCGCATGAGTTCCCCCTACATCACCGCCGAAGGCTACCAGCGCCTCAAGGACGAGCACGACCAGCTGTGGCGGGTGCGCCGGCCGGAAGTGGTGCGGGCCCTGTCCGCGGCGGCGGCGGAGGGCGACCGCTCCGAAAACGCCGAATACATCTACCGCAAGAAGGAGCTGCGCGAGATCGACCGGCGCCTGCGCTACCTGCAGACCCGCATCCCGGATCTGCGGGTGGTGGACCGGCCGCCGCCGGACCCGGGTCAGATCTTCTTCGGCGCCTGGGTTGAGCTGGAGGACGCCGCCGGCCAGCTCAAGACCTACCGCATCGTCGGCGGCGACGAGATCGACGCCCGCCGCGGCTGGATCAGCGTGGACTCGCCGCTGGCGCGTGTGCTATTGAAGAAGCGGAAGGGCGAGGAGGTCACCGCGCAGTTGCCGGGGGGTGAGCTGCAAGTGGCGATCACGGCGGTGCGCTACTCGGAATAGTTGTCAGCGGCGGGTTTCTTGAATCCCCGGCAGGAGCGAAGCGGGATGATGTCCTTGGCAACCGGCAACTGACCACGACAACGGGTGCGGCATGGCGGACACGGATTTCAAGCAGTTGCGCGAGCGCATCCTCAAGGCGGCGGCCGATTTGTCGGTCCCGCGCGGCAGCGCCCTGGGCCTGACCGACGCGGAAGTCATCGCCTCCGCCGGCATCGGCGCGGACGAATTCCCCGGCGCGTTCGCCGACCGCCGCGCCTTCCTGCTGGCCCTGCTGCTGCATTTTCTCGACCTGGCGCGGGCCGACGCCATCGACACCCTGGCGCAGACCGACTCCGGCATTCCGCGCATCGCCGCCGCCTTCGAGCGCTATTGGGACGCCAACCTGCGCTGGCGGCCGATGCGCGAGCTGGCGCTGCATTTCCGCGGCGATCCCGAGGGCGCCGAGATCCTGCGCGCGCGCCTCCACGGCGTGACGCTGATCGCGCAATACGAGCTGGGCCGCGTCGGCTGGCCGCACCCCGCCGCGGTGGCGCGGCTGGCGGCGAGCCTGTGCGTGGAGACGGCCGTCGCCGAATACGAGGCGGGGCACGCGCTGCCGGAGTTGCGGTACTCGGTGCTCAGCTATTTCCGCGAGCCGCGGCCCAAGCCGTATGCGGCGAGCGTGCTGCCCTAGAGGTGGTGTCCTGGGAGCAGCGGCTGGTTCAACCGGCCGCCGACCTGCCCACCGCCGCTTCATTCCACCGGCAGGATATCCTTCAACACCCGCCAGCCGCCGTCCACCGAGACGACGTTGCTGTAGCCCATCTTCTGCACGTTGTCCGCCGCCAGGGCGGAGCGGAATCCGCCCCCGCAGTACAGGTACAGCGGCTCGGATTTGTCCGGGAACTTGGCCTCGATGTCGCGCTCGATCACGCCCTTGCCGAGCCATACCGCACCCTTGACGTGGCCGGCCTGGAATTCGCTCTCCTCGCGGGTGTCGATCAGCCGGGCCCGGGGATTGGCGGCCAGGATCGCGGGCAGGTCGCGGGCCTGCACCTCTTTGATGCGGGTCTTCGCGTCGTGGACCAGGGAGAGGAATCCGGCGGAATGGGTCGAGGCCATGTGCAGCTCCAGCGTATGATGTCGTAAATCTACTCGAAACGGACCAGTCCGGTCACCGCAGGACCGGACTATTGTCGGACATTGCCCTGGAAACAGCCGCTCCCGCGCCGGTGCCAATGCCGCGCGCGCGGCCGGCGGGAAAGAATGAGGCAGGATCCGGAATCCCGGCCGGAACTCCGGCCGGGGCGACCGGTCGGCTTGAGGGGCCTGGCCCCCGGTGCGGTGGAGGAAGCGGTTCAATGAGACGAGCGCGAAGCGCCGTGCTGGCCGGATTGGCCGCGGGATGGTTTGCCGGGTGGGTTGCGGGCGCCTCGGCCCAGGGCGGCACCGCGCCGGCGGTGGACGCCACGGTCCAGGCCAACCGCGCCGCAGTCGCGGCGCAGCAGCAGATCAACCAGCTCGACGACCAGACGCGGGCCCTGCTCGAGCGCTACCGCGCCGCGCTGTGGCAGACGCAGCAGCTCAACGTCTACGCCCAGCAGATCGGCCCGCTGCTCGCCACCCAGGACGCCGACCGCAGCTCGCTGCAACAGCAGCTGCAGCAGTTCAGCGGCAGCTCGCACGATCTGACGCCGCTGCTGCTGCGCATGATCGACAGCCTGGACAAGTTCGTCGGCCTCGATCTGCCGTTCCTGCAGCAGGAGCGGCGCGAGCGCATCGCCGCGCTCAAGCGGCTGATGACCGACGCCGCCACGCCGCAGGCGGAGAAATACCGCCGTGTACTGGAGGCCTACAAGGTCGAGGCCGATTACGGCTCCAGCCTTGGCGCCGAGCGCATGCAGCTCCAGGCCGGCAACGCCGGCAAGGTGGTGGACGTGCTGCGCCTGGGTCGCGTCGCGCTGTACTACCTCACCCTGGACGGGCGCGAAGCCGGCGCCTGGGACGCCGACAACAAGCAGTGGATGGAGCTGTCCGGCCGCTACCGCGGCGCGATCCGCGAAGGGCTGAAGATCGCCCACGAGACCGCCGCACCCGAGATTCTGGTGCTGCCGGTGCCGGCCGCCGCGGCGCCGGCGCAACTGGGCCGCGCCGCGGGCCTGGAGCTGGCGCTGCGGCGCGTCGGCGGCGCGCTGCTCGACGCGCTGGCGCCGCCCGCGCAGGCGGCGGGCACCGACGAGCTGCTCAAGCAGATCCGCGAGTCGGCGCAGCAGAACGCGCGCATCGACCAGGAGCGCATCCAGAAATTCCTGCGCAACCGCGCCGACCAGCAGGCGCAGCTGGCCCAGGCCGAAGCCGAGCAGAAGGCGGCGCAGAGCAAGGCCGACGCCATCCGCGCCCGCTACGACGCCAACCAGAAGGCCATCGCCGAGCTGAAGAACCAGCTGCAGGCCCAGGCCGGCGATCTCGGCCAGGCTTATGCCGCGGTGCGCGAGGCGGCGACGCAGTTCCGCAACCAGGCGGCGGAATCCTACGTCAGCGCGCAGTTCCCCGAGCGGCTCAAGCTGCTCGAGACCCTGGCTGATCCCAACACCATGCCCAGCCCGAAACAACTGGAGGACTTCTGGTTCACCCTGCAGCAGGAGATCACCGAAAACGGCAAGGTGGCGCGCTTCGAGGCCGACGTGATCGGCACCGACGGCCAGTCCTCGCGCATGCAGGTGACGCGCGTCGGCTCCTTCGCCGCCTTCGCCGGCGGCCGCTACCTGGTGGTGCAGCCGGGCGCGCGGCTGCAGGTGGCCGAGCGGCAGACGCTCGACACCGGCCTGGCGAAGTCCTTCGAGTCGGCCGGCGGCTGGGCCCCGGTGCCGCTGGACCCGAGCCACGGCGTGCTGCTCAAGCTGGCGGCGCAGCGGCCCTCGCTGGCCGAGCGCATCGGGCAGGGCGGCATCGTCGGCTACACCATCATCGCCGTCGGCGTGGTCGGCGCGGCGCTGGCCCTGTTCCAGCTCTGGTACCTGTTCGTGGTGGGACGCAAGATCCAGCTGCAGCTGCGCAACCTCGGCGCGCCGGATCCCGATAACCCCCTGGGCCGGGTGCTGTCCTGCCTCAAGGACGACACCGCTACCCACGACCCGGAGGTGCTGGAGACGCGCATCTCCGAGGCCGTGCTGCGCGAGACGCCGAAGCTGGAGCGGTTCCAGCCATTCCTGCGCATGGTGGTGGCGGCCGGCCCGCTGCTCGGCCTGCTCGGCACCGTCACCGGCATGATCATCACCTTCCAGGTCATCACCGAAATCGGCGCCGGCGACCCCAAGGTGATGGCCGGCGGCATCTCCCAGGCCATGATCAGCACCGTGCTGGGCCTGATCATCGCCATCCCGATCCTGTTCATCAACAGCGTGCTGGCGGCGCGCTCGCGGGTGCTGGTGCAGATCCTCGACGAACAGAGCGCCGGCATGCTGGCGGCGAAGCTGGAGCAGCAGCATGCGGGGCGTTGAATGCGGGCACGTGCCGGTTCGGTGCGGCGGCCGGTCAGTCAAGCTTCTCCGCCGATGGCAGAGGGCGGTGGAGCGCAGGCATGACCGCTAGCTTCGTCGATGCGCTGGCGGCCGGCTTCGCCGCGCCGTTCGAGTCGGTGGCGGACTTCTTCCAACTCGGCGGCTGGGTCCTGAAGTGGATCCTGCTGGCGGCGCTGGCGATGTGGACCCTGATCCTGGAGCGCTACTGGTATTTCTGGCGCATCCACCCGGCCGAGCTGCGCGGGCGGCTGGGGCAGTGGCTGGCGCGCGGCGAGCGCCGCTCCTGGCACGCGCACCGCATCCGCGAGCAGCTGATTTCGGAGCTCAAGGTCGGCATGAGCGTGACCCTGCCCCTGATCCGCGTGATGGTGCCGCTGGCGCCGCTGCTGGGCCTGCTCGGCACGGTGACCGGCATGCTCGAGGTGTTCGACGCCATGACCGCCGCCGGGCAGTCCGACGTGCGCGCCATGGCCTACGGCGTGTCGCACGCCATGATCTCGACCCTGGCCGGGCTGGTGGTAAGCCTGCTCGGGCTGTTCTTCTCGGTGCAGCTCAGCTCGCGGGTGCGGCACGAGTCCGAGCGGCTGCCCGATCTTTTGCTGCCTGAATAAGGAGAAGCGAACATGAAGATTCGCCGCCACACCCAGCAGCAGGAGGAGGTGCACATCGACCTGGCGCCGATGCTCGACTTCTTCCTCAACCTGCTGATCTTCTTCATCATCAGCACCGCCTTCGTCACCGAGGCGGGCATCAAGGTCAACCGCCCCAGCGCCAAGACCGCGACCAAGGTCGACAACAGCAGCATCTTCGTCGCCATCTCGGCGCAAGGCGAGATCTATGTCGACCGCCAGCACGTCGACGTGCGGCTGCTGCGCACCACGCTGGAGCGGCTGCGCAGCCAGAAGCCGCAGGCGCCGGTGGTGATCCAGGCCGACCGCGACGCGCGCACCGGCCTGGTGGTGGACGCGATGGACCAGGCCAAGCTGGCCGGCGTGCAGGACGTGGCGATCGCCGCGACGCCGGCGACCGGGCCGGGGGCGAAGTAGGTGGACCGCGTCGTTCCGGGCGCGCCGGGGCATTCGGTCCTTTCGGCCGGATCCTTCGCTGTGCGCAGGAAGACGGTCGCGGCATTCCCCGGGCTTCACCCATGAACACCGTCGCCGCCGCGCCTTTCCGGCGCCGCCCGTTCGACCGGCTGCGCTGGGTGCTGGCGCCGTTGGCCGCGCTGGCGCTGGTGCTGCTGCTGGTGATCCTGATGCGCTGGATGATCCGCGCGCCGGAGGGCAGCGGCACGCAGCCGGCCCAGGACGAAATCGGCGTGCAGATGGTCAAGCTGGAGAAGGACCAGGACAAGCCGGAGGACCAGGCCGCGCTGGACGCCGCGCCGCCGCCGCCGCCGGCCGCGCCGCCCTCGCTGGCGCGGGCCGATCTGCCGCCGATCGCCGCGCCTTCGATCTCGATCACGCCGACGCCGGTGGAGATCGCCGTCGGCGGCGGCCCGGTCAACCTCGGCGCCGGGATGAGCCTGGGTGCTTCCGGGGTCTTCGGCGGTTTCAGCAAGGGCTTCGGCAGCGGCAATGGCAACGGCGGCGGCGGAGGTGGCGGCGGCTACGGCAGCGGCGAGGGCTTCAGCGGCAAGGAGCTGATCCCGCTGTCGACGGCGCGGCCGCAGATGCCGGAGTGGGCCTGCAAGCAGAACATCAAGGGCTGGGTCGAAGCGGTATTCACGGTGATGCCCAACGGCCGCGTCCGCGACGTCAGGATCGTCGACGCGCAGCCGCGCGGCGTCTACGAGGCGGCGGCGATCGAGAGCATCTCCAACTGGATCTACAACGAAACCAAGCAGGCGCGCCAGGTGGACCAGCGCGTCGACATGGATCCGGCCGACTGCCAGTACAACTGGCACTAAGGAAGACCGTTGTCAGTTGTCAGCGATCAGTGGTCAGTGAAGTTCGCCGGGTGCAATTCTTCGCGCCATGCGCGCCTTGCTCCTACCGGCGACCGGCAGCCGACAGCCGACACCTACCTCTGCCTGCTGACCGCGCTGCTGCTCCTGCTCGCCGCCCCCATTGCAAGCGGCGACCAGTACCGCAGCCAGGTGCGCGTGGCGCCGAACGAGCCGGCGCAGCAGCCGCAGGACATCCAGAAGCAGCTGCAGGTCAGCACCGATCCCTACGCCAAGGCGATGCTGCTGCGCGAGCTGGCGGCCGGCGCGGCGGAAAAGAAGGACTACGCGGCGGCGGCCAGGTACCTGGAGCAGGCGCTGGCGCAGCATGGCCTCTCCGCTCCGGCGGAGCAGGAGATGCGCGCCCAGCTGTCGCAGCTGCGCATGGGCAGCGGCGACCCGAAGACCGTGATCGCCAACATCGAGCCGCGCTACCGGGCCGGCGCCAGCCTCTCGCCGGAGGAGCTGGTGGCGCTGGGCGCGGCCTACCTCAAGCAGAACCGCTACCGCGAGGCGCTGCCGCCGCTGCAAAAGGGCGTGGCGGCAGTCAAGACGCCCGACGTGAGCTGGCGCCGCGCGCTCTACGCCGCCTACGTCGGCGTAGGCCAGGACAAGGAGGCGGCGCAGGTGCTGGAAACGGTGGTGCGCGACCAGCCCACCGCCAAGGACGACTGGATCCGCCTGTCGGCGCTGTACCTCAAGGGCGGCGACAAGGAGCGGGCGCAGGCGACGATCGAAGTGGCGAACCGGCTCGGCTACATCGACACGCCCGAGCAGCGCCTGCAGCTGATCGCGCTGACCGCGCAGATCGGCGCGCCGTTCCAGGCCGGCTCGACCATGAAGCAGTGGCTGGACGCCGGCAAGCTGCCGCGCACCGCCGAGAACCTGCGCAACCTCGCCGCGCTATGGGTGCAGGCGCGCGAGTCCTCGCTGGCGGTGCCGGCGCTGCAGGACGCGGCCAGTGCCAGGCCGAACGGCGAGCTGTACCTGCAGCTCGGCCAGATCCACCTGGACCGCGAGGAGTACCGCGAGGCGGCGCAGGCCCTGCAGCAGGGCCTGGCGATGGGCGGCAAGTCGGGGCCGGCCTACATGGCCCTGGGCATGGCGCAGTACCAGCAGGCCGACGTCGAGGCGGCGCTCAAGTCGTTCCGCGAGGCGCAGAACTTCGGGGCCAACAAGGCGCTGGCGGCGCAGTGGATCAAGTACCTGGAATCCGGCCAGGCGCGCGAGCAGGCGCTCACCGCGGCGGCGCAGCGCCAGGCGCGCGACAATTCGGTGCAGGCCCTGGCCACCGGCATGAACAACGCGCCGGTCGCGGTCAGCGATGCCCAGCCCGAGCTGCCGCCGGCGGTCGCGCCCGGCGTGGCGATGGGCAGCGGCGGCTATACCCCGGTCGGCGCTGAGCAGGCCGGTTCGGCCGACGGCAGCATTCCGCCCTGGACCGGCGGCCTGCCGCAGAGCCAGTGGCCGGCCGGCTTCAAGCCGGGCCAGCGACTGGCCGATCCTTTCCCCGACGACAAGCCGCTGAACACCATCACCGCGGCGAACCTGCAGAAGTACGGCGACAAGCTGGTCGACGGCTACAAGGCGCTGTTCGCCCGGTACCCGGACTACACCATGCCGGTCTACCAGACCCGCCGCAGCGTGCGCTATCCGCAGGCGATCTACGACGCGACCAAGGCCAACGACGGCAAGTCCAGGACCATCGCCGCCGACTCCATCGCCGGCGCCCGCCTCGGCTTCCCGTTTCCGCATCCGCAGACCGGCGTGGAAGTGATGTGGAACCACCGCCTGCGCTATCGCGGCGACACGGTGCAGTCGCAATCGACCCAGGCGGTGGTGGAGGCCGGCGGCTCGACCCAGTACCTGAAGCAGAGCGAGCGCGTCTACTACCGCTACGCCAACGTCAAGGACCCGGTCGACATCGCCACCCACAATATCCTGCTCTACTACCTCACCTGGTTCGGCCGCGACAAGGGCGGCTTCGACTTCCTCGCCCTGGTGCACGAGACCGCCAACCAGCTCAAGGACGCCCGCGCCATCTGGGTGGTGCCGCAGGGCGTGCCGAAGATGTTCCGCATTCCGCCGGTGGGCTACGACCAGCCTTTCCCCGGCTCCGGCGGCGTGTATTTCATCGACATGGTCGACATGTACAACGGCCTGTTCGACCGCTACGTCTGGAAGCTGGTCGGCAAGCGCGAGATCTACCTTCCGTACAACGCCTACCGCCTCGGCGACGGCAGCATCAAGTACGCCCAGCTGCTCAAGCCCGGCCACATCGACCAGTCGCACAGCCGCTACGAGCTGCACCGCGTCTGGGTGGTGGAGGCGACCCTGCGGCCCGGCAACAACCACCGCTTCGGCAAGCGTATCTTCTACGTCGACGAGGACAGCTGGAACGTGGTGCTGGTCGACAATTACGACCACGACGGCAAGCCCTGGCGCTTCCAGGAAGGCCACCTGCTGCCGTCCTACGACGCGCTCACCGCCAACTGCGCCCCGGTGGTGACCTACGACCTCAAGGAGGGCCGTTACTTCATCAACCGGCTCTACGGCGAGGACGCGCCGGTGCAGTACGACGTGCCGATGAAAGAGAGCGACTTCATGCCGGCGACGATCCAGGGGCGGTACGTGCGCTAAAGTGCAGGCGGCGCAAAGGAGGGCGAAGTGGCGGCAGCGACGGACAACTGGCGCGGGCGGCTGATCGAAGATGCCGCGGGCATCCGCGCCCTGCTGGCGCGGACGCGGCGCATCGCCGTGCTCGGCATCAAGACCGAGGCGCAGGCGGGGCAGCC
>DASRFD010000135.1:0-8396 GCA_035651715.1 Nevskia sp.
GTCGCCGGCTTCCCGGTGGCGCTGGTGCTGGCCTGGCTGTTCGACATCACGCCCCAGGGCATCGTCCGCACGCCGGACGTTGGCGGCGCGGGTGAAGCCCAGGCTGCGGCGCGCCAGCGCCGCGGCATGGACCGCAAGCTCAACTACCTGCTCGGCATTCTGCTGCTGTGCGCCTGCCTGTATCCCCTGGCCGAGCGGCTGGGCTGGCTGGGGTCCAGGCCCGCGGCGGCCGTGGTCGACGACAAGTCCATCGCGGTGCTGCCGTTCGACAACCTGTCCGACGACAAGGCCAACGCCTACTTCGCCGAAGGCATCCAGGACCAGCTGCTGACCCAGCTGGCCAAGATCGGCGCCTTGCGCGTGATCTCCCGCACCTCCACGCAGCAGTACGCGTCCAGGCCCGGCAGCGTGGCGGACATCGCCCGCCAGCTGGGCGTGGCCTACGTGCTGGAGGGCAGCGTGCAGAAGGCCGGCAACTCGGTGCGCATCAATGTGCAGCTGATCCGCGCCGCGGGAGACGAGCATCGCTGGGCGGAAACCTATGACCGCACGCTGGACAACATCTTCGGCGTGGAGAGCGAGGTGGCGGAGGCCATCGCGCAGGCGCTGAACGCGCGGCTCAGCGGGGCGGAGAAGCAGGAGCTCGCCGCGCGCCCGACCCGCAATCCCGCCGCCTGGGACGGATACCTGCGCGCGCTGGTCATGTACAACATGCACGCGGAATCCTCCGCGGCGGCCGGCGAGGCCGAGGGCTTGTTGCGGGAAGCCGTGCGCCTCGATCCCGACTTCGCCACGGCCTGGGCGCTGCTGGCCGAGATCAGGGCGGCCGACAGCATCGAGGACTGGGACACCTCCGACGCCGGGCACGCCGAGGCGCAGCACGCGGTGGAGCAGGCGCGGCGGCTGCGGCCGTCCGCGGCCGAGACCCTGGCCGCGCAGGCCTACTACCAGTTCTTCGTGGAGCGCGATTACGAGTCCGCCGGCCGCAGCTTCGAGCTGGCCTTGCGCCAGGCGCCGGGCAACGCCGACACCATTTCGGCGCTGGCCTTCCTCAGCCGGCGCCAGGGACGCTGGCCGCGGAGCCTAGACTACTTCGACCAGGCCCTGGCCCTGGACCCGCGCAATGTCGAATACCTGGACCAGGCCGTGACCACCGCGGCGGGGATGGGCAACTTCGAGCTGGCCTGGCGCTATTACCAGCGCTGCCGCGATGTCGCCCCGGGCGAGCCCTCGGTCCAGGGCCTGGGAGGCTGGCTGCACCTGGCGCAGGGCCGGCCCGATCTGGCGGAGTCTTCGTTGAATGGTGTCGTCGCCGATCCCAGCGATCTGCGCACGATCCTGGTGCTGGGCTTCCAGCAGCTGTTTCAGCGGCACTACGCGGAAGGCGCCGCGCTGATGCGGCAATACCTCGAGCGCCTGCAGCCCGGGCAGCAGCGCGAGCGGGCGTTCCTGGGGTTCCAGCTGGGCGAGTTCCAGCGCCTGTCCGGCAACGCGGAGGCCGCGCAAGCGAGCTACCGGCAGGCCGGCGCCGCCGCGGCCGCCGTCCTGGCCGAGCAGCCGCGCAACTCCGCCGTGCTCAATCGCCAGGCGCTGATCCATGCCCGGCTCGGCGACATGGCGGCGGCGATGGACGACTACAGGCGGGCGATGGGGACGGTGCCCGCCGGCGGCGACGTCCTGACCCTGGCCACGGTGCAGTACACCCTGGCGCGCCTGCAGACCGCGGGCGGAGACCGCGACGGCGCCTTCAAGACGTTGAGCGGCCTGCTGGCGGGCCCCACGCTCAACGACAGCGAGTTCGATCCCCTGCTGACCCGCGCAAGCCTGCGCCTGAACCCGGAGTGGGATGCGCTGCGGCAGGACGCGCGCTTCGCCAGGCTGGTGGAGGGGAATCCGCAGTAGGGGATGGTGCGGCTTAGGAAGCCCGGCGACCTTTGGCGAACGGACGTCCGCTTTTATCCGGCTGCGGCTAAAAAAATGAAGGGATCGCCACAAGGCGGCCATGGGCGGGCCCCAGGATGCGCACCGGGCAGGGATTGTCGAAAAGAGGAATCGGGTCACTGCGCCGCGGCGGCGCGAGGTGCGGCTAACGTGACATCAAGCGTGTCCGCGCGGCGGCCATGATCCGGTCCGATAATTGCCGGTCGTCGACGGCGCGCGCCAAGCTTAGTGCGCCGACCATCGTCGCGACAATGGCCAGGGCCTCGTCCTCGGATTTGCGGCGGCCCGGCATCAGGCCGGCGATCTGTTTCACGACTGCACGCAGGACGTCCGTGAAGCTTTGCCGGATCGCGGGGGCCTGGCGCGGGATTTCGCCGGCCAGAGCCGTCAACACGCAGCCTTCGCCGCGACGTTTCCGATGACCCGTGGACAGGTAGCGGGTGAGGTATTCATCCAGAGTCCCGACGTCACCCTGGCATGCCGCACTGGTACGTGCCGCGTGCCTGAGTGCCTCGGCGGCCAGCCGTTCCTTGGAGCCGAACTGGCTGTAGAGGCTGCCATGGGTCAGTCCGGCAGCATCGGTGAGGGCATCGACCCCAACACCCGCCAGGCCGTGCTCCCGGAACAGTCGCGCGGCCGCGGTCAGGATCCGTTCCCGATTCTCGGCTGCTTTTTCCCTTGAAACCCGCATGACTCACCTTTGTCGCCGCGTGGCAACCTGGTTTGACATTAATTACGATCGCCACTAATAATACCAAACATGACGATCGTCATCAATGTGCACGCCGCGACGGAATCCGGCCAAAGGAGGCCTTCATGAATACATGTCACATCGTTTTCTGCGTCAGCCTGCCTGTCCAGGGCGCGCCGAAGCAGTTCTGAAGACTGAGGTGTTCACACGCGGTCTCGGCCGAGTGAATGTGCACCGCAGCGCGGACGCGCAAGCGCAACGAACTGGCGAGCTGAGCACGTCCGACCCCCGAACATACGACTGAAAGGACTATGAATATGGATTTCCTGATCACGGCGGGCGCCTGGAAGAAAAAGGGGTTCGAAGCCCACCTCACCGCGGAAAAGCAGGTCATCGCCGAGTTGCGCGCTGAAGGCATTCTGTCTGCGGCCTACCGAAGGCTCGACGGCGGCGGCGTGCTTGGAGTTGTGCACTGTGCTGATCTGGCTGAGGCGAAGGCGCAAGTTGCGCGGCTGCCGTTCGTCGCGCACGGGTTCCTGGAGTTCGAGTTCGCTGAGGTTGTGCCGCTGTAAGCCGGCGCCCGCGGGAGCCGTCCCGGCCGCGCGGCCCTGGCCGGGCAGGATGAGGATCGTGCCGGTGCAAGGGCGTTGCGTCGGTCGGCGCCGGATTGCCGATGGCTGGCGCTTCCCTTGCCTCGATCAAGGGCGGCTGGTCAAGAACGAATCAGAACAAGGAGATGGATCGCATGGCAGAGCAAAATGCCTCTCAGGTCGCCGACTGGAATGGTCAAAGCGGGGAGCGCTGGGTCGCCAACCAGGCTCGTCTCGACGCCATGCTGGAGGTGTTCGGCCAGGCCGCGATAGAGGCCGCCGCGCCCGCGACGGGTGAGCGCGTACTGGACGTCGGCTGCGGCGCGGGGGCGTCGAGTCTGGCTCTGGCGGCCCGCGTCGGCGCGGGGGGCCAGGTGTTGGGCGTGGATATATCCGAGGCGCTGATCGCCCGTGCGCGGGCGCTTGCGCCACCGGATGCGCCGGTCCTGTTCCGGGTGGCCGACGCCAGCAGCGCCGGGCTGCCCGAGGGCGCGTTCGACCTCCTGTTCTCGCGTTTCGGAGTGATGTTCTTCGACGATCCGACAGCGGCGTTCGCCCATATGCGACGGGCGCTCCGGCCCGGCGGGCGGGTTGGTTTCGTCTGCTGGCGCGGCGCGGCCGAGAACGGCTGGGTGCGCCTGCCGATGGGCGCGATCAAGGGCATCGTCCCGCCGACGGCGCCGCCCGATCCCGAAGCGCCCGGCCCATTCTCGTTCGGCGACCGGGGGCGGGTCGCGCGCATCCTGGCGGCCGCCGGCTTCACCGATATCGCTGTCGCGCCCTTCGATGCTTCCATCCCGTTCGGCGAGGGCGGGACGCGGGACGCGGCGATCGACGACGCGGTGAAGATGGCGTTCGAGGGCGGCCCGCTGTCGCGTGTGCTCGCCGATCAGCCGGACGACGTCCGCGCCCGCGCCGCGGCCGCGGTTCGTGCCGCCTTCGCGGGCCTCCCCGGCGAGCGGTCGGTGATGACCGACGGCGCGGCGTGGATCGTCATGGCGCGCAATCCGGCAAGCTGACAGGATCAACAGCGGAGACGCCGCCGCTCGGTGCTCGGTGGGGCGGGGCGTCTTTGGCCGGTCAGATTGACGTGCTTTCTTCTCCGGGCCGCTTTGGGCCCGCTCCGTCCGATGGAAAATCCCGCAGACCCCCTGGCGCTCCAAGGGGCCTGACAAGCTGGTCGGGACGGTCTATCGCAGATGGTCGCTGAAAAAATACTCCGGGCGGACCGATGCCGATACCGGTTTTGACCTGCCCACCGATCAGGGCAGGCGCCCGTAGAGGTCGGTGGCTGCGGCGGGGCACGCCGGACGGGGCATCCACCCCGTGTTTCCGGGCCGGCGCGCCATGCCGCCTGCTGTGCGCGCTCATCGACCACCTGGCCGAGCACGCCGACGGCGATGGCGGATTGGCGCAGGACAAAAGCGCCGCGGGCTGCGTGCTGTCCGCGGCGCTACGCAACGGCGACGCTCAGGCGCCGAAGCCGCCGTCGATGGTCAGGCTGGCGCCGGTGACGAAAGCCGCCTCCGGGCTGGCCACGTAGGCGACCATGGCGGCGATCTCTGCCGGCTTGCCGTGGCGCGGCACGGCCATCAGGGCGTGGAGGGCCGCGCCGAACTCGCTGGACTCCGGATTCATGTCGGTGTCGACCGGCCCGGGCTGCACGTTATTGACGGTGATGCCCTTGGGGCCGAGGTCGCGCGCCAGGCCTTGCGCCAGGCCCTGCAGCGCCGACTTGCTCATGGCGTAGGCGGCGCCACCGGCGAACGGCATGCGGTCGGCATTGACGCTGCCGATGTTGATGATGCGGCCGCCGGCGCCCATGTGCGGCAGCACCGCCTTGGAGGCGACGAACACGGCACGCACGTTGACTTCCAGGGTGCGATCGAGGTCTTCAAGGGAGAAGCCTTCGACGCTGCCCAGCAGCAGCACGCCGGCGTTGTTGACCAGGATGTCGATCTTGCCGAAGTGATGCGCGGCCTGGTTGATGGCGCCGGTCAGCGCGGCGGCGTCGCCGGCGTCGGCCTGGATGGCCAGCGCACGGCCGCCGGCGGTTTCGATGCCGGCAGCCAGCGCTTGCGCCTGGGCTGCGGAACCCTTGTAGGTGAAGGCGATGGCTGCGCCGTCGCGGGCCAGGCGCTGCACGATGGCCGCGCCGATGCCGCGGGAACCGCCGGTGATGAATGCAACCTTGCCGGAAAGAGGGGTGCTCATTGCGGTGCTCCTTTGAAGCCCGGGTGGGTGTGGCAGGCAGTATGGGCGCCGCGTTCTTGCTCCAGTAGCGGGTAATTGGGATCATCACCTTCAACCAAAGGTATAAGGAGCGCCCGATGGAAGCCCTCAACCTGGCCGAGTCCTTCATCCTCAGCGCGCAGACCGGCAGCTTTTCCGCCGCTGCGCGCCGCCTCGGCCTGACGCCGGCGGCGGTGAGCAAGAACGTGGCGCGGCTGGAGAGGCAGCTCGGCCTGCGCCTGTTCCACCGCAGCACCCGCAGCCTGACGCTGACCAGCGGCGGCGAGCAGTTCCTGCACGAAGTCGGCACGCCGTTTGCGGACCTGCGGGATGCATTCGCCCGCGCCGCGCAGCACGAGGGCAGGCCGTCCGGCACGCTCAAGCTGAGCGTGGGGGTGGCTTTCGGCCGCGAGTACCTGGTGCCGCTGCTGGGCGAGTTCCTGCAGCGCTACCCGGCGATCGTGCCGGACTGGCGGTTCGACAACCAGCCGGTAGACCTCGTCGGCAACGCCTTCGACGCCGCCATCGGCGCCGGCATCGAGCTCAACCAGGGCGTGATCGCGCGAGAGCTGGCGCCGGCGCACGTGGTGGCGGTGGCCTCGCCGGTGTACATGAAGAAGCGGCGCGCGCCGAAACATCCTTCCGAGCTGGCGCAGTTCGACGGGATCGCCCGCCGCTCCGGCGCCACCGGGCGTCTCTACGCCTGGACGCTGCGCAACCAGCTGGGCGAGCAGGCGCAGGCGGAGCTGCAGAACCGCATGATCTTCGACGATCCGGAAGCCATGGCCCACGCCGCCATGCTCGGCTACGGCGTGGCGCTGGTGCCGATGCCGCATGCGACGCGCTGGTTGCGCGGCGGCGAACTGACGCGCCTGCTGCCCGGGTGGTATGCCGAACTGGGAGCGATCAGCCTCTACTATCCGAACAAGAAGCTGCTGCCGCTGAAGACGCGGGTGTTCATCGAGTTCGTGGTGGAGATGTTCCGCAAGCAGAGATTGGCGTCGCGCTTTGACGGTCGTTGATGCGCCGATCCGGCTCCCTTTGCTGATGCTTCCCCGCGCCCATCCCTCCCATCGCTTGCGGGCCAGCTCGTTGCGAGGCAGATTAGGCTCGCTCCGGGATGGCAACAGGCTTGTTGCCCTATAACAAAATTGCGGGCGTGAAGGGAAAATCATCGGGGGTGACCGTGCACAAGAATATGCAGCCCGGGGTGATGGCCGCTGCGCTGGTTCTTTCAGCGCCCGCGGGCTGCGCCACGGACATCGAAGTCGGCCAGATTTCCAGCGCCTGGCCAAACTACCCCGCAAACGCCGTGCCGTACGCCCTGCCTCAGAAGACGTTCACGATTGCCACGAGCACCACGGTGACCGGCTGCAAGGAAGATGCCGACGGAGAGGTCATCCATGGACGAACGACCGTTGCGCTGAGCTACGACGTCGAGGCCGATCCCGAGCAACGCTATTACATCTATTTCGACAGCGGCTCGCGCTCGAAGAACCTGGACTATTCAGTTCAGACCTATCCGGGCGGCGCTCTCAAGTCGGTTTCCGCCTCGATCAGGGACCAGGTCGCGCCGATGACCGCTGCGGTGAGCGGCGCGCTGATCAAATCGGTTCTCAGCATGGCCGCGGTGCCGTTGGCATCGGCTCCGCCGGTGCCGTTGCGCGGCTCCAACTGCGCTTCACTCAACGCAGCCATTGCGAAGTCGAAGGCGGACCAAAAAGCACAAGACGACCGTTTGACGCTCGCGCAGACCGACCGCTGGACTCCCTCTCAAGAGAACCTGAGCACGCCGATCAAGGTCGACCTTGCTCCATTGCAGGCGGCATACGGCCTGATCAATCCGAGGTGGTTCCGCGAGCCCAACGCGGAGGTGTCGGTCAAGGTGCTGGACGGGCAGGCAACCGGCGTGGGACCCGATGGAATTGAAGCGATGAAGTCGAAAGCCGCCTGCCGGGAGCCGCAGGGATCCGCTCAAGCCCCGGAGGAGGTCAGCGAGGGCCCCTATCGCGTCACGATGTCACCGGACGCTTGCACGCCGCCTCTGGTGCCAGGCCTCGTTTTCAGGAATGGAGTGCGTGCCTCGGTCGAGGTCTGGACATGCAACGCGCTGTGCGACGCCGCGCAGGCCGCGGCATCCCTGGCAGTCCAGAACACGAGCGTGGAGACGATTCCACAGTTGGGCCGGCGCTTCCTGGTGCCCGTACACAGCGGATACGCGCAGGATGCAGCTGCGTATGTGGAGATGGATGCCGACGGAATGATCTCGAAAATCGAGCTGACTTCCGTCAGTTCACTGGGCGACAGCGTCGCGGCCCTGGGAAACAATGTGTCGAGCCTGGGTAGCGCGATCACGTCGGCGGAGAGCACCACCAACAGGAACCAGAACCTCGCAAACTGTCTGGAAGCGCAAAAGGCGGTCACGTCCAACGGCGGAACGCCGATCGGCATCTGCCACTAGGGAGCCTCCAGGGGCGCGGGCGCATCCATTGAAAGCGGGCGCGTACCAGGCGAACCGCTTGCCGGACCCGGTGTCAGAACTAAAACCAAGAACCCTGACCAACGCCTACTTGGAGATTTCCATGAGCCAGGCTCAAGCGCCCACGGCAGCCCGCAACAGCTTCGGCGATATCGCGCCCAGGCTGGCGCAATTCACCGACGAAGTCCTGTTCGGAGAAGTGTGGGAGCGGCCGCAGCTGTCCAAGCGCGACCGCAGCCTCATCACCTGCGCCGCCCTGGTGGCGCTGGGCAAGCCCGAGCAGATGAACTTCCATTTCCCCCGGGCCATCGAGAACGGCGTTACCCGGGAGGAATTGATCGAGATGATCACCCACCTGGCGTTTTACGCCGGCTGGCCGAATGCGATGACCGCCGTCAACAAGGCCAAGGAGTTGCTGCAGACGGCGCCGTCGTGACCGGCGAGGGACCGAAGGCTCCCGCCG
>DASRFD010000136.1:0-30965 GCA_035651715.1 Nevskia sp.
GCCGGTCTGGAGTTGCCACATGCGCTCGGGCGATAAATCTCTGGCGGGAATGGTTCCGTCCTCGTAGGCGGCCAGCAGGCCGGATCCCGTCAACCGCCGCCCCATCGCCGCAAGCTTGCAAAGGGTTTCGAGCGGTTGAGATCGTTCGCCAAGCTCACTCGTCAGGAATGCCGCAATGCGGTCCGGAAGCGTCTCAAGAACCGTATCGAGGACTTCCGGATTCCTGGCGAGCTTGGCAGTCACCCGGGCTGCGAACAAAGCACTGAGTGCGACCAGCGTGACGCCAAACACGATCGTTTTGTGATTCGGCTCTTCTGCGCGCTCGAAGTCGTTGGCTCTGGCGGCGCGACCGGGGTCGAATTCCAGTTCAACGAGAACGGCGTCCGTCCGGTTTGGATACGGGAATACTCTCCTCAGTCCACGCAGCACCTGCTTCAACCGCTCCGGGTTCGTCAGCCCGCCCTCTACGACTAGCAGGACCGAGCCCCAGACCAGCCATTCCTCAAGAGACGCCGGCGTCGTCGCGTGCAATTTACTGGAGACGAGGGAGCACCAGCGCGCGGCATCAGTGCAGGCAGGAGAAATTCTGGGAGCGGCCGGTTTCCACTTGAACAAGGGTGTCAGCCGTCCCCAGACCTTCCATCGATGTGACCTCACCTGGGCACGAAGAAACTCGATCAGGACTTCGCGCGCGATTCGCTCTTTCTCCGGCGTATCCGCAACTTCCGCGACGCCGATCTTGAGCGCAGACACTTCGGCCTGCGCGAGAATCAGGCCCTTTTGTGGCGACTTCGGATCATATCGCTCATAAAGAGCCGCCATCAGGCCTTCGCACCGTTGCAGGATTTCGGTCCTAAAGGCCTGCCGATCGGCCGACTTCATCCCGGATAGCGAAAGGCGCCTGCGCTCCCGGCGCCAAAACGCCTCCTCAGCCCTCAATATCTTTGCAGCGGTCCTGGATGTGAGGCGTGTATTCGACGCTGCCTCGCCGGGAGCGATACGAATTGGCATCCATCCGTCCTGCGATAGGACCTCGTCGAGTGCGTCCGCTATGGCTTTTGACCATGCTGGAATAGGAACCGGATCATCTTCAGCCCCATGGTCGACGTCCATCGCGTGGCCGAGCTGTCGATAGATGTTGCCTGGTGCGACGCCATGTTCGAGAAGCCGGGTGGCCATGCGCGCACGCAGGAGGGGCAGTGGGAACGGGCATTCTGTCCAATGCTGCTGAAGATCCTGACGGTTCAGTGGACGAAGGGCGTCGGAGCTGACATCGACGACCGCGAATAGGCTGCTGCTCCCGTTCGCTAAATCCATGAGGGCTTTCGCTGCCCCCGGGCTTTCCCGGTCCAGTCGGTTCGCAAGCGTCAGCGCTGCTCTGCGCACCTCGCGAATTTGCTCGATGACTCCACGTGTGAGCGCAACCACACGCGCGACTTGCCAGAGATCAGCAATCTTGTCGCCGAATACAGCCAGGTAAATGTCGTAGTCGAAGCTGCGCGCGGTGATCTGCGCAAGACGAAAGGTTTGCCGATGGCCAGTCGCCGCGAGAAAGAAGCAGGCGCAGTAGATGACCAGGGCGTTGAATGCCTGTATCGGATTTGTGCGCCGAATCGCCGCCAAAGTGCGGTCTTTCAGAGCTTCGACTGCTGTCTTGACCGCCTGCAATTGAAGAGCGGCCGCCGGCGCGCCAATCCTTCCTGCTGAGCGGGGTTCCTTGGAGTGGCGCTGGAATTCGTCCCCCAGCATCCAACGAAGGGCTTTCGCGTAGACCCCTACGATCCGATTGGCCTCGAAAGAGTAGTAGTGTAAAGGCGCGGTCGATCGACCGAGCGACTCCCCGACCACGATCTGCGCGTCAAACAATGCCCCGGAGCACGTGTAGACCGCAATCGGGAGGGTTTTGCGGAAGCGCGTCAGCGTGAACCGCGGTGTGATTCCCCGCAGCTTCAACAGTGTGCGTTCGTCTGGCTGGTCCTGCAATTCCAGCGCGAGAACTTCGGCCGCTCTGGATCCCAAGCTGCCCAGCGCGGACGCAATCCATTCTGGCATCGGCAATCCGCACGATTGCGCCGTCCAAGCCATCGCGTTCCGTTGAGCATCGGTCTTAGGCGACCAGAAGCGTTCGTGGTCCGGGATCGTGGTTTTCCAGCAATCCCGCGCGATGGAGAAGGCGAATTCTGAAGCCGGCTCGGCCGGGCAGCCGCGGTAAATCCATTCCAGGACCGCCCGGCGTGTAACCAGGAATGCGCGCGCCGTGATTCCGCTCAATGCAATACTTACAATGTCGAGTTGACCACGGATATCAGAACGTGTGGCTGGATCGAGACATCTCTCCAGCCAGCTCATGCATGCCCGGAACTCAACCGGCGTCAAGGATTCTTCGCTGTCGGGTAGAAGCGGAGCGAGCATCTTGAGGATGTGTGAATCGACTGCGAGGCGTTCCAGCTCCGCCGGCTTGACCGGCCGAGCGAGGTTGGGGCGCGGTGGGGCTTTATCAGAAGCCGGCTCATCTTCCTCGTCGTCGTCGTCCCCTTCAACCTCGAGGTTTCGCTCTTCCTCCACCAGGTCGTTTTCCGGGATGCCGTCCTCTATGAGCTGTGAATCGTCCGAAAGCGAGGAAGAGCGCCAAGGTTTCTTGATCTCAAGGGTGTGGAGCGCCTTGGCATGGGACAGGAGTTGGCGGAATACCGTGTTGATGCTGTCTTGGAGCTTGAGGAGTTCAGTGGATTCACACCTAAGCACCGGATCGGTCGGACACCCAGCAGCCGCGAGCGCAAGCTGCTGCCCCAGTCCGGCCACCCAGTTTAGGATTGCAGGCCTGACTTGGTCGGCTCGATCAGACCAAAGAAATCGGCACCAGCGATTACGCTGCTGCTGCTCATCGAGGTGACGCAGCGGATAGCACTTGCCGAGCATCCACCGCAGTAGCGCGGCTCGCATCCAGAGGGCAAGGTCGGCCTGCTTCCCGCCTCCAACCAGCGCCGAGTGCAGCGGGGAGCTGCGCAGGAATCCACCCATCGCGGCGGCGGATGTTTGGGTACGTATCGCTAAGCGGTCGTATTCGAAGTCCGTGCAGAGATCGGCCAGCTTTGCCAGATCGGAGCTGACCCCGGCGAACAGCCAGGGAAAAGCGCCCTCTGCGGCGCGCGCGAGCTTTGCTATGTCGGCGCCGCACGGTATCGCGTAATTGCCGCCAATTCTCACCACACGCAGGTGGTGAGATTCGAGCCATCGAAGGTCGGCGAGTTGAAGACGGGGAAGGGGTCGGCTATCCTCCTGGCGCATGAGACACATATATCATGTCACTGCATGAGATGCCCACAAAACACATGAGATAGTATTTATTAGATGGCAATCGGCATTATTATTAATCAACAAGTTACGATAACTACAACGCTGCACACCGATCTAGCCATTCTATTATCTGATTAGATCGATAGTATTCTTTGGCCTCCGAAGGCAGGCAAGTTCGAATCTTGCCGGGCGCGCCAATTCCCTCCCGTGCCGGTCCCCCCGCGCATCCCGCGCCCGGGGTGCGGCTGCGCGCCGCGATGCCGTCCGGCCGCGCCGCCCCTGCGCGGGCCCGCCCGCGGCCGGCCAGCTTCATCCCCGACGAAGCCCCGGCTCCGTTCCGCTGACAGACGAACGGCGGTCTCGCCGCGATCGGCGTGGGCTTCGTATGTGCATGACATGCTAATATTGTTCTCATACGATTGGCCTGAAGGGCGGGACGATGGTCGCGGTGATCGAGGCAGCCAGGGCGGGCCTGTTCCGGCGCGACCAGTGGGCCCGTAATCTGGTCGCCGGGGTGATCGTCGGCGTGGTGGCCCTGCCGCTGGCGATGGCCTTCGCCATCGCCTCGGGGGTCAAGCCCGAGCAGGGCATCTACACCTCGATCGTCGCCAGCATCGTCGTCTCGCTGTGCGGCGGCAGCCGCATCCAGATCGCCGGGCCGACCGGCGCCTTCATCGTGATCCTCGCCGGCGTGACCGCCCAGCAGGGCGTCGACGGCCTGCTGCTGGCCACCGGCATGGCCGGCGTGATCCTGGTGCTGCTCGGCGTGGCCAGGTTCGGCGGGGTGCTGCGCTACATCCCGGACCCGGTGATCGCCGGCTTCACCGCCGGCATCGGCGTGATCATCTGGGTCGGCCAGTGGAAGGATTTCTTCGGCCTGCCGGCGCCGGCCGGCGCGCACTTCCACCAGAAGCTGCTGCACCTGCTGCAGGCCTTGCCCGGGCTGCACCCGGCGACGACCCTGCTGGCGGCGCTGAGCCTGCTGCTGGCGATCTACGCGCCGCGGCTGCCCGGGCTGGCGCGGGTGCCCGGTCCGCTGGTGGCGATGGTGGCGGCCACGGCGGTTCAGTCGCTGTTCGCCTTCGACGGCGTGGCCACCATCGCCAGCACCTTCGGCGGCATTCCGCGCGGCCTGCCGCACCTGGGCCTGCCGGCGGTGAGCTTCGAGCGCCTGCTGACGCTGGTGCCCTCCGCCTTCACCATCGCCATGCTCGGCGCGATCGAGTCGCTGCTGTCGGCGGTGGTCGCCGACGGCATGGCCGGCACCCGCCACGACTCGAACCAGGAGCTGATCGGCCAGGGCCTGGCCAACATCCTGACGCCGCTGTTCGGGGGCTTTGCCGCGACCGGCGCCATCGCCCGCACCGCCACCAATTTCCGCAACGGCGCGACCAGCCCGCTGGCCGGGGTGGTCCACGCCCTGACCCTGCTGCTGATCCTGCTGCTGCTGGCGCCGCTGGCGGGGCGGATCCCGCTGTGCGCGCTGGCGGCGATCCTGTTCGTCGTCGCCTGGAACATGAGCGAGGCCCGGCACGTGGCGCGGATGGTGCGCACCGCGCCGCGCGCGGATGTCTTCATCCTGCTCATCACCTTCGGCCTGACCGTCTTCGCCGACCTGGTGGTGGCGGTCAACGTCGGCGTGATCCTCGCCATGCTGCAGTTCCTGCGCCGCATGTCGGCGGCGGTGGAAGTACTGCGCGTCGACGACCATAGCCTGCGCGCCGAGCTGGAGGAAAGCGGGCTCGGCGCGCTGCCGCGCGACGTGCTGGTCTATTCCATCGAAGGCCCGTTCTTCTTCGGCGCGGTGGAAAGCCTGGAGCGGACCCTGGCGCAGACCCACACCGATCCGCGCTGCATCATCATCCGCCTCAACCGCGTGCCGTTCATGGACATCACCGGCATCCAGGCGCTGGAGGAGGCGACGCAGAACCTGGAGCGGCGCGGCGTGCGGGTGCTGCTGTGCGACGCCCGGCCGGGCGTGGTGCGCAAGCTGCTGCGCGCCGGCCTGGCGCGGCGCGACGGCGGCCCGCGCCGCTACCTGCGGGATTTCCGGACGGCGCTGCTGGCCTGCGCCTGAGGCGCCTCAGTCGGCCGGCCTGCGCGCGGGCTTGCTCTTGTAGTCCACGCCGTGCCGGGCCAGGTATTCGCGGATCATCTGCCGCACCACCTGCGACGGGGTGAGGTCCTGCGCGGCGCACAGTTTTTCGAAGGCGCGCTTCTTGTCGGGGTCGATCAGCAGGGTCAGGCGCGCGGTTTTGCTTTCCATGGCGGAATATTAGCATGCGATGCTAATCAAATTAGAATCGGCGACGGTGCGCGCCGAGGCTGCGGGCGGCGCCCGGCCGGTTTTTTAATATAATGCGGCGCCTGTAAGCCCCCGCCGAGGGGCCGGCGACCATTCCACCAACGCAGCGCCGGATCGGGTCCGTCCCGCCATCCTTCTGGAGAACACTGTGAGCGGCAATAACGACAAGGCCTTCGTAACTTCCTTTGCGGGCGTGATCGGCGTCCTCGTCGCGTTCACCGCCACCATCATCGGCATCGGCATCTACCTGGCCAGCGGCAGCGGCGTCGACCAGGCCGTGGTCGACAAGTCGGTGCAGGAGCGCATCGCCCCCATCGGCACCGTCATCACCGACCCGGCGGCCCTGATGAAGGCCGCGGCCGCTCCCGCGCACGCGCCGATGAGCGGCGAGCAGATCGTCGGCAGCGTGTGCAGCGCCTGCCACGGCAGCGGCATGCTCGGCGCGCCGAAGATCGGCGACAAGGCCGCCTGGAGCGCCCGCCTCAAGGCGGCCGGCGGCATCGACGGCCTGGTCGGTTCGGCGGCCAAGGGCAAGAATTCCATGCCCCCCCGCGGCGGCAACCCGGACCTGAGCAACGACGAGCTCAAGGCCGCCATCCAGCAGATGCTGAAGCAGACCGGCGTCAGCGGCTGACCGCCGGAATTTCCGTTGCGCCTCAAACGCCTGGCCTCTCCGCCAGGCGTTTTTGCTTGGGTCTCCGGCAAGGCGATGGCACGGTACATGCGTAAGCTCTGTTCGCTGCATCGTTCAGCGAATAAATACCTAAGGAGTGTCATGAAAAAGAAGTACGTGGGGCTTTTCACCTCGGCCGGTCTCGCCTGCCTTCCTGTCGTGGCCAGTGCGGCGGGTCCGACGTTGAGCGATGTGCTGGTCAACTCGGGAATCACCGCCAATGGCTACGTCAGCGCTTCTTATGACGCCACGCTGAACAGCACCAATGGCGCCACCGCCGGCGCGGTGCCGCTGCACGAGTTCGACACCAACTCGAATTCGTTCTACCTCAACCAGGCCGCCCTGACCCTGTCCTACCTGCCGACCTCCGGCTTCGGTGGCCTGGTCAACGTCATCGCCGGCGAGGACGCCAAGGTCATCAACACCAGCTACCAGGGCGGCACCCCCAGCGGCAACGACTTCGCCCTGACCCAGGGCTATGTCCAGTACGCCGTGGGCAACCTCACCGTCATCGGCGGCCGCTTCGTCACCCTGGCCGGCGAGGAAGTGATCGACGACACCAAGAACGCCAACATCTCGCGTTCGCTGCTGTTCACCAACCTCGAGCCGCTGGTCCACACCGGCGTGCGCGCCACCTACAAGGTCAGCGACCTGCTGACCGTCAATGGCGGCTTCAACAATTCCGCCTTCGGCAACTCGCAGGACACCAACAAGTTCAAGACCTTCGAGGCCAATGCCACCCTCACCCCGAGCAGCACGGTCACCATCGCCCTGACCGACTACTACGGCGTGGACGGCGGCGGCGCCAGCCAGACCAAGAACAACTTCTTCGACGTCGTCGGTTCCTGGCAGGCCACTCCGGCCCTGCTGCTGGCGGTGAACGGTGACTATGTGCGCAGCATCGGCACCCTCAACACCATTCCGGGCGCCATCGTCGGCTCGTTCGCCGGCACCCCCGGCAGCGACACTCTCGCCGGCCTGGCCCTGTACGGCACCTATGCCATCAACGACAGCTGGAAGGCCTCGCTGCGCGGCGAGTACGTCTACGCCAAGGGCTCTCCGGCGGGTTCGGACTCCGGCATCGGCCACGTCGCCGAGCTCACCGCCACCATCGACTACGCCGCCGCCAAGTCCTTCGACGTGCTCGGCGAGTTCCGCGAGGACTACGGCAGCGTGACCGCTCCGGGCTTCGACGCCGGCATCTTCCCGGGCGCCACCAACACCACCACCGGCACCCAGAAGAGCCAGACCGAGTTCCTGATCAAGGCCATCTACAAGTTCGGCACCCCGGCGCCGACGACCTGAGCCTCCGGCCGTACCCGAAGGGCCGCCGCGAGGCGGCCCTTTTTTATTGCGCGGCGCTTCGCTACCGTGCTTCATCCGCACGACGCGAACCCGGCACTCACCCGCATGAAGGCCCGCCTGCTGCTCCCGCTGCTGCTCCTGGCGCTGTCCGCGCCGGTGCGCGCCGACTGGTTCAGCGGCAACCTGGGCCTCGCCAGCGACTACCTGTTCCGCGGCCTGGACCAGACCAACGGCCCGGCCGTGCAGGGCGGCCTGGACTACGTCCACCACAGCGGGCTTTACGCCGGCGGCTGGGCCAGCAACAACCGCAGCGCCGGCGGCGGCGAGTTCGATCTCTACGGCGGCTACACCCGGCCGCTGCACCTGTTCGGCCTGCTCAACGCCACGCTCGACGCCGGCGTCACCGGCTACGTCTACAGCGGCGAGCGCGGGCCGCCGCTCGGCGGCGGCAGCCAGGATTTCGCCGAAGTCTATGGCGGCCTCGCCGCCGGGCCGGTCGCATTCAAGGCCAGCTTCGCGCCGGACTACGCCGGCCGCGGGGCGCCGGGCTGGTACCTGCAGGGCCTGCTGCGCTATCCGCTGCCCTGGGACTTCAGGCTGCGCGCAAGCCTGGGCTATGGCCTCGGCGCCGGTGTGCAGCGCCAGACCGCGCCATTGAGCGCCGACGGGCGCGGCCATGCCTACCTGGACTATGCGCTGCGCCTGAGCCGCGGCCTGCCGTGGTGGGGGCTGGAGTCCTGGGCCGAGGTGGCGGGGACCGATCTGCACCTGGCGGACGGCGCGCAGGGCGGCGCCGGCCAGCCCAGGTTCCTGGCGGGGCTGCGCAAGGACTTCGACTGGTAGCCCGGTAGATTCCGCTCGGGGAATGGCCGGCCTGCGGACCGGCCTAGGTTTGGCGGTCCAGCTGCCGGTAGCGCAGCGATTCGGCGATGTGCGCCGGGGTGAGCGCCGGCAGGCCGGCGAGGTCGGCGATGGTGCGCGCCACCTTGAGCACGCGGTGATACGCCCGCGCCGACAGCGACAGGCGGCTCAGCGCCAGGGTCAGCAGCTGACGCGAGGCCTCGTCCAGGGCGCAGTCCCGCTCCAGCTCCTTCGGCTCCAGCGCCGCGTTGGCCTTGCCGGCGCGGGCCAGCTGCCGCTCGCGCGCCCGCATCACCCGCTCGCGCACCACGGCGCTGGCTTCGGCCTGCGGCGCCTGCTCCGCGGTGAGCTCGGCCGAGTCCAGGCGCGGCACGAACACCTGCAGGTCGATGCGGTCGAGCAGAGGACCGGAAATGCGGCCGCGGTAGCGCGCCACCTGGTCCGGGGTGCAGCGGCAGCGCCCGGCGCTGTCGCCGAGATAGCCGCAGGGGCAGGGGTTCATCGCCGCCACCAGCTGGAAGCGCGCCGGGAAGTCCACCTGCCGCGCCGCGCGCGACACCGTGATCTGGCCGCTCTCCAGCGGCTCGCGCAGCACTTCCAGCACGCTGCGGTCGAACTCCGGCAGCTCGTCGAGGAACAGCACGCCGTGGTGCGCCAGGGTGATCTCGCCCGGCCGCGGCAGGGCGCCGCCGCCGACCAGGGCCACGCCCGAGGCGGTGTGGTGCGGCGCGCGATAGGGGCGCAGGCCCCAGTCCTGCGGATCGAAGCCGCCGTTGCCGACCGAGGCCACCGCCGCCACTTCCATCGCCTCGGCCTCGCTCAGCGGCGGCAGGATGCCGGGCAGGCGCACCGCCAGCATGCTCTTGCCGGCGCCGGGCGGACCGCACAGCAGCAGCGAATGGCCGCCGGCGGCGGCGATCTCCAGGGCGCGCCTGGCCTGGAACTGCCCGCGCACCTCGGCCAGGTCGGGCACGGCGCGCTGGCCCATCACCGGCGGCCGGGGCGGCAGGCTGGGCAGGCCCGCGCCGTGCAAAACGGCGCAGAGCGCACCAAGTTGGTTCGCCGCCTTCAGTTCGCAGCCGCTGGCAAGCCGGGCTTCCTCGGCGTTTGCCTCCGGAACGAGCAGCTTGCGCCCCGTTTTGGAGCATTTGATCGCCGCCGGCAGCACGCCCCGCACCGGGCGGATCTCGCCGGTCAGCGACAGCTCGCCCAGCACCTCCAGCTCCGCCAGGGGCGCCAGCGGGATCTGGTCGGAGGCGGCGAGGATGCCCAGGGCGATGGGCAGGTCGAAGCGGGCGCCCTCCTTGGGCAGGTCGGCCGGGGCCAGGTTGACGGTGATGCGGCGGTTGGGGAACTGGTAGCCGCTGTTGAGGATGGCGGCGCGCACGCGGTCGCGCGACTCGCGCACCGCCGCCTCGGGCAGGCCGACGATGTTCAGCCCCGGCAGCCCCGGCGACAGGTCGACCTCGACCGTCACGGGATCGGCGACCAGGCCGTTCTGCGCGCGGCTGTGGACCGTGGCGAGGCCCATGAGGGCTTCAGCTCTCGCTCTCGACCTTGCCGGGCAGCTTCTTCTCCAGCGCCTTCAGGCGCTTCTCCAGCGCCGCCAGCCTGGCCTGGGTGCGGGACAGCAGCTCGGCCTGGGTATCGAAGCGCTCGCGGCTGACCAGCTCCAGGCGGTCGAGGTTGGCGCGCAGCACGGCGCGGAAGTTGTCCTCCAGCTCGGCGCGCAGGCCGCGCAGGCCCGGCGGCAGCACGCGCGACAGGCGCGCCGCCAGGTCTTCCAGTTGCTTGGGGTCCAGCATGAATGGCTCTCCGTTTGGGCGGAGTCTAGCTGCCCCGCCGCAGCGGCGCACGATGGCCGCCGCGAATCCGCCGCAAGCCGCGCCGCAGGCTGCCGCGGAGGGCCCTGGCACGCTCCATGCTTCAACCGCCTAGCTACGCCGTCGGGGGCTGATTTTTCGGGCGGCGGGGTTCACTGGGCAGTTCTACCGCTGCAGGAAAGAGGAGTTGCATTCCATGAAATTGATCACAGCCATCATCAAGCCTTTCAAGCTTGACGAGGTGCGTGAGGCACTGTCGGAGATCGGCGTCGCCGGCATCACCGTCACCGAGGTCAAGGGCTTCGGCCGCCAGAAAGGCCACACCGAGCTGTACCGGGGCGCCGAATACGTCGTCGACTTCCTGCCCAAGGTCAAGATCGAAGTCGCCGTCACCGACGACAAGCTCGATCCGGCCATCGAGGCCATCAGCAAGGCGGCACACACCGGCAAGATCGGCGACGGCAAGGTGTTCGTGCTGTCGCTGGACCAGGCCATCCGCATCCGTACCGGCGAAACCGGCAAAGACGCACTCTAAGGAGTCCATAACAATGCTTTCCCTTTCCAACCTGGTTCGCGTCCTGCTGTTCGCGGTGTTCGCCGCGTTCGGCAGCATGGCCTGGGCCGACGAAGCCCCGGCCGCCGCGCCCGCCGCCGCCTCTTCCTCCGGCGGCGCTGCCGCCGCCGCTCCGGCCGCTCCGGCGGAGGCCGCTCCCGCTGCCGCTGCGCCGGCCGCCGATGCCGCCGCCGCTCCCGCGCCGAAGTGCGGCGACAAGGGCTTCGAGTGCAACAAGGGCGACGTGGCGTGGATGATGACCTCCACCGCCTTCGTGCTGTTCATGACCGTGCCGGGCCTGGCCCTGTTCTATATGGGCATGGTGCGCACCAAGAACGCGCTGTCGACCACCATGCAGAGCTTCTCGATCTTCTGCGTGGTCGCGGTGCTGTGGGTGATCTACGGCTACAGCGTGGCCTTCACCGCCGGCAACCCGTTCTTCGGTTCGTTCGACAAGCTGTTCATGGCCGGCGACGATCCCACCACCGCGGTGGCCGCGACGTTCAGCAAGGGCATCTACCTGCCCGACTACGTCTACTGCATGTTCCAGCTGACCTTCGCCGCCATCACCGTGGCGCTGATCTCCGGCGGCTACGCCGAGCGCTTCAAGTTCAGCGCGATGATCATCTTCAGCATCCTGTGGTTCACCTTCGCCTACCTGCCGGTGGCGCACATGGTGTGGTACTGGGATGGTCCGGACGCCTACACCGACCAGAAGGCGGCCGACCTGGCGGCGACGCACGCCGGCTTCATCTTCAACAAGGGCGCGCTGGACTTCGCCGGCGGCACCGTGGTGCACATCAACTCCGGCATCGCCGCCCTGGTCTGCGCCATCCTGCTGGGCAAGCGCAAGTCGGTCGGCGCCCCGCACAGCGTGACCATGACCGCCATCGGCACCGGCATGCTGTGGATGGGCTGGTTCGGCTTCAACGCCGGCTCCGCCCTGGAAGCCACCGGCGCCGCCGGCCTGGCCTTCTTCAACACCCTGTTCGGCACCGCCGTGGCCGGTTGCGCCTGGGCCCTGACCGAGTGGGTGCTGAAGGGCAAGCCCAGCCTGCTGGGCGTGTGCTCCGGCATCGTCGCCGGCCTGGTCGCCATCACCCCGGCCGCCGGCTACGTCGGCCCGCTGGGCGCCCTGGTCACCTGCGCCGTGGCCGGCGTGGTCTGCCTGATCGCCTCGACCAAGGTCAAGCACATGCTCGGCTACGACGACGCCCTCGACACCTTCGGCGTGCACTGCGTCGGCGGCATCATCGGCTCGCTCGGCACCGGCATCTTCGTCAACCCGAAGTTCGGCGGCACCGGCGTCTACGACTACGTCGCCAACAAGGTGGCGGACTTCGATGCCGGCGCGCAGATCATCTCGCAGCTGTGGGACATCGGCATCACGCTGGTCTGGTCCGGCGGCGTGGCCCTGGTGGTCCTGCTGGCGCTGAAGTTCACCATCGGCATCCGCTCCAGCGACGCCGATCAGGAAGAAGGCCTGGACATCGCCGACCACGGCGAGAAGGCCTACAACTACTGATCGCCTGCGGCAATCTTTCCTAACAGGGGTTGTACCTGGGGCGGGCCGGCAACGGCCCGCCCTTTTTTTGTGGGCTCGGCGGGCTTTCGCGGTGCTAAACTCGGCCAGAGCACTCCAAGGACCCGACCATGAAAATGCTGATCGCCATCATCAAGCCGTTCCGCCTCGACGCGGTGCGCGAGGCGCTGGCCGAGGCCGGGGTGCAGGGCATGACGGTGACCGAGGTGCGCGGCTTCGGCCGCCAGAAGGGCCACACCGAGCTGTACCGCGGCGCCGAGTACACGGTGGACCTGCTGCCCAAGATCAAGATCGAGGTGGCCCTGGCGCCGGACATGGTGGACAAGGCGGTCGAGGCGATCCAGAAGGCGGCGAAGACCGGCCAGATCGGCGACGGCAAGATCTTCGTCTACGACTTGAACCAGGCGGTGCGCATCCGCACCGGCGAGGCGGGCGTTGGCGCGGTCTGAACGGGCCGATAGTGCCCATGTATCGGCCAGGGACGGAATGACGACGGGGAGCGATATGCAGAAGATTTCATCGAGGACGGGCGCGTGGTTGCTGGGAGCGGCCCTGCTGCTGGGCAGCGCCGGCGCGCTGGCGCAGCAGCCGCCGCAGCTGTACCGCTGGGTCGACAAGGACGGCCACGTCCACTACGGCGACTCGGCCCAGTCCCCCGGCGCCCGGCCGGTGAACCCCAAGCTGCTCAACAGCGGCGAGGACGACGCGGCGGGCGCCGACGAGCGCAAGGCGACGGCGGAAAAGCAGGCCGATTGCAAGCGCCGCGCCGATGAATACGTCCGCTACCGCGACGCGGCCGGCTTCACCGAAACCGACGCGCTCGGCAACAGCCGCAGCTACACCTCCGAGGAAATGGACAAGCTGCGCGCGCACAAGCGCCAGGACCTGATCGATCACTGCGGCGCCGCGGCATTGCCGCCCGATGCGCCGGCCGCCGCGGCACCCGCCGCGCCGCAGTCCTGAGGCCGCGGGCCGGCCGCCGCTTCAGCCGGCCAGCGCCTGCTTGACGAAGTTCGGGGTGGCGAACGCCGCCCGGTGCGTTTCCGCGTTGTAGAACTTGGTGCCGAGCGCGGCGAGGGCCGCCTCGTCCAGCCGCTGCGCCAGCTCGCCGGCGGTTTTCTGCGCCACCGAGGCCGACCACCAGCCGGACGGGTAGATCGGTTGCGGGAAGTGCAGCAGCCGGGTCTGGGCGAAGCCGGCCTCGCGCATGAAGCGGTGCATCTCGGCGATCAGTGAGAGATGCAGCAGCGGCGACTCGGACTGCTGCACCAGCAGGCCGCCCGGGCGCAGCGCCTTGATGCAGTCCAGGTAGAACTTGCGGCCGAACAGCCCCTCCGCCGGCCCCACCGGGTCGGTGGAGTCGATGATGATCAGGTCCAGGCTCTCCGCCGGGGCTTGCTTCATCCAGGCGATGCCGTCGCCGAAGAACAGGGTGGCGCGCGGGTCGCCGTTGGCCACGCACAGCTCCGGGAAATACTGCTCCGCCAGGCGCGTCACGCGCTCGTCGATCTCCACCTGCACCGCACGCTTCACCTCGGGGTGCTTGAGCACCTCGCGCAGGGTGCCGCAGTCGCCGCCGCCCACCACCACCACGTCGTGCGGGGCGGGGTGCGAGTTGAGCGCCGGGTGCGACATCATCTCGTGATAGAGGAAGTTGTCGCGGGTCGAGACCATGGTGCAGCCGTCGATGGTCATCAGGTAGCCGAAAGTCTCGGTCTTGAAGATCTCGATCTTCTGGTACGGCGTCTGCTCGGCGTGTACGCGCTCGCCCAGCTTGAGCGAAAATGCAGTCCCGGTCTGTTCGACGGGCTCGGTGAACCAGCTGTTATCGAGGGACATGGTCGGCTCCTGTAAGGCTCGAGGCGGTCACGAATCTGTATTGAGCCGCGCAGTATAAGGGTGAATGGTTAAGAAAATGAGTAGCGACACCAGCAAAACGGCTCCCTGGGCCGCTGCGGACGCGGAAGCGCTGTACAACATCCCGCAGTGGGGCGAGGGCTATTTCGGCGTCAACGCCGCGGGCCACGTCGAGGTGCGCCCCTACCGCGAACGCTCGCCGGCGGCGATCGACCTGCACGAGCTGGCCGAGCGCCTGCCGCGCGAGGGCCTGCAGCTGCCGGTGCTGGTGCGCTTCACCGACATCCTCAAGGACCGCGTCGACGCCCTCACCGGCGCCTTCGCCGAGGTCATCGCCGAATACGAGTACACGGGCGCCTACACCGCCGTCTACCCGATCAAGGTCAACCAGCAGCGCGAAGTGGTCGAGGCCATCGTCCGCCACGGCGCCGCGCGCGTCGGCCTGGAGGCGGGTAGCAAGCCGGAGCTGGCGGCGGTGCTGGGCGTGGCCCCGGCCGGCGGCGTCATCGTCTGCAACGGCTACAAGGACCGCGGCTACATCCGCCGCGCGCTGATCGGCCAGAAGCTCGGCCACCGCGTCTACATCGTGGTGGAGAAGCCGGGCGAGCTGGCCCTGGTGATGGAGGAGGCGAAGAACCTCGACGTCGCCCCGCTGATCGGCCTGCGCGTGCGCCTGGCCTCGATCGGCGCCGGCAAGTGGCAGAACACCGGCGGCGAGAAGTCCAAGTTCGGCCTGTCCTGCAACCAGGTGCTGGAGTCGCTGCAGCTGCTGCGCGAAGGCGGCGCGCTCGACAGCCTGCGCATGATCCACTTCCACCTCGGCTCGCAGATCGCCAACGTGCAGGACATCCAGCGCGGCATGCGCGAGGCGGCGCGCTTCTATGCCGAGCTGCGCGCGCTCGGCGCGCCGATCGACACCGTCGACGTCGGCGGCGGCCTGGGCGTGGACTACGAGGGCACGCGCTCGCGCTCGTCCTGCTCGATGAACTACAGCCAGCGCGAATACGCGCGCAACGTCGTGCGCACCCTGCAGGAAGTCTGCGCCGAGGCCGGCCAGCCCGAGCCGAACCTGATCTCCGAGTCCGGCCGCGCCCTCACCGCGCACCACGCCGTGCTGGTGACCGAGGTCATCGACCACGAGTCGGTGCCGGCGGCGCGGCCGTCGGACCCGGAGAAGGACGAGCCGGCGATCCTGCACGAGCTGCACGACCTCCTCGCCGAAGTGGAGACGCGCGGCCCGCTGGAATGCCTGCACGACGCCGTGAGCTTCCTGGGCGAGGCGCAGGCGCAGTACACCCACGGCGTGCTCAGCCTGACCCAGCGCGCCTATGCCGAGAAGACCTACTCGGCGGTGTGCCGCGCCATCGAGCCCAGGCTCGACCCGGCGATCCGCTCGCACCGCGAGGCGCTGGACGAGCTGCGCGAGAAGCTGGCGCACAAGTACTTCTGCAACTTCTCCGTGTTCCAGTCGGTGCCCGACGCCTGGGCCATCGAGCAGGTGTTCCCGATCCTGCCGATCCACCGCCTCGACCAGCGCCCCGACCAGCGCGTCACCCTGTGCGACCTGACCTGCGACTCCGACGGCCGCATCGACCACTACGTCGACCGCGGCGGCCTCGAGCCCACCTTGCCGGCGCACGTGCTGCAGCCGGGCGAGCCCTACCTGCTCGGCTTCTTCATGGTCGGCGCCTACCAGGAAATCCTCGGCGACATGCACAACCTGTTCGGCGACACCAACGCCGTCAACGTGGTGGTGGATGGAGACGGCTGGAAGCTGGAAGGCGCCGAGCACGGCGACCGCACCGACGAGCTGCTGCGCTACGTCCACTTCGCCCCGGAGGAGCTGGCCCAGTCCTACCGCCGCAAGTTCGCCGGCACCGAGATGCCGCAGGCGCAGCGCAACGCGCTGCTGGCCGAGCTGGAGGCGGGCTTGTCGGGGTATACCTACCTGTCGTAGAACTTTTCCGCTGGTCATTCCCGCGCAGGCGGGAATCCAGTTGTCATCCTGGGCGCAGCGAAGGGTTTGTGCCGTCACACGCCGGGCGCGCGCGGCCAGATCCTTCGCTACGCTCAGCATGGACAGTCACCGGAGGTCTCGCGAATGATCGACTCCGTCTGGTGCGCCCTGATGGCGCGCTACAACCAGTGGATGAACCGCAAGCTGTACGCCGCCTGCGCCCAGCTCGGCCCGGCCGAATACAAGGAGGACCGCGGCGCCTTCTTCGGCTCGGCCCACGGCACGCTCAACCACCTGCTCTACGCCGACACCATCTGGATGCGCCGCTTCCAGGGCCGCCCGCTCGACGGCCTGTCCCCGCGCATGGAATTCCACCCCGAGCTGGAAGCGCTGCGCGAGATGCGCGACATCTTCGACCGGGAGATCATCGGCTGGGCCGAAAGCCTCAGCGCCGGATGGCTGGCGGCGGACTTCAGCTACGCCCGCGTCGCCGGCGGCGACTACACCCTGCCGGCCTGGCAGCTGGTGACGCACATGTTCAATCACCAGACGCATCACCGCGGCCAGCTCACCACCCTGCTGAGCCAGTTCGGCATCGACCCCGGAGTGACCGACCTCGCGGCGATGCCCGGACAGACCGCGTGATCGCCGTTCCGGCGAAAGCCGGAATGCCGCGCGCCGCGGTCCGGCACGGCTCGCCGCGGAAGTCCGGGATTGGCCGGAACGCAGGCCGGACGCCGCGCTGCGGCCGTTCAGCCGGGGCGGAGACTGTGCAAAGATTCCCGCGAAGAGCGGTGCGAAACCGGCCGCGCCGCTGACGGGAACCGCCATGCTGCACGAAATCGCCAACCAGGCCTCGCTGCTCGGCGAACGCACCCTGCAATGGATCAGCAACGCCGTCGAGCGCCAGCTCAACGGCGAGCGCTTCATGGTGGCGAACCAGACCCCGTACGAGCTGATCCTGCAGCAGGGGCTGCTGTCGGTGCGGCGCTATCCGGCGCTGGCCGAGGACTACATCCAGGCCGGCGCCGAGCCGCGCCCGGTGAAGCGGCGGCAGCACAAGGTGCCGGTGGTGCTGGTGCCGCCGCTGGCGGCGGACCCGCTGAACTTCGACCTGCTTCCCAACCGCAGCCTGGTGCGCTACCTGCTGGCCGAGGGCTTCCGCGTCTATCTGGTGGACTTCGGCAGCCCGGACATCGACCACTCCCATCTCGGCCTGGCCGACTACACCACGCGCCTGCTGCCGCAGGCGCTGCGGGCGGTGCGCGCGGACAGCGGCGAGCAGGAGCTGAGCCTGCTCGGCTACTGCATGGGCGGCCTGTTCTGCCTGATCTACGCCGGCTGGTCGCACGATCCCGGGCTGCGCAACATCGTCACCATCGCCAGCCCGATCGACGCGCACCAGATCGGCATCGCCGGACGGCTGATGGAGGCGATGAACGGCCCGGCGCGGCTGGTGCGCAAGCTCACCCCGTTCCGCATCCACAACATCGACCCGGGCCGCCTGCTGATCCCGGGCTGGGTGTCGTCGCTGGCGTTCAAGCTGACCAATCCGCTCGGCACGCTGCAAAGCTATGTGGATCTGCTGATGAACCTGTGGGACCGCGACTACGTCATCGAGCACCAGACCATGGCCACCTGGTTCAACAAGATGCACGCCTACCCCGGCGGCATCGTGCAGGACTTCGTGGTGCAGGTGGGCATCGACAACGAGCTGGCGGCCGGGCGCATCCGCCTGGGCGGGCGCAAGCAGGCCCTGCTCGACCGCATCGATTGCTCGATGCTCGCCATCGCCGGCAAGAGCGACCGCATCGTCACGGTGGAAGCGGCGCGCAAGGTGCTGGACATCGTCGCCTCCAGGGACAAGGACTTCATGCTCGCCCCGGGCGGCCATGCCGGCGTCTTCGCCGGCAGCAAGGCGCCGGCCACCACCTGGGCCCACGCCGCGCAGTGGCTGGCGGCGCGCAGCGCAGGCAAGCCGGGGCGCCGGGCGGCGCGGAAGGAAGCGGCGGCGAAGCCGGGCGCCGGTAAACGCTCCGCGCCGCGCAAGGACGCGGCGGCCGCCAGGCACCGGCCGCGCCGCTAGGATCCGCCGCGCGGTTGCTGCCTGATTCGCTCCCAGGGTGCGCCGGGACCAGGTCCTAATACCAATGCGTTATTTCGCGGCGGAAGCGCCGCGCGCAATATCCTGCCGGCACGGGCCTCTGCGCCGTGCCCGCATTCACGGCAGGAGGAGAAACATGCGCGCCGCGTCCAAGCAGCTGTACCTGTGGGTCATCCTGGCGATCGTCATCGGCGGGGCCATCGGCCATTTCGCGCCGCAGACCGGCGTCGCGCTCAAGCCGCTGGGCGACGCCTTCATCGGCCTGATCAAGATGCTGATCGGCCCGGTGATCTTCCTCACCGTGGTGCTGGGCATCGCCGGCGCGGCGGACGTGAAGAAGGTCGGCCGCGTCGGCGCCAAGAGCCTGCTGTATTTCGAGATCGTCTCCACCTTCGCGCTGGCCATCGGCCTGCTGGTGGTGAACCTGCTCAAGCCCGGCGCCGGCTTCAACGTCGATCCGGCCACGCTCGACGCCAACGCCGTGGCGGCCTATGCCAAGCAGGCGCAGAGCCAGAGCACGGTGGAGTTCCTGCTGCACATCATCCCCAAGACCTTCAGCGACGCCTTCGCCGGCGGCGGCGACCTGCTGCAGGTGCTGCTGGTGGCGGTGCTGTTCGGCATCGCGCTGTCGCGCCTGGGCCAGGCCGGGCGGCCGGTGCTGGACCTGTTCGAGTCGATCTCCAAGGCCTTTTTCGGCATGGTCGGCCTGGTGATGAAGCTGGCGCCGCTCGGCGCCGGCGGCGCCATGGCCTTCACCATCGGCAAGTACGGCATCGACAGCCTCGGCCCGCTGCTCAGGCTGATGGGCAGCTTCTACCTCACCTGCGTGCTGTTCGTGGTGCTGGTGCTCGGCGCGGTGGCGCGTCTGACCGGCTTCTCCATCTTCCGCTTCGTGCGCTACGTCCGCGAGGAACTGCTGCTGGTGCTGGGCACTTCGTCGTCGGAGTCGGCCCTGGTGCCGCTGATGCAGAAGCTGGAGCGCCTGGGCTGCTCCAGGTCGGTGGTCGGCCTGGTGGTGCCCAGCGGCTATTCCTTCAACCTCGACGGCACCAACATCTACCTGACCATGGCGGCGATCTTCGTCGCCCAGGCCCTGAACGTGGACCTCACGCTGACCCAGGAGCTGACCCTGCTGGCGGTGGCCATGCTCACCTCCAAGGGCGCCTCCGGCGTCACCGGCGCCGGCTTCATCACCCTGGCCGCGACCCTGGCGGTGGTGCCCTCGGTGCCGGTGGCCGGCCTGGCCCTGATCCTGGGCATCGACCGCTTCATGAGCGAGGCCCGCGCCCTGACCAACATGATCGGCAACGGCGTCGCCACCATCGTCATCGCGCGCTGGGAGAAGGAACTGGACCTGGGCCAGCTGCGCCGCCAGCTCGCCGCGGGCGCCGAGGTCGCGGACGGCGAGGACCTCGGGCGGCAGCCGGCGCTCGGCTGAAGCCCAACCGGCGCGGGCCGGCGGCGGAGTGCTAAGTTGCCGCCATGGAATTGCCGGTCCGCCGCCTCCGCACTCTCCTGCTCGCCGCGCTCGCCGCGGCGGGCATCGCCCTGGCGGCCTGGGAAGCCGGGCAGCAGGCGCAGCAGCGCGCGCTGCGCGAGCAGGCCGAGCAGTCGCGGCGCCAGCTGGGCCTGTATGCCGACGCCCTGCAAGCGCTGATCGAGCACTACCGCGCGCTGCCGGCGGTGCTGGCGCTGGACCCGGAGCTGCGCGCCGCGCTGCAGGGCAGCCCCGACGCGGCGCGGCAGCAGCAGCTCAGCCTCAAGCTGGAGCAGGTCAACGGCGCCGCCACCTCCTCGACCCTGACCCTGCTCGACCGTTATGGCCACGCCGTCGCGGCGAGCAACTGGCGGCGGCCGGACAGCAACGTCGGCCACGACTACAGCTTCCGCCCCTATTTCCGCCAGCTCGCCAGCGGCGACGACGGCCGCTTCTTCGGCGTCGGCGTCACCACCGGCGTGCCCGGCTACTTCCTGTCGAAGGCGGTGCGCGACGGCCAGGGCCGGCTGCTCGGCGCGCTGGTGGTCAAGCTCGAGCTGCTCGGCCTGGAGCAGGAGTGGAGCAGGGGACCGGACCTGGTCCTGGCCAGCGACAGTCATGGCGTCATCTTCCTCGCCAGCCGCCGGGAGGGCCTGTTCCGCTATCGCAGCCTGCGCCCGCTGAGCCCGGCGCAGCGGGCCGAGCTGGCGGGCGCGCAGCAGTATCCGCAGGAAGAAGTCGGCCCGCTGCCGCTGCAGGCCCTGCAGGACCTGGGGGCGGACGGCCGCGTGGTGCGGGTGGACGGGCCCGGCGGCGGCGCTTCCTACCTGTGGCAGTCCCTGCCGCTGCCCAGCGAGGGCTGGGTCCTGCACCTGCTGCGCGATCCGGCCGAAGCCGGCGCCGCCGGCCGCGTCGCCTCGCTCGCGGCGGCCGGCATCTGCCTGAGCCTGCTGTTCCTCGGCCTGTTCCTGCAGCAGCGCTGGCGCGTGGCGCGACTGCGGCGGCGCAGCCGCGAGGAGCTGGAGCAGATGGTGCGGCAGCACACCGCGGCGCTGCGCACCGCGCAGGACGGCCTGGTGCAGGCGGCGCAGAACGCGGCGCAGGGTTTCGGCCAGAGCCTGGAGCATCTGCCGCAGGGCGTCAGCGTGGTCGATGCGCAGCTGCGCCTGCTGGCCTGGAACCGGCGCTATGTCGAGCTGTTCCGCCTGCCGCCCGAGCTGATGCGGCCCGGCCGGCCGGTCGAGGACGTGCTGCGCTACAACGCCCGGCGCGGCCTGCTCGGCGAGGGCGACGTCGAGGAGGCGATCCGCCGCCGCCTCGAGCACCTGCAGACCGGCAAGCCCTACCTGTTCGAGCGCGAGCGGCCCGACGGCACGGTGCTGGAGATCCGCGGCAACCCGCTGCCTGGCGGCGGCTTCGTCACCAGCTACGCCGACATCACCGCCTACAAGAGCGCGGCGCGCGACCTGCGCACCCTGGCCGACACCCTGGAGCGGCGGGTCGAGCAGCGCACCGGCGAACTGCAGGAAGCCAAGGGCGAGGCCGAGCGCGCCAACCGCTCCAAGACGCGCTTCGTCGCCGCCGCGGTGCACGACCTGCAGCAGCCGCTCAACGCCGCGCGCATGTTCGTCCACGCGCTCGGCGAGCGGCTGTCCGGCGGCGAGCCGGCCGGCCTGGTGCGCAACATCGACGATGCGCTGGAGGCGCAGGACGCGATCCTGTCCAGCCTGCTCGACATCTCGCGCCTGGAATCCGGCGCGATCCGCACCGAGATCCGCGACCTGCCGCTGCGGCCGCTTCTGGAGGCGCTGGCGCGCGAGTTCGGCATCCTGGCCCGGGCCAGGGGGCTGGAGCTGCGCTGGGTGGCCACGCGCGCGGTGGTGCGCAGCGACGAGGCGCTGCTGCGCCGCATCCTGCAGAACTTCCTGTCCAACGCCGTGCGCTACACCCGCCGCGGCCGCGTGCTGCTCGGCTGCCGCCGCGCCTGCGGCGCCCTGCGCATCGAGGTGTGGGACAGCGGGCCCGGCATACCCGAACACCAGCGCCAGGAAATCTTCGAGGAGTTCCGGCGCCTCGACGGCAACGGCGACGAGCGCGGCGCCGGCCTGGGCCTGGCCATCGTCGACCGCACCGCGCGCCTGCTCGGGCACGAGGTGGGCCTGCGCTCCTGGGTCGGGCGCGGCAGCGTGTTCGCGCTGACGGTGCCGCTGGGCGATGCCGCCGCCGTTGTGCCGCCGCCGGCACCCGCGGCCGAGCCCGCGGCGGACTCGGCGCTGCACGGCCGCGAAGTCTGGTGCATCGACGACGACGCCCGCGTGCGCGAAGCCAGCCGCGCGCTGCTGGAGCGCTGGGGCTGCCGCGTCACCCTGGTGGCCGGTGCCGCCGATGGATTGCCCCGGGCGCGGCCGGGGCAGGCGCCGGCGCTGGTCCTGCTCGACTACCGCCTCGGCGCCGGCACCGGGCCCGAGCTGTACGCCGAGCTGGAGCGGCGCTGGGGGGCGAGCCCGCCGGTGATCCTGGTCTCGGCCGAGCGCGAGGCGGCCTTGCCGGCGCTGGCGCAGGAGCGCGGCTGGGGCTTGCTGCACAAGCCGGTGCGGCCGCCGGCGCTGCGCGCGCTGATGAGCCGGCTGCTGCTGCGCGCCGCGGCTTGAGGTGATCCTGCCTTCATCCTTCTCCCTTTGGGAGAGGGGAGAAAGCTCAAGGATCGGAATCCGCTTCTGCCGCCGCCCCCGCCTCCAGCCCCTTCACCAGCACCGCCAGCTGGGTGCGGCCGTGGCATTCGAGCTTGCGCAGCAGCGCGGTGACATGGACCTTCACCGTGTTCTCCGCCGCGCCAAGCCGGTAGGCGATCTGCTTGTTGAGCAGGCCGTCGGCCACGTACATCAGCACGCGAAACTGCTGCGGCGTGAGCTGCGCCAGCCGGGCGGCGAGGCGCTCGTCGGCCTCGCTCTTGCCGGCCTTGGCGGCGGGGAACCATTCGCCGCCGTCCATCACCGCGGCGATGGCCTGGCGCATCTCCGGCACCGGCGCCGACTTGGAGATGAAGCCGGCGGCGCCGAACTGCTGGGCGCGGCGCACCGTGCGTGGATGGTCGTTGGCGGAAACCACCACCACCGGCAGCTGCGGCCGCTCGCCGCGCAGGTAGACCAGGGAGGAGAAGCCCATCGCGCCGGGCATGCTCAGGTCGAGCAGGACCAGTTCCAGGTCGGGGTGGGCGGCCACCGCCTGCTCCAGCGAGGCGAAGCTGTGCGCCTCGACGATGTGCAGCTCCGGGCTCAGCTCGCGCAGGGCCAGCGCCAGCGCGGCGCGGAACAGCGGGTGATCGTCGGCGACGAGGACCTGGGTGGCATCCATCGTCCTAGCCTACGCAATCCCCTGCTGCCGCGGGAGAGGGGCGAAGGGCGAGCGGCCCCGGCCGCGGGCGGCATGGCCTGTCCCGCCCGGAGAGGCGAAGCGGTTCAGGCCGCCAGCTGCCCGGCGGCGCGCCGGTTCGGCAGCGCCGGCGCCGGCGCGAGGAAGCGGCTCATCTCGCGCAGGAACACGCGCGGCGCCTCGAACGGGATGACGTGGCCGCAGCCGGGGATCGAGACCAGGCGCGCGTGCGGCACGTATTCGGCGATGCGGAACTGCCCGGCCGCCGGGTACATGCGCGACTCCAGGCCGATCAGCACCGTCATCGGCACCTTCAGCTTCGCCAGGCTCGGCCGCCAGTCGTAGTTGTCTTCCATGTAGGAGCGCAGGCAGTCGAGATAGACCGGCCAGTTCGCGGTCGGCGCGACGCGGCGGATCAGCAGCTCGTATTTCGACAGGCTGCTCACCGCGCGCATGCCGCGGTGGTGGAAGGCGTAATCGATGAACTGCGCCAGGCCGCGCCACATGCGCCGGCGCAGGCTGCGCGGCAGCTTGCGGTAAGGCGTGCCGCGGTGCGGCTCCAGCTCGTCCAGCAGCGTGGCCCAGGCTGCGAGCTGCGCCTGCTGCTCCTCGCCGAGCAGGCCGTGGCGCCAGCGCGGGCCGTTCGGCACGCAGGGGCTCTGGTCCATGTGCAGATAGGCGCGGATGCGGCCGAAGCCGTGGCGGCGGTGATATTGCAGGGCGGTGCAGGCGCCCATCGACAGGCCGGCCAGGTGCACGTCGTCCAGGTCCAGGGCCAGCAGCAGATCGTGCAGGTCGTCGGCGTGCTGGTCGAGGATGCTGCGCTGGACCAGCGGCAGCGTGTGCGAGCGGCCGAAGCCGCGCAGGTCGGGGATGACGAAGCGGACCCGGTGCGCCAGCGGCGCCACCAGGGGCAGCCACATTGCCGCGTTCATGGCGAAGCCATGCAGCAGCACGCAGGTATCCGGACCGCGACCGAAACTGAGGTAGTGCAGCTGCGCGCCGTCGCGCATTTGGGCGTATGGCATGGGCGGCCACACTACCGGTAATGGCGATTTTTGGCAGTGGCCGGCCTCTACGACTTTAGTCTTAGCCACGGGGCCCGATGCAGGGCGGGCTTCGGCCGAACCCGGTCCTGCCTGCGCGACTGGCCGCTTCAAGCTGCACATCCGTGCAGTAGAAGCGCATACTATATCGCCATGCAGACGCGACTCGACTTCGGCGGCGTTCCGGCCGTGGCGGACGGCGGGATGCCGTTTCATCCCGCCGTGTCCGGCTGGCTGCTCGACCGCTACGGCCAGCCCACCGGCGTGCAGGCGCGCACCTGGCAGGTCACCTCGCGCCATCGCCATGCCCTGGTCACCGCGCCCACCGGTTCGGGCAAGACGCTCGCCGCCTTCCTCTCCGCCATCAACGACCTGGTGATGGAAGGCCTGGACCGCGGCCTCAGGGACGAGGTGCACGTGCTGTACGTGTCGCCGCTCAAGGCCCTGTCCAACGACATCGAGAAGAACCTGCAGGAGCCGCTGGCGGGCATCCGCAAGCGCCTGGTCGAGTCCGGCCAGCCGGACCTGGACATCCGCGTGGCGGTGCGCACCGGCGACACCAGCATGGTCGAGCGCGAGCGCATGCGGCGCACGCCGCCGCACATCCTGGTGACCACGCCGGAGTCGCTGTTCATCCTGCTCAGCTCGGACTCCGGCCGGCGCATGCTCGGCTCGGTGCGCAGCCTCATCGTCGACGAGCTGCACGCGGTGGCCGGGTCCAAGCGCGGCGCCCACCTGATGCTGAGCCTGGAGCGGCTGCAGGCGTTGTGCGCGCGGCCGCCGATCCGCATCGGCCTGTCGGCCACGGTGAAGCCGATCGAGGAGATGGCGCATTATCTCCTCGGGCAGCGCGAGGAGCCGCTGGAGATCGTCGACACCGGCCACGTGCGCAAGCGCGACCTGGCGCTGGAGCTGCCGCGGTCGCCGCTGGCCACGGTGATGGCCAACGAGGTGTGGGCCGAGATCTATGACCGCCTGGCCGAGCTGGTGCGCCAGCACCGCACCACGCTGGTCTTCGTCAACCAGCGCCGCCTGGCCGAGCGCGCCGCGCGCCACCTGGCGGAGCGCCTGGGCGAGGAGCACGTCGCCGCGCACCACGGCAGCCTGTCCAAGGAGCACCGCCTGCGCGCCGAGCAGCGCCTCAAGTCCGGCGCGCTGCAGGTGCTGGTGGCGACCAGCTCGCTGGAGCTGGGCATCGACATCGGCGACATCGATCTGGTGTGCCAGCTCGGCTCGCCCAGCGCGGTCAGCGCCTTCCTGCAGCGCGTCGGCCGCGCCGGCCATGCCGTCGGCGCCGTGCCGAAAGGCCGGCTGTTCCCGCTGTCGCTGGACGACCTGGTGGAGTGCACCGCCCTGCTCGACGCGGTGCGCCGCGGCGAGCTGGACCGCATCCGCCAGCCGCACCGGCCGCTCGACGTGCTGGCGCAGCAGATCGTGGCCGAGACCGGCTGCCGCGAGTGGCCGCTGGACGAGCTGTACCGCAGCCTGCGCGGCGCCTGGCCCTACCGTGACCTCGGCCTGTCCGAGTTCGAGCAGGTGGTGCAGATGCTGGCCGACGGCTACACCACGCGGCGCGGCCGCCGCGGCGCCTACCTGCATTACGACGCGGTCAACCGCGTGCTGCGCGCGCGGCGCGGCGCGCGCCTCACCGCGGTGACCAACGCCGGCGTGATACCGGACCAGTTCGACTACGAGGTGGTGCTGACGCCGGAAGGCCACCGCGTCGGCACGCTCAACGAGGACTTCGCCTTCGAGAGCATCGCCGGCGACATCTTCCAGCTCGGCAACACCTCCTACCGCATCGCCAAAGTCGAGACCGGCAAGGTCTACGTCGAGGACGCCAAGGGCCAGCCGCCGACCATCCCGTTCTGGCTCGGCGAGCGGCCCGGCCGCAGCGACGAGCTGTGCCAGGCGGTGTCGCGCCTCAACCGCGAGGCCGAGCTGCGCCTGGCGCAAGGCGAGGCCGAGTGCGAGCGCTGGCTGCGCGAGGAGATGCAGGTGGAGGAAGCGGCGGCGCGGCAGCTGTGCGAATACTTCGCCCTGTCCCTGGCCGCGCTCGGCGCGCTGCCGACCGAGGACACGGTGATCTTCGAGCGCTTCTTCGACGAGATCGGCGACAGCCACCTGGTGATCCACTCGCCGCTGGGCTCGCGCATCAACAAGGCCTGGGGCCTGGCGCTGCGCAAGCGCTTCTGCCGCAAGTTCAACTTCGAGCTGCAGGCCAGCGCGCTGGAGGACAGCATCGTGCTGTCGCTCGGCGCCACCCACAGCTTCCCGCTGCTGGAGGTGAAGGACTACCTCAAGTCCGCCACCGCGCGCGAGATCCTGGTGCAGGCCCTGCTCGATGCGCCGATGTTCGGCACGCGCTGGCGTTGGAACGCCAGCATCGCCCTGGCGGTCAAGCGCATGATGGGCGGCAAGCGCCTGCCGCCGCAGTTCCAGCGCTCCGACTCGGAAGACCTGCTCAGCGTGGTGTTTCCCGACCAGCTCGCCTGCGCCGAGAACCTGGGCGGCGGCGAGAGGGAGATCCCCGACCACCCGCTGGTCAGGCAGACCATCGACGACTGCCTGTATATCACGATGGACGTGGAGGGGCTGGAGAACCTGCTCAGGCGCATCGAGAGCGGCGCGGTGCGGGTCATCGCCCGCGACCTCGCGGCGCCGTCGCCGCTGGCCGGCTCGATCCTCAACGCGCGTCCCTACGCCTTCCTCGACGACGGCGCCGCCGAGGAGCGCCGCACCATGGCGGTCCGCCAGCAGCCGCTGGCCGACGTGCGCAGCGCCGCCGACCTCGGCCGGCTCGATGCGCAGGCGATCGAGCAGGTGCGGGCCGAGGCCTGGCCCGAGATCGGCGGCGCCGACGAGCTGCACGACGCCCTGGTGGTGCACGGCTTCCTGACCCGCGACGAGCTGGCCCTGGCCGGCGACAGCTGGCTGCCGGCCCTGCAGCAGCAAAAGCGCGTCGCCGCGCTGCTGCTCGGCAACCGCCAGCCGGTGCTGGTGGCGGCCGAGCGTCTGCACGAGTTCCAGGCGGTGTTTCCGGGCCTGCGCACCACGCCGGAGATCCGTGCCACCTCCAGCGCCACGCCGAACGCCGGCGAGGCGCTGGTGGAGATCGTACGCAGCCGCCTGGAGCTGCTCGGCCCGGTAACCGAGACGCAGCTCGCCGCGCCGCTGGGCCTGGAGAACGAGGACGTCCGCATCGCCCTGTTCGCGCTGGAGGCCGAGGGCGCGGTGATGCGCGGAGGGTTTACCGCCCCGACGGCGGAAGAATGGTGCGAGCGCCGCCTGCTCGCCCGCGTGCACCGCTATACGCGCGACAGGCAGCGCGCGGCGGTGCAGCCGGTGGCGCCGGCGCAGTTCCTGCGCTTCCTGTTCCGCTGGCACCGCATCGCCGGCGAGGAGCGGAGGGAGGGCGACGAAGGCCTGCTCATCACCCTGCGCCAGCTCGAAGGCTGCGCCTTGCCGGCCGCCGCCTGGGAGGAAGACCTGCTGCCGGCGCGGGTGCGGCAATACCTGCCGGCGATGCTCGACCAGCAGTGCGCGTCCGGCCGCGTCGCCTGGTACCGGCCGCCGGTGGGCGGCGCCGCCGGCGACGAGGCCAGGCGCAAGTCCGGCCCGGTGCGTGGCACGCCGATCCTGCTCTGCGAGCGCAGCGCGCTGCCGCACTGGCAGCAGGCCGGCGGCATGCCGGAGGAGACGCCGCCGCTCTCGCCCAAGGCGCAGGCCGTGCTGGACTCCCTGCGCGCGCACGGCGCCTCCTTCTTCAGCGACCTGCAGCAGGACAGCCACCTGATCCGCACCGAGCTGGAGCTGGCCCTGGGCGAGCTGGTCAGCAACGGCCTGGTCACCTGCGATTCCTTCGCCGGCCTGCGCGGCCTGGTCACGCCGGCGGAGAAGCGCGCCCGCCTGCGCCGCCGCCTCAACCGCGCCGAGGCGGATGTGGACCACGCCGGCCGCTGGTCGCTGACCCGCCGCCCGCGCGTGGCGGCGGAGAGCGCCGCCGCCCTGGCCGAGCCCCACGTCGAGCACATCGCCCGCGTGCTGCTGCGCCGCTACGGCGTGGTGTTCCGCAAGCTGCTGGAGCGCGAGGACGGCCTGCCGCCCTGGCGCGAGCTGTTCTACGTCTACCGCCGCCTGGAGGCGCGCGGCGAAATCCGCGGCGGCCGCTTCGTCAACGGCTTCTCCGGCGAGCAGTTCGCGCTGCCGGACGCGGCGGGGCTGCTGCGCAAGGTCGCCAACGAGCCGGCCAGCGAGGAGCACGTCTCCATCTCCGCCGCCGATCCCCTGAACCTGGTCGGCATCCTGACTCCCGGCGAGAAAGTGCCGCGGCTGCCCGGCAACCGCGTGCTGTTCCAGGACGGCGTGCCGGTGGCGGTGCAGGCGGGCGGCGAGGTGCGCTATCTCAAGCCGCTGGATGCGAAGGCGGAGTGGGAGGTGAAGAATCTGCTGATCCGCAAGCAGAGGCCGGGCGGGTATTTCGAGCAGCCGCCGCGGGCGCAGTAGGTTCTTTGCTTGTCATTCCCGCGCAGGCGGGAATCCAGTTGTGAGTGCCTCAATTCGACGCGATTGATGCGCTTCGCTGCGCTCAGCACATCCTACTTCTGCCGCGTCCTGGCCTGCGCAATCGCCACCATGCCCGCTCCGGTGAAGCCGTAGGATGTGCTGAGCGCAGCGAAGCGCATCCTTCGAGTTGCCAGTCCAGAATGAACGGCTCCACCATGGCTTCGATCTGGAATGGATTCCGGGCCCGGACGGTTCGGATGGATTCCCGCAGCAGGTCGATGCGATCGACCAGTAATGTCGCTTGGCGTTCGGCCAGCGCCAAAGTGAAGAAGTAACATCCGCCTGCGACTTGGGAGCGGCGGTAGTTGGTCATGATGGCGGCGCGATCGATGCGCTTCGCTGCGCTCAGCACATCCTACGGTTTAGCGGCCCTGGCCCGCGCAATCGCCGCCCGCACCTGCTCCGGCGCCGTCGCCCCATAGTGATTGCGCCCGCGCAGCGAGCCTTCCAGCGTCAGCCGCTCATACACGTCCTGCTCCACCAGCGCCGAGAACTTCTTCAGCTCGTCCAGCGACAGGTCGGCCAGGTCGCAGTTCTTGGCGCCGGCATAGGCCACGGCGGAGCCCACCGCATGATGCGCGTCGCGGAACGGCAGGCCCTTCTTCACCAGGTAGTCGGCGAGGTCGGTGGCGGTGGAGAAGCCCTTGGCGGCGGCGGCGCGGCAGGCTTCGCGCTCGACGGCAAGGTTGGGCAGCATGGCGCCGACCACGCGCAGGGAAGCGGCCACGGTGTCGTGGGCGTCGAACAGCGGCTGCTTGTCTTCCTGGTTGTCGCGGTTGTAGGCCAGGGGCTGGCCCTTCATCAGCACCAGCAGGGCCTGCAGGTCGCCGATGACGCGGCCGGTCTTGCCGCGCACCAGCTCGGGCACGTCGGGGTTTTTCTTCTGCGGCATGATCGAGCTGCCGGTGCAGAAGCGGTCGGGCAGTTTGACGAAGCCGAACATCGGGCTGCTCCACAGGATCAGCTCCTCGCTCCAGCGCGACAGGTGCACCATCAGCAGGGACGCGGCGGCGCAGAATTCGATGGCGAAGTCGCGGTCGCTGACCGAGTCCAGGCTGTTCTCGGTGGGGCCGTCGAAGCCGAGCAGCTGCGCCGTGTAGTGGCGGTCGATCGGGTAGACCGTGCCGGCCAGGGCGGCGCTGCCCAGGGGCAGCAGGTTGGTGCGCTTGCGCGTGTCGAGCAGGCGGGCGCGGTCGCGGAGGATCTGCTCGCGCCAGGCCAGCAAATGGTGGCCGAAGGACACCGGCTGGGCGATCTGCAGGTGGGTGAACCCCGGCATCACGGTGTCGGCCTCGCGCTCGGCCAGGTCCAGCAGGCCGCCGGCCAGGGTGTCGATCAGGCCGACCAGCTCGTCGATGGCGTCGCGGGTATAGAGGCGCAGGTCGGTGGCGACCTGGTCGTTGCGGCTGCGGCCGGTGTGCAGCTTCTTGCCGGCGTCGCCGATGCGGGCGGTCAGCGCGGACTCGATGTTCATGTGCACGTCTTCCAGGGACTGCTGCCACTGGAAGCTGCCGGCGGCGATCTCGGCGCGGATCGCATCCAGGCCGGCGACGATGGCCTCGACCTCGGCCGTGCTGAGCACGCCGACCTTGCCCAGCATGCGGGCGTGGGCCTGGCTGCCGGCGATGTCCTGCCGCCACAGGCGGCGGTCAAAGCTGACCGACTCGGTGAAGGCCTCCACCAGGGCGTCGGTGGATTCGGCAAAACGGCCGCCCCACAGCTTCTGGTTGGACTTGTCGGCGGGGGGCTGGCTCATGGTATGGGGGCCTGGGAAGCGCTCAGGGATGCGGATTGTAAGGCTTCCGCCAGGGCATTTCCCGGGTGACGGCGGCGGGCCGGCGCGCAGGCGCCCGCATGGAATAGGCGGGGGTGCCGGACTTCGGCTAGATTTGGCCCATGAAGCGCTACGAAGTGCGGCCGCAATCCGAGGGGACCCTGATCCCCAACTTCTGCACCGGGCGGGCCCTGGTGCAGCTGGCGGCGGTCATCGAGCTGATCGTGGTCGTGCTGTCCCTGGCCAGCACCGCCGGCAGTGAGGCGGCGCAGCTGCGCTTCGTCTCGCTGTCGCTGTTCCTGCAATGGATCGTGCTGTGCAGCGCGGCGGTGCTGTGCGCGGCGCGGCGCTGGCTCAAGCTGGCCCAGGTCGGCATCGTCTTCTTCACCTGCTGGGGGCTGCTGCTGCTGGTGACCCTGGTGCTGAGCCTGGTGGCCTGGTACCTGGACCAG
>DASRFD010000137.1:0-37086 GCA_035651715.1 Nevskia sp.
CGTGGCCTACCTGGGCACCCTGGCGGCCGACACGCCCAGCGCCGCCAATGTCCGCGCCTACGCCGAGATCGTGCGCGAGCGCTCGGTGCTGCGCAGCCTGATCGCCGCCGGCCAGGACATCGCCGAGCTGGGCTACCAGCCGGGCGGCCGCGAACCCGCCGTGCTGATGGACGTGGCCGAGCAGGCGGTGTTCCGCATCCGCGAGCGCGGCGACCGTTCGCAGAGCCAGTACCACGCGATGCAGGACCTGATTCCCGGCATCGAGAACCGCCTGGAGCAGCTGCGCGACAACCCGCAGAACTTCAGCGGCCTGCCCACCGGCTTCACCGAATTCGACAAGCTCACCACCGGCCTGCACCCGGGCGACCTGGTGATCGTGGCCGGCCGTCCCGGCATGGGCAAGACCAGCTTCGCCATGAACATCGCCGAGCACGTCGCCACCGTGGACAAGTCCGCCGTGGCGGTGTTCAGCATGGAAATGTCGGCGGAGCAGCTGGCGCTGCGCGTGCTGTCCTCGTTCGGCCGCATCGACCAGCAGCGTCTGCGCAGCGGCCAGCTCGAGGACCACGACTGGGCCAAGATCGTCTCGGCCGGCGGCCTGCTGCGCGAGGCGCCGCTGTACATCGACGAGACCGGCTCGCTGTCGCCGCTGGACCTGCGCGCCCGCGCCCGCCGCATGGCCGCGCGCCACGACATCAAGCTGATCGTGGTGGACTACATCCAGCTGATGCAGGTGCCGTCGACGCGCGAGAACCGCACCAACGAAATCTCCGAGATTTCGCGCAGCCTCAAGGCCCTGGGCAAGGAACTGGGAGTGCCGGTGATCGCGCTGTCGCAGCTGTCGCGCGGCGTCGAGCAGCGCGACAACAAGCGCCCGCGCATGTCCGACCTGCGCGAGTCCGGCGGTATCGAGCAGGACGCCGACTGCATCGTCTTCGTCTACCGCGACGAGTACTACAACAAGGAATCGCCGGACAAGGGCACCGCCGAGATCATCATCGCCAAGCAGCGTAACGGTCCCACCGGCACGGTGAAGACCGCCTTCCTCGGGCCCTACACGCGCTTCGACAACCTGGCGCCGGAATACATGTACACCTGAACGCTGTCGCCGGTGGTCGGTTCCCGGCAAAAGCCGGGAAGGGGCGCGGGCTTTAAACTGACCACTGGGAACCGATCGCCGACAACTTGATGTCCTACACCCCCCGCGTCACCGCCACCATCGATCTCGCCGCCATCCGCCACAACCTCGGGCGGGTGCGCGCCTATGCGCCGCGGTCGAAGGTGATGGCCGCGATCAAGGCCGACGCCTATGGCCACGGCGCGGTGCAGGTGGGGCGGGCGCTGCAGCAGGCCGGCGTCGATGCCTTCGCCGTGGCCTGCCTGGAGGAGGCCCTGGCGCTGCGCGAGGCCGGGCTGGACGGCGCCATCAACCTGCTCGAGGGCGTGCTGTCGCTTGAGGAAGCCGAGGAAGCCGCGCGCCTGCGCCTGCAGGTGGTGGTGCACGACTTCTGGCAGCTGCAGCTGCTGCAGAGCCTGCCGGCGCAGCGCCCGCTGACCCTGTGGTTCAAGCTGGACAGCGGCATGCACCGCCTGGGCTTCCCGCTGTCGGCCGCCTCCGCCCTGTTCGAAGCGGTGCGGCAGCGGCCGGACTGGCAGCTGGCCGGCTGGATCACCCACCTGGCCTGCGCCGACGAGACCGCCAACCCCATGACCCTGCGCCAGCTGGAGGCCTTCTCCCGGGCCCTGGGCGACCTGCCGGGGCCGCGCTCGGCGTCCAACTCCGCCGGCCTCATCGCCTGGCCGGGCGCGCGCCTGGACTGGGTGCGGCCGGGACTGATGCTCTACGGCGCCAGCCCGCTGCCGGGCAAGTCCGCCGCCGACCTGGGCCTCAGACCCGCGATGCGGGTGGAAAGCCGCCTCATCGCCGTGCATCAGCTCGAGGCCGGCGAGACGGTGGGCTACGGCGCCACCTTCCGCTGCCCGGAACGGATGCGGGTCGGCGTGGTGGCGGTCGGCTACGCCGACGGCGTGCACCGCATCCTGCCCAGCGGCGCGCCGGTGCTGATCCACGGCCAACGCGCGCCGATGGTCGGGCGGGTGTCGATGGACATGATCACGGTGGACCTGCGCGAGCTGCCGCAGGCCGTGGTGGGGGACACCGTCACCCTGTGGGGGGACGGCCTGCCGGCCGAGGAAGTGGCGGGCTGGGCGGGGACGCTGGCTTACGAACTGTTCTGCGGGCTGACCAACCGGGTGCACTTCGTTCACCAGGGGTGAGCCGGGGCCGGCACGCATGCGGCCACTCGTGCGCGCCCCACGGTTTTACCCCTGCGCCTTGCGCTCCGGCCGCGGAGCGCAAGGCGCCGCGGGAGGGCAGTTCCCGGTCTTGTGAACTTTCGAGGCAGTGACCGCACCGATCCTGCGCTGCGCTCAGGACGACGGGAGGCCAATCCTCACTCCGGATGCCCGGCCTCCGCCTTCCACTTCAGCAGCAGGTGGTCCAGCGACAGCTTGCCGCCGCCGGCGATCGCCAGCCAGGTGAAGATCGCGAAGTAGGCGCTCTCGTCGAAGCCCAGCAGCGTTTCCAGCGAATCCACGTCCGCCCACTTGGCCGACTTGATCGCCACCAGCATGGTGACGGCCAGGGCGCCGCCCGAGATGCGGGTCAGGAGGCCGATCAGCAGGAAGATGCCGCCGAAGAACTCCACCCCGGAGACGAAGGGGGTGAGCAGGTGCGGGAAGGGGATGTTCCAGCTGACGAAGTTTTCCTCGATCTGCGGCAGGTTGTTGAGCTTGCCCCAGCCGCTCCACAGGAACACCCAGCCGACCACGATGCGCGCCAGCAGCGGCCCGGCGGGCAGCAGGTATTGCGCCACGCGTGCCGGCCAGCCGATCAGCCAGTTGATGATAAAGCCCATATCCGCGCCTCCGTTGTTGGTCGCGCTACCTTAAGGGCTGGGACGGCGCGGGGGTATGGCGGGCCGTCCGCGGTTCATGACGCTGCGTTCGACGGCCGCCGCCCCGGCAAAAGGCGGGAAAAGCGGCTCAGGCGCCGAGCAGGAAGGTCATCTTGGTGCCGACCAGGTCGATGGTGTCGCCGTTGCTGAGCTTGCGCGCCTGGGCGTCGATTTCCTGGCCGTTGACCAGGGGGTGCTGGCCGCCGCTGGCGCCGCCGACATGGACGATGTAGTAGCCGTCGGCGCGGCGGGTGATCGCCGCCACCTGCACGCCGGGGCGGCCGATGGTGGTGAGCGCCTTGGTCAGCTCGAGCTCTTTGCCCATGTTCGGGCCGGACGCCACCTTCAGCTTGCCCACCAGCGGCTTGCCGCCGGAGGGCGCTTCCTGGCCCGGGGCCGCGGCGGCGGCCTTGTTGACCTGGGATTCGAACGCCGCGCCCATCTGGCCGGGGCGCAGGATCATGGTCTTCTCGAAGTCGTCTTCCTCGCCGGCGGCGGCTTCGCTGAGGTATTTCAGGGTGTTGCGGCCGATCGAGACGGTGTCGCCGTTGGCCAGCGGGTGCTTGGCGACCTGCTTGCCGTTGACCATGGTGCCGTTGGTGCTGTTCAGATCCTCGAGGAAGGAGTCGTGCAGGATGGTGATGACCACGGCGTGCCGGCCGGACACCGCCTTGTCGTTGAGGCTGATGTCATTGTCGGGGTGGCGGCCGATGGTGATGCGCTCCTTGGTGAGCGGGAAATCCCGCGTCGCCCCTTCCGCATCGGTGATGATGAGCTTGGCCATGTCAGACTGTCCCCGTTCCCTTGTTCGTTCCGCTCAAAACCATTCGATCAGGCGTTCATACCACGGCCGCTTGTGCGGAAATGCCGCGTCCACCCGCGCCAGCACGACCGAAACATTGTCCCTGCCGCCGCGCTCATTCGCTTTGCGGACAAGCATTTCCGCAGCAGTGTTGAGATTATCAGCAAACTCGACCAGGGTTAAGCGGATGGTTTCGTCGTCGAGCATGTCGGTGAGGCCGTCGGAGCAGAGCAGGATGATGTCGCCCGGCTCCAGGCCCTCCTCGATCAGGTCCACCTCGACCGTGGCCTCCACCCCCAGAGCGCGGGTCACGATGTTGCGGCGCACCAGCTGCATCGCATCCTCGCGCGAGTAGTGGCCGCGGGCCACCAGCTCCTCCACCAGGGAGTGGTCGCGGGTGATCTGCTCCAGCCGGCCCTTGCGCAGGCGGTACAGGCGCGAGTCGCCGGCGTAGGCGATCGACATGCGGTCGTCGTGCAGCAGGGCCACCACCGCGGTGGTGCCCATGCCGGCGCACTGCGGCTGGCTTTGCGCCACCTGGTAGATGGTGGTGTGGGCCGTTTCCAGGGCCTGGCGCAGCAGCAGGGATTCGACGCTGTAGCCGCTGTCCTCGTCGACCTGGCCGTGCTTGAGGCGGGGCCACTCGCGCCGCACCGCGTCGATCACCGAGGCGGTGGTGATGCCGCTGGCGATCTCGCCGGCGTTGTAGCCGCCCATGCCGTCGGCCAGCACCAGCAGGCCGATCTCGCCGTCCTCGGCCACCGAGTCCTCGTTGTTGTCGCGCACCTGGCCGACGTCGCTGAGCAGCGCGGTCGCAATCTTCCCCTTGAGCGCCATCGGCACGCGCCCCGCGCCTTAACCCAGCAGCCCGCGCAGATCCCGGGCGAAATCGCGCCCGGCGGCGTAGCGTGCTTCCAGCTGCTTCTGCAGCGCGCGGCCGATGATGGTCTCCAGCTCCGGCGGCAGGTCGGGCCGCAGGGTCAGCAGCGGCGCCTGCGGCTCGTTGGCGATCTTGAACATCAGCGTGGCCATGGAGTCGGCCTGGAACGGCAGCGCCCCGGTCAGCAGCTGGTACAGGGTCACGCCCAGCGAGAACAGGTCGGAGCGGCCGTCGACCTTCTTGCCCGAGAGCTGCTCCGGCGACATGTAGCTGGGCGTGCCCAGCACCATGCCGGTCTTGGTCTTGCTGCTGTCGGTGATGCGGGCGATGCCGAAGTCGGTCAGCTTGATCACGCGCGTGTCGCTGAGCAGCATCATGTTGGCCGGCTTGATATCGCGGTGGACCACGCCGTTGCCGTGGGCGTAGTCCAGCGCGCTGGCGGCGTCGGCCACCAGCTTGATCACCTCTTGCACGTCGAGCAGGGCATTGGGCTTGGTGTGGCGCACCAGGTCGTAGCCCTTGATGAATTCCATGGCGATGTAGGCGAGGTCGTGCTCCTCGCCGGCGTCGTAAATCGAGACGATGTTGGGGTGCGACAGGCGGCCCGCGGTCTCGGCCTCGCGGAAGAAGCGCGCCTTGACCTCGGCCAGCTCGTCCGGCTCGAACTCCTGCGACAGCGCCATGGTCTTGATCGCCACCATGCGGCCGATCTTCGGGTCCTTGCCCAGGTAGACCACGCCCATCGCGCCCTTGCCCAGCTCGCGCTCCACCTGGTAGCGGCCGAGCATCGGCTTCTCCACGTCGGCGCCGCCCATGATCAGGGTGCCCGAGGCGGTGCTGCCGCCGCCGCGGCTGCCGCCGCCGAGGATGATGGTGCTTTCCATCTTCTTGGCGCGCGACAGCTTCTCCTGCACGTCCTTGAACTTCGGGTTGTGCTTGGCGATGTACTCGTAGACCGCGCCGGACTTGTTGAACTGGCGCTTGCGCTCGAAGTCCAGCGCCAGGTTGTACATCAGGTCGAGCAGGCGGTCGTCGACCGGCTCGACGCGCTTGAACTTGTCGAAGGCCATGTCGAGCTGGCCCTGGCCCTGGAACGCCAGTCCCAGCATCTTGTTGCTCTCCGCGCCCTCCGCCTCCGAGGTCTGCTTGAGCTTCTCGGTGATGCGGAACTTCTTCACCGTCATGAACAGGTGGCCGCTGAACAGCAGGGCCATCGGCGTGGTCAGCTGCAGCCACAGGGCGCTGCCGGTGAGCAGCACGAACTCGGCCACGAACAGCGCCACCAGCAGGCCGAGCGTCACCAGGAAGGCGGCCAGCGCCGGCAGCCGCGGCATGGCGAAGGCGAGGTAGGCGGCGAGCAGCAGGAACAGCGCCGTCTCGACCCAGCGGGTCCAGCCCGGGTGGCTGTAGAAGTCCTGCTGCAGCAGGCTGGAGATGGTGTGGGCCATGGTCAGCACCGGCGCCATCGCCGCCGACACCGGGGTGGGGAAGCTGGTGCCGACGCCGCGCGCGGTGGGGCCGATCAGCACGATCTTGTCCTTGTACTTGGCCGGCGGGATCTTGCCGGCCATGACGTCGTAGAACGAATCCACCTGGAACGGCTGCTGGCCGTCGTGCGCGTCGTAGAAATGCGTGTACATGCGCAGGTTGGGATCGGTGCCGATGGTCAGGCCGCCGAGCGTCACGCCCTCGCCGAGGCGCACCTCGATGTCGGCCGGCTTCAGGTTCAGCGCCTGCGCCACGATCAGCAGCGACAGCGAGGGGTAGAACTCGTCGAAATGCTGCACCACTAGCGGCTCCTGGCGCAGGGCCCCGTCCGGATCGAGCGGCGTGATCAGCACGCCGACGCCGCTGGCCGCCGCGCCGAGCTCGGTCACCGGCAGCTGGGTGTTCTCGTCGTTGGTGGGAATGGGCAGGGCGCCGCTGTTGCGGGCGTCGACGCGGTTGACGATATGGGTCAGGGCGAAGCGGCGCACGTAGTCGGGCAGCGGTTTGTCCGGGCGGCCCTGCGGCCGGCCGGGCTCGAAGGCCATCGGCAGCAGCACGTTGCCGGCGCCGGCGAGGGCCTGGGCCAGCGAGTTGTCGGCGGCCAGGCGCTTGCGCGCGGCGTCGAGCTTGGCGTTGAGCGCCTCGATGTTCTTGCTGTACTCGGTGGCCAGCGAAGATTCGCGGTAGGCCTTGGCGATACCGGCCACGGCGCGGTCGTGCTGCGCCGTGTCCTGCAGCATGACGTTGAAACTGTCGATCTCGGCGGGGATCTGGGTGGTCAGCGGCGAGGCCTGCAGGGTCTTGGCCAGGTCGTCGATCACCGCTGCGCCGCTGTCCTGCTCGGCCTCGGAGTAGAACACGGTGCTGCCGATGACCTTGGCGCCGCCGGCGCGCAGCTTGTCGACCAGCTGCGCGTGCAGGGTGCGCGGCCACGGCCAGCGGCCGATATTCTGGATGCTCTGGTCGTCGATGGTGATGACCGCGATGCGGTCCGACGGCGTGCGGCTGCGCTCGCGCACGCCGAGGTCGTAGGTGGACCGCTCCAGTCCCTGGAAGGCGGTGCCGAAGATGCCGTAGGCGAAGACGGCGAACAGCGCCGCGAACGCCAGTGCCGCGAACCAGTCGGAGCGAAAGAACCCTTGCTTCATTCCAATCCCCATCCGCACTTTCGTTCTTATCCCCCGCATACTACAGTTTTTCGGGGCTCGTAATGCCCCTCATTTAGGGCAATACGGCCTCCAATGGCGAAATCCGTCACGTCTCGCAAAACGGTCTACCTGTGCCAGGACTGCGGCGCCTCGTTTCCGAAGTGGCAGGGACAATGCGGCGAGTGCGGCGCCTGGAACACCCTGGTGGAAAGCGCGGCCGCCGCGCCGGCCCGCGGGCGCGGCGCCGCCCTGGTGGCGGCCGGCGCGGTGCAAAAGCTGGACCAGGTGGCGGAGGAGGAGACGGCGCGCATCCCCACCGGCCTGTCCGAGCTGGACCGGGTACTGGGCGGGGGCGTGGTGCCGGGGGCGGTGATCCTGATCGGCGGCGATCCGGGCATCGGCAAGTCGACCCTGCTGCTGCAGGCCCTGGCGGCGCTGGAAGGGCGCCTCAGTACGCTTTACGTCACCGGCGAGGAATCGCTCACCCAGGTCTCGCTGCGGGCGCGCCGCCTTGGCCTGCCGCGGCTGGACCTGCCGGTGCTGGCCGAGACCTCGCTCGAAAGCATCCTCGACACCCTGGCGCGGATCCAGCCGGGCTTCGTCGTGCTGGACTCGATCCAGACGCTGTATACCAGCGCGCTGGAGGCGGCGCCGGGCTCGGTGTCGCAGCTGCGCGAATGCGCGGCGCAGATCGTGCGCTACGCCAAGGCCCAGAAAAAGGGCGGCGGCTGCGCCATCGTGCTGGTCGGCCATGTCACCAAGGAAGGCGCCATCGCCGGGCCGCGCGTGCTGGAGCACATGGTCGATACCGTACTGTACTTCGAGCACGATGCCGGCAGCCGCTACCGCATCGTGCGGGCGGTGAAGAACCGCTTCGGCGCGGTCAACGAGCTGGGCGTGTTCGCCATGGGCGACAGCGGCCTGCGCGAGGTGAGCAATCCTTCCGCGCTGTTCCTGTCGCGCCACGAGCAGCCGGTGCCGGGCAGCGTCATCACCGTCACCCGGCAGGGCAGCCGGCCGCTGTTGGTGGAGGTGCAGGCCCTGGTCGACGGCTCGCAGGCCGGCAACCCGCGCCGCGTCGCGCTGGGCCTGGAGGGCAACCGGCTGGCGATGCTGCTGGCGGTGCTGCACCGCCACGCCGGCATTGCGCTGTCCGACCAGGACGTGTTCGCCAACGTGGTCGGCGGCATGCGCATCCAGGAGACCGCCGCCGACCTGCCGCTGCTGCTGGCGGCGCTGTCCTCGTTCCGCGGGCGCGCCGTGCCGCACGACCTGGTGGTGTTCGGCGAGGTCGGCCTGGCCGGCGAGATCCGCCCGGTCCAGGGCGGCGAGGAGCGGCTGCAGGAGGCGGCCAAGCACGGCTTCAAGCGCGCCATCGTGCCGGAAGCGAACCGGCCGCGGCGCAGCGTCAAGCTCGACATGGAAGTCCACGCGGTGGCGCGCCTGGACCAGGCGCTGGGGCATCTCTAGAACCATCACTTCACCGGCTGCCGGGGGACCGAGTCATGCATCCGAACATCGAGCTGCTGCAGCGCTTCTACCTTGCCTTTTCAAGGCGCGACCACGCCGCGATGGCGGCCTGCTACCACCCGCAGGTGCACTTCACCGACGAGGTGTTCGACCTGCATGGCTGGAAGGCCGCGGCGATGTGGCGGATGCTGTGCGAGCGCGGCGCCGACCTCCGCGTCGAGTTCGGCAACCTGCAGGCCGACGACCGCGGCGGCCGCGCGCATTGGGAGGCCTGGTACAGCTTCAGCCTGACCCGGCGCCAGGTGCACAACGCCATCGACGCCGAGTTCGAGTTCCGCGACGGCCTGATCGTGCGTCACGTCGACCGCTTCGACTTCTACCGCTGGGCCCGCCAGGCGCTGGGCCTGCCCGGGCTGCTGCTGGGCTGGACCCACAAGGTCCGCGGCAAGGTCAGGGCCACCGCCGCCTCCAACCTGGAGGCTTTCATCGCCAGGGAGAAGCTCGGCCCCTGAGATGTCCGCGGCGACAGCCAGGCGGCGAAGCAGGCGCCGGGAACGCTAGCGCGTCGCCGCGGCCGCGGCGGCGGTGCTGGCCGCGGCCGTCGCCGGCCGGATGCGCGCGGTCTTTACCGCGTTGGCGCGCGTGTCGGTGATCTCGATCTGGTAGTTGCCAACCTCCAGGCGCCGCCCCGGCTTGGGCAGCTCCTGCAGCTTTTCCAGCACCAGGCCGTTGAGGGTCTTGGGGCCGCCGGTGGGCAGCTTCCAGCCGAGCGAGCGGTTGAGCGAGCGCACCGTCACCGAGCCATGCACCAGCACGCTGCCGTCGGCGTCGAGGTAGACGTTCTTGACCCGCGTCGCCGGGTCCGAGGTGAATTCCCCGACCACCTCTTCGAGGATGTCCTCGAGCGTGACCAGGCCCTGGATGTCGCCGTACTCGTCGACGACGAAGCCGATGCGGCGTTTCTGGTCCTGGAAGTTCAGCAGCTGCTGGTTGAGCGGCGTGCCCTCGGGAATGAAGTAGGGGTCGCGCACCAGCTGCAGCAGGGTTTCCTGGCGCAGCTCGCCCTGGGCTGCCAGGCGCACCAGCTTGCGCAGGTGGACCACGCCCTTGAGCTCGTCGATGGAACCGTCGAACACCGGCAGGCGCGTATGGCTGCTGCCGGTGATCACCTCCAGGGTGCGCTCCCAGGGCTCGGAGATGTCGATGCCGATGATCTCGTTGCGCGGGATCATGATGTCCTCGACCGTGGCGCGCTCCAGGTCGAGGATCGACAGCAGCATGCGCTGGTGGCGCTGCGGGATCATCGCCCCGGCCTCGGCCACCACCGAGCGCAGCTCCTCGGCCGACAACGAATGCTGCGCGGCGTCCTCGGGGCTGACGCCGAACAGGCGCAGCAGGCCGTTGCTGAGCAGGTTGACCAGCACCAGCACCGGGTAGAGCAGTTTCTGCAGCGGCCAGTAGATGAAGGCCGAGGGCTGGCCGACGCGTTCCGGATACAGCGCCGCCAGGGTCTTAGGCGCGGCCTCGGCGAAGATCAGCAGGACGAAGGTCAGGGCCACCGGGGCGATGGCGGCACCGGCCTCGCCGCCGAGGCGGAAGCCGATGATCAGGGCCACCGAGGCGGCCATGGTGCTGGTCAGCACGTTGCCCAGCAGGATCAGGCCGATCAGGCGGTCCGGGCGCTCCAGCAGGGACTGGGCCAGCTGCGCGCTGCGGCTGCCCTGCTTGGCCGCGTGCTTCAGCCGGTAGCGGTTGAGCATCATCAGGCCCGTCTCGGAGCCGGCGAAGAAGGCGGCCAGACAGATCAGGGCGAACAGCACCAGCAACAGCGCGTAGAGGGGTATACCGTCCAAAAAACGCTCATCGGGGGGAGGGCGCGGACCCCCATAGTTACGTAAAGCTGGCGCCCCCTGTCAAGCGCTGCGGTGCAGCAAACGGCGCCGCCCGGCGCAAAAGGCCGCCGCCGGTGCCGCTAACTCCAGTGGATATTGAAGATTTGTTCCAGCACCAGCTTGCTGCCGAAATAGGCCGCCACCAGGGTGGCATAGCCGGACAGGGCCCAGCGGATCGCGGTGCGGCCGCGCCAGCCGTAGCGCAGGCGGCCCCACAGCAGCACGCTGAAGATGACCCAGGCGCTGGCGGTGAGGACCAGCTGGGCCAGGTGCTCGCCGTGCAGGTCGGGGATGATCAGCAGGCCGGTGCAGAGGGTCAGGGAGAGCAGGAAGAAGCCGACAAAGATCAACTGGAACAGCAACTTCTCCATGGTCTGCAACGGCGGCAGGCGGCGCGCCAGCGCGATGTTGTCGGGACGGTGCAGGATGCGGTCGAGGATGGCGATGCCCAGGGCGTGGATCGCCGCCAGGGTCAGCAGCCCGGCGCTGAGCAGGGACAGGATGATGTGCACGCCCAGGCGCCAGTCGTCGAGCGGGATCGGATTGCCGTCGCGCCCCGGCAGCAGCGGCAGCAGGGCGCAGAGCGCGGCGAACGGGTAGGTGACCACGCCCAGGGCCTGCAGTGGCTCGCGCAGGCAGAACACCCACAGCATCAGGGCCGAAAGCCAGGCCAGCAGGGAGGCGACCTCGCCCACGCCGATCAGCATCTGGCGGCCGAACAGGGTCTGCTCCAGCAGGGCGCCGGCGTGCAGGAGCAAGGCCAGCGGCAACAGGGCGCGCTGCCACAGGGCGTTGGGCCGCGGATCGCGCGCGGCCCTCCAGGCGGCCGCGGCGTAGAGCAGGGCTGCGATGAGGCTAGGAATCAGGGGCATGAAGGAAGGGTCTCGTTCACCCTTCAAGATAGCATCGGCGCGCCCAGAATACACAGCAGCGGCGCACGGCCGGCGCCGGACCCCTATGCTAGTATCCGAGCAAACTTCTTAAAAAAGTCGCGATGCGGATCAAAGTGTTAGGGTGCAGTGGAGGGATCGGCCCCGGACTGCGTACCACCGGCTTGCTGGTGGACGATGAGATCCTCATTGACGCCGGCACCGGTGTCGGCGACCTCAGCCTGGCGCAGATGGCCCGCATCAGCGACGTGCTGCTGACCCACTCGCACCTCGATCACGTCTGCGGCCTGGCCTTCATGGCCGACAACCTGTTCGGCCTGATCGAGCGCCCGCTGCACGTGCATGCCATGGCCGAGACGGTGATCGCGCTGCAGGATCACCTGTTCAACTGGAGGTTGTGGCCGGACTTCACCAAGCTGCCGGACGCCGACCACCCGCTGATGACCTTCCGCACCATGCCCCCGGGCGTGACGCAGGAGCTGGGCGGGCTGAAGGTGACGCCGTTCGAGGTGCTGCACACGGTGCCGGCGGTGGGCTACCTGATCGACAGCGGCGAGGGCGTGTTCGCCTTCAGCGGCGACACCTATGCCGACGACCGCCTGTGGGATTTCCTCAACGCCCAGCCGCGCCTGGACCGGCTGATGATCGAGATCGCCTTCCCCGACGAGGATGCCGAGCTGGGCCGAATCGCCAGGCATTTCACGCCCGGCCTGCTCGGCCGCGAGCTGGCCAAGCTGCGCCACCGCCCCAAGCTGTTCCTGACCCACCATAAGCCCGGCACCGAGCGCGCCATTGAGCAGCAGTGCCTGAGCGCCCTGGCCGGCTGGGACTACAGCCACCTCAAGCGCGGCGACATCATCCTGTCGTAGTGTCGTCCTGACAAGAACGGCGCCATCCATGGCGCCGACTATTCAAACAAGCAGGCTACGCAGCGGGTAAACTGCTCTATCTCACGTCTCTGCCTCACGCCTCTCCATGTTTGAAAACCTCAGTTCCCGCCTGACCCGCACGCTCGACGCGCTGCGCGGCCAGGGCCGCCTCACCGAGGACCAGGTCAACAGCGCCGCGCGCGAGCTGCGCATGGCCCTGCTGGAAGCCGATGTGGCCTTGCCGGTGGTGCGCGACTTCGTCGAGCGGGTCAAGACCCGCGCCGTCGGCCAGGAGGTGACGCAGAGCCTGACCCCGGGCCAGGCGCTGCTGCGCATCGTGCAGCAGGAGCTGACCGAGGTCCTCGGCGGCACCGCCGAGCCGCTCAACCTGCGCACCCAGCCGCCGGCGGTCCTGCTGATGTGCGGCCTGCAGGGCTCGGGCAAGACCACCACCACCGGCAAGCTGGCGCTGCGCCTGCGCGAGGTCGACAAGAAAAAGGTGCTGGTGGTGTCCTGCGACGTCTATCGCCCGGCCGCCATCGAGCAGCTGAAGATCGTCGCCGCCGGCGTCGGCGTGGAGTGGTTCCCGAGCGAGGCCGGGCAGAATCCGCTGGAGATCGCCCGCGCCGCGGTGGAGTACGCGCGCAAGCAATACCTCGATGTGCTGATCGTCGACACCGCCGGCCGCACCGCGATCGACGAGGAGATGATGCGGGAGATCGCCGCGCTGCACGCGGCGCTCAACCCGATCGAGACGCTGTTCGTGGTCGACTCGATGACCGGCCAGGACGCGGCCAAGACCGCCAAGGCCTTCTCCGAGACGGTGCCGCTGACCGGCGTGGTGCTGACCAAGGCCGACGGCGACTCGCGCGGCGGCGCCGCGCTGTCGGTGCGCCATGTCACCGGCAAGCCGGTCAAGTTCATCGGCGTCGGCGAGAAGTCGCCGGCGCTGGAAGTGTTCCACCCGGACCGCATCGCCTCGCGCATCCTCGGTCAGGGCGACGTCCTCGGCATGATCGAGGAGACGGCGCGCAAGGTCGACGCCGAGTCCGCCGCCAGGCTGGCCAGCAAGCTCAAGAACAAGAAGACTTTCGACCTGCACGACTTCCGCGAGCAGATGCAGCAGATGCAGAACATGGGCGGGGTCGAATCGCTGCTGGAGAAGCTGCCGGGCGGGGCCAAGATGCAGGCCCAGCTGCAAAAGGTGCAGCCGGAGAAGGAGATCAAGCGCGCCCTGGCCATCATCAACTCGATGACGCCGCAGGAGCGCCGCTTCCCGGACCTGATCAAGGCCTCGCGCAAGCGCCGCATCGCCGCCGGCGCCGGGCTGGAAGTGCAGGAGGTCAACAAGCTCCTGCGCCAGTTCGAGCAGACCAAGGAAATGATGAAAAAGCTGGCCGGCGGCGGCATGGCCAAGATGATGCGCAGCCTGGCGGGGCGCCTGCCGCCGGGCATGATGCGCTGAGGCCGGTTCCCCGAGGCGCCTTGCCATCTGCGCAAAGGCGCAAGGAAAACAAGGGATTAAGCCGGGATTCCTGCGCTTTGCAGCGCGCCGTTGCGGCTTTGCGCGCGGGGCAGGCGCCTGGCGGGTGCCGATGCGCAAAGCCTTTGATTTTTGGGGCTCCTCCCGCTAAAATCCCGTGCTTTCGCGCACGCTGGCGCGGACCATCCGTAAGTTTGGCAGAGAGTTTGAAAACATGGTGAAGATTCGTCTGGCTCGCGCCGGCGCCAAGAAGCGTCCGTTCTACCACGTCGTGGCGACCGAAAGCCGGTCCTCGCGCGACGGCAAGTTCATCGAGCGCCTGGGCTACTACAACCCGAACGCCAAGGGCGGCGAGCAGAAGCTGGTGGTGGACACCGCCCGCGTCGAGTACTGGAAGGGCAAGGGCGCCCAGATCTCCGAGCGCGTCGCCTTCCTGGTGAAGGGCGTGGCTCCGGTGGAGAAAGCGGCCTAAAGGTGACCCGCAAGGTCACCCTCGGACGCATCGCCGGCGTCTTCGGCGTGCGCGGTTGGGTCAAGCTGCAGTCCTACACCCGGCCGGCCGAGAACCTGCTCGATTACCCGCGCTGGTGGCTGAACACCGCGCAGGCCTACGAGGCCAGGCTGATCGAGGGAAGGGTCCACGGCGCCGGCCTGGTGGCGCAGATCAGCGACCCGGCCGGAGCGCCGATCGACGACCGTGATGCCGCGGCGGCGCTGATCGGCACGGAAATCCAGGTGGAGCGCTCGGCATTGCCCAAGGCTCCGCCCGGCAGTTACTACTGGGACGACCTGGTCGGCCTGGAAGTGGTTTCAAACGCGGGCGAGCCGCTCGGGCGGGTGGCCAGCGTGATGGAAAACGGCGCGCAGGACGTGCTGGTGCTGGAAGACGGCGGCAAGGAACGGCTGATTCCGTTCGTGGTCGGGCCGATCATCCAGTCGGTGGATCTGGAGTCCGGGCGCATCGTCGCCGACTGGGCGCCGGATTACTGAGGCGGCCGGTGAAGATCGAAATCTTGACCCTGTTCCCGGAGCTGGTGGAACAGGTGGTGCGGTTCGGCATCCCCCGCAAGGCGGCGGAAGCCGGTGTGCTGGAGGTGAGGGCGCGGGACATCCGTGAGTACAGCGCGGACCGCGACCGCCGGGTGGACGATCGGCCTTACGGCGGCGGCCCGGGAATGGTGATGGAAGCCGAGCCCCTGGCGCAGGCGATCGCCGCGGCCCGGGAAGCGGTGGGCGGGATGGCCAAGGTCATCGCGCTCAGCCCGCAGGGCGAGCCGCTGACCCAGCAATGGGTGCGGCGGCTGGCGCAGGAGCCGGCGCTGGTGCTGTTGTGCGGCCGCTATGAAGGGCCGGACGAGCGCGCCATGGGCGCGGTGGACGTGGAGCTGTCGCTGGGCGATTTCGTTCTCTCCGGAGGCGAGTTGCCGGCGATGGCGCTGGTGGATGCGGTGTCGCGCTGGTTGCCGGGCGCGCTGGGCCACGAGCAGTCGGCGCAGAACGATTCGTTCAGCGCGGGGCTGCTGGACCATCCGCACTACACCCGGCCGGAGCATTGGCGCGGTCTGCCGGTGCCGGAAGTATTGCTGTCGGGCGACCACGCCAAGGTGGCGCGCTGGCGGCTGAAGCAGGCGCTCGGCGCCACGTGGCTGAAGCGGCCGGACCTGTTGCAGGGGCTGGAGCTGAGCCAGGAACAAACGAAGCTGCTGCGGGAATTCATCAGCGAAAGCGACCCAGCGCAGCGGTGATTGAGTGGTCCGGCTAAGGATGGCCGGACGTTACGAACCGGGACGTTCGAAGGACATTAGGAAGACTTAACATGAGCAACATCATCCAGCAGCTTGAAGCGGAGCAGATGCAGTCCAAGACCGTCCCGGATTTCCGCCCTGGCGACACGGTCGAGGTCAAGGTGAAGGTCAAGGAAGGCGACCGCGAGCGCCTGCAGGCCTTCGAGGGCGTGGTCATCGCCGTCCGTTCGCGCGGCCTGAACTCCGCGTTCACCGTCCGCAAGATCAGCCATGGCGAGGGTGTGGAGCGCGTGTTCCAGACCTACAGCCAGCAGGTCGCCGAGATCGTGGTCAAGCGCCGCGGCGACGTCGCCCGCTCCAAGCTCTACTATCTGCGTGGCCTGGCCGGCAAGGCCGCCCGCATCAAAGAGAAGCTCAGCTAAAGAGCGACCGGACCGGCTGCTCCGGTCCCGCTTCGGTTGCAAGGCCGGCGCCGCGTTGCGGCGCCGGCTTTTTTGCGCGCATCCGTTTTGCAGAGCCCGCCGGCACGGCCATCGCGCCGTCAAGCCCCGCGGCGCCTGCTAGCGGATCAGCCGCTCGGCTTCGATGAAGCGGCCGGGCCAGGGCTGGTCCTCGATATGGATCACCGATACCTGCTTGCCCGCCGCCGGCGCGTGCACCATCTTGCCGCGCCCCAGGTAGATCGCCACGTGCAGCGAGTTGGGGCTCCTGTCGAAGCGGTAGAACAGCAGGTCGCCCGGGCGCGCCTCGTCGAGGTCGACGCGCGAGCCGGCCTTGCGCAGCGCCGTGGTGTTGTGCGGCACCTGGATGCCGGCCTCGGCATAGCTGTAGGCGACCAGCCCGCTGCAGTCGAAGCCTTCGGGCGTATCGCCGCCGTAGCGGTAGGGCCGGCCGACCTGGCCCAGGGCGGTTTCGATGATGGTCTCGCGCGCCGCCTTTTCCGGGCCGCTGCCCATGTTGGCGCAGCCCTGCAGCAGCGCCGCCAGGGCCAGCAGGATCGCCAGCGGATACAGCCGTGCGGACATCAGGCGGCGGGCGGCTGCGTGGCCTGCATGGAGGGCCGCTGCGCGAAGCTGAAATACCAGCTGGCCAGGCGTTCCCGGCCGTGGCGCCATTGCAGCTGCGGCTGGCGGAAGTCGAGGTAGCCGAGCGCGGCGCCGACCGCGATCTCCACCATGCGGACCGGGCCCTCGTGCAGCAGTTCGCCGGCGTCCAGGTCCAGCGCGTCGAGCGCGCGGTTGATCGACCCCACCTGGCGGTCGAGCCAGCCCTGGTAGGCGAACTCCGGCGGCCGCATGGCCTGCTCCAGGCGCATCGCCACCGCGGCGTCGATGATGCCCTCGGCCAGCTGCTGGCGGCGCAGCAGGGCCCAGCGCTGCGCGCCGCGGGGCAGGGTGGCCAGGCCGCGGCCGCGGGTCAGCAGGTATTCGACGATCAGCTTGCTGTCGGGAAGGGCCTCGCCCTTGTCGGTGACCAGGGTCGGCACCTTGCTCAGCGGGTTGGCGGCGAGGAAATCGGCGCCGGCGTTCCAGGGATCGACCACCGCCTCCTGCACCAGGTCGACCAGGCCCAGCTCGCGCACCACCATGCGCACCTTGCGCGCATACGGCGAGGTCAGGCTCAGGTACAGCTTCATTTTCATCGCCCCGCTCCTGGCATCCGGCCCGGTTCTGGCGGCGGGCGCGTAGCCGAAGCTTGCCCGGCCGGCCGGGGAATGGCAACGCGGGCGGAAGCGCCAAAAAGAAAAATCCCGGCCGGGGCCGGGATTTTTCCAGACTGCACGCTCGAACGGTCCCGTCGTGGCCGACCGGCTGCCGGACGGGATCTTTCGCTACTCGACGGGGACCTGCTCCGGTATTTTGTCGAGGAACTTCTCGGCGTCGAGCGCGGCCTGGCAGCCGGTGCCGGCCGAGGTGATGGCCTGGCGGTAAACGTGGTCCATCACGTCGCCGGCGGCGAACACGCCCGGCACGCTGGTCTCGGTGGCGCCGCCGTTGCTGCCGCTGCGCACCTTGAGGTAGCCGTTGTGCATCTCCAGCTGGCCCTCGAACATCGCCGTGTTGGGGGAGTGGCCGATGGCGATGAACACGCCCTTCACCGCGACGTCGCGGGTGGTGCCGTCGTTGTTCCTGATGCGCGCGCCGGTGACGCCGGAGGCGTCGCCCAGCACCTGATCCAGGGTCGCGTTGAAGACGATCTCGACCTTGCCCTCGGCGGCCTTCTTGAACAGCTTGTCGTGCAGGATCTTCTCGCCGCGGAACTTGTCGCGGCGGTGCACGATGGTGACCTTGTTGGCGATGTTGGCGAGGTACAGCGCCTCTTCCACGGCGGTGTTGCCACCGCCCACCACCAGCACGTCCTGGCCCTTGTAGAAGAAGCCGTCGCAGGTGGCGCAGGCGGAGACGCCCTTGCCGCGGAACGCCTGCTCCGACTCCAGGCCCAGGTACATGGCGCTGGCGCCGGTAGCGATGATCAGCGCGTCGCAGGTGTATTCGCCCTGGTCGCCCTTGAGCTTGAACGGGCGGTTCTTCAGGTCCACCTGGTGGATGTGGTCGAACACGAACTGCGTGTCGAAGCGCTCGGCGTGCTTGCGCATCCGCTCCATCAAGTCCGGACCCATCAGGCCGTGCACGTCGCCGGGCCAGTTGTCGACCTCGGTGGTGGTCATCAGCTGGCCACCCTGCTCCAGGCCGGTGACCAGCACCGGCTTGAGGTTGGCGCGCGCGGCGTAGACCGCGGCGGTGTAGCCGGCGGGGCCGGAGCCGAGGATGACCAGACGGTGATGCTTGCTCATGGCGTTCCTGAGTATGAGGCGGATGCGGTGAGAATGACGGTTTGGAAATATCCCCTCCCGGAAGTCCGGGAGGGGGTGCCGCTGACGCGAATGCTTACAGGGCTTCGGCGTGCTTGGCCAGGTAGCTGGCCACGCCTTCGGCGGTGGGCTTCATCGCTTCGTCGCCCTTCTTCCAGCCGGCCGGGCAGACCTCGCCGTGCTGCTCGGTGAACTGCAGGGCGTCGACCACGCGCAGCAGCTCGTCGACCTCGCGGCCCAGCGGCAGGTTGTTGACGACCTGGTGCTGCACGATGCCGTTCTTGTCGATCAGGAACGAGCCGCGCAGCGCCACGCCGGCCTCCGGGTGCTCCACGCCGTAGGCCTTGGTGATCTCGTGCTTGACGTCGGCGACCATCGGGAACTTGACCTCGCCGATGCCGCCCTTGTTGACCGGGGTGGCGCGCCAGGCGAAGTGGGTGAACTGCGAATCGATCGACACGCCGACCAGCTGCACCCCGCGCTCCTCGAACTGCTTGATGCGGTTGTTGTGCGCGATGATCTCGGACGGGCAGACGAAGGTGAAGTCCAGCGGCCAGAAGAACAGGGCGACGTACTTCTTGCCCTTGTAGTCGGACAGCTTGAAGGTCTCGGTAATCGAGCCGTCGCCGAGCACGGCGGCGGCGGTGAAGTCGGGGGCGGGACGGCCGACGAGTACGCTCATCATCAAACTCCTTTGAACGGTTGAATATGCGGGTGCATCCAAGCGACGCAATGGATGCGGAACAGTGCAGCTCAAGACACGGTCGAAGCTCAGCCCGCACCGTGCGAGAGGCATTCTAGGTGCCGAAGCACGATATAACCAGATAAATGTTTTTATCCGATGAATAGACAGTTGCTATCGAGCAGGGTTCTGCCGCGCCCCTGCCGGGATGGCCTGCCGCGGGCCCTGGCCGGACACTCTCCGGTCGGCGCCAAACTGGCCAGGGGCGCCGTTTTGCGGCGTTCCCGCCACCGCCGGCTGGGGGCCGTGCCATACTTGCGCCAGGAATTTTCCGCCGCTTTCCCCTGAAACTCCCTCAATGAGCGAAACCAAGAATCCCGTGCTGCGCTTCTTCGGCTGGATCGGGCGCATCCTGGTCGGGCTGTACCGCCTGGTCTTTGCGCTGTGGATCGTCGTCATCCTCGGCCTTCTCTGGCTGGTGTTCCAGGGCGGCCCGCCGGTGCATGTCGAGAACAACGTCGCCCTGGCCCTGATTCCCACCGGCAACGTGGTCGACCAGACCAACAGCACCGGCCAGAACCTGCTGCGCCAGCTGGGGCAGACCAAGCCGTCGCAGACCCTGCTGCGCGACCTCACCGCCGCGCTGACCGCAGCCGCCACCGACGCGCGCATCCCGTTCGCGGTGCTGCGCCTGGACGAGATGGAGTCGGTCGGCCTGCCGCAGATGCAGGAACTGGCGGTGGCGATGAAGAAGTTCCGCGCCGCCGGCAAGCCGATCTACGTCTACGGCGAATCCTACGACCAGAACCAGTATTTCATCGCCGCCCAGGCCGACGAGGTTTCGCTCGACCCGATGGGCGCCCTGATGCTGCAGGGCTACGGCGTCTACGGCAACTACTTCAAGGACGGCCTGGACAAGCTCGGCGTGCAGATGAACGTGTTCCGCGTCGGCGAATACAAGTCGGCGGTGGAGCCGTTCCTGCGCAACGACATGTCGCCCGAGGCCAAGGCCGCCAACCAGGCCTGGCTCAACGACCTGTGGGACGTCTACAACCAGTCGGTGTCGAGCGCGCGCAAGCTGCCCGAGCGCGCCGCCGACAGCTACGCCCGCAACTTCGCCCCGGAGCTGCTCAAACGCGCCGGCGACGCCGCGCCCTATGCACTGGACGCGCACCTGGTCAACCGGGTCGAGACGCTGGCCCAGTTCCGCAAGCGCATGTCGGACAAGGTCGGCTACGACAAGGACAAGGGCAGCTTCCGCCAGATCGGCTTCAGCGACTACCTGCGCGCGGTCAAGCGCGAAGCCAAGCCGCCGCCCTCCACCCGCATCGCGCTGGTGGTGGCGCAAGGCGAGATCGTCGACGGCGAGAGCGACGTCGACAACGCCGGCGGCGACACCATCTCCAGCCTGCTCGACCAGGCGCGGCGCGACGACGACGTCAAGGCGGTGGTGCTGCGCGTCAATTCGCCCGGCGGCAGCGTCTTCGCCTCCGAGAAAATCCGCCGCGCGGTGGAGGCGCTGCAGGACGACGACAAGCCGGTGGTGGTGTCGATGGGCAACCTGGCCGCCTCCGGCGGCTACTGGATCTCCATGGCCGCCTCGCAGATCTGGGCTGAGCCTTCGACCATCACCGGCTCGATCGGCATCTTCGGCCTGATCCCGACCATCGACCAGCCGCTGAACAAGCTCGGCATCCATACCGACGGCGTCGGCACCACGCCGCTGGCCGGCGCCTTCCGCATGGACCGGCCGCTGACGCCGGAGATGAAGGTCATCGTCCAGTCGTCGATCGAGCGCGGCTACCACGAGTTCATCGCCGGCGTGGCCAAGGGCCGCAACCTGCCGGTGGACAAGGTCGACAGCATCGCCCGCGGCCGCGTCTGGAGCGGCGTCGCCGCCAAGGGCCTGGGCCTGGTCGACAACCTCGGCGGCATCGAGGACGCCGAGGCCGCCGCCGCCAAGCTGGCCAACCTCAAGCAGGGCGGCTACCGCATCCAGGAGCTGCAGCCGGAGCGCGACGTGTTCGCCGGCTGGATCGGCAAGCTGCTCGGCGGCTCGCACGCCGACCTGTCGTTCCTCGCCGACCTGCTGCCGCAACACAGCGCCGTCAAGGCGCCGCTGGAGGACGTGGCGCAGCTGCTGCGCAGCTTCAACGATCCGCGCGGGGTCTACGCCTACTGCTTCTGCACGCCCACGCCCGCGGGCGGGGCGCGCTAGCAGGGGCCTGGATGCCCTACGCCGAGCTGCCGGGCGTCCGCCTCCACTACGAGGAAGCGGGCCGCGGCGAGCCGCTGGTGCTGCTGCACGGCATCGGCGCCAGCCGCACCGACTGGGAGTACAACGTGCCGGCTTTTGCCGGCCACTATCGCGTCATCACGCCGGACCTGCGGGGCTTCGGCCTGTCCGAGCGCTCCGGCAACTACAGTGTCGCCACCTTCGCCAACGACATCTGGCTGCTGCTGGAGCGGCTCGGCGTGGACGGCTTCCACCTGATCGGCCATTCGATGGGTGGGGCGGTGGCGCTGCAGATGGCGGTGGACCGTCCCGCGCGGATCCGGCGGCTGGTCGCCGCCGACACCCTGCCGAGCTTCCAGGCCAACAGCTTCGGCAAGCGCATCCTGTTCGCCTACCGCTACCTGATGATGGGCGTGTTCGGGCCGCAGCGGCTGTCCAGCGCGGTCGCCGCCAAGCTGTTTCCCAACCCGGACCAGCAGGCGTTGCGCGACCGCGCCACCGCCGGCGGCCTGGCCAACGACCGTGGCGTCTACCTGGAAACGCTCAAGGCCCTGCTCGGCTGGAACGTGCTGGGACAGCTGGAGCGCCTGACCATGCCGGTGCTGGTGGTGGCGGCGGAGCACGACTACTTCCCGGTGAGCGATGCCGAGGCCTTCGCCCGCATGCTGCGCGACGCGCGCCTGAAGATCTTCGCCGGCATGCACCATGCCCTGCCGCTGGAGGCGCCGCAGGCGTTCAACACGGCGGTGCTGCGCTTCCTCGCGGGAGAACCGGAAGGCAAGGCGATGAAGCACCGCGTGGCGGATCGCCTGGTCCGCGAAGCCAGGGGCTGACAGCGATCCCGCGCGAAGCCGCCTAAGCGCCGGCAGCCGCTTCAACGAGTTTTGCCGGCGGCCCGGCGGGACGCCGTGGCGGCTACGCCTGGAAGCGCATCGACAGGTCCACCGCCCGTACATGCTTGGTGATGGCGCCGATGGAAATGCGGTCGACGCCGGTCTCGGCGATGGGGCGGATATTGTCGAGCGTGGTGCTGCCGGAATACTCGATCACGGTCTTGCCGCCGTTCTGGCGGTGGGCGCGGGTCAGGGCCACCGCTTCGCGCAGCAGGGGCAGTGGAAACTCGTCCACCAGCAGCAGGTCCACGTCCGCTTCCAGCGCGGCGCGGGCCTCGTCGAGGTCCTCGGCTTCGGTCATCAGCGGCACGCCGGCGTCCAGGGCCCGGGCGTTGGCGATGGCCTGGCGGATGCCGCCGGCCGCGGCGATGTGGTTTTCCTTGATCAGGATGCCGTCGTAGAGGCCGATGCGGTGGTTGACGCCGCCGCCGAACACCACCGCGTATTTCTGCGCGTTGCGCAGGCCCGGCAGCGTCTTGCGCGTGTCGACGATCCTGGCGCCGGTGCCGGCGACCGCGTCGACGTACTTGCGCACCGCCGTGGCGGTGCCGGACAGGGCCTGCAGGAAGTTCAGCGCGGTGCGCTCGCCGGTGAGCATCGCGCGCGCCGGCCCGCGTAGCGTGCACAACTGCTGCTCGGCCTTCACCGCGGCGCCCTCCGCCACTTCCCAGCGCACCTCGATGCCGCGGTCGAGGCGGGCGAAGACCTCGTCGAACCAGGGCTGGCCGCAGATCACCGCCGCCTCGCGCGCGATGACATGCGCCACGGCGCGCTGCTCGGCCGGCACCAGGCGCGCGGTGACGTCGCCGCTGCCGATGTCCTCGGCCAGCGCGTGCTGCACGGTGGCGTGCAGGTCGTCCGGGATCAGATAGGGCGGGCGTCTCATGTCAGCGCGAGGTCGTGGGCATGGCGCTCAGGTTAGCAGGAATTCGAGCAGCGCCATCTGGGCCCACAAGCGGTTTTCCGCCTCGTCGAACACCACGCTCTGCGGGCCGTCGATCACCTCGGCGGTGACTTCCTCCTCGCGGTGGCAGGGCAGGCAGTGCATGAACACCGCGTCGGCCCTGGCCCGGGCCATCAGCGAGCGGTTGACCTGGAACGGCGCCAGGATCTGGATGCGCTCGGCGCGCTCGGCTTCGCGGCCCATGCTGGTCCAGGTGTCGGTGACCACCAGGTCGGCGCCCTCCACCGCCTTGAGCGGATCGTCGATCAGCGCCACCGACTTGCCGGCGAACTGCAGCACCGACGGGTCGGGGCGGTACTGGTGCGGCGTCGAGGCGCGCAGGGTGAAGCCGTAGAGCCTGGCCGCCTCAATCCAGGAATTGCAGACGTTGTTGCCGTCGCCGACCCAGACCGCGACCTTGCCTTTGGGGTCGCCGCGGTGCTCGATCCAGGTCTGCACGTCCGCCAGCAGCTGGCAGGGGTGGTGCAGCTCGGACAGGCCGTTGATCACCGGCACGCGCGAGTGCCGCGCCAGCTCCTCCTGGTCGGCCTGCGAATCGTTGCGGATCATGATCGCGTCGCACATCCGCGACAGCACCTTGGCGGTGTCGGACAGCGGCTCCTCGCGCCCCAGCTGGGTCTGCGCGGTGGCCAGCATCAGGGCGTGGCCGCCGAGCTTGTGCATGCCCACTTCGAAGGAAACGCGGGTGCGGGTCGAGCTCTTGGCGAAGATCATCGCCAGGCTGCGGCCCAGCAGCGGCCGGTGCTCGGGCTTCAGTCCGGTCTTCAGCGCGGTGGCGCGCGCCACGATGCGCTGCGCTTCCGCCGCGGAAAGGTCGCTCAACTTGAGAAAATGCCGTGCCACGCTTCGCTCGCAGTGGACGTCCTGTCCGGGATGCCTGGCATCCTGTGCCAGGACGTGTTGGAAAAAGCCGCTCCAAAAAGCAAAAGGGCCGCCCCGTTACAGGGCGGCCCGGAAAAGCTTACCGCAATTTTCAGCCGAGGTTCTTTTCGGCGAAGCCCCAGTTGGCCAGGCTCCAGAAGTGATCCAGGTAGGTGGCGCGGGCGTTGCGGTAGTCGATGTAATAGGCGTGTTCCCACACGTCGCAGGTCAGCAGGGGCTTGTCGGCGGTGGTGAGCGGGGTGGCGGCGTTGGAGGTGCTGACCACGGCCAGCGAGCCGTCCGGCTTCTGCACCAGCCAGGCCCAGCCGGAGCCGAAAGTGCCGATCGCGGTTTCGGTGAACAGCTTCTTGAAGTCGTCGATGCCGCCGAACTGCTTGACCAGGGCGTCGGCCAGCTTCTTGCCCGGCGCCGCCTGCTTGGGCGTCAGGCTGTTCCAGAAGAAATTGTGGTTCCAGATCTGGGCCACGTTGTTGAACAGCTTGCCCGAGGACTTCTTGACCGCGTCTTCCAGCGAGGCATTCTCGAACTCGGTGCCGGCGATCAGCTTGTTGGCCGTGTCGACATAGGTCTTGTGGTGCTTGCCGTAGTGGTATTCCAGCGTCTCGCGCGACATGTGCGGCTCGAGCGCTTCGCGTGCGTAGGGCAGTTCGGGGAGGGTAAAGGCCATGACGTCCTCTATCTTGAACGTGGGGGGTTCGGTTTCGTCCGCCGCACACCTTAGGGCAGGGGTCCGCTAAATTCAATACCGCAGAACAGTGGACCGACCCCGCCGGGCAAGGTTCCGGCGCCGGGCGGCCCTTGAAAACTTTCTTCCGCGCCTCAGCTTAGGCCCTGTAATTATTTCCCGGTCCCCGCCGGGCCGCTCCCGAGGTGGTAAAATACGCCTTGCAGTTGTCCCGCCCCGCAGTGTCGAGTGAGTAACACGATGGACGTCCTTGAACGGATCAAGCAGCAGGTCTCCGAGAACCCGATCATCCTCTACATGAAGGGTTCGCCCGATTTTCCGCAGTGCGGCTTCTCCGCGCGCGCGGTGCAGGCGCTGAATGCCTGCGGCGTGGAGTACGCCTACGTCAACATCTATGAAGACGAAGAGGTCTACCGCACCCTGCCGAAGTTCGCCAACTGGCCGACCTTCCCGCAGCTCTATGTCAAGGGCGAGCTGGTCGGCGGCTGCGACATCACCCTGGACCTGTTCCAGTCCGGCGAGCTGAAGAAGATGCTGGAAGAAGCGGTGGGCAAGAAGCAGGCCGCCTGATTCCCGCCCGCTGCACCAAAATCGCCCGCAGATGCGGGCGATTTTGTTTGCGCCGCGTCGTGTGCCGGGCGACCGCGCTGCCGGCTTGAAGCCGGCTACGGCGCCAGCAAGGCGCCCGCCACTTCCTTGCTTTTCGCCGGCCCCGCCAGCAGCTCCACCAGCCGGAGCGCGAAGGCCATTGCCGTGGCCGGTCCCTGGCTGGTGATGAAATGGCCGTCGACTACCACCGGCTTGTTCACCCAGCGCGGCAGTTTTGCCTTGAGGGCCGGATAGCAGGTGGCCTCGCGCCCGTCGAGCAGGTGCTGCGGCGCCAGGGTCAGGGCGGGGGCGGCGCAGATCGCGGCGAGCCAGTGCTGCGCGTCGTTCTGCTGGTGCAGCATCTCCACCAGCGGCATGTTGCGGCCGAGAGCCTCGGCGCCTTTCTCGCCGCCGGGCAGGACGATCAGGTTGTACTTGTGGCCGAGCGTATCGAGCAGGCGCTTGTCGGCGTGCAGGCGCACGCCGCGGGTGCCGCTGACGGCCAGTTCCGATTCGATGCTGGCCAGCGTCACTTCCACTTCGGCGCGGCGCAGCACGTTGACGATCGTCACCGTTTCCAGGCTTTCCGATCCGTGCGCCACCGGTACCAGGGCGGTTGGGGTTTTCATCGACGACGCTCCCTGCAGGGCCGCTTCCGGCTCCTAGCCTACGCCGTTTGCGGCGGCCGGGCGACGTGGCGGTCGCGGTTCCATTCCATGCACAGTCCCGCCGCGCTGTTGTCCCTCGCCCGATGCGGTACGCGGTGCTCCCCGCGCCCGGCCCTGCGTGAAAAGGACCGGCCGCGGCAGGCCATGCAGGTGGACCGGAGGCCTCCTGGGGCGGTGCTAGAATGGTTCGATCAAGGACCCCAGATAACGTCGGCGCAAGGCCGAGGAGAAGGATTCCCCATGAGCACCGCGTACCGCCACATCAAGATCCCCACCACCGGCGAGAAGATCACGGTCCGCAACGGCAAGCTGCATGTGCCGGAGCAGCCGATCGTCGGCTATGTCGAGGGCGACGGCATCGGGCCGGACATCACCAAGGCCTGCCTGCGCATCTGGGACGCGGCGGTGGACAAGGCCTACGGCGGCAAGCGCCGCATTCACTGGTGCGAGACCTTCCTCGGCGAAAAGGCTGCCGGCCTCTACGACGGCAACTACTGCCCGGACGAGACGCTGAAGGTGCTGCAGGAACTGGTGGTGTCGATCAAGGGTCCGCTGACCACGCCGGTCGGCGGCGGCTTCCGCAGCCTCAACGTGGCGCTGCGCCAGGACCTCGACCTTTACGCCTGCGTGCGCCCGGTGCGCCACTACGCCGGCGTGCCGAGCCCGCTGAAGCGGCCGGACAAGGTGGACATCGTGCTGTTCCGCGAGAACACCGAGGACGTCTACGCCGGCATCGAGTACAAGACCGGCACGCCGGAGAACGCCAAGGTGGCGGAATTCCTGCGCAAGGAGATGAAGGCCAAGTTCTTCGAGGGCGCCGGCATCGGCATCAAGCCGGTGTCCGAGTTCGGCAGCAAGCGCCTGGTGCGCAAGGCGATCCAGTACGCCATCGACAACGGCCGCGAGTCGGTGACCCTGGTGCACAAGGGCAACATCCAGAAATTCACCGAAGGCGCCTTCCGCAACTGGGGCTACGAGGTCGCCCGCACCGAGTTCGGCCAGGTCACCATCACCGAGGAGCAGCTCTACGGCGAGTTCAAGGGCAAGCTGCCCGAGGGCAAGATCGTCATCAAGGACCGCATCGCCGACATCATGTTCCAGATGATGCTGCTGCGGCCCGAGGAATTCGACGTCATCGCCACCACCAACCTCAACGGCGACTACCTGTCCGACGCCATCGCCGCCGAAGTCGGCGGCGTCGGCATCGCGCCCGGCGCCAACATCGCCGACCACGTCGCGGTGTTCGAGGCGACCCACGGCACCGCGCCCAAGTACGCCAACCAGAACAAGGTCAATCCCGGCTCGCTGCTGTTCTCCGGCGTGATGATGCTGGAGTACATGGGCTGGAAGGAGGCCGCCGACCTGATCACCCTGGTCTATCCGGAAGTGGTCAGCGACGGCATCGTCACCTACGACTTCGCCCGCCAGATCGACGGCGCCACCGAGGTCAGCACCAGTGCCTTTGCCGACGCCCTGATCGAGCGCATCCGCGGCGGTGTCGACATCGACGCCAAGCGCCGCGCGCAGAAGGAGCAGCTGGCCAAGGAGCGCAAGCAGCGCGAGATCCGCCGCCTGCTGCAGCCGATGGAGGAGATGCTGGAGACCGGCCGCGTGCCGCACACCGTCGGCGACCTGATGACCCGCGCGCTGATCACCGTGCGCGGCGACGAGACGGTGGAGCAGGCGATGCATGTGATGACCGACAACAACATCAGCTCGGTGGTGGTGGAGCCGGATGCCAAGGGCGAGTGGGGCATCCTCACCCGCCGCGACATCGTCGCCAAGATCGTGCGCGGCGGCGGCAAGAACCCCGCCACCACCAAGGTCCACGAGATCGCCACCCGTCCCGTGGTGTCGGTGCCGGCGGAGATGAGCATCCGCGAGGCCGCCGGCCGCATCTCCGACAGCAACCTCAGCCGCTTCACCGTGGCGCAGGGCAAGGAGGTCATCGGCATCGTCACCGAGACCGACATCTTCAACGCGGTCGAGAAGTACGGCTGGGTGGTGGAGTGAAGGAGCGGTGGTCGGCGGCCCGTTGCCGGTTGCCGGTCGGCAGCCGGGGAGCCGCACCGCCGTTGCCGGCAACCGATAACCGCCAACGCTTCAGCGCATGACGTCCACAGGGCTTCCGCCGCCGCCTGCCGGCATCGGCCTGCTGGTCATCGGCGACGAGCTGCTGTCCGGCAAGCGCGCCGACAAGCACCTGCCGCACGTCGTCGGCCTGCTCGCGGCCCGCGGCATGGCACTGGGCTGGGCGCAATTCCTCGGCGACGACGAGGCGCAGATCGCGGAGGCCATCGCCGCGGCGCGGGCGCGCGGCGACACCGTGCTGTCCTGCGGCGGCATCGGCGCCACGCCCGACGATTGCACCCGCCAGGCGGCGGCGCGGGCCTTCGGCGTGCCGCTGCTGCCGCACCCGGAAGCCGTGGCGCTGATCGAGGCCGAGTACGGCGAGCGCGCCCGTCCCAACCGCGTGCTGATGGCGCACTTCCCGCAGGGCGCCGGCCTGATTCCCAACCCGGTCAACCGCGTCGCCGGCTTCTCGATCGGCCGCTGCTATTTCGTGCCCGGCTTCCCGGAGATGGCCTGGCCGATGCTGCAATGGGTCCTCGACGGCCCCCTGCGCGGCCTGCAGCGCCGCGATCCGCCGCTGGAGTATTCCCTGCGCGCCCTCGGTTCCAGCGCCGAGGGCGACCTGCTGGACCTGATGGAGGCCACCCTGCGCGAATTTCCGGGGGTGAAGCTGTCGAGCCTGCCGTACCGCGGCGACGGCAGCCGCCCGCGCCACATCGAATTCGGCATCAAGGGGCCCGCCGCCCAGGCCGCCGCGGCGTTTACCTGGTTCCGCCAGCGCCTGGCCGAGCGCCCCGGGGTCGGCATCGAAGACCTGCATGTGCCTTGAGCGCTTCCGGGCTACCGTTCGTCCCGCCCGGGTCCGGGCGGCGTGCGGTGCCAGCCTAGGCTTCCCGTCATGACGGCTCCGGAGCTAGACTTGGGCGGCAGGGAAGGTGGGTCCCATGGAATGGAGGGTTCCGGTTTGCGCGTAGTCTTGCCCAGGTTTGCCCTGGCTTGCGCGCTGTTCGCGGCGGCTGCCGGCTGCGCCTTGCTCGGCGCCTGGCGCCTGGGCTGGGCGTGGCTGATCCAGGTGGTGCCGAGCCAGCCGGCCGAAGTGCCGCTCACCGCCCTGTGCCTGTGCGCCTCCGCCGTGATCCTGCTGGCCTGCGCCGCCTGCGCCAACCGCCAGTCGATGCTGCTGCGGCGCGGCGGGCGCCTGTTGGCGGTGCTGCTGGCCGCCGTCGGCGCGGTGGTCATGGTCGAATATGCGCTGGGTTCCGAGAGCAGCATCGGCAACCTGCTGTACGCCAGCCGCGTGCGCGCCGCCGCGCTGGATTACGACGGCCGGCCCTCGCCGCAAACCGCGCTGAGCTTCGTGCTGTTCGGCGTGGCCGCCTGGCTCTATTTCGGCCGCCGCCGCGACCGCTTCGACCTGGCCGATGTCGCCGCCGCCGCCTGCCTGTTCCTGCCCGCGGCGGCCCTGCTCAGCTTCGTCTTCGATTTCGACCGCCTCGGCCAGCCCGAGGCCGGGGTGCGCTTCGGCATGCCGCCGCTGGCGGCGCTGAGCATGACCCTGCTCGCCGCCGGGTTGCAGAGCCTGCATCCCGGTCGCGGCCTCGCCAGCCTGCTCTCGGCCCAGCCCGATGGCGGGCTCGCCAGCCGGCGCCTGCTGCTGGCGGCGGTGCTGGTGCCGGTGCTGTTCGGCTACCTGCAGGTCTGGGCCATCCGCCAGGGCTACATCGACCTGTCGCTGGGCGTGGCCATCACCGTGGCCGCCTCGGTAATGGTGTTCATCGTGCTGCTGATCCGCAACGCCGAGCTGATCATGCGCCTGTACGTGGAGCAGCGGCACCAGCTCGCCCTGCGCGAGGAGCAGGCGCGCCGCGAGGCCGCCACCGACGCCCTGACCCTGCTCTACAACCGCCGCGGCTGGGAGCAGTGCCTGCTGATCGAGGAGCAGCGCAGCCAGCGCGAGAACCTCGACGCCGGCGTCTTCATCATCGACCTCGACGGCCTCAAGGCCATCAACGACCGCGAGGGCCATGCCGCCGGCGACGCCTTCCTGCAGCGCGCCGCCCAGGCCTTGCGTGGCTGCGTGCGCCGCCGCGACGTGGTGGCGCGGGTCGGCGGCGACGAATACGCCTTCCTCGCCACCGAACTCGTGCCCGAGGTGGTGCCGGCGGTGGAGGAGCGGCTGCGTCGCGCGCTCCAGGCGGTGGGGGTGTCGGCCTCGATCGGCTATGCGCTGCGCAGCACGCACGGCAGCCTGCCCGGCGCGGCCGAGGCGGCGGACCGTGCGATGTACCAGGACAAGCGGACGCGCAAGCAGGGCCGGGAGTTCAGCGGCGGCATGCAGCCGCTGCATGGCTGAGGCTTCGCGCCGGGGCGACGACCCGATGCCGGCGCCGGCCTGACCTGCCATCCGGCCGCAGGTGCGCGGCGCCGGTGTTCAGCGCCCAGCGGGCTTTTGGACCATCCGTCAATCAGGGCAGGCCGGCCAGCTTCGTCCGCGGCCGCGCCGCGATGCTGAACCCATGCCCGTGCTCGAGCAGGTACTCCAGCCACTTGCCCAGCATGTGATTGCGCGCCCACTGGTCATGCAGGAACTTCCCCGCCTCCGGGTCGCCCTCGTCGGCGGCGAGCCAGGGCAGGCGCTTGCCGCAGTGCAGGGCCTCGGCGACGCGGGCATCGCGGTAGACCTTGATCCACATGTCCGGCTCCAGGCGCTTGCCCTCGGGGCCGTTGAACTCGTAGGTCAAGCGAAGCTCTGAGGTATACGGCGCCCGCTCCACCGTCGTGAGGATCAGAGGCAGGTCGGTGGCGCTGCGCGACACCGCGCGCTCGTAGGGCAGCTCCAGCTCGGGAATCAGACGCTCGAGCAGGACGTAGTTGCGCTCGTACATGTCCAGCAGGTGCGCGATGCGCCGCGGCCGCCCGCAGCAGGGGCAGCGTCCGGCATATGTGGTGTCGAGTTGCATGAACGAAATATAAGATACGGTTCAATGGCGCGACAACGCGCGCGGTCAAGAGAAAAACCATGCCAATCCGCGAACTACAGACCAAGCCTTACTCGGACCAGAAATCCGGCACTGCTGGACTACGCAAGAAGGTTGCCGTGTTCCAGCAGCCGCATTATCTCGAGAATTTTTTGCAGTCTATTTTCGATGTCGAGACCGGTCTGCGCGGCAAGACCCTGATCATTGGGGGCGATGGCCGCTTTTACAACCGCGACGCGATCTACACCGCCATCGCCATGGCCGCCGCCAACGGCGTGGCCAAGGTCATCGTCGGCCAGGGCGGCCTGCTCTCCACTCCCGCCGCCTCGCACCTGATCCGGCTGCACAAGGCCGGCGGCGGCTTCCTGTTCACCGCCAGCCACAACCCGGCCGGGCCGGACGGGGACTTCGGCATCAAGTTCAACATCGCCGGCGGCGGCCAGGCCCCGGAAGGCCTCACCGCCCGCATCTACGAGCACAGCAAGACCATCCAGCGCTACCGCATCGCCGACGGCGCCAACTTCGACCTCGACCGCCGCGGCGCGCAGAAGCTGGAGGAGATGGAGATCGAGGTGGTCGACTGCGTCGACGACTACGCCGCGCTGATGCAGACCCTGTTCGACTTCGACCGCATCCGCGACTGGATCAAGAAGGGCGGCACCCTCCGCTTCGACGCCATGCACGCGGTAACGGGTCCCTACGCGCAGCGCATCCTGGTCGAGCAGCTCGGCGCGGTGCCGGGCTCGGTGATGAACGCCTGCCCGCTGGAGGACTTCGGCGGCGGCCACCCCGATCCCAACCTGATCTACGCCAGGCACCTGGTGGATCTGGTGCACGGCCCCGGCGCGCCCGACCTGGCCGCGGCCAGCGACGGCGACGGCGACCGCAACATGATCCTCGGCCGCGGCATCTTCATCTCCCCCGGCGACTCGCTGGCGATGCTGGCGGCGCACCTGGACAAGCTGCCGGGCTACCGCGGCGGCCTCAAGGGGCTGGCGCGCTCGATGCCCACCTGCCGCGCGGTGGACCAGGTGGCCCGGGCCCTGGGCGTCGAATGCCACGAGACCCCGACCGGCTGGAAGTTCTTCGCCAACCTGCTCGATGCCGGGCGCCTCACCCTGTGCGGCGAGGAGAGCTTCGGCACCTCCTCTTCGCACGCGCGCGAGAAGGACGGCCTGTGGGCGGTCCTGGCCTGGCTCAACGTGCTCGCCTACAGCGGCCAGTCGGTGCGGGAGATTGCGGCCCAGCACTGGCGGCGCTTCGGCCGGCACTACTTCGCGCGCCACGACTACGAGGGCCTGTCCGGCACCGTCGCCACCACCGTGATGCAGGCGCTGGCCGACGCCACCGCGCACCTGCCGGGCCGGAAGTTCGGCGACTGGACGGTGAGCCAGGCCGACGAGTTCAGCTACCAGGATCCGGTCGACGGCAGCATCGCGGTCAGCCAGGGACTGCGCGTGGTATTCGGCGACGCCGCGCGCATCGTGCTGCGCCTGTCCGGCACCGGCACCGAGGGCGCCACCCTGCGGCTCTACCTGGAGCGCTACGAGAGGGCCGAGAGCGCGCTGGACTGGGGCGCCGGCGAAGCCCTGGCCGGCCTGGCCGGCGTCGCCGAGCAGGTCACGCGCATCGCCGAGCTGACCGGGCGCAAGGCGCCGGATGTGGTGACGTAACGCCGTGGCCGGTTGCGGCTTGCCGGTCCACAGCAAAACGCCTGCGTCGGCCGACGCAGGCGTCTCGCAACCGACAGCTGACAGTAATTAACGACGGATCACTGACAACTGCTTCAGCCTTTCTGCCGCTCGCCGCGAGCCTCGCTGCGGCACTGCGCGGCGGCGCCGTCCTTCTCGGCCTGGCAGCCGTCCGGATGGGCGCTGCAGTAGTACTGCGCGTCCGCTAGGTTTTCCTTCAGGCACTTGTCGTACTTCACGCCGTGCACCGCCTTGCTGCCGTGGTGATGGTGGTGCTTGGCCATCGGAGCGGGGGCGGCCGGAGCGGCCGCGGGCGCGGTGGTGGTGGCCGGATCCTGGGCGAGCGCGGCGCCGCACAGCAGCGCGGTGCTCAGGGAGAACATCAGGGCAATGCGGTTGCTCGGCTTCATCGGACAGCCTCCATGGTCGTTGGCGACGGGCTTTGTTCGGGGGACCCGACACCTGAATTATGCCGCAGCTCGGCCCCCGGTGCGCCCGCGGCCGCCGCGGAGGCCGATTTTGCCCCTGTTGGACCTCAATCGGGCACGCCGAGTTTCTTGTGCACCGCCGGACTGGTGGTGGTGTACTGCAGGTGCACCTTCTCGTTCGGGAACAGCTGGTGCTTGATGGCGAAGGCCGCCAGCGCGCCCTCGTGGAAGCCGGAGAGGATCAGCTTCTTCTTGCCCGGGTAGTAGTTGATGTCGCCCACCGCGTAGATGCCCGGCGTCGAGGTCTGGAATTTCTCGGTGTCGACCTCGATCTGGTGCTTGTTCAGGTTCAGGCCCCATTCGGCGATCGGGCCGAGCTTGGGGCTGAGGCCGTAGAAGGCCAGGATGTGGTCGGTCTCGATGACATGCTTGGCCTGGTCGATGCCGGTGACGTTGAGCGAGGTGAGGCGGCCGTCGGTCTCGCCGTAGCCCAGGGCGGTGCCGAGGATCATCTTCGCCTGACCGGCGTCGCACAGTTCCTTGAACTTGCCGACCGAGGCCGGGGCGGCCTTGAACTGGGCCGAGCGGTGCACCAGCGTCACCGAGGCGGCCTTGCCGACCAGGTTGAGGGCCCAGTCCAGCGCCGAATCGCCGCCGCCGCAGACCACCACCTTCTTGCCGTGGTGCAGGCTCGGGTCCTTGACGCGGTAGAACAGCTGCTTGTCGTCGTATTTCTCGATGCCCTCCAGGCGCAGCAGCACCGGCTGGAACGCGCCGACGCCGCCGGCGATGATCACCGCCCTGGCCTGGAACTCGGTGCCGGCGGAGGTGACGACGCGGAAGCTGCCGTCGTCCTGCTTCTTCACTTCCTGCACCTGCTGGCCGAGGTGGAAGGTGGGCGAGAACGGCTTGATCTGCTGCGTCAGGCGCTCGACCAGCTCCAGCGCGCCGACGGTGGGAAAGCCGGGAATGTCATAGATGGGCTTGTCCGGATACAGCTCGGCGCACTGGCCGCCGATGATGGGCAGGGCGTCGATGACATGCGCGCGCATGTCGAGCAGGCCCAGTTCGAATACCTGGAACAGGCCGCAGGGGCCCGCGCCGACGATCACCACATCAGTCTGAATCATGGAAGTCCCGAATGTCTGCGTGCTTTTTGAGCGCGCCGGCCGGCGGCCGGCATCTCGGACGGAACGGCCGCGCGGGCCTTCCGGACGGGCGCAGCCGGCCCGGCCGGGGTGGCTGCTGGCCAGCAGTTTAACGCCTGCGCGGCGGCGGGAATCACCCGTTGGGGGTAGTCGGGGAAGGCGGAGCGGACGGACGGCGCGGCGGCCAAGTGCCCTTCCCTGGGCCGTTGGTCCGTGGTGCGATGCGTTGCACGGAGTCTGGGCCGGCTCTCTTACGCCCTGATGACGCGGGCGTGACCGCGGCTCAGCGGCGCAGCCCCTTTTCCTGGATCACGGTGGCGGCGATCTCCTCGATCGACATGTTCGCCGAGTTGACGAAGGGCACGTTGCGGCGGCGGTACAGCTGCTCGACCTGGCGCAGTTCGTAGGCGCACTGCGCCAGCGAGGCGTACTTCGAGCCGGGACGGCGCTCGCTGCGCACCTGCGACAGGCGCTCCGGATCCGAGGTCAGGCCGAACAGCTTGGCCTCGTGCCCGACCAGGGGCTTGGGCAGGCGCAGATGCTCCAGGTCGTCCTCGGTCAGCGGGAAGTTGGTGGCGAAGATGGCGTGCTGCAGCGCCAGGTACAGCGTGGTCGGGGTCTTGCCGCAACGCGAGGGCGCCACCAGGATCACGTCGGCCCGCTCCAGGCTGCGCGTGCTCTGGCCGTCGTCGTGCTCCATGGCGTAGTTCATGGCGTCGATGCGCGCGTGGTAGCGCGAGGAGTCGGCCATGCCGTGGGCGCGGCCCTGGGCGTGGGTGGACTTCTGCGCCAGCTCCGCCTCGATCGGCGCGATATAGGTGTCGAACAGGTCCAGGAACAGCGCCTTGGCGCCGCGCAGGATGCCGCGCACCTCCTCGTTGACGGTGGTGCTGAACACCATCGGCCGTTCGCCGCCGCTGGCGGCGAGGTGGTTGATGTACTCCACCGTGACCCGCGCCTTTTCCGGGGTATTGATGAAAGGCAGCGTGGTCTTGGCGAACTCAAGCCCTTCGAACTGGGTCAACAGGGTGGCGCCCAGGGTTTCGGCGGTGATGCCGGTGCCGTCGGAAACGAAGAAAACGGTCTTTTGCTTGCTCATGTGCTCGAGTATCGGAACCGGGCGTCTGCGGCCGCATCCGCCATCCGGACGGGACCCGCGCCAGGTTGCCTTGGTATCATGGGCGGGTCCGGCGATCCGGTCCCGCCGCGGCGGGCCCCGCCCCCTATCATCGGCCCTGGACGAGTCGCGCAACAACCCCGCGAACCCGCCGCCCCGCCCCCAGGGCCCGGCGACGGGCCCGCGCCGGCATCAACGAATGACGAAGGAAGCAAGCATGGGTACCCCGACGGTCCTCTGGTTCAAGCAGCTGGGCATGCACGATGTCGAGCTGGTCGGAGGCAAGAATTCCTCGCTGGGCGAGATGATCCAGCACCTGAGCAAGGCCGGCGTGAGCGTGCCGGACGGCTTTGCCACCACCGCGGCGGCCTACCGTGAGTTCCTGGCCCACGAGGGCCTGGCCGACCGCATCAATGCCCAGCTCTCGGCCCTGGACGTGGACGACGTGCAGGCCCTGGCCCGGACCGGCAAGCAGATCCGCGAGGCGGTGGTGAAGGCGCCGTTTCCGGCCGCGCTGGAGCAGGAGATCCGCACCGCCTACCAGCAGCTGCTCGACCAGGCCGGCGTGGAGATTTCGGTCGCCGTGCGCTCCTCCGCCACCGCCGAGGACCTGCCGGACGCTTCCTTCGCCGGCCAGCAGGAAACCTTCCTCAACGTGCGCGGCATCGAGGACGTGCTGCACAAGGTCAAGGAGGTGTTCGCCTCGCTGTTCAACGACCGTGCCATCGCCTACCGCGTGCACCAGGGCTTCGACCACGCCAAGGTGGCGCTGTCGGCCGGCGTGCAGCGCATGGTGCGCTCGGACATCGGCAGCAGCGGCGTGATGTTCACCATGGACACCGAGTCCGGCTTCCGCGACGCGGTGTTCATCACCTCGTCCTACGGCCTCGGCGAGGCGGTGGTGCAGGGCGCGGTGAACCCGGACGAGTTCTACGTCTACAAGCCCGGCCTGAAGGCCCAGCGGCCCGCCATCCTCAAGCGCGGCCTCGGCGAGAAGGCCAAGAAGATGGTCTATGCCGACGCCTCCGGCCACGGCAAGGCGGTGGAGTTCGTGCCGGTGGCCGAGGCCGACCGCCGCAAGTTCTCGCTGAACGACGCCGACGTCGAGGAGCTGGGCCGCCAGGCCATGACCATCGAGGCCCACTACGGCCGGCCGATGGACATCGAATGGGGCAAGGACGGCAGCGACGGCAGGATCTACATCCTGCAGGCGCGCCCCGAGACGGTGAAGTCGCGCGCCGCCGGCAACACCCTGCGCCGCTACAAGCTCAAGGGCCGCAGCGAGGTGCTGGCGGAAGGGCGCGCCATCGGCCAGAAGATCGGCGCCGGCAAAGTGCGCAACCTCCGCTCGCTGGAGGAGATGGCGCGGGTGCAGCCTGGCGACGTGCTGGTCACCGACATGACCGATCCCGACTGGGAGCCGATCATGAAACGCGCCAGCGCCATCGTCACCAACCGCGGCGGCCGCACCTGCCACGCCGCGATCAACGCGCGCGAGCTGGGCATCCCGGCGGTGGTCGGCACCGGCGACGCGACCGAGCGGCTGCGCGACGGCGCCGAAGTGACCGTGTCCTGCGCCGAGGGCGACACCGGCTTCGTCTACCAGGGCCACGTCGA
>DASRFD010000138.1:0-44470 GCA_035651715.1 Nevskia sp.
GTGACAAGTCCTCGATCGAATGGACCGACGCCACCTGGAACCCGACACGTGGCTGCAGCAAGGTCAACGACGAATGCCTGAACTGCTACGCCATGGAGATCGCGCACCGCTTCAGCGGTGCCGGTCAGCCCTATGAAGGCCTGACGCGTGAGCTCGCCGGCCGCGGCGAATGGAATGGCATCGTGCGCGCCGTTCCGGAAAAGCTGGAGCAAGTGATCAACTGGAGCGCGCCGCGCCTCATTTTCGTCGACTCGATGTCGGACCTGTTTCACGACCAGGTCACCTTCGAGTACGTCGACAAGGTCTTCGGCATGATGGCGATGGCGCACCAGCATTGCTTCCAGGTGCTCACCAAGCGTCCCGCCCGGATGCTGGAATACATGAGGTCACGACGGGCCCAGTGGATCCACGAGGCGGCGAAGGGCCAGCTGGGCTACCACCACCCGAAACGTCGCGCGGTCAACGACTGGCCTCTGCCCAACGTGTGGCTGGGCGTGAGCGCCGGCCGGCGCAAGTCCTACGACGAATTCGTGCCGCTGCTCCGCCAGGTGCCCGCGGCGGTGCGCTTCATCAGCGCCGAGCCATTGCTGGAGGAACTCGGCCAACTCGATCTGGCGGGGATTGACTGGCTCATCGCCGGCGGCGAGAGCGGTCGACGCGCTCGGCCGTCGCATCCCGATTGGTTCCGCAGCCTGCGCGATCAGTGCGCCGGCGCCGGCGTGCCCTTTCTTTTCAAGCAGTGGGGGGAATGGGCGCCAGGCGAGATTTATCCGATTGCTGATGGCGCGCGCGATGGCACGCCTGGCGTAATCGAGCTCGTCAATGAACGCGCGGCGTTCGCCGGCATGTCGGATCGGCGTGAGGGGCAATGGTTAAGGCGCGTGGGTAAGAAGGCAGCCGGGCGTCTACTCGATGGCGTCGAGCACAACGGCTTCCCGGAGCCGCGGCAGTGAAGCCACAGCGCATCCAGCTGGCCGCCGGCGAACGACACGCATGCGCCGCTCGATCTCGAGGAGGCAGCGTAATGCTACGGGCTGCCGAACATTCCCCGGCGAAGAGCCAAGCTGAACTCGCGAACCCAAAACTTCTCATGGGTCTCGTAGTGATCGCGGTATGGCCCACGGATAGCCATCACTCCCCGCTCAGTGCGATGGAGGATGAATTCATCGAACTTGTATCCGTCTTCCGCAAGGCGCTCGCGTGCCTCGTTCAACTGGTCGGATGGGATGCCGTAGTTTGGCTCTTGGTCCCAGGCTACGTCGTATTTCGTCATCTCAAGTCGCGCCCCTTCCCGGAAGTTGAGACATTGCTCGCTGCAGTTGAGCGGATTCGTGGCCGCGAACCGCCAGTTGGGCGTGCTTTGGCCCGTCGGTGGTCCAGCTTCGATTTGAAAACCGCACGACTCGCAGTCGTGATACTTCATCACCAGAGCAATAGCTTTGAACAGTTGATTGTGAGTAATCCTGGGTCGATCCACGGTGAGGTCTCCTCCTCGTTCTGCCGCAAGCATACTCCTGCGGGGGTGCCGGACATGAACCGCACCGACCTGGTCACCCTGCGCATGTATCCCTGGACCGGCCCGGAGCTCGCCGCCGGCCAATACATGCAGCACGACGGCGCACGCGCCAAGACCGCCTACTTTGTCGTCTCCATGACGAAGCGCTTGCTGAAGGCAGGCAGGCAGAGGTTCGACTAATGGCCATGGAATCGCGTGCCGTCACTACATTTTTTGCGCTCATGGCCGAGTTCAACACGGCCGATATCCCGCTGGAGAAAGTCTGCAGCAAGTACTTCGGCCTCGAGCTCAAGGAAGCGTGCCGCAGGGCGTCGTTGCAGCGGTTACCGGTACCCGCGTTTCGCGGCGGATCTCAGAAGTCGCCCTGGCTAATCAGCGCCGCCGACTTGGCAAAGCACATCGACGAGCAGCGGGAGGCCGCGGTGCGGGAGTGGCAGAAAATGAATGCCGCCTAAGATTTTGGGGCGACAAAAGTGCGACGCGACTTCAAGGGTAACCGAAGTGAATAAGGAAATCAGCAGCTTAGAAACAGTCCAATCCAGTCCATCATGGGCGCAACGGAGAAGCGCCAGCGGTCGGCTGTGGTGGAATGTTCCAAGGGTGGCAGGTCGGCGGGACGAGCCCGGCCGCGGGGTAGGGATCAGGCGTCATTTTAGAGTGATCCCGCTGCCGGCCGCCGGCAACCCTAATTACCACCGCCGATCCCGCCGAACGTAAAGCTGTGGCAAATCCAGCCCATTGACGCGCGCAGTCAAACCGAATCTGCGATCCTTGTCGCAAATTCGAACCAGGCTCCGGAGCAACCAGGGCATGCGCCGTCTGGCGCAACCGGCATGCTGGCCTGGCACTCAAGCAAGACCAAGATGGAAGGCGGATTCCGACTCATGCATGAGCCGCAGACGCCTCGCGCGGGCGAGGTTGAAAGGGCTATTTACACCTTGCCGGACGGCGGCCTGCCGCTGCTGTTCCAGCAGCACCCGATGCCGATGTGGCTGGTCGAGCCGGCCACCGGCCGCATCCTGGACGTGAACCAGGCGGCGCTGCTGGCCTACGGCTACAGCCGCCACGAATTCCTCGACCAGCTCCCCGCTTCCCTGGTCCACCCGGACGACGCCCCGCGCCACGCGGCCGAAACGGCGGCGGCCGGGCTCCTGTCGGCCGGCCTGCGCCGCTCCAGCGGATGGCGCCATCTGCGCCGCGACGGCAGCCTGCTGCGGGTCGACCTGCATTACCAGGACTTCAGCCACGAGGGACGCCGGCTGTCCCTGGTGATGGCCTACGACACCAGCACCCTGCACGAGCTGGTGGACAAGGCCGACGAGCAGAGCGCGCATTTCCGCCAGCTGTTCCTCGGCTCGCCCGACGCCATCGCCCTGCTCGACCGCAACGACCTGATCGTCGATGTCAACCCGGCGTTCGAGCGCCTGTTCCTGTTCAGCCGCGAGGAGGCGCTGCGCCGCCCGATCAACGACCTGGTGGTGCCGGCCGAACGCGAGGCCGAAGCCGCGGCGCTGTCGGCCCTGGCGGTTAGCGGCGGCACCGAACGCCTGGAAACCGTGCGCCGCCGCAAGGACGGCAGCGAGGTCCACGTGTCCGCCTTCAGCTACCCGGTGCTGCTCAACGGCCAGGTCGCCGGCACCTATGCCATCTACCACGACCGCAGCCGCACCCGCCGCCTGCTGTCGGAGCTGAGCTACCGCGCCAGCCACGACCGCGTCACCGGCCTGCTCAACCGGGCCGAGTTCGAGAAGCTCGCCGCCGAGCGCCTGGCCGAGGCCGGCCCGGGCCACCGCGGCTTCGCCCTGCTGCACCTGGAGCTGGACCAGTTCAAGCTGATCAACGACAGCTACGGCGGCGCCATCGGCGACAAGCTGCTGCACGAGACCGCCGAGCTGCTGCGCCAGAAGACCCGCAATCTCGGCCTGCTGGCGCGCATCGGCACCACCGAGTTCGCGATCCTGCTGTGCGACATCGGCGCCGAGATGGCCGAGCAGTTCGCGCAGCGCCTGATGCGCGACGCCGACGCCTACCGCTTCGACTTCGGCGGCCATCCTGGCCCGCTGCAGATCAACGCCGGCCTGATGCACCGCACGCGCAGCGGCGGCGAGGGCATCGGCGAGCTGGTCGGCGGCGCGGCGATGGCCTGCCACATGGCGGCCGAGAAGGGCCGTGGCCACGTCGAGATCTTCCGCCCCGACGACCAGGGCGTGCGCCGGCACCGCGACGAGGTGGCCTGGGGCACGCGCATCGCCGACTCCATCACCCAGAACCGCCTGATCCTGTACCTGCAGCGCATCGCCCCGGTCGAGGCGCCGGAACTGGGCCGGCGCTACGAGGTGCTGCTGCGCGTGCTCGACCAGGACGGCGGGGTGATGCCGCCCGGCATGCTGATCGCCGCGGCCGAGCGCCTGCGCATGATGCCGATGGTCGACCGCTACGTCATCGACATGGCCCTGGCCGAGCTGGCCCGCGCCCGCGAGCTCGGCTCGGAGTTGCCCGAGTCGCTGTCGATCAACGTCTCCGGCATGAGCCTGGGGCAGCACAGCCTGGCCTCGTTCATCTACGACAAGATCCTGCAGTACAACGTGATGCCGGGCATGCTCTGCTTCGAAATCACCGAGACCGCGGCGATCCGCAACCTCGACATCGCCGCCGAGTTCGTGCAGGACATGCGCAACCTCGGCTGCGCCGTGGCGCTGGACGACTTCGGCACCGGCATGTCCTCGTTCGCCTACCTGCGCAGCCTCGACATCGACTACCTCAAGATCGACGGCCAGTTCGTGCGCGAGCTGCTGCACAATCCGTTCGACAGCGCCACCGTCGAATCGGTCAGCAAGCTGGCGCGGATCAAGGGCTGCCGCACGGTGGCCGAGTGCGTCGAGAACGAGGAGACGCTGCTGCGTCTGCGCGAGCTGGGGGTGGACCTGGTGCAGGGCTTCCACCTGCATCGTCCCGAGCCCTGGGCGGTGGGCAACCTGCCGCGGCCGCCGCAGCGGCTGCCGGAGCGGGAGCGGCGCGCCGCCTGAAGCGGCGAGGCCGGCCGCAAGCGCCCCGGCTTCGTCTGGTCCTCTTCCATTGCCGGCCAGGCGTGTCGGACGTCGCGCTAATCACCGGTACGGCGAGCGCGGCTTCCTTCGCCGCTTCCGGCCTTTTCGTGGCGGGCGGAGGCGTTCGACGGGTCGGCGAGGGTGCGGAAAGTGATCGACCAGCGGGTCTGGGCCATCGGCGCAATGCTGTGTTCCCAGTCGCGCCGGATTTCCCCGGCAAGGTGGTACAGGGAACGCGGCGGCAGGTCGAGCGCGGCGCGCTGAAAACCCTCCTCGCGGCGGCGCCGGAATCGCAACACCGCCGGCGCGCCGAGGGAAACGCCGATCACCGTGCCGAATGCCGGGCGGTCCCGATGCCAGCCGATGCCGGCGCCGGGGTCATAGCGCAGCAGCAGCGCCTGGGCGAGCGTCTCCGGAGCCTGGCCCGTCAGCCCGGCGGCCCTGTCTCGCAGGGGCAGCAGCCAGTCCGGAATTGGCTCGGCCAGGGCCAAGGCGCCGTGGTCGAAGTCATAACTCCATCCGAACGCCAGGGTCAGCCGTTTGCCCAGCCATCCCTGGAAGCGGAACGGGGCCAGGGCCAGCCCGTCGATGCGGGCGATCAAAGCCCGTTCTTCCGCGGCGCTCAGGCATTCGTCGAAAAAGGACAGCCCCGGCACGGCCGCAGGCCCGAACAGGTCCTTTTGCTTGGCATGGCGGTTCGGCATGACGGAAGGGGCGATCCGACGTCCGGACCGCCTGGTATCAGTGGGATCTGGCGCGCTCGAAATCAAGCGGCCGCTGCGTAGCCGGGCGTGCCGCAGCAGCGGCTGGCCAGCGTCGCCGGGCCCGCTTTCAGAAGTCCCGCTAGCGGCCATGGCTAAAAGTCGCCGCGGTGAGCCGGGCGCAAAACAGGTCCATGCGCGCCCGGTAAGCGTCGCGATGCCTGTCGCGGGCGGCGAGAACGGCCCAGATCAACAGGCAGCTGAAGCTCCACCAGCCGAGATACACGCCCCATCCCCAGACAATGGTCCCGAACGCCGAGAGCGCGAGCCCGAGCTTGGCGGAATGAATGTCGTCGGTGATCTCCGCGACATCCAATTGGGGCTTGCGGGTCTGCAAGGTCGCCAGTTCGAGGACGCCGTATCGGATGTGGCGCCGCGAGGCCAGCAGCAGCCCTATCGCGGTGGTGATGGAGCCGGCTCTCTCGAACAGTTCCCAGCGGTCCAGGCTCTGCGCCAGGACGGCGCTGACGAGCGCCGGGCAAACGGCCAATCCGATTGCAATGGCCCGGCGAAGCCGATTTGCCCGGAGAGGCCGGATGCGGGGCGGTCCCCGACCGTCCGGCGTGGCGATGGCTGGGACATCGCGGCCTGCGCCGCTCACCACCATAAGCTGTTCGCCGGGCCGGACCATGATGTTCCGGTTCGCTTCCGCTGGTAAGCGGTCCATGGCATTCATCGCTGTTGTCCCTGGATCATAGGTCAGGAGTCGTGCGCCTTGCCGTCAATGGCCCACCGACGTGGCATCGACGGTGCGCGTCGGCTTGGGCGCCAGCACGATCAGGAAAGAGGCGCCGACGAACACCACCCCGATCGCCGTCATCAGGCTGTTGGTGGCCAGCATCAGGCTCTGGCCGTCGACCAGGCTGTTGGCCAGGGCACGCGCCGTTTCGCGGTAGTGGCCGAGGCCGGACATGACGCCGGCGAGGTCATGGGTGCCGTCGAGCACGTTGGCCAGTTCGGCATGGAAGTGCTTGGACTTGTCCTCCCACACCGTGTTGACCAGCGAGGTGGCGATCGCGCCGGAGATGGTGCGCACGAAGTTCATCAGGCCGGAAGCCGCCGCGGTCTCCTCCTCGTCGACCGAGGCCATGGCCACGCCGGTGAGCGGCACGTAGAACATCGGCATGCCGATGCCCATGAAGAACAGCGGCACGCAGATCTGCGCGTAGGTCATGTCGGTGTTGGCCGCCGAGCGCCAGAACAGGTCCAGGCCCAGCCACATCACGCCGGCGAAGATCAGCCAGCGCGCGTCGAACCGCGCCGCCAGGTTGGCCGCGATCGGCGAGAAGATCACCGACAGCACGCCGCCCCAGGCGACCACCATGCCGGCCCAGGTGGTGGTGTAGCCCATGTTGTACTGCAGCCACAGCGGCGTCAGCACGTTGACGCCGAAGAAGCCGCCGAAGGCCAGGGCCAGCACCGCCATGCAGGAGGAGAAGCCGCGGTGGCGGAATACGCGGATGTTGACGGCCGGATGCGCCTCGGTCAGTTCCCAGATCAGGAAGGCGCAGAAGCCGATGACCGCGACCACGGCCAGCACGCAGATTTCCTTCGACGAGAACCAGTCCAGGTCCTTGCCCTGGTCGAGCATGATCTGCAGCGCGCCCACCCAGACCACCAGCAGCCCCATGCCCACCGCGTCGATGCGGCTTTTGACCAGCGGATTCTCGGAGCGCCGCAGCAGCACCCAGGCGATGACACCGAAGGCCACCGCCATCGGCACGTTGATGAAAAACACCCAGGACCAGCTGTGGTTGTCGCATAGCCAGCCACCCAGCACGGGGCCCACCACCGGCGCCAGCAGCGTGGTCATCGCCCACAGGCCCATGGCCTGCATCGATTTCTCCTTGGGGAAGATGCGCAGCAGCAGGGTCTGCGACAGCGCCATCAGCGGCCCGCCGGAAATGCCCTGCAGCACGCGCATGCCGATCAGCATGCCCAGCGAGCCGGACATGCCGCACAGCAGCGACGACAGCCCGAACATTTCCACCGCGATGGTGAACACCAGCACGCCGCCGAAACGCGACGCCAGCCAGCCGGTCAGCGGCACTGTGATGGCTTCGGCCACCGCATAAGAGGTGATGACCCAGGTGCCCTGGGTGCTGGCGGCGCCGAGCGCACCGGCCATATTGGGCACGGTGACGTTGGCGATGGTCATGTTGAGCACGGCCACGAAATTGGCCATGGCCAGGACGATGGCCGCCACCCACAGCATGGCGCCGCTGAGCTGCGGCTGGCTTCCGTGCGATTCGTTGGACATGGCGCGACTCCGGTTTCGAGAGTGGATCAGTTGGCTTGCTTGCCCAGATCGACGGTGGCCGTCATCGACAGCCCCACCCGCAACGGATGCGCCGCCAGTTCCGCCGGCTGCAGGCGGATGCGCACCGGCAGGCGCTGCACCACCTTGATCCAGTTGCCGGTGGCGTTCTGCGCCGGGATCAGGGCGAAAGCGGCGCCGGTGCCGCCGTCGAAGCCTTCCACCGTGCCGTGGAACACCACGTCCTTGCCGTACAGGTCGGAAACCAGCTTCACCGGCTGGCCTTCACGCACTTTTTCCAGCTGCACTTCCTTGAAGTTGGCGTTGACGTAGATGTCCTGCACCGGCACCACCGCCATCAGGGGCGTGGCGGGCTGGATGCGCTGGCCCGGCTGCACCTCGCGGCGCGCGACGACGCCATCCAGCGGCGCGCGAATCACGGTGCGCTCCACGTCGACCCGCGCGCGGTCGTAGCGGGCCTGCGCCAGGTTCACGGCGGCGCGGGCCGCGTCCACGCTGGCCTTGGCCACGGATGAACCATCACGCACCTTGGTCAGCTCGTCGCCCGAGACGGCGCCGGAACCGGCCAGCGCGGCGCGCCGCTTGAGGTCGATGGCGGCGCGCTGCAGCTCGGATTCGGCGGCTTTTTCCTGCGCCTGGGCGCGGGCCAGGTCGGCTTCGGCCTGCGCCGCGGCAAGGGCGGCATCGGTGGGGTCGATCACCAGCAGCACGTCGCCGGCGGACACCTTCTGCGAATCGACCACCCTGACTTCCGCCACGCGGCCTTCGACCTGCGAGGTGATGGTCGCGGTTTCGGCCTCGGTATAGGCGTTGTCCGTGCTGACGTAGCGGGAGAGGACTTCGACCCAGTAGGTGCGGTAGCCCGCGCCGGCGGCGGCCACGGCCAGGGCCAGGCCGGTGAACAGCATCAGGCGGCGCCGCGATTTGCCCGGCTGGGCATGGGTGGACGGGGCCGGCAGTTCGATGGTGGTAGCGCTCATTGCAATTGCTCCTTCAAGTTCAAGCGGAATCGGATCAGGGGGTGTGGGTTTGCGTCTGGGCCTGGGCCAGGCTGGGGGCTTCGCTGAAGCCGCCGCCGAGGGACTGCACCAGGGCGACGTCCAGGCTCAGGCTGCGGGACTGCGCATCGGCGAGCTCGCGCCGCGCGCCGAGCAGGGCATCCTCGGCGGTGAGCACGTCCAGATAAGTGGACAGGCCGCCGCGGTAGCGGCTGTCGACCATCCGGTAGGCTTGCTGCATCGAATCAACCGAGTTCTGCAGCGAGACCAGCTGCCCGTCCAGCGCCTGGCGGCTCGCCACCACGTCCGCCACCTCGTGCAGGGCGTTGACGAGGGTGCCGTTGTAGCTGGCCACCGCGGCGTTGTACTCGGCGTGCGCGCCGCGCAGCTGACCTTGCAGGCGCTCGGTGTTGAAGATCGGCAGCGAGATGGCCGGGCCGATGCCGCCGAAGCTGGACGCCGCCTTGGGCAGGTTGTCGAGGCCGTAGGAAAGGAAGCCGGCCGAACCGATCAGGCTGATGCTCGGATAGAACTCGGCGGTGCGCTGATCGATGCGGTGGGCTGCCGCTTCGGCGCGCAGGCGAGCGGCGACGATGTCCGGGCGCCGGCCAATCAGGTCCATGGCCAGGTTCGACGGCAGGCCGAACACCCCGGTCATGTGCGCAGAGGGGCGTGCGACCGCGCGGCCGCGGTCGGGTCCGGCGCCGAGCAGCGCGGCAATGGCGTTCTTCTGCAGCGCGATGCGCTCGTCGACGGATTGCAGTTCCGCCTGCGCGGCGGCCTGCTTGGCCTCCGCCTCGCGCACGCTGGCCAGGTTTTCCAGCTCTTGGCTATTACGCTGGTGCATCAGCTCCGCGGTCCGGCTGCGCACCTGGACCGCGCCCTGCGCCGTATCGCGCCGCGCGTAGAGGTGCGCCAGCTCGGCATAGGAAAGGGCGACGGAGGTCGACAGCATCAGGCGCGCCTGGTCTACTTCCACTTCGGTGGCCCTCTGCTCGGAGGTCGCGGCGGCCAGGGCCGCGCGGTTTTTGCCCCAGAAGTCCAGTTCCCAGGCCAGGTCGAGCGAAGCCACGCTGTAGTCGTTCGCACCCTGCGGCTGGAACGCCTTGGGGGTGAGGAAGTCGTTGCTGAGCTTGCCCTCCATCACCCCACCGCCAGCCGTGATCTGCGGCTTGCGGGCGGCGCCGGCGATCTGGCGCATTCCCTCGGCCTGCGCCAGCCGCGCCTGGGCCACGGCCAGGGTAGGGGAGTCGCGCAGGGCCTCGTCGATCAGGCCGTCGAGCTGGGCGTCACCATAGCGCTGCCACCAGCCGTTCGCCGGCCACTCCGAGGCCGGGGCGGAGAAGCTGGCCGCGCTCCGGTAGGTGTCGGCCTGCTTCATCTGGGCGCGTTCCGACAGGTGCGGCACGTGCGCGCAGCCCGACAACAGCGAAAGCACCAGCAGAGCCACGCCGTGGTGACGGTACAGCGAGGTCACCACCAGCTTGCGGACCTGTCCGGGCGCATTCTTCAGCGCATGGCCAATCACGGTGCGCGGCACGGCAGTTCCTGCCGCGCCGCCCGGTGCTTCAAGGAAATCAATGTGTTCCATCTGCGCCCTCCGGCGATAAAGATAAACTACACGGTGCAGTTTACATCTGCTTTTGACGAAAGTAAACTGGTCAGTGTAAAAATCAGACATGAACAACATGGAAACCCCCAAGAAACTCACCGACCGCAAGCGCGAAGCGATCGTCCAGGCCGCCACCGCCCTGTTTCAGCAGCACGGCTTCGACGGCATCAGCATGGACAAGGTGGCGGAGGCCGCCGAGGTATCGAAGCGCACGCTTTACAACCACTTCCCCAGCAAGGAGGAGCTGTTCGCGCACTGCTGCCGGGTGGCCTGGCCGGGCGGCGAGTCACCCCTGGTGCCCTATCAGCCCGGCCGGCCGCTACGGGAACAGCTGACCGAATTCGTGGAGCAGAAACTGGCGCAGCTGAGCGACGACAATCTGCTGGCGCTGGCCCGGGTGGCGATGATGTCGATGCTGCAGTCGTCCGAGCGGGCGCGCGACCTGCACCAGCGCATGGGCGAGCTGGACGTGGAAACGCTCAAGTGGGTCTGCGCCGCCCACAACGACGGCGTCCTGCATGATTGCCGTCCCGGGCTCGCCGCGCTGCTGCTGGATTCGCTCATCACCGGCATGGGGCTGTGGCCGCAGGTGTCGATGCGGCGTGGAAAGCTCACGCCCGACGAACAGCGCCAGATCGCGGCCGAGATCGTGGCGATGTTCATGTCGCGCTATGCGCCCGCAAAGGCGGCCACCGCCCACAAGCGCAAGAGCAGGTGAGCTCTCAGGTCTCCCGGCCCCCGCCGAGCGCAAGAAAGGCCTCGATCAGACGGTCGCCGGCAATGCGGAGGCAAGCTTCCGGCAGTGGGGTTGGCCGATGCCGTGCTTCAGCGTGCCGCAGCCTGATCCGCTGCCCGTGGACGAAAAGCGCCCGGCCATGCCGCGGTTCAACCTCCGGCAAAGCGCTTGTCCGGGAACGCTTCGACCAGCGCGTCGATGAAGGCGCGGACCTTGAGGCTGAGCAGCCGGCGCGAGCTGTAAAGCGCCCAGATCTCCACCGGCGGGCCGTCGTCGCTGCCCCAGCAGGCGAGGCGGCCGGCGCGCACGTCCTCTTCCACCAGCAGCTGCGGCAGCAGCGCGGCGCCGGCTCCGGCCAGCGCCGCTTCGTGCACCATCAGCAGGGTCGACAGGCGCAGCAGCGGCTGCGGCAGCAGCGTGCGGATCGCGCGGTCCTTGCCGCGGATGCGCCACTTCACATCAGGCGGGGCGCCGCACGACATGATCGCCGATACCGGCGTCTCCTCATCCCTGCTCAGCCGCGGGCGCGGCAGCTGCGGACCGGCGACGAGCCAGAGGCGGTCGTACAGCACGATGCGGCCTGACAGGCGCTCATCCGGCGGCGGGTTGACGCGGATCACCAGGTCGTAGCCTTCCTCCACCGGGTCGACCTTGCGGTCCTCGGCCACGATCTCCAGCTGGATCTGCGGGTGGGCGAGGGCGAAGCGCGCGCCGACGGCGGCCAGCGCGGCGTGCGCCAGCACCGCCGGCGCGCTGACCCGCAGGGGTCCGCGCGGCGCCTGCGCCTGCGAGGCCACGGCCTCGCCGGCCTCCTTCAACTCCGCCAGCAAGCCGCCGGTGCGCTCGTGCAGGCCGCGGCCCTCGCCGGTGAGCCGCAGGCTGTGCCCGCCGCGTTCGATCAGCCGCACGCCCAGGCTCTGCTCCAGTTCGGACACGCGTCGCGACAGCGTCGCCTTCGGCCGGCCGGTGGCGCGGCTGGCCCGGCCGAAGCCGCCATGCGCCACCACCAGGTTGAAGTCTTCGAGGGCGTTCAGATCCATGATGTTCCAATTATGAAACAAGACGTCCAAATCCTGCTACTTATGGCGGATTCCCGGAACACCTACCGTGGCGCTCACCGGCGGTTCGACCGCCTCAACCGAAAGGAGAAGTGCCATGTCGATTCTGGTCACGGGCAGCACGGGTGTCATTGGTGCGCAGGTGCTGGCGCACCTGCAAGGCAAAAGTGTTGAGGTGCGGGCGCTGACGCGCTCGCCGGAGAAGGCGCGGTTCCCCGCGGGCGTCACCGCGGTGAAGGGCGACCTGTCCGACATCGATTCGGTCCGGCAGGCCTTGCAGGGGGTCAGCACGCTGTTCCTGCTGGTGCCGGTCGCCGCCGACGAGGTGTCGCAGAGCCTGCAGGCGCTCAACGCGGCGCGCGAGGCCGGCGTCAAGGGCATCGTCTACCTGTCGGTGTTCATGGCCGGGCAGTACGCCGAGGTGCCGCACTTCACCGCCAAGCACACCGTCGAGCGCATGATCGAAGCGCTGGACATGCCGGCGACAGTGCTGCGTCCGTCCTACTTCATGCAGAACGACGAGCGCCTGAGGGACGCGCTGCTCGGCGGTGGCGTCTACGGCATGCCGATCGGCAGCCCCGGCATTTCCATGGCCGACGTGCGCGACATCGGCGAGGCCGCCGCGCTGGAACTGCTGCGCCGCGAGCGCGCGGCGAAACCGCTGCCGCGCGAAACCTATGAGCTGGTCGGCCCCGAGCCGGTCAATGCCGAGTCCGCCGTCGCCATCTGGAGCGAGGCCCTGGGTCGTCCCATCGGCTATGTCGGCGACGACCTCGACGCGCTGGAGCAGCGCATGCGCGCCTTCAGCCCCGCCTGGCTGGCCTACGACATGCGCCTGATGTTCGGCCGCTATCAGCGCGACGGCGCGGTCGCTCTCGACTCCGAGGTGGAGCGCCTGGAAGCGCTGCTCGGCCGCCGCCCACGCGGCTATCGCGAGTTTGCCCGGGAAATGGCCGCGCAGTGGGCCAAGGGCTGAAGCAGGGCCGGGCGGGCGCGCCGCGCGCCCGCCCGGCGGGGATCAACCGCGCTTCGAGGCGCGGTTTCCTGCAGGCGCCGCACCGGAACTTCACCGGCCGCAAGGCCTCCCATTAGAGAGCCGAGGCGTAATCCTCGCCGCGGCCGGTGCCGTCGGCGCGCCTGCGTCGTCGGTGGTCGATTCACTTAGAGGCAATGCGATGGCCGGGCAGTCTTCCGCGGTTCAGAACGGCAGGGTCCCCACGGTCCCTTTGCAGGTGCTGCAGGACGGTCAACCCCGCATGCTCGATTCCGCCGAACTGTTCGGCGGCCGCACGGTGATCGTCTTCGGCCTGCCCGGCGCCTTCACGCCCACCTGCTCCTCGCAGCACCTGCCCCGTTACGAGGAGCTCGCGCCGCAGCTGCGCCGGCACGGCGTCGACGACATCATCTGCATCGCGGTCAACGATGCCTACGTCATGGATGCCTGGGCCCGCAACCAGGGTGTCCGCGAGGTGCGCATGGTGGCCGACGGCAACGGCGACTTCACCCGCGCCATGGGCCTGCTGATGGACCAGAGCGGCAAGGGCCTGGGCGGACGCTCGCGCCGCTACTCGATGCTGGTGCGCGATGGCCGCATCGAGCACCTGCTGGTCGAGCCGGATGAGCCGGGCGATCCCTACACGGTGTCGGACGCCGACACCATGCTGCGCCACCTGGCGCCGCACGCGAAGGCGCCGCCGCGCATCGCCGTGCTGTCCAAGCCCGGCTGCCCCTACTGCGCCCGGGCGATGCGCAAGCTCGAAAGCCGGGGCCTTTCCTACGTCGAAGTTCCGCTCGATGATTCGATGCGCCAGCGCGTGCTTGGCGCCGTCGCCGGCGCGAGCACCGCGCCGCAGATCTTCGCCGACGGCCGCAGGATCGGCGGCGAGTCGGAGCTCGACGACTACCTGCGGCACCAGGCCGCCGCGCCGCGGCAGCATGGCCCCGCCGGGGAGGGTCCCCACGAGACGGCATGAACCCGTCGGCGCCGGTCCCGGCGGCCGCGAAGGCCTGAGCGCGATGCCGGGCCAGACGACCTCGACGCGAGGCCGGCAAGGTGTAGTTTTGAGGCGCGCCGCGCCGCGGGCCTCCACGCCGGGCAGGACGTGACGGCGAATTTCAGAACGAGTAGGCCAGGCTCAGGGCCAGGTTGTCGCGGTCGCTGAGCACGTTGTATTTGCCGCCGCCGGTGAACACCTGGTACTGCAGATTGAGCTTCAGGCTCTGGCTGAGTTCGGCATCGAGCAGGGCGCAGATGCTCTTGCGCCCCGAGACGTAGTTCGGCGTGGTGGCCGGCGCGATGCCGCCGAGGTCGTGGAACAGCAGCAGCGCCGGCATCAGGTTGATCCCGGCGAATACGTCGCTGTAGGTCAGCTTGCTGTAGACGCGGTAGCCCCAGGACCAGCTGGTGGCGAAGCCCTTGTTCTGCTGCGTCGGATTGATGCGCAGGCTGTTGGCCTGGCCGGCGGGGTCGCCGCTGCCGTCGGCGCCGGGGCTGTGGTGGGTACGGTCGCCGGCCCCTTCGAACTGCAGCTGGTCCAGCCCCGGCATGCCGAACACGTTCTCGCCGCTGAGCTCGGCCACGATCAGCAGCGAGTCGGCGCCGAACGGGTTCTCGGTCGCGCTGAACTGGCGGATGCCGGTCAGGGCGAACTGTCCGGTGCCTAGCCGCTGGTAGCCGCGGATCAGCTGGTTGGGCCGCACCGCGGCGCCGCGATAGACGCTGAGATAGTCCGGCACCGCGGTGCGGTTGCCGGGAATGGTGAAGGGCGCGGCATTGCCCAGCGCGTTCACCGGGATCGGGATGTTCTGCGTCGGAAAGGCCGGCGACTCGGCGGCGAAAATGAGGTCGCTGAAGGCGATCTGCACCGGCATGTTGGGCCGGTAGGCGTACTCGCCGGCCAGCGACCAGTGCGCCACCGTGGTGTTGAAGCTCAGCCCCAGCATGTCGATGCCCTCGGGATAGTCGAGGAAGGGGCGCAGCGTGTCCACCGGCAGCGGCTCGCGGCCGCCGACCGGGTTGATCGAGCCGTGGAAGCCCAGGCAGGAGACCAGGGCCGCGGCGAAGGAGCCGGGCACCGCCGCGTCGCGGGTGCAGGAGGCGTCGGCGGCGTAGGCGCTGAGGTAGGGCATGCGGCTGTGGTAGTGCAGGTAGTAGGCGCCGAACTCGGTGCCGCCGTTGAACTCCTCCGAGTAATACTTCAGCTTGAGGCCGAACTGGCCCTGGCCGCGGGCGTAGCCGTAGTGCTCGTCCAGCAGGTAGGCGGTGCGGGTCGAGCTGGTGATCAGCGAGTTGGGGAAGGGCGGCTTGTACTGCCGGTCCGGGTCCTGCGCGTACTGGCCCAGGCCGACCATGATGAAGCGGCCGCCGCCGAGCACGTTGCTGCTGGAAAAGAAGCTGCCCGCCGCGTCCGCGATCACCGGCACGAAGCCGAGCTGGTAGAACAGCTCGCCGGAGAAGCCGCCGCCCAGCTCGCCGCCGGCGGTGAACGCCGGCACCGCCTGCAGGTATTCGTTGACCTGTCCGCCGGGCATGCGCACCACGTCGGCGTCGAAAGGGTTGATGGTGTTGAGGGTGTTGAACTGGGTCAGGGTCGCCTCGCCCCAGGACAGGATCTGGTTGCCCAGGGTGGCCGAGTAGCCCTCGTTGCCGACGCTGACGTAGGCCTCGCGCCAGCGCAGGCCGCGGGCGAAGCGGTGCTCGATGTCGGCACTGCGCCCGGTGCGCGCCGGCTGGTGCAGGGTGTTGTTGTGCGTCTCGTCGAAGCCGACATTGGCCGGGTCGTAGAACAGGATGCTGCGCAGCTTGGCCGTCACCGGGCCGTAGGCGAAGGTCGCGGTGGGGGTCAGCTTGGTGGTGGCGGCGACGATCGAGTACTTGTCGTAGTTCATCTCGCCGTCGTCGCTGTTGACGCCGGCGAAGGCGCCGCCGGCATTCACCAGCCGCTGGTTCGGCGCGGGATTGCCGCTGAGCGACATGCAGTCGTCGGCCGCGCACAGGTTCTGCTGGCCGGGCACGTCGGTCTTGCCGAGCAGGCCGAGGCTGCGGTCCTGCATGCGGATTGCCGCGCCGCTGGTGAACAGGCCGGTGAGGCCGAGTTCGGCCCCGCCCAGTTCGAGCTTCAGGTCGGCGCCGCGGGCGGCGCCCGCCAGCAGCAACGCGCCCAGGGCCAGCCCACCCAGGCTCATGCGGATGCGTTTGCGGCCCATCTCCTCCCCAGGTCGCGCGGTGGTTCCGCGTCGTGGTTGTTGCCGGAGTGTGTTTTATCGCGGCTGCACTAGGCAATCTCGACCCTGCGGGACATACTTTGGTCATTGCGGGACAAGAGTCCCAGAAGAGCCGCGCCGATAGCCGGCCAAGTCCCTGGATCTGGAGAAGAATGCGCCGGGAAGCCACCACCCTGAACACCTGGGCCAACGCCCTGGTGCGGACCCTGCAGGCGCGCGGCTTCGCCGCCGACGATCTGCTGCGCCGCGCCGGGCTCGACCCGGCCATGCTGCGGGACCCCAACGGCCGCGTTCCCGTGAGCCGCATGGCGCGCATGTGGCAGCTGGCGGTGGAGGAGACCGGCGACCCCTGCCTGGGGCTCAAGGCCGCCGCCTTCGTCCAGCCGGCCACCTTTCATGGCCTCGGCATGGCCCTGCTGGCCAGCCAGAACCTCGCCGACGCGCTGCAGCGCTCGGCCCGCTTCTCGCGCATCGTCAGCAACGCCGTCGACGTCACCATCGAGCCGCATCCGCTGGGCCTCAAGCAGGTGATGCGCTGGCGCGCGGAGGTGCCGCTGGTGGAGGGCGCGATCGACCTGATCATGGCCTCGACGCTGAAGATGGGCATGCTCCTGCTGGGCATGGACGAGCAGGCCCCGCGTCCGCTGGAGCTGCGCCTGCAACGCGGCGCCACGCCGGCCATGCGGGCCGAGTTCGAGGCCTATTTCCGCTGCCCGGTCTGGTTCGGGGAGGCGGAGAACTCGCTGCTGGTGCCGCAGGAATGGATCGACCGCCCGCTGCCGATGGCCAACCCGCAGCTGGCCCGCCAGAACGACCTGGTGGTGATGGAATACCTGAGCCGCTTCGACGGCGCCCGCCTGGCCGAGAAGGTGCGCGCCGAGCTGATCTCGCGCCTGCCGGCCGGCGAGCCGCCGCGCGGCGAGGTCGCCGCCGCGCTGCACCTGAGCGAAAAGACCCTGCAGCGGCGCCTCAAGGACGAGGACACCAGCTACCAGCAGGTGCTGGACGAGGTGCGGCGCGAGCTGGCGCAGCAGTACCTGCGGGAAGGCCCGATGTCGGTCTGCGAAGTCACCTTCCGTCTCGGCTTCTCCGACCAGAGCAGCTTCACCCGGGCGTTCCGCCGCTGGACCGGGCGCACGCCCGGCGAATTCCGCAGCCAGCCGGCCGGGGCCTGAGCCGGGGAATCCCGACGGACCGCCGCCGGCGCGGGACCTGTCCCGCCGCGCCCAAGCATTGACCGGCAAGGCCAAGACTCTCCTGCCGCTCCGTCCTAAGGTGGGCGGCATACCAACAAGGGAGGAGGGCACTTGGCCGGCAGCCTGCGAGACCGGGTACAGCGCAGCCTGGCACCGCGCGCGGTGGTGGCCCTGTCGCGGCTGCGCCTGCCGCGTCCCTGGCCGCCGCGGGTCGAGCTGTACTTCGCCTACGACGACCCCTATGCCGTGCTGGCGCTGCCCGGCCTGCTCGCGCTGACCCGTGCCCGCGGCCTGCCCCTGCACCTGTACCCGCTGCTGGAACGCGGCATCCCCGGCGACCCCGCGGCGGAGCAGCGCCGCCATTACGCGCTGGTCGACGCCGACCGGCTGCTTCAACGCCGTGGCCTGCGCCTTGGCCGCCGCCGGCCGCTGGCCGCGGCAGACTGCGCCTTCCTTGCCGCCTGGACCCAGGCTGCCGCAGCCGAGCCGGCCGGCGCCGGCTTCGCCGCCGCGGCGCTGGAGCAGCTGTGGCTGCACGGCGACGGGCCGGTCGAGCCGGAGGCGTTCGCGCCGCTGCATCGCGACATCCTCCGCCGGCCGCCGTCCGCGGACAGCCCGCGGCTGGCGCAGGCCCTGCGCGGCAACACCCGGCGCCTGCATGCGCGCGGCCACTGGGAGTCGCCGGCGGCACGGGTCGGCGGCGAGTGGTTCTTCGCCCATGAGCGCTTGCCGCAGATCGCGGAGCGCCTGACATGAGCCTGCCGCGCCTGGAGTACTACTTCTCCTTCCGCAGCCCGTACTCCTACCTGTCGGCGCCGCGGGTGTTCGAGCTGCCGCGCAGCTACCGTGTCGAGCTGGTATGGCGCGGCGTGCGGCCGATGGCGATGCGCGGCCAGCCGCTGCCGCGGGCCAAGCAGTTCTACATCCTGCGCGACGCCGCGCGCGAAGCCGACCGCCTCGGCCTGCCGTTCGGCCGCATCCACGACCCGCTCGGCGAGGGCGTCTGGCGCTGCCTGTGCATCGCCGAGCACGCGCTGGAACAGGGGCGGCTGGAGTCCTTCGTCACCATCGCCGCGCGCGCCATCTGGGGCGAGGGCGTGGAAGTGCTGCGCGACGCGCCGCTGCGGGCGCTGTGCCAGCGCGCCGGACTGGATTGGGACGCCTGCCGGCGCGCCATCGCCAGCGACGGCTATCGCGAGCGGGTCGAGTTCAACACCGCCCGGCTTGCCGCGCTTGGCCAGTGGGGCGTGCCGACCCTGGTGTTCGGGGACGAGGCTTACTGGGGGCAGGACCGCATCGAGGACCTGGAGCGCGCGCTGCGCCGCGCCGGCCTCGGGCACGCCGCTTCCGCGGCTGCCTGATCGAATCGAGAAGAGGAGCGTCGCATGTCGCAGGAAAACGGCAAGGGCAGGGGTTACACGCGGCGCGACTTCGCGCGCCTGCTGGCGCTCGGCGGCCCGGCGCTGGCCGGCGGCAGCCTGGCGCAGAACGGCGGCACCGCCGCCGCGCCGGCACCTGCCGCACCGGCGGCGGTCAAGCGCCGGCGCCCCAACATCCTGGTCATCATGTCCGACCAGGAGCGCGGCTGGTCCGACCTCCCCGGCGGCCTCGGCCTGAACGCGCACGAATGGCTGCTGGAGCGCGGCACCGGCTTCGGCAATTTCAATGTGCACACCACGCCCTGCTCGCCGTCGCGCTCGAACCTCTACACCGGCCTGCATACGCCGTTCACCGGCGTCACCTCCAACGTCGGCGCACCGCCGTTCCCGACCCTGGCCAAGGTGCCGACGCTCGGCCATCTGCTGCGCGAGCAGGGCTACTACACCGCGTACAAGGGCAAGTGGCACCTGTCCAACGTGCCCGCCGGCGTCAACCTGCGCTACGGCCCGTTCGAAGGCGCGCGCATGGCGCTGGAGCCCCACGGCTTCTCCGACTACAGCGACAACGGCATCGCCGACGGCGCCACCTGGTCGGGCTTCAAGTTCGACGGCGAGGTGGCCAGCGCCGCCTGCCAGTGGCTGCACGACAAGGGCCGTTCCCTCGACCAGCCCTGGCTGCTGGCGGTGAACTTCGTCAACCCGCACGACATCGTGTTCTTCGACGACGTCGACCACCAGCAGACGAAGACGCGGCTGGATCCGGACTATCTGGCGCCGCTGGCGCCGCCGCCGGCGGAGGGGGTGTACACGAAGCAGTGGGACCTGCCGCTGCCGCGGAGCTTCTACGCCGACGACCTCCACGACAAGCCCTGGGCGCACCGCTCCTACGTCGACTTCTGCAACATGCTGTACGGCCGCATCGATCCCAAGGACGAGCCGCGCTGGCGCCACTACCAGAGCTACTACTACAACTGCATCCGCGACGTCGACGGCCACGCGCTGACCGTGCTGCGCACGCTGGAGCAGCTGGGCCTGGCCGACAACACCATCGTGGTCTACACCGCCGATCACGGCGAAATGCTCGGCGCCCACGGCCTGCGCCAGAAGGGCCCGACCATGTACAAGGAAAACGTGCGGGTGCCGCTGATCGTGCGGCACCCGGACGCCAGGAGCGGGGCGAATACCGATGCCCTGGCCAGCGCCACCGACCTGGTGCCCACCCTGCTGGCCTTCGCCGGCGTGGACGAGCAGCAGCGCAAGGAGCGCTATCCCGCGCTCAAGGGCTTCGACCTGTCGGCGGCGGTCGCCGACCCCAGGGCGCGCACCGGGCGCGATGCGCGCGGGCATCTCTATCACTACAACACCACGCTGTACATCGATCCGGAGGCGGCGCGCCGCGTCATCGCGGCGCACGAGGACGCCGGCTGGTGGTCGCTGTTCAAGGCCAACCTGGAGCAGGGCCACCTCGGTCCGCGCCTCGACCATCCGGGCCTGTTCCGCGGCGTGCACGACGGCCGCTACAAGTTCGCCCGCTACTTCAAGCCCAAGGAGCACCACATCCCGAAGGACTGGGACACCCTGCTCAAGCACAATCAGCTGGAGCTGTACGACACCCAGGCCGATCCCGACGAGATCGTCAACCTCGCGGCCCAGCCGGAGGCGCACAAGGAGCTGATCCTGGCGCTGAACCAGAAGACCAATGCCCTGATCATGGACGAGATCGGCTTCGACGACGGCCGCGAGCATCCCGGCCCGGATTTCCTTTACCGCCTCTGAGGCGAACGGACCAGCCATGAACCTGCGCATCGCCGCCTGGTGCCTTGCCTCCTTCCTCGCCGGCGGCGTGCTGACGCTCCGGCTCGCCGCGGCTTTCGCCCCGGCGGGCGAGAACGTCGCGCCGGAGATCATTCCGCTGGCTCCGTCGCAGCGCCAGGCGCTGGAAGCGCGCCACGAGCTGGACCGCTGGCTCGACCAGGAACTGCTGTTCCGCGAGGGCCTGCGCCGCGGCTATGCGCTGGACGACCTGATCGTGCGCCGCGAGGTGCAGCGCCGCACCCGCGCCGCGCTGCTGGCCGAGCGGGATCCGCCGGCGCCGGACGACGCGGCGCTGCAGGCCTGGCTCGACCGGCACGCCGGCAGCTACCAGGCGCCGCCGCGCTACAGCTTCACGCAGGTGTTCCTCAGCCGCGGCGCACACGGCGCGCGGCTCGAGGCCGACGCGCAGGCGCTCGGCGCAAAGCTGGCGGCCGCTCCGCAGCACTACGCCGGGCTGGGCGATCCCTTCCTCAACGGTCCGGTGCGCCGCTCGGTGAGCGCCAGCCAGGTGGTGGCCGAGTTCGGCCTGGCGTTCGCGCAGAGCCTGCCCTCGCTGCCGAGCGGGCAATGGCAGGGACCGGTGCAATCGCCGCTCGGTGCGCACTGGGTGCGCGTCGACCGGGTCGAGCCCGGCCGGCCCCTGAGCCTGGACGAAGCACGCGCGCACGTGCGCGCCGACTATGTCGAAGCGCTGCAGCAACAGGCGCTGCGCCAGGCGCTGGATGGCCTGCGCCGGCGCTACCGCGTGGTGGACGATCCCAACGCCGTGCAGCCGGTGCTGCGCACCGCAGACGAGGAGATCCCATGAAGCGGCGGCTCATAGTCCTGCGCCTCGCGGCGCTGGCCGGGGTGCTCGCGCTGTGCGCCTGCGGAAGCAGCAGCTCCGTCACCGCCTCCGCCACTTCGGGCTCCGGCGGCGGCAGTTCCTCGTCTTCCGGCGGTGGCACGGCCGTGACTTGCGCCGGTGCCGACGCCACCCGCAAGAACGCCTATTTCGGCGACATGCACGTGCACACGCTGTATTCGATCGACGCCTACTTCTTCAACGGACTCAATGGCCCGCGCGAGGCCTACCGCTTCGCCCAGGGGCAGCCCGAGAGCCTGCCGGCGGGGGAGACCGACCCGTACACCGCCGGGCGCCGCATCCAGCTCGACCGTCCGCTGGATTTCGCCGCCGTCACCGACCACTCCGATTTCCTCGGCGACTGGCGCCTGCTGTGCCAGGTCGACGGCACCCTGCCGATCGGCACCAACCCGGTGTGCAACTACGTCGGCGACTACCTGCGCCAGAACGTCACCGACATCGTCAACGGCGGCGCGCCGCCGGCGTTCTACATCCTCACCACCAGCGCCGCGCCGCTGCCGGCCACGGTGCTGCCCTGGGCCGACGAGCTGAGCATCGCCGACGAGGAAAACCAGCCCTGCGCCTTCAGCACCTTCCCGGGCTTCGAGTGGACCTCGCAGTTCCATAACCAGATGATCCACCGCGACGCCTACTTCACCGGCAGCAACCGGCCGACGGACGTGCCGCACGTCGCCACCCTGCAGGACATCACGGCCCAGACCTCGGACAACAGCAACGACGACTGGCGCCTGTACGACTGGCTCGACCAGAACTGCGACCAGGCCAAGGGCTGCGAGACGATGAGCATCCCGCACAATCCCAACCAGAGCGGCGGCGCCATGTACCTGCCGCGCGATCCGGCCAGCGGCCTGCCGATCGGCCGCAACAGCCAGCCGCTGACCCTGGCCGACGCCCAGCTGCGGGCGAAGTACGACCGCATCATCGAGATCCACCAGCACAAGGGCAATTCCGAGTGCGGTGTCGGCCTCGGCGTCTACGAGACCCGCTTCGACCCTGCCTGCACCCTGGAGCCGGCCAAGAACGTCTGCCGCGGCGTGGCCGCCGATCCACCCGAGTGCCGGCAGGTCTGCAACGGCGACCCCGCCACCAAGCCGGACTTCTGCCGCCTGCGCACCGCGCCGACCTACGCCACCGGCGTATGCCAATACGAGGGCCACAACGGCACTTCCGGCCCGGACCCGAAGTGCGTGGCGCCGCTGGACATGGCGCGCAACATCCTGGCCGACGGCCTGGCCATCGGCGACGTGCTCGGCGTCGATCCGATGAAGATGGGCTTCATCGGCTCCTCCGACACCCACAACGGCGATCCGGGCGACGTCGACGAAGATCATTTCCCGGGACATGGCGGCGTGCTCGACGACGATCCGCCGACCCAGCTCGGCTACTGGAGCTGCGACAACGCCAACGAGGATCCCTCCGACCCGGCGCATTGCACCAACCGCCAGTTCCAGGACCGCGCGCGCGGCTTCAATCCCGGCGGCCTCGCCGGCGTGTGGGCGCCGGAGAATACCCGCGCCTCGGTATGGGCGGCGTTCCAGCGCGGCGAGACCTTTGCCACCTCGGGTCCGCGCATCCGCATCCGCACCCTGGCGACGTGGACCCCGCCGCCGGCCGACGTCTGCGACCGCCTCAGCGCCGGCGGCAACCCGGTGGACAGCGGCGAGCTGCGGGGCGCGGTGATGGGCGGCGACCTGCCGCCGAGCAGCGGTGGCGCGCCGTACCTGGTGATCTGGGCGCAGCAGGATCCCGGTGGTACCGAGCCGGGCCTGCCGCTGCAGAGGCTCGACGTGGTCAAGGGCTGGAGCGACGCCACCGGTCCGCACGTGCAGGTCTACGACGGCGTGGCCAGGACCGGCGCCGCGGTGGAGCCGCCGTCGCAGGACTGCGTCGCCGTCACCACCGGACACCCGGAGAAGCTGTGCGCGGTCTGGCACGACCCGGACTTCAAGCCGCAGGAGCGCGCGTACTGGTATGCGCGCGCCTTCGAGGTGCCGAGCTGCCGCTGGAGCACGCGCCTGTGCGTCGCCAACCACGTCGACTGCGGCAGGCTCGACGCCGCCAACGGCATGTTCCCGGCCGCCTCGGCCATGAGCGGCTTCGAGGGCTGCTGCAGGATCGAGGGCGCGCCCGGCAGCTTCAAGGGCAGCAACGCCTTCAACACCATCACCGAACGCGCCTGGGCCTCGCCGGTGTGGTATTCGCCCAGGGCCACCACCACGGTCACCGCTGCCAGCAAGGGAAAGTAAATGCTCGACAACAAGGCTTTATGGGTGGCGCAGAATCTCGCGCTGATCGCCTTCTGGCTCGCCGCCATCGGCCTGCTCGCCGCCGGCCGGTCGCAGCATTGGCTGGTGCTGGCGGCGGCGGTGATCCTCGCCGCGCACGTGCTGGAACTGCCGCTGGCCTTCCTGGTATTGCGCGGGCGCCGGGCTTCGCCGCCGCGCGTGGTGCTGATGACGCTGCTGTTCGGCTACACCTGGTGGCTGCCGGCCCGTCGCGGGGTCTACGCCCTGTCATGAACGACTTCCGCGGCAAGCTGGTCCTGGTGACCGGCGCCAGCAGCGGCATCGGCGAGGCCCTGGCCCTGGCCTTCGCCGCCGAGGGCGCCCGCCTGGTGCTCACCGCGCGCGACATGCAGCGCCTGGAGGCGGTGCGCGCGCGTTGCGCCGCGCTCGGCGCCGAGGTGCGCACGCACGCCGCCGAGCTGACCGACGAGGCCCAGGTGCAGGCCCTGGCCGAAGCGGTGCACGCCCGCGACGCCGCGCTCGACGTGCTGGTCAACAATGCCGGCGTGGTCATGGGCGGATTCGCCTGGGAGGTGGAGCCGGCCGACTGGCGCCGCCTGCACGAGATCAACGTGATGGGCGTGGTGCACGGCATCCGCGCCTTCGTGCCGCGCATGATCGCCAGGGGGCAGGGCGGCCACGTGGTCAACATGGCCTCGGTCTCCGGCTTCGCCGGCGCGCGCGGCATGAGCACCTACAGCGCCAGCAAGTTCGCCGTGGTCGGCCTCACCGAATCGCTGCGCGCCGAGCTGCACCGCCACCGCATCGGCGTCAGCGCCGTCTGCCCGGGTTTCGTCAAGACGCCGATCCAGTCCAAGGTCAAACTGGTCGGCGAGCTCGACAGTCCGCGCTCGCGCGAGCGGGTCAGCCGCGACTTCGGGCGCGGGCTGCTGCCGGAGGCCGTGGCGCGGCGCACCCTGCGAGCCATCCGCCGCAACGAGGCTCTGGCCTCGATCGGCCGCGAAGCGGTGATGGCGCGCACCCTGAAGCGCTGGGCGCCGGGCCTGCTGGAGCGGGTGCTGAGGGCTTAGGCATTCCCTGCCCGCCGGGGCTCGCCGGCGGCATCGCGCAGGCGTCCGGGAGGGCGGCCTGCATCGGGGTCATCAGAGGTCCGTGGAACAATGAACACCGCCGAAAGCAGCTATACCCTTTACGCCCTGCCGCACTCGCTGTACAGCGGCAAGGCGCGCAGTTACCTGCGCTACAAGGGCATCCCCTACCGCGAGACGGTGTCGACCTTCCGCGTGTTCTACAAGACCATCATCCCGCGCACCGGGGTCAAGTTCATCCCGGTGCTGCACAGCCCCGACGACGTGGTGGTGCAGGACACCACCGAGATCATCGACTTCCTCGAGGCGAGGTTCCCCCAGCACCCGGTCTATCCGCCGACGCCGCGGCAGAAGCTGGTGAGCCTGCTGTTCGAGCTGTACGGCGACGAGTGGCTGCTGATCCCGGCGATGCACTACCGCTGGAGCTTCTGGCACGAGAAGGCGCATATCTACGACGTCCTGGAGCACTTCGGCATGCTGCTGTCGCCGCGTGCGCCGCGCCTGCTGCGCCGTTACGCCGGCAAGCGCTTCTGCCGGCCGTTCAGCGGCTCGCTGCCTTACCTGGGCATCCACCCGCACAACATCGCCGCGCTGGAGGCCTGGTACGAGGGCTTCATCCGCGACATGAGCGCGCACTTCGCCCGCCATCCCTACCTGCTGGGCGGCCGCGCCAGCATCGGCGATTTCGGCCTGATGGGCCCGCTCTACGCCCACCTCGGCCGCGACTTCCATCCCAAGGCCCTGATGCAGGCGCAGGCGCCGCATCTGTACGAGTGGGTGCAGCGCATGAACCGCGTGCCGCAGGTCGGCGAGTTCCTGGCCGGCGACGCGGTGCCGGACACCCTGCTGCCGGTGCTGCGGCACATGTTCGCCGAGCACTTTCCGCTGCTGCTGGATTCCGTGCGCCGGCTCGAAACCTGGCTGGACCAGCACCCGGACCGGCATATTCCGCGGGTCATCGGCGACCACGAGTTCGTCCTCGGCGGCGTCAAGGCGCAGCGCAAGATCTTCCCCTATTCGCAGTGGATGCTGCAGCGGCCACTGGACTACTACCAGTCCCTGCAGGGCGCGGGCAAGGCGGCCGCCGATGCGCTGCTGCGCCAGGTGGGCGGCTTCGAGGCGATGCAGACGCGGATCCGCCGCCGCTTGCGCCGCGTCAACAACCGCCTCGTCGCCGATCCGCCGAAGGGCTAGGGCCCGGACGCCATGAATGCCGAACCCTACACGCTCTACGTCTTCTGGATTTCCTACTTCAGCGGCAAGATGCAGGCCTACCTGCGCTACAAGGAAATCCCGCACCGCACGGTGGAGCCGAAGTGGCGCGGCGAATTGCTGCACCAGATCTACGACAACACCGGCCTGATGAAGGTGCCGGTGGTGCGAACGCCGCAGGGGCAGTGGCTGGCCGACAGCACGCCGATGATCGACTGGTTCGAGGCGCGCCACCAGCAGGGCGCGGTGATCCCGGCCGACCCGGTGCAGGCTTTTTTCTGCCGCCTGCTGGAGGACTACGCCGACGAGTGGCTGTGGCGCCCCGCGCTGCACTACCGCTGGAGCTACCGCACCGATGCGCACGCCCTGTCGCGCCGCTTCGCCGAGACCTTTCTCTCCGACCAGCCGGTTCCGCGCTTCCTCACCGCCGCGCTGATCCGGCAGCGCCAGCGCCGCATCTACGTCGCCGGCGACGGCGTCACCGCTGAGACCCGCGCCCATGTCGAATCGGTCTACCTGAATACGCTTGACCGCCTGCAGGCGATCTTCGAGCGCCAACCCTTCCTGCTCGGCGGGCGGCCCTGCCTGGCTGACTTCGGCTTCTTCGCCTCGATGTTCCGCCATTTCAGCCTGGACCCAACGCCCAGCCTGATCATGCAGCAGCGGGCGCCGGCGGTGTTCGAGTGGGTGGCGCGGCTGTGGAATGCCCGGCATGGCGCGGTGCCCGGCGCATGGTACGCGCCGGGCACCCTGCCGCCGGGCTGGATGCCGATCCTGCAGGACATCGGCGAAGCCTACCTGCCGTACCTGCATGCCAACGCCCTGGCCTGGCGCGCGGGGCGGACGCGCTTCGACTGCCCGGTGCAGGGCACGCACTACCGCGGGTTGCCGGTGGTGCAATACCGGGTCTGGTGCCGCGAGCGCCTGCAGCAGCATTACGCCGCGCTGCCGGAGGAGGCCAGGGCGCCGGTCGACGAGCTGCTCAACGCCGCCGGCGCGCTGCAGCCGCTGCTGGCCGATGGCAGTATTTCCTCCGGCCTCTATGCCGGCACGGAGCCGCCGCTGTGCAAGCCGCGCCGGGTCGGCGGCCTGGAGCGGCTGCGCCGCTTCGCCACCGGCACCCATTGGCACATGCCCACCGCTTCCCGCACGCCATGAACACCATGCGCAAGATCCTGATCCTCCTTCCGCTCGTCGCGCTCGCCGCCTGCGGCCGTTCGCATCCGGCCGCGCCCGCCGCCGGCGCGGCGCCCACACCGCAGGCGCTGGCCGCGCACAGCGAGGAGTTCCGGCCGGAGCTGGTCAAGGTGACCGACGGCGTCTATGTCGCGGTCGGCTATGGCATCGCCAACTCGATCCTGCTCGAAGGCGCCGACGGCGACATCGTCGTCGACACCACCGAGTCGGTGGAGTCGGCACGCAAGGTGCTGGCGGAGTTCCGCAAGGTCAGCGGCAAGCCGGTCAAGGCCATCGTCTACACCCACTCCCACCCGGACCACATCGGCGGCGCCGCGGTGTTCGCCGCGCCCGGCGTGCCGATCTACGCCCAGGAAGACGTGGCGCGCAACATGGACAAGACCGCCACCGAGCTGCAGCCGGTGCTGACCCGGCGCGCGCTGCGCATGTACGGCGCCGGTCTGCCGCCGGACGAGCGCGTCAACATCGGCATCGGCGGCTTTCTCGACCTGCACGAGGGCTCCAGCGTCAGCATCCTGCGGCCGACCCGCACCTTCCGCGACACGCTGGAGGACACCGTCGCCGGCATCCGCTTCCAGCTGGTGCACGCCCCCGGCGAAACCGACGACACCCTCTTCCTGTGGCTGCCGGAGAAGGGCGTGCTGCTGTGCGGCGACGATTTCTACAAGGCCTTCCCCAATCTCTACACCATCCGCGGCACCAGCTACCGCGATCCCAAGGCCTGGGCCGCCTCGCTCGACCGCATGCGCGCCTTGCACGCGCAGTACCTGGTGCCGAGCCACACCCGGCCGTTGTCCGGCGCTGCCGCCATCGATGCCGCGCTGACCGACTACCGCGATGCCATCCGCTACGTCTACGACCAGACCATCCGCCTGATGAACCAGGGCCTGCTGCCGGACCAGATCGCCGCCCGCGTGCAGCTGCCGGCCCATCTGGCCGCCTCGCCGTACCTGCAGCCCTTCTACGGCAAGGCGAGCTGGAGCGCGAAGTCCATTTACGCCGGTTCCCTCGGCTGGTACGACGGCGACCCCGCCGACCTGCAGCCGCTGGAGCCGGCCGACGAGGCGCGGCGCATGGTCGAGCTGGCCGGCGGCGCCGCGGCGCTGGACGACAAGATCGAGGCCGCGGCGGCTCAGGGCCAGTCGCAATGGGTGCTCCGGCTCAGCAGCTATGCGCTGCGCGCCGACCCGGGCGATGCCCGCGCCCGGCAGGCCCGCATCGCCGCCTTGCGCGCGCTGGGCGGCGCCGAGACCAACCCGCCGGCGCGCGACTGGTACTTCGTCGCCGCGCGCGAGCTGGAAGGCGGCCTCAAGCTGCCGCAGCGCATCGTCCAGCCCACGCCGGAGATGCTGGCGGCGATGCCGCTGTCGGTGTTCTTCGACGGCATGGCGGTGAACCTGCACGCCGAGGACTGCCTCGACCGCACCATCCGCGCCGGCTTCCGGTTCAGCGACAGCGGCGAGTCCTACACCTACATCGTGCGGCGCGGTGTTTCCGAGGTGGTGCCCGGCATCGCCGGCGAGCTCGATCTCAAGGTCAGCGTCACCAGCCGGGCCTTCAAGGAGATGTTGGCCGGTTTGCGCACCCCCGCGTTGTCCATCGCCACCGATTTCCACGTCGAGCAGGGCAACAAGCTCGAGTTCGCCCGCTTCATGCAGCTGTTCCAGCCGCCCGGCTGAGCGATTGGGCTATTTGACATGAGTCCCTCCGCGCCGGACGGGGGGCTAAAATGGCGGCAAATCAAAAAAGTGGCGCACCGGTGCACCGTGCCGGGCAGGCGGAGGGCTTCTCGCTGGGGACCATGCGGCTGGCCGTGGCATTGACGGCCGGTGCGGCGTTGCGTCCCCGGCCGGCGAGGCGGATTTCGATATGGCCTGATCTCCTGGTGCTCCGGCGTCGACATCACGGTTGTTCGTCGAGGAGGTTCAGGTGCATCGTTATTCGAAGTTCGCGGTTCTGGTCGTTGCCGGAGCGCTGCTCGCGGCTTGCGGCAGCAGTTCCCCGGTTGCCGGCGGAGCGGGTTCCAGCGGGGGTTCCGGCGGCGGCAACGCACCGCTGCTCAAGGTGCTGTCCAACCGCGCCGACCTGGTCAGCGGTGACGACGTGCTGGTCGAAGTGGTGCCGCCGTCGGGCGCCGCGGCGAGCGGGATCACCGTATCCCTCAACGGCCATGACGTGACCCCGGCGTTCGCCACTTCGGCCAGCGGCCGCCTGCTCGGCCTGGTCACGGGCCTGTCCGCCGGCAACAACACGCTGACGGCGAAGTCGGGCAACGCCAGTTCGAACCTGACGGTGGTCAACCACTCCAACAGCGGCCCGGTCATCTCCGGTCCGCAGCTGGAGCCCTGGACCTGCACCAATACCGCCGCCACCGACGCGCACTGCAACCAGCCGGTGCAGTACACCTATCTGTACAAGTCGACCGATCCGACCAAGAGCGGCCTGCAGCCCTACGACCCGTCCAAGCCGGCGACGGACGTCGCGACCACCACCACCGACCAGGGCGTCACCGTGCCCTTCATCGTGCGCCAGGAGCTGGGCTACCAGGACCGCGACCAGTACCGGATCGCCGTGCTGTACCAGCCGGGCAAGCCGTGGAGTGCGGCCGCGCCGCAGCCGCAGTTCAATCACAAGCTGTTGATCAACCACGGCGTCAGCTGCGGCGTCGACTACCAGACCGGCAACGCGCCGAGTGTCACCAGCTACAACCCGGTCGACGTCACCGGCGCCGGCCTGCCGGCGATCGGCGGCGACGCCACGCAGTACGCGCTGGGCGCCGGCTTCGCGGTGATGTCCACCGCGCTGGACTACAGCGGCCACAACTGCAACGTGGCGCTGCAGGCCGAGTCCCTGATCATGGCCAAGGAGCACCTGATCGAGCGGTACGGCGAGCTGCGCTACACCATCGGCGAGGGCTGCTCCGGCGGCTCGCTGGCGCAGCAGTGGATGGCCAATGCCTATCCGGGCATCTACCAGGGCATCCTGCCGACCTGCTCGTTTCCGGATGCGTGGAGCGTCGCCACGCAGTTCGCCGACTACCACCTGATGCTGGCCTATTTCTCCGATCCCTCCAAATGGGGCAGCGGCGTCCTCTGGCTGCCGACACAGATGGCCGATGTCGAAGGGCACATTACCATCCTCAACTCCGAGGTCAGCGACAACGCCCAGTTCCATGTCGCGGTGCCGACCGATCACTGCGCCGGCGTCAGCGATGCGCAGCGCTACGACCCGGTGAACAATCCGGGCGGCGTGCGCTGCAGCATCATCGAGGCCGCGATCAACATCTTCGCGCCGCGCCAGCCGGACATCTGGTCGGCCAACGAGAAGAAGCTGGGCCGCGGTTTCGCCGGCTTCGCGGTCGACAACGTCGGCGTGCAGTACGGTTTGCAGTCCCTGCAGCGCGGCGGCATCACGCCCGATCAGTTCCTCGATCTCAACGCCAAGGTCGGCGGCCTGGACATCGACACCAACCCCACCGCGGCGCGCACCCCGGCCAACGAGCCGGCGCTGGCCAACGCCTACCGCAGCGGCATGATCAACGAGGGCAATAACCTCGACCGCACCGCGATCATCGACTGCCGCGGGCCGGACCCCGGCCTGTTCCACGACTCCTACCGCGCCTTTGCCATGCGCGCGCGCCTGGACCGCGAGCACGGCTCGCATGCCAACCAGATGATCTGGGAGGGGCCGATCCCGATCGTCGGCGACGCCCAGTGCGCCCTCAACAGCCTGATGGCGATGGACCGCTGGCTGGCGGCGGTGGAAAAGGACGCGAGCAACACGCCGCTGGCGCAGAAGCTCGTCGCCGACAAGCCCTCCGACCTGAGCGACGAATGCTATGACGGCATCGGCACCAAGCTGACCAGCGACCTCTGCGGCGGCGTCGTCGTTCCGGTGTATGCCACGCCGCGCATGATCGCCGGCGACGACATCACCACCGACGCCAACAAGTGCCAGCTCAAGCCGCTTGACCGCAACGACAACTACGGCCTGGTTCCCTTCACCGACGCGCAGTGGGCGCAGATGCAGCAGCTGTTCCCGAGCGGGGTGTGCGACTACTCCAAGCCCGGCGTCGACCAGCAGCCGACCATTCCCTGGCAGACCTACCAGGACAGCGCCGGACATGTGATCTACGGCGGCAGGCCGCTGCCGGCGGCGCCGGCCAATTCCGGCGCGGGCTGGGCGGCTGCGGCGTTCGAGGTGTTCGTCCGATAAGGCCAGGGGGAAGCGGCGCGCCGGCGTGCGCGCCGCTTCCTGCGGCCGGCGTGGCGGCCTAGCCTAGCCGCCGCTCCCCGGCGCCTCCGCTTCGTGGTGATGCTCGTGCTCGTCGCCGGCGTGAGCCGTCATCTGCGCGTATTGCGCCGGGCTCAGCGACGGCAGCTTCTGCAGGAAGGCGACGATGTCCCAGATGGCCGCATCGTCGTGGCTCGCGCCCCAGGCCGGCATGGCGGTGAACTTGATGCCGTGCTTGACCACCCAGAACTGCTTGGCCGGATTGGCCGGCGGATGCTTGTAGATCAGCGGCGGCCGCGGGTACATGCCGAGCCGCATCTCGTTCTCTCCCAGGCCCGGCGCGAGGTGGCAGCCGCTGCACATCGCCGCGTAGTGCTCCGCGCCCTCGGCGATCCGCTCCGGATCGTCGAGCGGCGGCGCCTGGATGCCGGCGGCATGGCTGCCGATGGAGCGCAGGCGCAGGGTGTGGATCAGGCTTTCCACGGCCCTGCCGTGAGGAGCGTCGGCGCCGATGTCGTAGCGTCCGGACCAGAGATAGAGCCCGGCGCCGGCCACGGCCAGCACCGGCAGCAGGAGCAGCGCAAGCAGGGTCTTCATTCCTTATTGTCTCCCATCGTGATCGTCTCCCGTCGTGTGAGCGCCGTGATCCATGCCGGGCCTCTGCGCGGCAGCGGCCGCCGCCGAGACGCGCCAGGCCACGGTGCCCTTGGGATGGCGGTACCAGCCCGGGTCGGCATGACCCTCGATCCGTTCGCGCACCTTGAGCACGGTGAACATCCCGCCCATGTCGATGTTGCCGAAAGGACCCGCGCCGCCGCTCATCGGCAGGGTGTTGGCGGGGCCCGGCATGGTGCCGGCCATCGCGCCCATCCCGTCCATGCCGGAGCCGCCCATCGCCATGTAGCCCGGCAGCATCGCGCGGATCCGCTCCTGCACGCCGGACTGGTCGACGCCGAGCGGGTTGGGGATGCCGTGGCCCATGGCGTTCATGGTGTGATGCGACATGTGGCAGTGGAAGGCCCAGTCGCCGGGATTGTCGGCGATGAACTCGAGGTCGCGCATCTGGCCGACGCCGACGATGTGCGTCACCTCCGGCCGCCAGCTGCTGCGCGGCCAGCGGTCGCCGTCGCTGCCGGTGACCCAGAAGCGGTGGCCGTGCAGGTGCATCGGGTGGTTCCACATCGACAGGTTGCCGAGGCGGATGCGCACCCGCTCGCCGGTCTGCGCCAGCAGCGGCGCGGTGGCGGGGAAGACCTTGCTGTTGAGCGTCCACAGGTCGAACTCCTGCATCACGCTGGGGTCGGGCCGGTAGGTACCGGGATGTAGCGCCCAGTTGTGCAGCAGGATGGCGTAGTCGCGGTCGACCGGCGGGCCGTGGTCGCCGGAGGTGTCGCGCGGGTGGATGATGAACAGGCCCATCATGCCCAGCGCCATCTGCACCATCTCGTCGGCGTGCGGGTGATACATGTGGCTGCCGGCCTGGCGCAGGACGAACTCGTAGGCCCAGGTCTCGCCCGGCTGGATGGCCGGCTGGGTCAGTCCGCCGACCCCGTCCATGCCGCTGGGCAGGAGGATGCCGTGCCAGTGGATGGTGGTCGGTTCCGGCAGCTGGTTGGTGACGAGGATGCGCACGCGGTCGCCTTCCACCGCCTCGATGGTCGGCCCCGGCGTGGTGCCGTTGTAGCCCCAGCACCGGGCGCGGCAGCCCGGCGCGAACTCGTGCTCCACTTCTTCGGCAACGAGGTGGAATTCCTTGACGCCGCCTTTCATGACGAAGGGCAGGCTGCGCCCGTTGGGCGTGACCACCGGGGTATAGCCGCGCTTGCGGCCTTCGGCGGCGGCTTGCGGATGCGGGCCGCTCACCGGATCGATATCGGTGTCCTGCGCCGCGGCGCGGGCGGCGGTGCCGGCGAGCGCGCCGGCGCCGAGCAGCTGGATCAGGTGACGGCGGTTCATGGCTGGCCTCCGCTGGCGGCGTTGTCGCTGGGCAGGCGGGCACCGACCAGGCGCTCCAGCTCGGCGCGCGCCAGCCAGTAGTCACGCAGGGTTTCGAGGTATTTCTGGTCGGTGTCGTATTCGTCGCGGCGGGCGCGGATCAGCTCGAACGGCCCGGCCAGCATGAAGTTGCCGCGCTCCTGGGTGTGACGCACGATGCGTTCGCGCAGCGGAATGAACTCGCGCGTGTAGCGCAAGGCCAGCGCGCGCAGCGAGGCGGCGCGCTGCTGCGCCGCCGCGATGTCGTTGCCCGCGTCCAGCTCCAGCCGCTCCAGCTCGGCGCGGCTGCGCTCCAGCCGGGCCTGGGCCCGCAGCATCCGGCCCTGGCCCTGGTTGAACAGGGGCAGCTCCAGCGACAGCGAGGGGCCGAGCAGGTGCGTGCCGTCGTCGTCGCGCTCGCCCTGCACGCCGGCCTCGATCCCGCCGATCCAGCGGGTGGAGCGGGCCAGGCCCAGCGCATCCTCCTGCAGCGCCACCTCGCGCCGCTTCGCCGCCAGGTCGAGGCGGCTGCGCCGCGCCAGGTCCAGCAGCGCGGGCAGGGCCTCGTCGCCCGCCGGCGGCGGCGGCAGCTGCGGCGCCACCGACCAGTCCCGGCGCTCGACCGGCACGCCCATCCGCCGCGCCAGCGCGGCGCGCGCGGCGACCGCCTCGTTGCGCGCGGCCGCCGCATCGGCCTCGGCTTGCGCCGCTTCGGCCTGGTCCAGCTCCAGGTCCAGGGCGGCGAGGTTGCCGGCGTCGTGATAGCGCTGCGCCAGCTCGGCCGAAGCGCTGGTCGCGTCGGCCACCGTTTCGCGCAGCTGCCGCACCTGGTTCGCCGCGACCAGGCGGTACCAGGCGGCGCGGGTGTCGGCGGCCAGCGCAGTCACCGCGGCGCCGGCTTCCTGCTGGGTGCGCGCGAAGTCGGCTTCGGCCAGGCGCGAGCGCGCCGGCCACAGCAGCAGGCCGAGGAAATCCTGGGTCAGGCCGTAGTCGTAGCGGTCCTGCGTGCCGGCGGCGCCGGTGAACAGCACCGAGCCGCTCAGACGCGGGTTGGCCGGCCGCCCGGCGTCATAGACCTCGGCCGCGCTGAAGCCGAGCCGCGCGTACAGCTCGCGCAGCTCCGGATTGCGCAGCAGGGCCACGCGCACGGCGTCGTCGGCCTGCAAGGGGCCGGCGGCCAGCACCTGGTCGGCGAGTTGCCGCGCCTGGTCGCCGCCGGGTTGCGCCAGTTCGCCGTAGCCGCGCTGGCGCAGCTGGTCCTGCACCTGGCCCAGGCCGCGATCCTGGGGGATGCCGGCGCAGCCGGCCAGCAGCAGCATCGACCCGGCGAGGAGTCGTAGGGGTTTGGTCACGTTTTCCGCTCCGTCATGCGCTGTCCGCGACACGCGCCGCCGCCCGCCAGGCGGGGACAGGAAGCACCCGAGGGCCGGCCGCCCGGGGGCAGCCGATGCGATCAGGCGGCGCCGGACGGCGCGGCGATCGGAGGTCGGAAGGGGAAGCTGGCCCAGGCGGCGGCGACCAGGCCCAGGTCGCGGCCGGGCTCGAAGCCTGCGCCGGCGGGGGCGGGCAGATGCGGGCCGGCCGCGAGGAACGCCGCCACGGCGCTGCCGGCGCAGTGGTGCTGGCACTCGCACTTCTGCGCGTGTCCGCAGTCGGGATCGGCCTGCTGGCGATGCTGCGCCGGCAGGGCCGCAGTCATCCCGCCGTGGCCGTGCTGCATGCCGTGATGACGGCACTGCATGTTCTGCATGCCGCCGGCCAGCGCCGCCCAGGGCAAGGCCAGGCACAGCAGCAGGACCAGCAGGGCGCGCAGTTTTTTCACGGCCGCAGTCTAAACCCTCGACGCGGGTCCATGGTCAAGTTTCGTCGTCCGGTCGGTCTTGCGGCGGGGTGCGGCGGTTCAGGCCCAGGCGCAGTGCGGCGCCGATCAGCCGGTTGCCGCCGCTGATGCTGTCGTAGACCACGCCGCTGATCTGGTCGTGGACGGTACGCACCAGGCGGCTGGTGGGGCGGGTCACCGGAATCGCCTCGAGAATGCCGAAAGGGATCGCGGCGATGCCCAGGTGCACGGCGCGGACTGTGCCGGCTCCCAGCTCCACCCCGGTCTGCGCCGCCCGCTGCAGGTCGCGCAGGGCTTGCAGCTGCGCTTCGGCGCGAGCCTGCTCCAGCAGCGCGGCGGCGAGACGCTGCATGGCGCGGCGCAGCTCCTGCTGCCCGCGCGCGGCTTGGCGCTGCGCCAGCGCCAGCGCGGCTGCGCCGGCGAGCAGGGCGAGCAGCAGGCTAGCCGCGGTCATGCAGCCGCACTTCGGCGATCACGCCCTGTTCCTGCAGCTGCAGGCAGAGGCGCTGGTGGACCACCTTGTATACCTCGCGCCGCACCAGCTCCGGCGTCAGGCTGCCGAAGGCCCGGGCCAGCGCGGATTCCTTCACCGCCAGCTCCAGCGGATTGAGGATTTCCACCGAGATCAGCGCCGGCCTGCCCGGCGCGGCGAGCGCGGTGGCCGCCAGAGTGCCGGCGCCGGCGGCGTGCCACTGCTCCAGCTGCCGGCGGCTGATGTGGAGATCGCGGCGCAGCGCCTGGTGCCGCCAGCCCAGGAAGGCCAGCGCGGCGGCATTGGCCGCGACCAGGCAGAAGATCAGCAGGTTCATCGAACGCTCCGGGCGGTGCGCGTCCATCATAGTCCCGCCGCGCCGGGGCGGGCATACTGCGCGCATGACGGCCTCCAGGCGCAGACCCTCCGACGGCGAGGACTGGTGCATGATCCCCGGCTCGCTGGTCGGCGAGCGCGGCATGCTGCGCCTGCGCGAGCCGGCCTGGTCGGACCGGCACGAGCTGGTCGAGCGCCTGCGCCAGGGCGGCTACCGCAAGCCTTTCGTGCTCGATGATGGCCAGACCCGGCGCCTGCACTTCGGCCTGGACTTCGTGCAGAGCGAAATGAGCCTGGGCGAGCCGGACGCGCTGTGCCTGCGCTACACCCAGGCGATGATGGCCTTCCTGTTGTTCCTGCCCCGGCCCAGGCAGCTGGTCATCGTCGGCCTGGGCGGCGGCTCGCTGACCAAGTTCTGCCGGCGCGAGCTGCCGCAGGCGAGGATCACCACGGTGGAGATCGACGAGGACGTGCTGGCCCTGGCCGAGCTGTTCGACCTGCCGGAGCCGGACGCGCGCCTGCGCCTGGTCCATGCCGACGCCGCGGACTACTTCGCCGGCGACGGCGCTCCGGCCGACGCGGTCCTGGTCGACGGCTGCGACGCCGGCGGCACCGCGCCCGCCTTCAATAACGGCCTCTTCTACAGGAATGTGCGCGCCCGGCTGCGTCCGCACGGCGTGGCGGTGTTCAACGTCACCGGGCCGCCGTCGCGGGTCAAGAGCCACCTCGGCCTGATCGGGCAGGCCTTCGACGGCCGCGCGCTGACCATCGAGGTCAGCGACTGCCGCAATCGCATCGTCTTCGCCTGGAATGGCGCGATGCCGGCCGACTGGAATGCGCTGGCGCCGCACGCCGGCGATCTGGCGCTGCGGCTCGGCCTGGACTTCCCGCATTTCCTCCGCCAGTTGCAGCGCGCCGCACGCAAGCACGGCCTGCGCGCAGCGGTGGGGGCCCCCTTCAGGAAACGGCAGGAGTGGACATGAGCGAGTCGCAGGACCCCCGGGAGCCGGGGCTGGCCAGGGCCATCGGCAGCGCCATCGCCGCCGCTTTCGGCGTGCAGAGCGGCAGGAACCGCGAGCGCGACTTCAAGCACGGCAAGGCGCGCAACTTCATTATCGCCGGCGTGCTGTTCACCCTGGTGTTCATCCTGACTATCGTCGTGGTGGTCAAGCTGGTGCTGCGGCAGGCCGGGATGTAGGCCGCCTTTGCGCGCCGCCCTTCGGCGTGGCGGCGCTGCCGCCTCGGGCTGCCCCCCGAGGCCGGCCTGAAGAAGTCCCTAGAAGTTGTAGTAGTCCGGGCGCCCGGCGGTCCACAGCTCGCCCCACAGCTTGCCGCCGCCGTCCACCGTCAGCACCTCGCCGGTGATGAAGCTGCCGGAAGGCCCGGCCAGGTAGATGCAGGCCTCGGCCATTTCCAGCGGCGAGCCGGGACGCTTGAGCGGATTGGCGCGCGGGAATTCCTTCTGCGCCTCGGGCGGGTAGACCTCGAGGCCCTCGGTCGCGGTCAGGCCCGGGGCGAGACAGTTGACGCGGATGTTGAGCGGCGCCCATTCCACCGCCACGGTGCGGGTCAGGCCGACCACGCCGGCGCGCGCCGCCACGGTGTGCGCCACCCCGGGCATGCCGCGCTCGGTGACGGCGACGATGTTGACGATCGAACCGGGCGCCTGCTTGGCGCGCCAGTACTGCGCGGCGCGCTGCATCATGTACCAGGTGCCGTTGAGATTGTTGTTGACCACCGCGTTCCAGCCTTTTACCGGGAAGTCGATGGACTGCCCCGGGAACTGGCCGCCGGCGTTGTTGACCAGGATGTCGAGCCGGCCGTACTCAGCCTCGATGCGCTGGAACAGCGCCTCGACCTGCTCCGGTTCGCGCACGTTGGTCGGCTGCACCATGACCGGCCGTCCCTTGCCGCGCAGGAACTCGGCGGTGCGCTCCAGCTTCTCCGGCGTGCGGCCGCAGATCACCAGCCGGGCGCCGAGGCGCGAGAACAGCACGGCGATGGCGCGGCCGATGCCGGTGCCGCCGCCGGAGACCAGCGCCACCTGGTCCTTGAACAGGTCGGGGCGGTAGACGGTGGGCGCGGACCAGATGTGCTCGGGGGTGTTTTGTTCGGCGTAGTGGGTCATGGCTCGATGTTGGTTCCTGTCGTCCTGAGCTTAGCGAAGGATCGGGTGCCCGGCTCCGCCGTCCCCGGCCGGGCGTTCGGTCCCGCAGGCGATGACATCAAGTCGTCGCCCGCAGCCGCGAGCTCCCACCCCTGGCTGCGCCGGAATGATGTTGAAAGAGAGGCGCGTTATTCCCGCAGCAGTTCTTCGCTGATGATGATCTTGCGCACTTCGCTGGTGCCGGCGCCGATCTCCAGCAGCTTGATCGCGCGGTACAGGCGGTTGATCTCGGACTCCCAGATGTAGCCGATGCCGCCGTGCACCTGCACCGCCTCGTTGAGCACGCGGTTCATGGTTTCGGCCACGTAGAGCACGCCGGCGGCGGTGATCTTGTGAATGTCGCCGCGGCCGCCACCGTGCTCGTCCAGGGTGTTGGCGGCGCGCAGGGTCTGGTAGGTGAACAGGCGCATCGCCTCGACCCAGGTGTACATGTCGGCCAGCTTGGCGCGCACCATCTGGAAGTCGGAGATCGGCTTGCCGAACTGCTTGCGCTGCCTGGCGTAGTCCAGCGCCAGCTGCAGCGCGCGCTCGGCGATGCCCAGGCAGATCGGCGAGATCATCGAGCGCTCCAGGTCCAGGCCGCTCATCACCACCTTGACGCCCTGGTTTTCGACGCCGACCAGGTTCTCGGCCGGCACCTTGCAGTCGTCGAACACCAGCTCGGCGGTCTGGCTGCCGCGGAAGCCCATCTTCACCAGCTTCTGCGCCACCTTGAAGCCTGGGAAGTCCTTCTCGACGATGAAGGCCGAGATGCCCTTGGCGCCGCGCTCCTTGTCGGTCTTGGCATAGACCAGCAGCACGTCGGCGACCGGGCCGTTGGTGATGTAGATCTTGCGGCCGTTGAGGATGTAGTGGCCGCCTTCGCGGCGCGCGGTGGTGGCCATCGAGCCCAGCGCGTCGGAGCCGGCGCCGGGTTCGGTCAGGCCGAGCGCGCCGATGCTGGTGCCCTTGCACAGGCCCGGCAGGTACTTCTTCTTCTGCGCCTCGTTGGCGTTGCGCAGGATGTTGTGCAGGCACAGGTTCTCGTGCGCCACCCAGGCCAGGGCCATGGCATGGTTCCAGCGGCCGAAGGCCTGCAGCACCAGGCCGCTGGTCATCAGGTCCAGGCCGGAGCCGCCATAGGCTTCCGGCGCGGTGATGCCGAAGTAGCCGGTGCTGCCGATCAGCGGGAAGGCGTCCTTGGGCCACCATTCCTCGTCGTCCATGCGCTGCGCCAGCGGATACAGCTCCTTCTGCGCAAAGCGGTCGGCCTGGTCGAGGATGCCCTGCTCGTCGTTGGACAGGCCGGAGAAGACCTGGGCAACGCTGCGGTGTTCGGAAGGGGCGCTGTGGTCAGCCATGGATCAAGCTCCGCGATGTGGTTCTGGTCGATATGCCGATTGTGGGATTGTCCGGGCGGGGACGGCTTCGTCCGATTTGGTGAGACGGACTCACCAACCGTCCTCCACCGCGTCCACCAGGCCCCAGTCCAGCGACTGCGCGGCACGGATGCGCTCGCCCGACAGCACCAGCCAGGCGGTGCGCTGGCGGCCGATGCGCCGGGCGATGCCGACGCAGCCGCCGGCGCCGGGAATGAGCCCGAATTTCAGTTCCGGCAGCTGGAAATGGGCCGTGCTCTTCGCCACCACGCGGCCGGCGAAGGCCGGAAACTCGATGCCGGAGCCGATGCAGGCGCCGTGCAGCCGCGCCTCGACCCGCGCGGCGCAGGCGGCGAGCAGGCGGCCCGGCAGGGCGAGGCTGCGCACCAGGTGCGCCGTCGCCGGGTCCGGCGCGCTGCCGAACTCGGTGAGGTCGCCGCCGGTGCTGAAGCATTTGCCGCGGCCGCTGATGCGCACCCGGTGGATCGAGTCGTCGCCGAGCACCAGCTGCAGCGCCTCGATCAGGGCATCGCGCATCTCCACCGTCATGCCGTTGCGGTTGGAGGGGCGGTTCAGCTCCAGGCTGAGCCCGCTGTCCTCGCGCTCGATCAGCACCGCGGGACCGTCGTCGTGATGCGCGGCGGGGGCGGGCGCGCGGTTCGCTTCCAGCCAGCGGCGGAACTCGGGGCCGGCCTGCAGGGTGGAATAGGCGAGGGATTCGGCGACGAGCGCATCGGCCACACTCAGGGTTTCGCCGGCGCGCAGCAGCTGCACCAGCACCGCGGCGGCAATGGGGCTCGAGCGGATGTTGTCGAGCAGCGCGCCGGCCTCCCCGGCGCTGCCCAGCACTACGTCGCAGGCCGGGGTCAGCGCCGACGCCGCGCCGGCCACGCCCAGGACCGGGCAGGGCAGCTCGCGCAGCCAGGCGCGGACGCGGGCCTCGTCGGCGGCGGACAGGCTGCCCTCCGTTTCGAACAGCAGGAACGGCTGGTCCGACAGCGGCGAGAAATTGCGCCGCGCGTCGGGGTCGCCGGCCCAGGAGAGGACCTGTCGCAGGCCGGCGGGCTTCATCCCCTCTGCCTCCCCGAGTAAGGCGGCGAGGGGCGCCATTCCGCCCGCGCGCATCGCCCGCCGCGGATGGGTCCCCCCTGCGGCGCTGCGGACTGCCCTTTCCCGGAGCGGGCGGGGAAGGCGGCGGGCGAGCGCGCCATGCCTAGCGTTCGCCGCGCTTGAACAGCGAGAAGAAGCCGTAGGACGGGTCGGCCGGCCCCGGCCGGCCGATGTAGGCGCCGGCCAGGAAGGGATGGTCTAGCCGCACTGCCGAAGGGTCCTGCGGGTAGGCCCAGTCGGCGACGATCGAGCGGTGGCTGAATTTCCACACGCCGTTGCGCTTCTCGTACTTGTCGAAGTAGCGGCCGCCGATCAGCACGTCGAAGGAGCGCTCGCCCTCGCGCACCTTGTGGAACGCGATGATGTAGACCTCGCCCTCGGCGCGGTCGCCGTCGAGCTTGAAGTTCACCGTGGTGACGTTGTGGTGCAGGATTTCCATCGGCGCCTGGATCTGCGGCAGCTTGGCGATGAATTCGTGCGCCGGGCCCTTGGCAAAGTGGCCGTGCTCGTCGATGGCGTCCTCGTGGTACAGCGCGCGCATCTTGTCGTGGTCGTGGCGGTCGGCGGCGGTGCAGTAGGCGCAGACCAGCTCGTACAGTTCCTGCTTGTCGAGCAGGCCCTGAAGCTTGCGGTCGAGATCAAGGTCGGGCATTCAATGGCTCCTGTGCGACTGTCATCCCCCGCGCTGCGCGGGATGACAGCATCGGTTCAGCTCAATCCATTCACCGGGATCGCCGCCCCATGCACCGCGCGCGCAGCCTCGGAGCACAGCCACAGGATCACCTGGGCCAGGTCGCCGGGTGCGACCCACTTGGCCGGGTTGGCCTTGGGCATGTCGGCGCGGTTCTGCGGCGTATCGATGATCGAGGGCAGCACGCAGTTGACGTTGATGCCCTGCTCGCGCAGCTCGGCCGCCATCGACTCGGTGATGCGGATCACCGCGCTCTTCGAGGCGCTGTACGCGGCCATCTTCGCGCCGCCCTTGATGCCGCCGCCGGCGCCGATGTTGACGATCTTGCCGGAGCCGGCCGCGAGCATGCCCGGCACCACCGCCTGTGCCATGTTCAGCACGGTGCCGGCGTTGAGGTCCATCATCAGCTTCCACAGCTCGGCCGGCGTCTCGTGCACCGCCGGGCCCATGCGGAAGCCGCCGGCGACGTTGCACAGGCAATCGATGCGCTTGAACTTGTCCAGCGCCGCCTTGACCGCCTGCTGCGCCGAGGCGGCCTGCATCAGGTCGGCGGCGAGCAGCAGCATGCGCTGGTCCTGCACGGGGTAGGCCGCCTTGAGGGCGGCCTCGCTGACGTCGACCAGCACCAGGCTGGCGTCCACCGCGGCGAAGGCCTCGGCGACCGCCCGGCCCAGGTTGCCGGCGGCGCCGGTGATCAGCACCACTTTGTCCTTGAAGCTCATGATTCTCCTCGCGCTTCTGGTATTCGGAAGCGGCGCGCGCGGCGCCGCGGGCAGGGTGCAACCGTAGCACGCTCGCGCGCGGCCGGATGCCATCCGGTCAGACGAAGCCGGGCCGCGGCCGCGGCGGAACAATGCGTCCCGCCAGTGTGCGGGCTTGTGCCGCCGCGGCGGGCTCCGTACACTGGTGAGTATAACTCACTAACTCGCAAGGCCCGCTCGCCGGATGGTATGAGGGCCGGGTCGGACAGATGAAAAAAACCGCCGAATCTATGATGAGGCGGGCTCACGGTTTGACGGATTCGCAGGAGGCAGCATGTCGGACGTACTGGTCGAACGCCGCGGCGCGGTGCAGTGGATCACCATCAACCGCGCCGAACGGCGCAATGCGCTGAACGAGCACGTGGTGCGGGCCATCGACGCCGGCATCGCGGCGGCGGTTGAGGACCGCGACTGCCGCGCCATCGTGCTGACCGGCGCCGGCGACCAGGCCTTCTGCGCCGGCGCCGACCTGCAGAAGAACGTGCAGGGCGGCGCCTTCGACGTCGACTTCTCGCGGCCGAAGCACTACATCGTCGACCTGTTCAAGCGCATCCAGGAATGCACCCTGCCGATCGTGGCGCGGGTCAACGGCCATGCCATGGCCGGCGGCTTCGGCCTGCTCTGCGCCTGCGACATGGCGATCGCGGCCGACGACATCCGCGTCGGCACCCCCGAGAGCAAGATCGGCGTGACGCCGATGATGATCCTGCCCTTCATGCTGCGGGTGCTGCCGGCGCGCAAGCTGCAGGAAGTCTGCATCACCGGCGAGCAGTTCAGCGCCGCCGACGGCCTCGAGATGGGCCTGTTCAACTACGTAGTGCCGCGCGCCCAGCTGGACGACAAGCTGAACTGGCTGCTCGAACGCATCACCAGCAAGTCTCCCACCGCGATCCGCCTCGGCAAGCAGGCCTTCAACGCCACGCGCGACATGAGCCTGCGCGAGGCGCTGGAATATGCCCAGGCGATGGTGCCGGTGATGTCCAGCACCGAGGACGCGAAGGAAGGCAAGCTGTCGTTCCAGGAAAAGCGCCCGGCCAAGTGGAGCGGCCGGTGAGCCGAGCAGGCAAGGAAGTCGTCCGCATCGGCTGCGGCGCCGGCTTCTGGGGTGACAGCGGCGAGGGGCCGAAGCAGCTGGTGGAGTCGGGCCAGATCGATTACCTGATCCTCGACTACCTGGCCGAGATCACCATGTCGCTGCTGGCGCGGGCCCGCGCCAAGGATCCCGCCACCGGCTACGCCACCGATTTCCCCGACGTGATCGCGCGCCTGGCGCCGGCGATCAAGGCCGGCCGCGTGCGCGTCGTCACCAACGCCGGCGGCGTCAATCCCAAGGCTTGCCGCGAGGTGCTGGCGGCGAAGCTGAAGGCGGCGGGGGTAGAGCTGCGCATCGGCATCGTCGAGGGCGACGACCTGCTGTCGCGCGCCGCCGAGCTGAAAGCGCAGGACGTGCGCGAGATGTTCAGCGGCGGCGCCTTCCCGGACAGGCCGTGGAGCATCAACGCCTATCTCGGGGCGCTGCCCATCGCCGCGGTGCTCGATGCCGGCGCCGACATCGTTATCACCGGCCGCTGCGTCGACAGCGCGCTGGCGCTGGCGCCGCTGGTGCACGAGTTCGGCTGGAAGGCGGACCAGTACGACCTGCTCTCCGCCGGCAGCCTGGCCGGCCATGTCATCGAGTGCGGCACCCAGGCCACCGGGGGCATCGTCACCGACTGGAAGACCACGGTCGGCGACTGGGACCGCATGGGCTTCCCCATCGCCGAATGCCGCAGGGACGGCGCCTTCGTCGTCACCAAGCCGGCCGGCACCGGCGGCCGCGTCACGCCGGAGACCGTGGCCGAGCAGATCGTCTACGAGATCGGCGATCCGGCCGCCTATCTGCTGCCGGACGTCTCCTGCGACTGGCGCAACCTGAGTCTGAAGCAGGCCGGGCCGGACCGCGTCGAGGTCAGCGGCGCCAAGGGCAGGGCGCCGACCGGCAGCTACAAGGTCTCCGCCACCTACCAGGACGGCTTCCGCTCCACCGGCACCATGATGATCGGCGGCCCGGATGCGGCGGCGCGCGCCGAGGCGACGGGACAGGCGATCCTGCGCCGCACGCGCCGCTTGTTCGGCGAGCGCCGGCTGGGCGACTACCTCCGCACCGATATCGAGGTCCTCGGCGCCGAGGCCAACTGGGGCGCGAACGCCCGCGCCCGCGGTACGCGCGAGGTGATCCTCAAGCTGGCGGTGCACCACGCCGACAAGAATGCGCTGGAGATCTTCTCGCGCGAGTTCCTGCCTTCCGCCACCTCGATGGC
>DASRFD010000139.1:0-32769 GCA_035651715.1 Nevskia sp.
CACCATCGGTCACGACGGCCTCGCTGTCCGACGCTGACGCGCTCGGCAGCGCCGGCATCGCATGGGCGGCCTGAATCGCCAGGAGCTCGGCCTCCAGGCTTCCGCCGAGCACGATGTCGGTGCCGCGGCCGGCCATGTTCGTGGCGATGGTCACCGAGCCCGGGCGGCCGGCCTGCGCAACGATGTGCGCCTCGCGCTCGTGCTGCTTGGCATTCAGCACCTCGTGCGGGATGCCCTTCTGCGTGAGCAGGCCGGACAGCAGCTCCGAGGTCTCGATCGAGGCGGTGCCGACCAGCACCGGCTGCTGGCGCTGGTTGGCCTCCACGATGTCCTTGATGATCGCCTCGAACTTCTCCTGCGCGGTGCCGTAGACCAGGTCGCCGCGGTCGTCGCGGATCATCGGCCGGTTGGTCGGGATCACCACCACTTCGAGGTTGTAGATGTTCTGGAACTCGTAGGCCTCGGTGTCGGCGGTGCCGGTCATGCCGGACAGCTTCTTGTAGAGGCGGAAGTAGTTCTGGAAGGTGATCGAGGCCAGGGTCTGGTTTTCCCGCTGGATCGGCACGCCTTCCTTGGCCTCCACCGCCTGGTGCAGGCCGTCCGACCAGCGCCGGCCGTGCATCATGCGGCCGGTGAACTCGTCGATGATGACGACCTCGCCGTTGCGCACGATGTACTCGACGTCGCGCTTGTACAGGTGGTGCGCGCGCAGCAGGGCGTTGAGATGGTGCACCAGCACGATGCGGCTGGGATCGTAGAGGCTCTCCTCGGCGCCGAGCATGCCGGCCTGGCGCAGCAGCTCCTCGACCCGCTCGTGGCCTTCCTCGGAGAGGTGGACCTGCTTGCTCTTCAGGTCCGGCCAGAAATCGCCGGGGCCTTCCTCTTCCTTCTGCGGCTTCAACCGCGGGATCAGGGCGTTGAGCTTGCGCCACAGCTCGGGATCGTCGTCGGTGGGACCGCTGATGATCAGCGGGGTGCGCGCCTCGTCGATCAGGATCGAGTCGACCTCGTCGACGATGGCGTAGGCGTGGCCGCGCTGCACCTTGTCGGCGGGGGTGAAAGCCAGGTTGTCGCGCAGGTAGTCGAAGCCCAGCTCGTTGTTGGTGGCGTAGGTGATGTCGGCGGCATAGGCCTCGCGCTTCTCCTGCGGCGACTGCCCCGGCACCACCACGCCCACGCTCAGGCCGAGGAAGCGGTGGATGCGGCCCATCCACTCGGCGTCGCGGCGCGCCAGGTAGTCGTTGACCGTGACCACGTGCACGCCCTTGCCCGGCAGGGCATTGAGGTAGGCCGGCAGGGTGGCCACCAGGGTCTTGCCCTCGCCGGTGCGCATTTCCGAGATCTTGCCCTGGTGCAGCACCGCGCCGCCGATCAGCTGGACGTCGAAATGGCGCATGCCCAGCACGCGGCGACCGGCCTCGCGCACCACGGCGAAGGCCTCCGGCAGCAGCTGGTCCACCGTCTCGCCCTTGGCCAGGCGCTCGCGGAACAGCGCGGTCTGCCCCGCCAGCTCGGCGTCGGCCATCGCCTGGTAGCGCGCTTCCAGCGCCCCCACCTGCCCCACCAGCCCTTGCAGTTTTTTGACCAGGCGCTGGTTACGGCTGCCGAAGATGCGGGTCAGTAAAGAAGCCATTTCTGTTCTGGAATATGCGGATTTGACCGGCCAGCCGATAGCCGGCCGCACCGAAGGGATGGCGGATTATAGGGGATTAGGATTGCGGCAATACGCACCGGTTCAAGGGACTTACAAGCAAAAAGCCCCGCATTTAAACGGGGCTCGCTGATTTTTGCTTGTTTCGGCGGTCCGGGCCGTGCAAGGCCGGTGCCGCTCGGGGAGGCTCAACGAGCGGCTTCGATATATTGCTCGGGGTTGACCACGGTGCCGTTCAGCACCACTTCGAAATGCACGTGCGGGCCGGTGGAGCGGCCGGTGCTGCCGATCAGGGAGATCGCCTGGCCCTTGCGGACGCGGTCGCCGACCTTGACCAGGATCTTCTCGTTGTGGCCGTAGCGGGTGACATAGCCGTTGCCATGGTCGATTTCGACCAGGTTGCCGTAGCCGCTGCGCTCGCCGGCCGCGGTGACGATGCCGGCCGCCACGCTCTGCACCTGCGAGCCTTCCGCCGCGGCGAAGTCGATGCCGGGGTGGTAGTCGCGCAGGCCGGTGAACGGGTCGGTGCGCATGCCGTAGGGGGAGGTGATGTAGCCGCTGGCGATGGGCCAGCCGGAGGGGCGGACCTCCTTCTGCAGGCGGCTGGCCAGCAGCAGGTCTTCCAGCACCCGCATCTGCCGCTCGCGGTCGGACAGCTGCTGCTGCAGCTGGTCGAGCGAGTCGATCACGTCGGCCATCACCGCCGGGGTCTGCGGCTGCACTTCCGGGCCGCCCATCGGCGGCGCCTTGTCAAAATTGAACTCGCTGGGATCGATATGGGCAATTTGCGTCATGCGGCTGCCGGCGGCTTCCAGGCGCATCAGCTTGGCCTGCAGCTCGGCGATGCGCCGCGACAGCGCGTTGGCGTCTTCCTCGGCCTTGGCCCGCGCCGCCTGCAGCTCGCCGCGCTGGGCCTGGATCTGGCTGTCCCACTGGCTGACCACGTTGGCCGGCAGCAGGCCGCCGGACGGGCGCAGCATCCAGCCGGCGCTGAAGCACACGGCGACGAGAACCAGCGCACAGAAGGCCAGCGGCAGCCAGCTTAGAATCAGGCGCGGCTCGAGGCGCAGGCGCCAGGTCCGGCCACGCGCGTGACTGACTAGAATAATATCCATATGCAGCTACCCACCCCACAAAACTGATGAAGCCCCCTCGGGAGCCCGACGCCATCGGCATCGGCGCGTGTTTGAACGACCCAGGTTCCTCTGTGCACCGCCTGTTGGCGCGCGCCGGCAGGCTGGCGGCCATACAAACCGCCATTCGCGAGTGGGCCGGCGAGCCCTTAGCGTCTTCCCTGACGATCGCCAATGAGCGGGACGGCGTTCTCGTCGTATATGCCGCTTCTGCCGCCGCTCTGACGCAAGTCCGCTACAAGCAGCAAGAATTGATCCAATTCCTGCGTGAACGCCACTTTGTGACGGCCACCAAGCTTGAAGCGAAAATCAACCCGACCGCCGGAAGCGGCTGAGGTTCCCGCAGTCTAAACAGGGGATTGACAGCTTTGCAAGCGCCGCCGGGCCGCGCCGGGACCCCGCAGGCGGCTGCCGGTCCGGCCGGTTGCCGGGCCTACTAGCTCAAGCTTTACAGCGACTTGACATCGACCCGACGATGGCGTCAGGCCCGCCCCGGAGGCCTTACGCCAGCGGCTTGGGCCAATTCGACCCAATTGGCAAACTGGATTCCGCAGGCCGGATCGGGACTCAGGCCGGGACAGCGGCCGCTTTTGCATAAAAAGCCGGGGCCGCGGCGCGTTCGTCCTCGAAGATCACCGTTTCCCAGGCCGAAGGGTCGGCCAGCACCGCGCGCGCCAGCTTGTTGTTCAGCGCGTGGCCGGACTTGAAGGCGGTGTAGGCGCCGAGCAGGGGCTGGCCCAGCAGGTAAAGGTCGCCCACCGCGTCGAGGATCTTGTGGCGCACGAACTCATCGTCGTAGCGCAGGCCGTCCTGGTTGAGCACGCTGTGCTCGTCCACCGCCACGGCGTTTTCCAGGCTGGCGCCGAGCGCCAGGCGCCGCGAGCGCAGGAACTCGAACTCGCGCATGAAGCCGAAGGTGCGGGCACGGCTCACTTCGCGGATGTAGGCGGCGGTGGAGAACTCCACCGTGGCCTGCTGCGCCGTGGACTTGAGCAGGGGATGATCGAAATCGATGTGGAAGCTGAGGCGGTAGCCGTCGTACGGCTCCAGCCGCGCCCACTTGTCGCCGTCGGTCACCTGCACCGGCTGGCGGATGCGCAGGAAGCGCTTCGGCGCGTCCTGCTCGTGGATGCCGGCGGACTGGATCAGGAACACGAAAGGACCGGCGCTGCCGTCCATGATCGGGATTTCCGGCGAGGACAGCTCGACCAGGCAGTTGTCGACGCCCAGGCCCGCCAGCGCCGACATCAGGTGCTCCACCGTGGCGATCTTGACGCCGTCGGCGACCAGGTTGCTGGACAGCGTGGTCTCGTTGACCGCCACCGCGCGCGCCGGCACTTCGCGCGGCGGCTGCAGGTCGATGCGGCGGAACACGATGCCCGTGTCGGGGCCTGCCGGCAGCAGCGACATGAAGACCTTCTGGCCGCTGTGCAGGCCGATGCCGCTGGCACGGATCGGGTTGCGGAGGGTGCGCTGCCGGATCATGGAATGAGGTTCTTGGCCCCCGCCTCAGGCGGGTGGAGCGGCCGCTTTGGAGCGGCCTGGGGCGGCAATTTTACCACGGAGTTCCGGACCACCCGTTGCGAAGGGTAAAAGCCGGCCGCCGGCGGCGGGGACGACAGCGGCCGGACCAGCCTTCCGTGGCCGGTCCCGCCGCTCGAACCAGGGGCGCCATGGCGTAACGCCCCGGTCCCAAACGCTGCTCCCGGCAAGCGGAGGCCGCTTGCCCGAGCAGTCCGCGCCGTGGACGGCGCGTGCCCGACGAACCTCAATCAGCCTGGGCGCGGAGGAACGCCGGAATGTCCAGCAGCTCCTCGTTGTAGTCCAGCGCCATCAGGCTGGCCGAGGTGGCCGGCCGGGCGTGGCGCTGCTGCGGCTGCGCCGGGATCTCCACGTCGTGCCCCCGCGCCGGCCAGGCCGACGGGGTGCGCAGCGGGGTGACCACGCCGGGTGACTTCAGGCGCGGCTCCGGCATCGCCTCCTTGGCCTTGGCGGCCAGGGCCGCGGCGCGCGAGCCCTCCAGGCCGGTAGCGACCACCGTGACGCGCAGCTCGCCGTTCAGGGCCGGGTCGAAGCTGGTGCCGCACTTCATGTCGACTTCGGCCGAGGCGATCTCGTTGATACGCTCGTTGACCAGTTCCAGCTCGTCCAGGGTCAGGCTTTCGTCGCAGGTGATGTTAACGAGGATGCCGCGCGCGCCGGTCAGCTCGAGGTCGTCGAGCAGCGGGCTGGACAGCGCCGCCTCCACCGCCTTCTTGGCGCGGTCCTCGCCGCTGGCGGCGCCCAGGCCCATCATCGCCATGCCGCGGTTGGCCATCACCGTCTTCACGTCGGCGAAGTCCACGTTCATCATGCCCGGACGGGTGATCAGGTCGGAAATGCCCTGCACCGCGTTCTGCAGCACGTCGTTGGCGGCCTTGAAGCCGTTGAGCAGGGTGACATTGCCGCCCAGCACCAGGCGCAGCTTCTCGTTCGGGATCAGGATCAGCGAGTCGACGTGCTGCTGCAGCTCGCGGATGCCGTCCTGGGCCACCGCCAGGCGCTTCTTGCCCTCGTGCGGGAACGGCTTGGTCACCACCGCCACCGTCAGGATGCCCAGTTCGCGCGCGATCTCCGCGATCACCGGCGCCGCGCCGGTGCCGGTGCCGCCGCCCATTCCCGCCGTGATGAACAGCAGGTCGGTGCCCTCCAGCATCTCGCGGATGCGGTCGCGGTCCTCTTCCGCCGCCTCGCGGCCGAGCTTGGGGTTGGAGCCGGCGCCCAGGCCGCGCGTCACCTCCGCGCCGAGCTGCAGCTGCAGCGTCGGCAGGCACTTCTCCAGGTGATCCCGATCCGTGTTGGCGGAGATGAATTCCACGCCCTGGATATTCGCCGCCGCCATCTGGTTGACCGTATTGCAGCCGCCGCCGCCCACGCCGATCACACGGATCACGGCGCGCTTGCATTGACCGTCCACCAACTCGAACATCTCCGGTACCACGTTCGCCATGTTCAGCCTCCTTCAAATGCCTTTGAGAACAACCCTTCCAGCAACGTCCCTGCCCCAGAAGCAGAATCCGTAAAAATCAAAAGTGCCCCTTCCACCAGCCCTGGACCTTGCCGAGCCAGTGCTGCACGCCGGCCGCGCCGGGCAGCTGCCCGCCGGTCGGACGCTGTTGTCTTGCGAACAGCAGCAGGCCGACGCTGGTGGCGTAGGCCGGGCTGCGCGTCACTTCCTCGATGCCTTCCACCTGGTGCGGCAGGCCCAGCCGCACCGCCACGTCCAGCACCTCCTCGGCCAGCTCGAGGATGCCCGGGGTCTGCGCCGCGCCGCCGGTCAGCACCACGCCGCCGGCGATGAGGTCGTAGACGTCGGCGCGGTGCAGCTCCTTGCGCACGTAGCGGAACAGCTCCTCGTAGCGCGGCCGCATCACCTCGGCCAGCATCTGCCGCGACAGCCGCCGCGGCGGCGTCTCGCCCACGCCCGGCACCTCGATGCCGGGGTCGTGCTGCACCATCTCCGGCAGCGCGCAGCCGTACTTGAGCTTGATCTGCTCGGCGTGCTGGCCGGGGGTGCGGAACGCGACGGCGACGTCGCTGGTGACGAGGTCGCCGGCGATCGGCACCACCGCGGTGTGGCGGATCGAGCCGCCCTTGAACACGGCGATGTCGGTGGTGCCGCCGCCGATGTCCACCACCGCCACGCCGAGGTCGCGCTCGTCCGGCGACAGCACGGCGTCGGCCGAGGCCAGGTGCTGCAGCACCAGCTTCTCCACCGTCAGGCCGCAGCGCTCGACGCACTTGTAGAGGTTCTGCGCCGCCGACAGCGTGCCGGTGACCATGTGCACCTTGGCCTCCAGCCGCACCGCGCTCATGCCGACCGGATCGAGGATCCCTTCCTGGCCGTCGACCACGAACTCCTGCGGGATCACGTGCAGGATCTGCTGGTCGGCCGGGATCGCCAGGGCGCTGGCCGCCTCGACCACCGCGTCGACGTCGCGCGGCCCGATCTCGCGGTGCCGGATCGGCACCACGCCGACCGAGTTGAGGCTGCGGATGTGACTGCCGGTGATGCCGACGTGGGCCGCGCGCACCCGGCAGTTGGCCATCAGCTCTGCCGCCTCGACGGCGCGGCGGATCGACTCGACGGTGTTCTCGATGTTGACCACCACGCCCTTCTTCAGGCCGCGGGTCGGCGCGTTGCCCAGGCCGATGACGCGCACCGCCCCGCTCTGGGACACCTCGCCGATCAGCGCCGTCACCTTGGAGGTGCCGACGTCGAGGCTGACGAGGTATTCGGTGGCTTGACGCTTATTCATGCTTGCTGCCCTCTGCGGCTGGAGCGCCCGCTGCGCCTTTCGGCCTGGCGGGCGCATTCGTTGCCTGCGACGCATCCTTGCGGCCGCAGTCCGGCCGCGCCGATCCTGGCGCGGCGCCCCGCGTCTCGCCGGCGAGACGCGCACTGGAACCGGCCGGGCAGGGCCCGCCGGCGTTTTTCCATCCGACGGCGAAGCCGTTGGAATAGCGCAGGTCGACATAGGCGACCTGGTCGAGCTTGTCGCCGATGGTGCTCAGCACCGCGCCCTGCAGCAGCCCGAGCTTGCCGCGCGGATCCTCGCCGCCCAGGCGCAGCTCGATGCCGGCGACGGTGGACAGGGTCCAGGCGCCGCGCGCGTCGAGCTGCAGGCCGTTGGCGGCGAAGGCGCTGCCGGCCAGGGCCTGCGCCATCTCCTGGTAGTCCTGCATCACCTCGGCCTCGCGGCCCTCCGGGCCGGCCAGGCGCGGCAGGTCCTGCGGCAGCTCGGCCGGCGGCGGCGTGAAGGCGTGGCCCTCGTCGTCGACCAGGCCCTTGTCGCCCCACAGCGCGTAGGGCTTGCGCTCCCACACGCGCAGCGCGATGCGGCCAGGCCAGACGCGCGAGACGCGCGCGTGCGCCACCCACGGCAGGGCCTCGACCCGGCCGCGCACCGCGTCGAGGTCGACGTCGAACAGGCGCGCGCCGGGCGCGACCGCCGCCGCCTCGGCGATCTGCCGCGGCCGCAAATGGACGAACTGGCCGTCGACGCGCAGCGCCTGCAGCGGGCGGTTCAGCGCCGGGCGCAGCGCATGGCCGAGCAGCAGCAGCGCCGCCACCGCCGCCGCCGCGACGATCGCCGGCAGCAACGCGCGCGGCAGGGTCGGCGCGTCGTTCACCGGCATGGCCATGGCTCCGGCACTCACGCGGTCTCCCCAAGGGTGGTTTCCAGCACCGCCCAGCACAGCGACTCGTAGTCCATGCCGTTGGCGCGCGCCGCCATCGGCACCAGGCTGTGCGAGGTCATGCCCGGAATGGTGTTGACCTCCAGCAGCCAGGCCTTGCCCTGGGCGTCGAGCATGAAATCGACCCGGCCCCAGCCGCGGCCGCCGACCAGCTCGAAGGCGCGGGCGCACATCGCCGCCAGCTCCGCCTCGTGCAGCGGATCCAGGCCGGCCGGGCAGACGTAGTTGGTGCGGTCGGAGATGTACTTGGCGTGGTAGTCGTAGAACTCGCCTTCCGGCTCGATGCGGATCAGCGGCAGCGGCTGGCCGTCGAGGATGCCGCAGGTGTAGTCGCCGCCGGCGACGAAGCGCTCGGCCATCACCGCCCGCGGCCGACCCTCGAAGTCGCCGGCGGCGCGGCGGAACGCCGAGCCGAGCTGGGTGGCGTGCTTGACCTTGCTGATGCCGACGCTGGAGCCCTCGTCGGCCGGCTTGATGAACAGCGGGTAGCCGAACTGCTCGGCGGCGCGCAGCGCGTCGGCCGGCTCGCGCAGCGTCATCCAGTCCGGCGTCGGCAGGCCTTCCGCCTTCCACATGCGCTTGCTGCGCAGCTTGTCCATCGCCAGCGCCGAGGCCAGCACCCCGCTGCCGGTGTAGGGAATGCCCTGCAGGTCCAGCACCGCCTGCACCGTGCCGTCCTCGCCGCCGGTGCCGTGCAGCACGTTGAAGACGCGGTCGTAGCCCTGCTTGCCGAGCTGGAGCAGCGTGCCCTTGTCGGCATCGATGCCGACGGCATCGACGCCGCGGCGCTTGAGCGCCTGCAGCACGCCGTCGCCGCTCCACAGCGAGACCTGTCTTTCCGCCGACCAGCCGCCCATCAGCACCGCGACGCGGCCGAAGTCCTTGGGGTTGGAGGTGAGCCTACGCACGGGCGGCTTCCCCCACGACTTTCACTTCCGGTTCCAGCTCCACTCCGGTCATCTGCTTTACGGTCTGTCGCACGTGTTGGATCAGCTGTTCGACGTCGGCCGCGCGGGCCTTGTCGTCGGTGAGGATGAAATTGGCATGCAGCTGCGACACCTCGGCGCCGCCGATGCGATGCCCCTTGAGGCCGCAGCTTTCGATCAGCCGCGCGGCGTGATCGCCCGGCGGGTTGCGGAAGGTGCTGCCGGCGCTGGGCTTGCCCACCGGCTGCGTCGCCTTGCGCCGGGCCAGCGACTCGCGCGTGGCCTTGGCGTGGCTGCCATCGTCGGGCGCGACGCGCAGGCGCGCGCCGAGGAAGCCAAGGAAGTCGCGCGGCGGAATCACGGTGCGGTAGGCGATGCCGAAGTGCTCCGCGCCGAGCCAGGCGGTGCGGCCATCGCGGAAAATGACCTCCGCCTCCAGCACCGCGCTCCAGGTCTCGCCGCCCCAGGCGCCGGCGTTCATCGCCAGCGCGCCGCCGACCGTGCCGGGGATGCCGGCCATGAAGCCGAGGCCGGCCAGGCTCTGCCGCTCGGCGAACTTGGCCAGGCGGGCGCAGTGCACGCCGGCTTCGGCCGACACCGTGGCCTCGCTGTCGCGCGACAAGCCGTCGAGCGCGCCGTGCAGGGCGATGACGGTGCCGCGGAAGCCGCCGTCGCGCACCAGCAGGTTGCTGCCCAGGCCCAGCCACAGCACCGGCTCGCGCGGCGGCAGCTGGCGCGCGAACGCCACCAGGTCGGCGCGGTCTGCCGGCTCGAAGTAGCGGTCGGCGGGGCCGCCGACGCGCCAGCTGGTGTGGCGCGCCAGGGGCTCGTCGAGGCGCAGCACGCCGCGCACCGGAGCGGGCACGGGCTCGGCCATCATTTCGCCTCCCCCGCTTGCGCCAGCAGGTTGGGAAGATTGCCGATGTCGCCGGCGCCGAGCGTCAGCAGCAGGTCGCCGTCGCGCGCCATCGCCGCCAGCGCCGCCGGCGCCTCGGCCACGCTGTTGACGAACACCGGCTCGACCCGGCCGCGCGCGCGGATGCCGCGCGCCAGTGCGCGGCCATCGGCTTCGGCCAGCGGCGTCTCGCCGGCGGCGTAGACCTCGGTCAGCAGCAGGGCGTCGGCTTCCGACAGCACCGCGCAGAAATCGTCGAACAGGTCCCGCGTGCGCGAATAGCGGTGCGGCTGGAACGCCACCAGCAGGCGGCGGTTCGGATAGGCGCCGCGGATGGCCGACAGGGTCGCGGCGATCTCGCGCGGGTGGTGGCCGTAGTCGTCGACCACCCGCACCGTGGCCTTGCCGACCTTGACGTCGCCATGCGATTCGCAGCGGCGGCCCACGCCCTGGAACTCGGTCAGGGCCTTGCGCACCGCCTCCATGCCCACGCCCAGCTCGTGGGCGATGGCGATCGCGGCCAGCGCGTTCTGCACGTTGTGGCGGCCCGGCAGGTTCAGGTGCAGCGGCTCGCGCGTGCCGTCGGGCAGCACCGCGGTGAAGTGCGCGCCGGAGGCCTCGAAACGGATGTCCTCGGCGCGCAGGTCGGCCCCTCCGTCGAGGCCGTAGGTCAGCACCGGGCGGCCCACTTCGGGCAGCACTTCGCGCACCACCGGATCGTCGGCGCACAACACCGCCAGCCCGTAGAAGGGCAGGCGCTGCAGGAATTCGATGAAGGTGGCGCGGAGGCGGCGGAAGTCGCCGCCGTAGGTTTCGAGGTGGTCGGCGTCGATGTTGGTGACCACCGCGATCATCGGCGTCAGGTGCAGGAACGAGGCGTCGCTCTCGTCGGCCTCCGCCACCAGGTAGCTGCCGCCGCCCAGGCGCGCGTTGGTGCCGGCGCTCTTCAGGCGGCCGCCGACGACGAAGGTCGGATCCAGCCCGCCCTCGGCCAGCACGCTGGCGACCAGGCTCGTGGTGGTGGTCTTGCCGTGGGTGCCGGCGATGGCCACGCCGTAGCGGAAGCGCATCAGCTCGGCCAGCATCTCGGCGCGGCGCACCACCGGAATGCGCGCCTCGCGCGCCGCCATCAGCTCGGGGTTGTCGGCCTTCACCGCGGTCGACACCACCACCACGTCGACGCCGGCGACGCGCGCCGGGTCGTGGCCCAGCTGCACCGTGGCGCCGAGGCTGCGCAGGTGGCGCGTCGCCGCGCTCTCCTTCAGATCCGAGCCCGACACGGTGTAGCCCAGGTTGAGCAGCACCTCGGCGATGCCGGCCATGCCCGAGCCGCCGATGCCGAGCAGGTGGATGCGCCGCACGCGGCGCATCAGGGTCTGGGCCAGGGACAGCTGGGAGGCGGGCGTGCTCATAGCGGCGCGAGCAGGGTGGAGGGGCCCCGCGCATGGCGTGGGGATCCCGGCGTGCCGAGCCGGCGCCCGCAGGAGACGCGCCCATCTCGAAGGAGCATTGAGTCCGGATGTCTCATGCGGCGGCGGCCTCCAGGCAGACATCGGCGATGGCATTCACGGCGTCCGGCCACGCCGCCTTGCGCGCGGCCCGGCCCATCGCGATCAGCTGCTCGCGGCGCGCCAGCAGGCCGCCAAGCATCTCCGCCAGCAGCTCCGGCGACAGCAGGTGCTCCGGCACCATCAGCGCGGCGCCGGCGTCCACCAGGTATTGGCCGTTGCGCGTCTGGTGGTCGTCCACCGCGTGCGGGAAGGGCACCAGCAGCGCGGCGCAGCCGGCGGCGGCCAGCTCGGCGATGGTCGAGGCGCCGGCGCGGCAGATCACCAGGTCGGCCCAGGCATAGGCGGCGGGCATGTCCTCGATGAAGGCGCTGACCTCGCCCTCCACGCCGTGCCTGGCATAGGCCGCCTGCGCCGCCTCGACGGTGCGGCCGCCCTGGTGGCGCACGCGCGGGCGCTGCGCCGCGGGCATCAGCGCCAGGGCCGCCGGCACCATCTCGTTCAGCGCCCGGGCGCCGAGGCTGCCGCCGATCACCAGCAGCTGCGCCGCGCCGGTGCGCGCGCCGATGCGCTGTGCCGGGTCGGCCAGCTCGGCAAAGCCGGGGCGCACCGGGTTGCCCACCGTCCGGGCCTGCGGGAAGGTGCCGGGGAACGCTTCCAGCACGCGGCGCGCGAGGCGCGCCAGCAGGCGGTTGGTCAGGCCGGCGATGGAGTTCTGCTCGTGGATCACCAGCGGCCGCCGCGACAGCCAGGCGGCAAGGCCGCCGGGGCCGGCGGCGAAGCCGCCCATGCCCAGCAGCACGTCGGGCCGCTCCGCGCGCAGCACGGCCAGCGCCTCGCGCAGCGCGCGCAGCAGGCGCAGCGGCGCGCCGAGCCAGCTCAGCGCGCCCTTGCCGCGCAGGCCCTTGACGTGCACCAGGCGCACCTCGATGCCGTGCCTGGGCACGGTGCGCGACTCGAAGCTGTCGGGCGTGCCCATCCACACCACTTCGTGGCCGCGCGCGCGCAGGACCTGCGCCACGGCCAGGCCGGGGAACACGTGGCCGCCGGTGCCGCCCGCCGCGATCATGATCTTCATGGCCGCCCCCCCGCTTCCGGGTGGCCGGCCTCGATCATGCGGTTCTCGTGGTCGACGCGCAGGATCAGCGCCAGCATCACCAGCACCGTGATCAGGCTGCTGCCGCCGTAGCTGACGAACGGCAGGGTCAGGCCCTTGGTCGGGACCATGCCCATGTTCACCGCCATGTTGATCATCGCCTGCAGGCCGAACCAGCTCGACAGGCCGTAGCACAGGTAGGCCTTGAACAGGCAGTTGAGCTTTTCGGCGTTCTGGCCGATGACGAAGCCGCGCCAGACGATGATGCCGAACAGCGCCAGCAGCGCGGCGACGCCGAGCAGGCCGAACTCCTCGGCAAGGATGGCGAAGATGAAGTCGGTGTGCATTTCCGGCAGGTACAGCAGCTTCTGCACGCTGTTGCCCAGGCCGACCCCGAACACCTCGCCGCGCCCGACCGCGATCAGCGACTGCGTCAGCTGCCAGCCGCCGTTGTTGGCGTCGGCCCAGGGATCGGTGAAGACCAGCAGGCGCTTCATGCGGTAGGCGGCGGTCACCACCAGCAGCGCCAGGGTCGCGCCGACCATGGTGAACAGGCCGCCCAGGTAGGTCAGGCGCGCGCCGCCGAGGAACAGCATCAGCATCGCCACGGTGATGAGGATGGCGGTGGCGCCGAAGTCCGGCTCGGCCAGCAGCAGCAGGCTGACCAGGCCCAGCGGCAGGAACGGCACGGCCAGGCCCTTCAGGGTGGTCTGCAGCTGCAGCTGGCGCCGCACGATGTAGCCGGCCAGGTAGAGGATCATCGCCAGGCGCGCCGGCTCCGAGGCCTGCAGGCGGAACACGCCGAAGTCGAGCCAGCGGCGCGCGCTGTTGACGCGCACGCCGACGTGCGGGATCAGCACCAGCACCAGCAGGAAGAAGGTGAAGGCCAGCAGCAGCGAGCCGCTGTTTTCCCAGCTCTTCATCGGCACGGCGAAGGCCATCGCGCCGAACACGCAGCCGAGCATCACGAACACGATCTGGCGCTCGAAGAAGTACAGCGGCGAGCCGGACATCTTCTCGCCGATCGCCACCGAGGCCGAGGCGACCATGATCAGGCCCCAGCCGAGCAGCACCGCCACCGCCAGGCACAGGGTGCCGTCCAGGCCGTAGCGCGCCCGGGTCAGGCCCAGCGAAAGCTGCGCGCTCATGCCGACACCTGCGCTTTCGCCAGCGCCGCGAACTGCCGCCCGCGGTCTTCGTAGTTCCTGAACTGGTCGAGGCTGGCGCAGGCCGGCGACAGCAGCACGCGGTCGCCGGCACGGGCCAGCTTGCGCGCCTCGTTCACCGCCGCCGCCAGGTCCGGCACGCGCGTCACCGGCACCGCGCCGCGCAGGTCGCGCTCGATCCGCGCCGCGTCCTCGCCGAAGACGATGGCGGCGCGCGCCTTCTGCTGCAGCGGCACCCGCAGCGCGGTGAAGTCCTGGCCCTTGCCCTGGCCGCCGCCGAGCCACACCAGCGGCCCGGCCAGGCCGTGCAGCGCGGCCAGGCTGGCGCCGACGTTGGTGCCCTTGGAGTCGTTGATCCAGGTGATGCCGTCGCGCTCCGCCACCCACTCGCAGCGGTGCGGCAGGCCGCCGAAGCCGGCCAGGGCACGCAGGCCGGCGTCGCGCGCGATGCCGGCGGCGTCGGCCAGCGCCAGCGCGGCCAGCGCATTGGCGGCGTTGTGCAGGCCCTGGATGCGCAGCGCCGCCAGCGGCAGCACCGGCGCGGGCGGGAATTGCGAGGACACGCCCTGGGCACGGCTGCCGACGACGATCTCGCCGCCGGGTTGCGGCGCCGCCAGCCAGGTCTGGCCCTCGTGCTGCAGCAGGCCGTAGTGGCCCGGCGGCGGCTGGTCCAGGCCGAAGCTGACGATGCGCCGCGCCAGGTGCGCGCCGGTGTGGGTGGCGCGGTCGTCGCGGTTCACCACGGCGGTCTGGGCATGGGCATAGATGCGCGCCTTGGCCGCGGTGTAGCGCTCGACCGAGCCGTGGCGATCGAGGTGGTCGGGCGAGACGTTGAGGATGGTGGCGGCGGCGAGCTTCAGCGTCTCGGTGGTTTCGAGCTGGAAGCTCGACAGCTCCAGCACGTAGAGGCGGGCCTGCGGATCGAGCAGGTCCAGCGCCGGCGTGCCGAGGTTGCCGCCGACGCCGGCGTGCAGCCCGGCTTCGCGCGCCATCTCGCCGACCAGGGTGGTGACGGTGCTCTTGCCATTGCTGCCGGTGATGCCGATCACCGGCGCCGAGGCGGCGCGGGCGAACAGTTCGACATCGCCGACGATCTCGACGCCGGCCTGCCGCAGCGCCGCGACGAAGGGCTCGTCCAGCGATACGCCGGGCGAGACCACGGCGCAGGCGTACTGCGACAGCGGCGGCGGCGCGTCGAAGGCGCCGAGGCGGAACTCGCCGCGCGGGGCCGCGGCGCGCGCCTCGTCGAGGCCGCCGGGCGCGGCGCGCGAGTCGGTCAGCACCAGCTCCGCGCCGGCGCGGCCGAGGTAGCGCGCGGTGGCGGCGCCGGACTTGCCCAGCCCCACCACCAGCACGCGCCCGCCGGCGTACGGCGCGCTCATGCGCATTCTCCGCGGCGCGCGCGGCCGCCGCCGGCCGCCTGCCGCCGCAACGGCCGGGAACCGGTCACCGCGAAGCGCGGGCTGAAGTTCATCAGCGCACCTTCAGGGTGGACAGGCCCACCAGCACCAGGATCAGGGTCACGATCCAGAAGCGGACGATGATCTTCGGTTCGGGCCAGCCCTTCAGTTCGTAGTGATGATGCAGCGGCGCCATGCGGAAGATGCGCTTGCCGCCGCTGTACTTGAAGTACAGCACCTGCAGCGCCACCGACACGGTCTCGGCGACGAACACGCCGCCCATCACCGCCAGCACGATCTCCTGCCGCACCAGCACCGCCACCACGCCCAGCGCCGCGCCCAGCGCCAGCGCGCCGACGTCGCCCATGAACACCTGCGCCGGGTAGGCGTTGAACCAGAGGAAGCCGAGCCCGGCGCCGGCGATGGCGGTGCAGAAGATGGTCAGCTCGCCGACGCCGGCGACGTAGGGGATGCCGAGATAGGAGGCGAACTTGACGTTGCCGGTGGTGTAGGCGAACACCGCCAGGGCCGAGGCCACCAGCACGGTGGGCATGATCGCCAGGCCGTCGAGGCCGTCGGTGAGATTGACGGCATTGCTGGAGCCGACGATGACCAGGTAGGCCCAGGGGATGAACGCCCAGCCGAGCTGCAGCCCGGCTTCCTTGATCAGCGGCAGGATCAGCGTGGTTTCGGCCGGCGTCTTGGCGGTGACGTAGATGCCGACCGCGGTGGCCATGCCGGTCAGCGACAGCCAGAAGTATTTCTTCTTCGCCACCAGCCCCTTCGGCGACTTGTGACGGATCTTGAGCCAGTCGTCGGCGAAGCCGACCGCGCCGAACGACAGCGTCACGAACAGCGCGAACCAGACGAAGCGGTTGGCCAGGTCGCCCCACAGCAGCACCGCCACGGCGATGGCGCCGAGGATCATGGCGCCGCCCATGGTCGGCGTGCCGGTCTTGGCGAGGTGGCTCTGCGGGCCGTCGCGGCGGATCACCTGGCCGAACTTGAGGATCTGCAGCCGGCGGATGATGCCGGGCCCGAAGACGAAGCAGAAGATCAGCGCGGTGAGAATGCCGAGGATGGAGCGCACCGACAGATAGCCGAACAGGCGGAAGCCGCTGACGTAGTGCTGCAGGTATTCGGCGAGTGCGTAGAGCATCAGTGCGCCTCCGCCGCCTGGCCGGTGAGCGCCGCCACGATGCGCTCCATGCGCGAGGAGCGCGAACCCTTGACCAGCAGCGCCACCTGCGCCGGATCGGTGCCGGCCAGGTGCTCGCGCAGCGCCTCGATCAGCGCTTCGGCGCTGGCGAAATGGCGGCCCTGCGCGCCGAAGCCCTCGGCCGCCTGCTGCGCCAGCGCGCCGATGGTGTAGAGGCGGTCGATGCCCAGGGTGCGCGCGGTGCGCCCGGCCTCCTCGTGCAGGGCGGCGGCGTCGTCGCCCAGCTCCTTCATGTCGCCCAGCACCAGCCAGCGCTGGCCGGGCAGGCCCGCCAGCAGGTCGAGCGCGGCGCGCAGGCTGGTGGGATTGGCGTTGTAGCTGTCGTCGAGCAGGCGTGCCCCCTGTTGCGTATTCATCCAGCTCAGGCGCCCGGCCACCGGGCGCACGGCGGCGAGGCCGTCGGCGATGGCGTGCAGGTCCATGCCCAGCGCCAGCCCGGCGGCGGCGACCGCCAGGGCGTTGACCACGTTGTGGCGGCCCGGCAGCGGCAGCTCGACCCGCACCCGCCCCTGCGGCGTGACCAGGGTAAAGACCGAGTGCGTCGGCGCCTGCGCCGGCTCGGCGCCGATGTTTTCGGCGCGCACGTCGGCGCGCGGCGACAGGCCGAAGCTGAGCACGGTGGCGGCGCCGGCCAGGCCCAGCCACAGGTCGAAATAGGTGTCGTCGCGGTTGACCACCGCCACGCCGCGGCCGCCGAGCGCGCTGAACAGCTCGCCCTTGGCGTGCGCCACGCCCTCGCGCGAGCCGAAGCCTTCCAGGTGCGCGTCGCCGGCCTGGGTGACGATGCCGATGTCGGGCCGCGCCAGCTGCGCCAGCAGGGCGATCTCGCCGGCGTGGTTGGCGCCCATCTCGATCACCGCGGTGCGGTGCTCGGCGTGCAGCCTGAGCAGGGTCAGCGGCACGCCGATGTGGTTGTTGAGGTTGCCCTCGGTCGCCAGCACCGGGCCGCGCGCGGCACACACCGCCGCCAGCATCTGCTTGGTGGTGGTCTTGCCGCTGCTGCCGGTGACGCCGATCACCGGGATGGCGAAGTCCCGGCGCCAGCTCGCGGCATAGGCCTGCAGGCCGGCCAGCGTGTCCGCCGCGACGACCTGCGCCGGGGCGCCGTCGACGGCATGCGACACCAGCGAGCCGGCGGCGCCGAGGCTGGCGGCGCGCAGCACGTAGTCGTGGCCGTCGAAGCGCTCGCCCTTCAGCGCCACGAACAGGTCGCCGCGCCGCAGCTGGCGCGTGTCGGTGACGACGCGCGCGAAAGCGGCGTCGTCACCGAGCAGGCGGCCGCCGATGCGGCGCGCCACCGCGGACAGATGCTCCATCGTCGCGGGCGGCTCGGGATGTTGCGCTTGGGCTTCGGTCACTGGCGCTCTCCCGCATCCCCGCCGCCGTGTCCGGCCAGCCGGGCGACGAATTCCCGGTCCGAGAAACGACGCGTCGTGCTGCCGTAAATCTGGTAATCCTCGTGGCCCTTGCCGGCGACCAGCACCACGTCGTCGGCGCCCGCCGCCCGCACCGCGCGCTCGATCGCGCTGGCGCGGTCGTGCTCGACGCTGACCCGGCCGCGCAGCTCCGCAGGGATGCCCCGCAGAATGTCCGCGACGATGTCCGCGGGCGCCTCGCCGCGCGGATTGTCGTCGGTGACGACCGCCACGTCGGCCAGCTCCGCGGCGGCGCGCCCCATCAGCGGGCGCTTGCCGCGGTCGCGGTCGCCGCCGCAGCCGAACACGCACCACAGCCGGCCGGCGGTGTGGGCGCGCAGCGCCGCGAGCACCTGCTGCAGCGCCTGGGGAGTGTGGGCATAGTCGACCACCACCAGCGGGCTGGCGGCCGGCCCGCGGAAGCCTTCGATGCGGCCGGGCACCGTGCCGCACTGGCTCAGCGCCGCGGCGGCGTCCCGCAGCGGCACCCCGCCATGCAGCAGGCAGGCCAGCGCGGCCAGCAGGTTGTAGACGTTGAAGCGGCCGAGCAGGCGGCTGTCGATGCGCGCCTCGCCCCAGGAGCTGCGCACCTGGAAGCGCAGGCCGCCGACGTGCAGGTCCAGGTCGGTGCCGAGCACGTGGCGCTCGCGCGCCGGCGGCTCGCCGCCGACGCCGTAAAGCGTGATCTCGGCCGGCACCGACAGCGCCCGCGCCCATTCCGCGCCGTGGGCGTCGTCGCGGTTCAGCACCGCGGCGCGCAGGCCCGGCCAGGCGAACAGGCGGCGCTTGGCGGCGGCGTACTGCTGGATGCTGCCGTGGTAGTCGAGGTGGTCGCGGCCGATGTTGGTCAGCACCGCCACGTCGAACTCGACGCCGATGACGCGCCCCTGGTCGAGCGCGTGCGAGGACACTTCCATCGAGAAGGCGCGGGCGCCGGCCTCGCGCTGCGCGGCGAGCATGGCCTGCAGGCGCACCGGATCGGGCGTGGTGTGCGAGGCGTCGGCGAGCGCGCCGAGGCGGCCGTAGCCGAGCGTGCCGAAGTAGCCGCAGGGCGTGCCGAGGATCTCCAGCGCCTGCGCCACCAGGTGGGCGGTGGAGGTCTTGCCGTCGGTGCCGGTGATGCCGACGCTGAACAGGCCATGGCTGGGATGTCCCCAGTAGCGCGCCGCGATGTCGCCGGCGCGGCGGCCGAGATCCTCGACTGCGACCGCCGGCACGTCCAGCCGCGGCGCCGGCAGGTCCAGCGCCGGCTCCCAGGCGACCGCGGCGGCGCCGCGCTGGAGCGCTTCGCCGGCGAACTTGAGGCCGTGCTGGGCGTGGCCGCGCACCGCCAGGAACAGGCTGCCCGGCGCGACGCGGCGGCTGTCCAGCTCGACCCCGGCGACGGCCAGGTCCGGCACCGCTTCGGCGTAGCCTTCGAGCAGGCCGCGCAGCGGGCGCGCAGCGGGGGCGGCGCTCACGGATGCACCCCGGCGGTCAGCGCCGCCGCCACCGCCGGCGCGCCGGCGATCTGCTGCGAGGGCTCCTGCGGCTGCAGGTCGGGCGGAATCTGCAGCAGGCGGGCGGCGCCGGCCATGACCCGCGCGAACACCGGCGCCGACACCGCGCCGCCGTAGTAGTCGTCGCCGCTGGGGTCGTCGATCATCACTAGGCTGACCAGGCGCGGATGCTCGGCCGGCAGCATGCCGATGAACACCGCCTGGTGGTGGCCCTCGATGTAGACGCCGCCGGAGTTCTTGCGCACCGTGCCGGTCTTGCCGGCGACGCGGTAGCCCGCGACCATCGCGCGCACGCCGGAGCCGCCCTTGTTGACCACGCCCTCGAGCAGGCCGCGCATGGTGCGCGCGGTGGCCTCGGAGATGACGCGCTGGCCCGGCACCGGGTGGTTGCGGCGCAGGATCGACAGCGGCGGCATCAGGCCGTCGTTGGCGATGCCGGTGTAGGCGCGCACCAGTTGCAGCGCGTTGACGGTGAGGCCGTAGCCGTAGGAAGCGGTGGCGGTGGCGATCTGGCCCCACTCGGCGTACTTGCGCAGCACGCCGCCGGCCTCGCCCGGCAGGCCCGAGCCCACCGCCTCGCCGATGCCGAACTTCTGGTAGCCGTTCCACACCGATTCGGCCCCCATCATCAGGCCGATCTTGGCGGCGCCGACATTGCTGGACTTGGCCAGCAGCAGGCTCAGGTCGACATCGCCCTCCGGGTGGACGTCGTGCACGGTCAGCGCGCCGACCTTGAAGAAGCCGGGACCGGTGTCGATGTGGATGTCCGGCTTCACTGCGTGGGTCTCCAGCGCCTGCGAGATCAGCAGCGGCTTGATGGTCGAACCCGGTTCGAAGCTGTCGACCACCGCGCGGTTGCGCAGGCCGGCGGAGTCGCGATCGTCCGGGCGGTTGGGGTTGTAGCCGGGCTGGCTGGCCAGGGCCAGCAGGTCGCCGCTGCGTGCGTCGGCCACCACGATCAGACCGCCCTTGGCGCCGTTCTGTTCCACCGCGCTCTTCAGCTCGCGGTAGGCCAGGTATTGCAGGCGCAGGTCCAGGGTCAGGTTCACGTCCTGGCCGGGCTGCGCCTGGGTGTAGTCGTCGGTGTCCTCGACGACGCGGCCGGCGCGGTCGCGGATCACCCGGCGCGAGCCGGGCGTGCCGCGCAGCGCCGCGTCCTGCGCCGCCTCGATGCCTTCCTGGCCCTTGCCGTCGATGTCGCAGAAGCCGACCACGTGCGCCGCCACCTCGCCCGCCGGGTAGTAGCGGCGGTATTCGCGCTGTGCGAACACCCCCGGCGCGCCGAGCGCGATGAAGCGCTTGGCCTCGTCCGGGTCGATCTGCCGCTTCAGGTAGACGAACTGGCGGTCGGAGCGCTCGCGCAGGAAGCCCTCGAACTCGCGCGAGGACACGCCCAGCAGCCGGGCCATGGCCTCGACGTAGGGCGGCGCGTCGAGCAGGTCCTGCGGCACCACCCAGATGGAGTCGACCGGCGCCGACAGCGCCAGCGGCTCGCCGTTGCGGTCGCGCACCGCGCCGCGGTTGGCCTGCAGCACGATGGTGCGCACGTGGCGCATGTCGCCCTGGTGAGTGAGGAAATCGTTCTCGATCACCTGCAGGTAGAAGGCGCGCCCCAGCACGGCGGCGGCGAACACGCCCATCAGGCCGAGCGCGGCCTGGCGGCGCCAGCCGCCGGGCTTCTCCGGACGCAGCTTGAACGCGGCGCTCACCGCGGCGGCTCCGCGGCCGCCGGCCGGGGAGCCGGCGCGGCGGAAACGATCTGGTAGTCGAGCGGGTCGACCATGCCGAACTGCCTGCGCGCCAGCTCGTCGACCCGGCCGTGCTGCGCCAGGGTCGCCTGCTCCAGCTGCAGCTGCGCCCACTCCAGCTGCAGGCGCTCGGCATCCTGGCGCAGGCCGTCGAGCCGGGTGGTGAGGTTGCGGCTGTGCTGCTTGACCTGCACCACCGCCACCGCGGAGATGATCACCAGCACCGCCAGCAGCAGCGGCAGCATGGTGCCGTCGCCGCCGCCGGACTTGTTGGGCGAGGCGCTCATGACGGCAGCCTCTCGGCCACGCGCAGCACGGCGCTGCGGGCGCGCGGGTTGCCCGCCGTCTCGTCCGCGCCCGGCAGCTGGGCGCGGCCGTGCAGGGTGAACACCGGCGCGTCGCCGCGCGCGTGGTCGCGCAGGAAGCGCTTGACGATGCGGTCCTCCAGCGAGTGGAAGCTGATCACGGCGATGCGCCCGCCCGGCGCCAGCAGCGCCGGCGCCGCCGCGAGCGCCGCCTGCAGCGCCGCCAGCTCGCCGTTGATGTGGATGCGGATCGCCTGGAAGCTGCGCGTGGCCGGGTGGATCTTGTGGCTGCGCGGGCCCGGCACCGACGCGATCAGCGCCGCGAGCTGGGCGGTCGTCGTGATGGGGGTTTCGGCGCGCGTCTCGACGATGCGCCGCGCGATGCGGCGGCTGTTGCGCTCCTCGCCGTACTGCCACAGCACGTCGGCGATCTCGCTGTCCTTGGCGCGCGCCAGCCACTGCGCGGCGGACTCGCCCGAGCCGGTGTCCATGCGCATGTCGAGGGGGCCGTCCTGGCTGAAGCTGAAGCCGCGCGCCGCGTCGTCGAGCTGCGGACTGGACACGCCCAGGTCGAGCAGCAGGCCGTCGACCTTGCCCAGGATGCCCAGCTCGGCGGCGAGCGCGTGAAGCTCCGCGAAGTTGCGCGGGTGGATGCGGAAATTCGGCGCGGCGCCGTGGCGCCTGCGGGCCTCGGCCACGGCCTCCGCGTCGCGGTCCAAGGCGTGCAGCATGCCGCTGCCGCCGAGCGCTTCGAGGATGGCGCCGCTGTGGCCGCCGCGGCCATAGGTGCCGTCGACGTAGGTGCCCCCGGCGCGGACGGCGAGGCCGGCCAGGGCTTCCGTGAGCATCACTGGCCGGTGCGCAAGCATCCGGCTAGTGGCCCATGCCGGCGAGGCCAAATGGCGCCGCGGCCAGGAGCCGCCGTGACGCCAGTTGGACACTTCCCTCGCCCCGCCAAGCGCGGCGCGGCATGGCCGCCGGCGGCCATGGCCGCCGCGGCAGGTTGAGGCAGCGGGCAAAACGTTCAGCACGGGACGCCGCCATCACAGGTTGAGCGCCGCGTAGGCATCGGCGTAGCCCGCCTGCCCGGCGTCGTTCGAGGCATTCCAGGCCGCCTCGGGCCACAGCTCGAAATGGTCGAACTGGCCGACCAGCACCACGTCGCTGCCCAGGTTCATGCGCTCGCGCAGCATCGGCGGCACCAGCACGCGGCCCTGGGCGTCCAGCTCGGCTTCGACCGCGTTGCCGACGAACAGGCGCATCATCAGCATGCGCTTGGGACGGTCGGCGATCTTGGGGATGGCCTCGGCGATGCGGCGGAACACCGCGGCCGGGTAGACCTCGATGCACTCCGGGCCGAGGGTGATGGCGATCTGTTTGCCGTACTCGTCCGCCAGCTGGGCCCGCAGACGGGCAGGAATCGCCAGGCGACCCTTGTCGTCGATGGTCAGCTTGTTCGAGCCGGCAAACATTTGCGTGCAGGTGCGCCCTAAATGGCAAACGGGAACCCCCGGGCTATCCGGAGACTCCCCCACACCCCACTATAATCCACTCTACCCCACCCGGCAAGGATTATTTCCTGTTCGGACAAGGGCTTACACGCGCCCGCCCCAAGATCGCACAATGACGCAAAAACAGTAACTTATAGCGTTTAGTTAAAGTAAATCCCGGCGGCCGGGCCGCCCGGCGTTGTGCGCTGCGGGAATTTACCTGGACGGCTCGCCCGGTGGAGGCCGGGCGGCGGCCGGACGGGGTTCCGGCACGCCGGCGGAACGCCGGGCGTCCGTCCGTGGAAAAAAGTGGGGAGCCGGCCGATAAGCCGGGTTCTGTCTAGCGCCTTGCGGCGCCGAGACAACCATTCCTCTAGGACGGCGGTCACCCGACGTCTCCAGCAGCCTACCCGGAAGGCGCGCGGGCCGCGCGTTAGGGCCGCGCATTGCTGCGGCGAGCCCACCTTCCCTATTTGGCCTTGCTCCGTGTGGGGTTTTCCGTGCCGCCCCTGTTGCCAGGGACGCGGTGCGCTCTTACCGCACCTTTTCACCCTTGCCGGCCCCTTGCGGGACTTAGGCGGTTCGTTCTCTGTGGCACTTTCCGTCGGCTCGCGCCGCCCAGCCGTTAACTGGCACACTGCCCTGCGGAGCCCGGACTTTCCTCCCCCGCTTGCGCGGCGGCGGTTGTCTGGCCGGCTCCCCGCTGTATTGTACTCCCCCGCAGCGGACCGCTCCGGGGCGCGCCTCGGGCGCGCCGCTGTCATGACCGGCCACTGACCACTGCCCACCCAGCGTTCCCGATGCGCCTTTTCTCCCACACCTGCTCCAACACCGAGATCGTCTGCGCCCTCGGCTGCGCGCCGCTGCTGGTCGGCATCGACACCGATTCCGACCACCCGCCGGAGGTGGTCGCGCCGCTGCCCAAGCTGGGCCGCGACCTCGACCTGGACGTGGCCGGCGTGCTGGCGCTCGAGCCGGACCTGGTGCTGACCTCCCTCACCGTGCCCGGCCACGAGCGCATCGTCGGCGAGCTGGAGGCGGCCGGCGTGCGCACCCTGGTCTGCGACCCGCGCAGCCTGGACGACGTCTACGGCGACATCCGCCGCATCGCGCAGGCGCTGGAGGTGCCGGAGCGCGGCGAACGGCTGGTGCGGCAGATGCGCGCGGCGATGCCGCGGCTGGCCCTGCCGCGGCCGCCGCCGGTGCTGGTGGAATGGTGGCCCAAGCCGGTGATCGCGCCGGCGCGCCAGTCCTGGGTCACCGACCTGATCGAGCTCGCCGGCGGCCGCAATCCCTGGGGCGGCATCGACGCCAAGAGCCTGCCGCTGGAGGACGCGCAGGTCCTCGCCGCGGCACCCGCGGCGGTGGTGATGTCCTGGTGCGGCGTGAAGCAGGAGAACTACCGCGCCGAAATCGTGCGGCGCCGGCCCGGCTGGCAGGACGTGCCCGCGGTGCGGCACGACCGCATCGTGCCGATCACCGAAGCCTGGCTGGGGCGGCCGGGGCCGCGGCTGGTGGAGGGGTACCGCGCGCTGCGCGAGGTCATCCGCAGCGCCAGCGAGGGGTGAGGATCCGCGCCCGGGCGACGACCCGGGTCGTCCGGAGAGACGGCAGGCCCGCCATGGATGGCGGGGCGCCGGTCCTGCGCTGCGCTCAGGACCTTTTTGTCATGTCCACGTTTTTCGCTTCCGGCCCGGCCAGCGTCACCACCGTCAGCAGCAGCGCGACGATGCCGATGGTCCAGGCCAGCATGGTGGCGTAGTCGTTGCCGTGCTGCTCCGCATAGCTGGCCTGGAGCGGCGACAGCAGCGACATGATGAAGTTGCCGAACTGGTAGGCGAAGCCCGGCAGGATCGCCCGCACCGCGGTCGGCGACAGCTCGTTGATGTGCGCCGGCACGATGCCCCAGGCGCCCTGCACCATGAACTGCATGACGAAGCCGCCCAGCGCCAGCAGCAGCGGCGTGGCCGAGAAGGCCCACAGCGGGATCACCGGCAAGGCCAGCAGCGCCGCCAGCGCGATGGCGCGCTTGCGGCCGATCTTCTCGGAAAAGGCGCCGAAGAAGATGCCGCCGAGCAGCGCGCCGATGTTCATGACGATGACGAGGTTGTCGCTGAGCTCCGAGTTGAAGCCGTGCTGCACTTTCAGGAACGGCTTGTACAGGTCCTGCGAGCCGTGCGAGAAGGCGTTGAAGCAGGCCATCAGCAAAATCATGTACAGCAGCAGCGGCACATGCCCCTTGACCGCGCCCCACAGGTCGACGATCGAGGCGCGCTTGGCATGCTGGCCGGCCAGCCAGGCCGGCGACTCGGGCACGTTGCGGCGGATGTAGAACACCAGCAGCGCCGGGGCGGCGCCGATGATGAACATGCCGCGCCAGCCGACGTGCTCGAAAAAGAGGCGCGACACGATCGAGGCCAGCAGGAAGCCGATGACGTAGCCCTCCTGCAGCAGGCCGGAGAAGAAGCCGCGGTTCTTCGCCGGCAGCGTCTCCAGGGCCAGCGCCGCGCCGATGCCCCACTCGCCGCCCATGGCGAAGCCGAACAGGGCGCGCAGCACCAGCAGGGTGGTCAGGTCCGGGGCGAAGGCCGAGGCCAGCTCGAACACCGAGTAGCTGACCACGTTGAGCATCAGGATCGGGCGGCGCCCGAACTTCTCGGCCAGCCAGCCGAAGAACAGCGCGCCGAGCGGGCGCATCGCCAGGGTCAGCGAGATGCCCAAGGCGACGTCGTGGATCTTGACGTGGAAGTCGTCGGCGATCGCCGCCAGGCACAGCACGAAAATGAAGAAGTCGAAGGCGTCCAGCGACCAGCCGCCGAGCGAGGCGAAGTAGGTATGGCGCTGCGCCGGGGTGAGTTCACGAAACGGTCCGAACAAGGCCATCGACGTCCCCTCCCAGTACGATCGCCGGAAGATAGCACGCGCCTCCGCGGCGGCGACATCGCGCCGCGCCGGCCGCGCCTACAACTTTGGTATTAGGCGGGGCGGCTCAGCCGCGGTCGCGGGCGCTGGCGGCGTGGGCCTGCAGGCCTTCGGCGTCGGCGATGGTCCCGGCGATGGCGGCGAGCGTGCGCGCGCCCTGCGGCGAGCACTCGATCAGGCTGCTGCGCTTCTGGAACTCGTAGACGCCGAGGGGGTTGGAGAAGCGCGCGGCGCGGCTGGTCGGCAGCACGTGGTTGGGGCCGGCGCAGTAGTCGCCGAAGGCCTCCGGCGTGTGGCGGCCCAGGAACACGGCGCCGGCGTGGCGCACCTGCCCCAGCCACTGCCGCGGCTGCGCCACCGACAGCTCGAGGTGCTCCGGCGCGATGCGGTTGGAGACGGCGATGGCCTGGTCCAGGTCGCGCACCGCGATCAGCGCGCCGCGCCCGGCCAGCGAGGCGCGGACGATCTCGGCACGCGGCAGCTCGGCCAGGCGTTGCCGCATCGCCTGCAGCACGCGGTCGAGGAAGGCGCGGTCCGGCGAGATCAGCACCGACTGCGCCAACTCGTCGTGCTCGGCCTGCGAGAACAGGTCCATGGCGATCCAGCGCGGATCGGTCCGGCCGTCGCAGACCACCACGATCTCGGACGGCCCGGCGATGGAGTCGATGCCGACGCGGCCGAACACCAGGCGCTTGGCCGCCGCGACGTAGGCATTGCCCGGCCCGACGATCTTGTCGACCGCCGGCACGGTCGCCGTGCCGTAGGCCAGCGCCGCCACCGCCTGGGCGCCGCCGATGGTGAAGATCCGGTCGACGCCGCCCAGGTGGGCCGCGCCCAGCACCACCGGGCTGAGGTCGCCGCCGGGCGCCGGCACCACCATGACGATCTCGCCGACCCCGGCGACCTTCGCCGGGATCGCGTTCATCAGCACGCTGGACGGATAGGCGGCCTTGCCGCCCGGCACATAGACGCCGACGCGGTCCATCGGCGTGATCTTCTGGCCCAGCGTGTTGCCCAGCTCGTCCTGGAACTCCCAGTCCTGCAGGGCCTGCCGTTGCGCGTAGGCGCGGATCCGCGCCGCCGCGGCTTCCAGCGATTCGCGCAGATGGCCTGGCAGCGAGCGCCAGGCGGCCTCGCAGCCGGCTCGGGGTACTTCCAGTTCCGCCGCCTTGAGCACGCTGCGGCGGTCGAAGCGGTTGGTCAGCTCCAGCAGCGCCGCGTCGCCGCGCGCGCGCACCGCCGCGACGATCTCCTCGACCCGCGCCGCGACCTGCGGGTCGGCTTCCGGCGCGCGGTCGAGCAGCTGCGCCAGGCGCGCGTCGAAGTCGGCGTCGGCGGCATCCAGCCGCGTGATCTGCAGTTCCTCAGCCACGGCCGACCGCCTGCGCGAAGCGCTGCAGCAGGAGGGTGATCGCGGCGTGTTTCATCTTCATCGCCGCCTTGTTCACCACCAGGCGGGCGCTGGACTCGACGATGGTCTGGATCTCGACCAGGCCGTTGGCGCGCAGGGTGTTGCCGGTGGCGACGAGATCGACGATTACGTCCGCCAGGCCCACCAACGGCGCCAGCTCCATCGAGCCGTAGAGCTTGATGATCTCCACCTGCTGGCCGCGGCCGGAGAAGAAGCGCCGGGCCATTTCCGGGTACTTGGTGGCGACGCGCAGGCGGCGCGTGCCGGCCGCGTCGAGGCCGCCCCTGGCCAGGGGCGAATCCTTCTGCGCCGCCACCGCCAGGCGGCAGCGCGCCATGTCCAGGTCCAGCGGCTCGTACAGCGCCTCGCCGCCGTGCTCGAGCAGGATGTCCTTGCCGACGATGCCCAGGTCCGCCGCGCCGTACTCGACGTAGGTCGGCACGTCGGTGGGGCGGATCACCAGCAGCTCCACGTCGGGGTCCTGCGTCGGCAGGCGCAGCAGACGCGAGGCGTCGCCGGCGGGGGCGATGCCGACGGCGTTCAGCAGGGGGGTGCTGTCTTCGAGGATGCGGCCCTTGGACAGGGCCAGGGTCAAGGCGGTCATGGCGGGCGGATTTTACCCGGCCGGGCCGGCGACCGCGCGAAACGGCCCAAAAAATGGCGCCGCCGGCCCGGCGGATCGGACAGGCCGGTCCCGGCCGGCGCTTTCGCGCCGGGCTACTGCGAAACCCGCCGGATCAAGCCACCCAGGGCGCGCAGCTTCTCCTCGATGTGCTCGTAGCCGCGGTCGATGTGGTAGACGCGGTCGACCTTGGTGTCGCCGTCGGCGGACAGCGCCGCCAGCACCAGCGCCGCCGAGGCACGCAGGTCGGTGGCCATCACCGGGGCGCCGTTGAGGCGCTCGACGCCGGTGACCACGGCGGTGTTGCCCTCGATGTGCATGACCGCGCCCAGCCGCATCAGCTCCTGGGCGTGCATGAAACGGTTCTCGAAGATGGTCTCGCGGATGGTGCCGACGCCCTCGGCGATGCAGTCCAGGGCCATGAACTGCGCCTGCATGTCGGTGGGGAAGCCGGGATGCGGGGTGGTGTGGATGTCGACGGCGCGCGGACGCTTGCCGAGCATGTCGACCTCGATCCAGTCCTGGCCGGTGCCGAGCCTGGCGCCGGCCTGGCGCAGCTTGTCCAGCACCGCCTCGAGCATGGTCGGATCGGTGTCGGTGACGCGCACCCTGCCGCGGGTGATGGCGCCGGCAATGAGGAAGGTGCCGGTCTCGATGCGGTCGGGGATGACGCGATGCTCGGCGCCGTGCAGCGCGGCCACGCCCTGCACGCGGATGGTGGAGGTGCCGGCGCCCTCGATGCGCGCGCCCATCGCGACCAGGCAGTGGGCCAGGTCCACCACTTCCGGCTCGCGCGCGGCGTTCTCCAGCACGGTCTCGCCGTCGGCCAGCACCGCCGCCATCAGCAGGTTCTCGGTGCCGGTCACGGTGACGGTGTCGAACACGATGCGCGCGCCCTTCAGGCGCGCGGCGCGGGCCTTGATGAAGCCGCCCTCCAGGTCGATCTGCGCGCCCATCGCCTCCAGGCCGCGCAGGTGCAGGTCGACCGGGCGCGCGCCGATGGCGCAGCCGCCGGGCAGCGACACCTGGGCCTCGCCGCGCTTGGCCAGCAGCGGGCCCAGCACCAGGATCGAGGCGCGCATGGTCTTGACCAGTTCGTAGGGCGCGACGCAGGTGGTGATGGAGGCGGCGTTGATCTCCACCCGGCCCGGCTCCGGCGCGCGCACCGCCACGCCCATCTGCTCCAGCAGGCGCCTGGTGGTGGACACGTCCCACAGGTGCGGCAGGTTGCGGATCGCCAGCGTGTCGTCGATCAGCAGCGAGGCGCAGAGGATGGGCAGCGCGGCGTTCTTGGCGCCGGAGGCGCGCACTTCGCCGCGGAGGGGGCCGTTGCCGGTGATGATGAACTTGTCCACTTCGGTATGACTGCTCTTCGATGAAGCCTGGTACGAAGACTACCCGCGGCCCCTGGGCCGATGGTGTCTTTTTTGTGCAAATGCGGAGGATATTGTCATCCCGGGCGCAGCGCAGGATGACAACGGCACCTCAGGCGCAGGGCGCCTTGGGCGCGTGGGTGCGCAGCTTCAGCGCATGGATCTCGCGGCCCATGCGTTCGCCCAGGGTGGCGTAGACCATGCGGTGCTGGGCCAGCGGCGTCTTGCCGGCGAAGCCGGTCCAGATCACCTCGGCCTCGAAGTGCTGGCCGTCGTCGCCGGTCACGGTGACGATCGCCTCGGGCATGCCGGCCTGGATCAGGGCCTTGATTTCGTCTTTGTTCATCGGATTTTTCGGGATTCGTCAGCGGCGCAGCTTGTAGCCGGTCATCAGCATCCACAGGCAGACCGCCGACAGCAGCACCAGGCAGCCGGCGGCCCAGGCGAGGCTGAGGGCGATCGGCACGTCGGCCTGGCCGAAGAAGCCGTAGCGGAAGCCGTCGATCATGTAGAAGAAGGGGTTGAAGTGCGAGGCGGCGTACCAGAACGGCGGCAGCGCGTGCACCGAGTAGAACACCCCGGACAGGAACGACAGCGGCGTGATGATGAAGTTGGTGAAGGCGGCGAGATGGTCGAACTTGCTGGCGACGATGCCGGCGATCAGGCCGAGCACCGCCAGGCTGGCGCCGGACAGCAGGAACATCGCCAGCAGCGCCAGCGGCGCGTGGATCGGCAGCGGCACGAACGGCGCCGACACCAGCAGCATCACCGTCGCCACCAGGGCGGCGCGCACCAGGGCGGCGCTGACGTAGGCGGCGAACCATTCCCAGGCGCCCAGCGGCGCCATCAGCAGGAACACCAGGTTGCCCATGATCTTGGACTGGGTCAGCGAAGACGAGGTGTTGGCGAAGGCGTTCTGGATCACCGTCATCATCACCAGGCCCGGCACCAGGAACTCGGTGTAGTCCACGCCCGGATAGACCGGGGCGCGGCCCTTCATCGCCTGGGCGAACACCAGCAGGTAGAGCAGCGCGGTCACCACCGGCGCGGTCACGGTCTGGCCGAGCACGCTCCAGAAGCGCTTGATCTCCTTGAGCGTCAGCGTGGCGAAGCCGACGCGGTCGGAGAAGCGCGACAGCTCGTCGCCGGCGGAGCCGGACACGGACGGAGGGGACATTTCGCCTTCGCTCATGCGGCGGCTCCGGCGACGGCGCTGCTGTGGCGGCCGGTCAGCTCGATGAAGATGTCCTCCAGGTCCGGCTCGCGCGTCTGCACGTCCTCGATGTCGACGCCGGCCATCCGCAGCGCGGTGAACACGCCGCCGATCGGGTGCTTGTCGCGCTCCAGGCGCAGCTCGGTGATGCCGTTCTTCTCGCTGCATACCAGCGGCCGCAGCGATTCCGGCAGCGCGCCGTTGCCGAGCTTGAGGCGCAGGAAGCGGTACTTGTTGCGGTCGAGCAGCTCGGCGGTGGTCTCGATCACCTTGACCTGGCCCTTGTCGATGATGGCGATGCGCTCGCACAGGTCCTGGGCTTCCTCCAGGTAGTGCGTGGTCAGCACCACGGTGGTGCCCTTGCGGTGCAGCTCGCTCATGAAGCGCCACAGGGTGCGGCGCAGCTCGACGTCGACGCCGGCGGTGGGCTCGTCGAGGATCACCACCGGCGGCTGGTGCACCAGCGCCTGGGCGATCAGCACGCGCCGCTTCATGCCGCCGGACAGCGCCCGCATCGGCGAACTGCGCTTGTTGTCCAGGTCCAGCCGCACCAGCATCTCGTCGATCCAGGGCCAGGACTCGCGGCCGCAGCCGTAGTAGCCGGCCTGGATGCGCAGCATGTCGGCGACCTTGAAGAAGGGATCGAACACCAGCTCCTGCGGCACCACGCCGATCAGGCGGCGCGCGCTGCGCCAGTCGTGCACGGTGTCGTGGCCGAGCACGGCGATGCTGCCCTGGTCGGCGCGGATCAGGCCGGCGATGGTGTTGATCAGGGTCGACTTGCCGGCGCCGTTGGGGCCGAGGAGGCCGAAAAACTCGCCGCGACGGATGCTGAAACTGACCCCGTCCAGCGCCTGCACCTTGCCATATGCTTTGCGGACGCCGGCGATGCTCAGGGCGTCCGGGGAAGAAGTATTCATGGGGGCGGGATTATACGCCGGCCCCTCGGCCGGGGCCGGCCGGATGAGCAAAACCGCTGACAAATCAGCGGATTTGTCGCAAGTTGCGCCGCGTGCGCGGCCGGCGCGCGCATCCACGGGGGCTGGCGCCGGTCGGCGCGGGCTTGTTAAGCCCGGCGCAACCCCCACCCTCTCCGGCATCCGGTAACATTGCAACCCCTCGAACAGACTCTGGCGCGACTTTGAACGATCAGGCCCACCCCGCCGATCCCGCCGCCCTGCTGGCCACCGGCCGCCGCGTGCTCGAAATCGAGCGCGACGCGCTCACCGGCCTGCTGCCGCGCGTCAATGGCGATTTCGCCCGCGCCTGCGCGCTGATGCTGGCCTGCCACGGCCGCGTCGTCGTCACCGGCATGGGCAAGAGCGGCCACATCGGCAGCAAGATCGCCGCCACCCTGGCCAGCACCGGCACGCCCGCGTTCTTCGTGCACCCGGGCGAGGCCAGCCACGGCGACCTCGGCATGATCACGCGCCAGGACGTGGTCATCGCCATCAGCAATTCCGGCGAGACCGCCGAGATCCTCACCATCCTGCCGCTGATCAAGCGCATGGGCGCGCCGCTGGTCGCGATGACCGGCAAGCCGTCCTCGACCCTGGCCAAGGCCGCCGACGTGCACCTCGACGTGACCGTGGCGCAGGAAGCCTGTCCGCACAACCTCGCGCCCACCGCCAGCACCACCGCCACCCTGGCGATGGGCGACGCCCTGGCCGTGGCCCTGCTCGAGGCGCGCGGCTTCACCCAGGAGGACTTCGCCCGCTCGCATCCGGGCGGCGCGCTGGGCCGCCGCCTGCTGCTGAAGATTTCCGACCTGATGCACAGCGGCGAGCGCGTGCCGCGGGTCGGCCCGCAGGCGACCCTGTCCGAGGCGCTGCTGGAGATGACGCGCAAGGGCCTGGGAATGACCGCCATCGTCGACCCGCAGGGCCATGCGCTGGGCATCTTCACCGACGGCGACCTGCGCCGCGTCATCGACAGCGGCGTCGACGTGCGCCGGGTCAACATCGCCGAGGTGATGACCCGCGGCGGCAAGAGCGTCGCGCCGACCCAGCTGGCGGTGGACGCGGTCAACCTGATGGACCGGCACAAGATCACCGTGCTGATGGTGCTGGACGAGCAGCGCCAGCTGCGCGGCGTGATCCACATGCACGACCTGCTGCGCGCGGGAGTGGTGTGATGAGCGCGGAGCGCACCCTCAGCGAACGCGCCCGCGACATCCGCTGCGTGGTGTTCGACGTCGACGGCGTGCTGACCGACTGCAAGCTCTACCTCGGCCCGGACGGCACCGAGTGGAAGGCGGTCAACGTGCGCGACGGCCTCGGCCTGAAGCTGCTGCTGCAGGCCGGCATCGAGGTGGCGGTGATTTCCGGCCGCCCGTCGGCGGCGATGCAGCAGCGCTTCGAATACCTGGGCGTGCGCCACGTCTGGCTCAACGTCGAGAAGAAGATTCCGGCGTACGAGAGCCTGATGCAGCGGCTTGGCCTGAACGACGCGCAGATGGCGGTGATGGGCGACGACGTGCCCGACCTGCCGCTGATGCGCCGGGCCGGCCTGGCGCTGACCGTGGCCGACGCGCATCCCC
>DASRFD010000140.1:0-21976 GCA_035651715.1 Nevskia sp.
GTGCAGCTTGATGTCGCGGTTGATGCGCGCGGTGAGGTCGCGGCGGCGGGCGATCAGGTCGAGCAGCTTCTGGGCGCTTTCGCCGTCCTGGCTGCTGCCGGCGAGCTGGCCGGCCATGTACATCACGGTGGAGGTGGTGTCGGGCGCCAGGGCCGGCCCGGTGCGCAGCTTCACCTGGCTGGCCATGAAGCGGGTGGTCATGCCCAGGTCCTTTTCGACCCGGTCGAAGGCCTTGCGCAGCGGTTCGCGCGGCCCGAACAACTGGGCGCGCAGGCCGCCGCCGAGGCGGATGCGGTCGATCGACTGCACGATGACCTGGTGCACCTCGGTGTCGAGCGAATCCGCGAGCTTCAGCGACTGCTCGTTGACCTCGTCCAGCTCCGCCAGCCAGGCATCGCGCGTGCCCTGGTCGCGGTTGGCGGTGATCAGGCTGGGATAGCGGGCATAGACCACGATGCCGTAAATGCCGCTGGCGATGACCAGCAGCATCAATACATAGGCGAGGGTGTGCACGTTCCAGCCGAAGTGGAAGCCGGTGTGCAGGGTGGCGATGGTGACCAGGGACAGGCCCAGGTAGACATGGGCCGAGAGCCAGCCGCGCACCGTGCCGAAGCGCGAGGCGTAGTTGCGCTTGCGCCGGCCCAGCCAGCTCAGCCAGGCAATGATGACCGCGCCGACGGTGCCGAGGGTATAGCCCAGCCAGGTGCCGCCGTTGGGCCCGCCGGGCGGGCTGTGCCACCAGTAGGCCGCCACCGCCAGCAGGCACAGCAGGGAGGCCAGCTTGAGATAGCGGAAGCGCTCGTGGACCAGGAAGCCCTGGTGGACCGCGACGACGGAGGTTGCGCTGGTGGTGGCCGGCACGCTCAGTCCTTTCGCGCCACGCGCAGGAACTGCTCGGGGCTGACGCGCCGCGCCGCGCCGGTGGGGCAGGCGCGCACGCAGGCCGGGCCGCCGCGCAGGCCCTTGCACATGTCGCACTTGGCCGCCTTCTTCGGCGCGTCGCCGTGGTGGTGATGGCCGTGCTCCGCGGCGCCCGGCTCCTTGCCGCCGAACAGCATCCAGCGCCACAGGCTGGGCCGCGACTTGCTTTCCACGCCCATCTGGATCACGCCGTAGGGGCAGTTGCGCTGGCAGTTGCCGCAGCCGATGCAGGCGTCGCTGATGTAGACCTCGCCGTTGGGCGCGCGCTTGATCGCATCGGGCGGGCAGTCCTTCATGCAGTGCGGGTGCTCGCAGTGGCGGCAGGAGGTCGGCACGTGCAGGTTCTCGAAGGTCGGCCCCGCCGCGCGGTCCAGGCGCGACAGCCCGCCGTGGGTGTCGGCGCAGGCCTTCTCGCACTGGTCGCAGCGCACGCACAGCGACTCGTCGATCAGCAGCACGTCGGTGGCCTCGCCCACCCCCTGCGCCATCAGGAAGCCGATCACGCCGCCGCGCTCGGGCTGCTGCAGCGCCTGCACGTTGCGCGCCAGGCGGCGCTTGAAGGTGTCCTCGACCCGCGCCCGCACCTCCGCGTCCTGCTGGATCAGCTTCTTGAAGGCGGCGCCGTCGATGCGGATGGTCTCGGTTGCCACCGCGGCGGTCACCGTGGCCGAGCGCGGCAGGTCGCTGACCAGTGACATTTCGCCGACGTACTGGCCGGCCGGCACGTAGGCCAGCACCACCTCGCGGCCGTCCATGTGGCGCGAGATGGTGACCGAGCCCTTGCGGATCAGGTGCAGGCTGTCGCCGGCCTCGCCCTCGCGGAACAGCGTCTCGCCGGGCTTGAAGGCCAGCACCGAGGCGGTGGCGATCAGGTCCTTCAGCGCCACCGGCGGCCGCGCCGGCGCGATCGCCGCCTGGATCGCGCGGCGGATGTAGGACTCGTCGATGACGCGCTTCACCGCCGGCACCGAGTAGATCAGCTTGTTCATCGAGCGGCGCGGCGTCTCCACCACGACGCAGCCCTTGCCGGCGCGCACCGTGGCGGAGCGCCGCCGGCCGGAGATCAGGCTCATCTCGCCGAAGAACTCGCCGGCGCCGAGCGTGACGGTGCGGCTGGGGTCGTTGGCCGAAAGCTCGATCTCGACCTGGCCGTCGACGATGGAGAAGAAGCTGTCGGTGTAGTCGTTGCGCTCGAAGATGGTCTCGCCGGCGGCCGGCGTGCGCAGCGCCGAGTCGAGCAGGAATTCGCGCAGCTGCAGGCGCGTCAGCGGGGCCAGCACCGGCACGCGCTGCTGCACCAGCTCCAGCGCCGCGTCCACCGTGGTGAAGCCGGGCAGGGTGTTGAACTTGTCGCGCAGCAGCGGCTCGTCGGCCGGCTCGACGGCGTGGCCCTCGATGAACTCGATCACCTCGTAGCCCTGGTTCATCGCCTGCTTGATCAGCGGGAAGCCGGCGAGGGCGCCGATGATGTGCAGGCCGGGCACGTTCGACTCGTAGGCGCCGGACACCGCCGGCAGGCTGGTCGGATCGGGCGTGGGGAAGACCACGCCGCAGGACTCGACGAACTTGCGCGGCGGCGTGGCGCCGAGGCGGGCGATGACGCGGTCGCAGGGCAGGTGGACCTCGCCGGAGGCGGTGGCCAGCACCATCACTCCGCGCGGACGCTTGTCCGCCTGCGGCTCGGCCTTGCGCGGGCCGCTGTTGTAGAAGCACTGGATGCGGCCGTCGGCGATGGCCTTGAGGATGGCGGCGTTGTTGGCCGACTTGGCGCGGTCGAACTCGTCGCGGCGGTTGACGATGATGACCTTGTTGCGCTCCGCCAGCGCCAGGGCGTTCTCGATGGCGGCGTCGCCGGCGCCGACCACGATGATGGTCTCGTCGACGTATTCGTCGGGGTCGTCGAGCTGGTACTGAACGAAGTCGGCGTCCTCGCCCGGGCAGCCCAGCTTGCGGATGTTGCCCTGCAGGCCGATGGCCAGCACCACGTACTCCGACCGGATGACGCCGCCGTCGGCGAGCTGCAGGACGAAGGCGCCGCGGCTGCCGCTGACCGCCGTGACCTCGGCGCGCAGGCGGGTGTTGACCTTCAGCTCGGTGGCCTCGCGGTTCCAGGTCTCCAGGATCGGCTCGCGCTTGCCGGCGGCGAAGGAAACCGGGCTGCGCAGGGGCAGGACGGCCGGCTCGGCCATCACATACTTGCCCTTCTGGTAGCGGAAGATGGTGTTGGAAAGGTGCGGCTCGGCCTCGAGCAGCACGTGCGACAGGCCGAGCTCGGCCGCCCGCGCAGCCGCGGACAGGCCGGCGGGGCCGGAGCCAATTACGGCGATTTTGACTTGGTCTCCCATACCCCCCAAACGCGTGGTTTGACCGCGCGGCCAGCATCCGTACTATGCGCAAAGTAACAAAGGGCAGCAATGGCTCACACCACGCGTATAGGGGGTATGCGTCAGGCGATTGCGCGGCTGGTCACGCTGCTGTCGCTTTTCGGTGCCGCGGCCGCGATGGCCGCCGACACCGGCGGCGACAAGCATCTGGGCGTCGCGAGCTGCGCGGGCAGCACTTGTCATGGCTCCACCCGCCCGTTCGCCGACAGCCGCATTCGCCAGGACGAGTACTTCGTGTGGCAGCGCAAGGACGCGCATGCGCGGTCCTACGTGACGCTGCGCTCGTCGCGTTCGCAGGCGATCGCGCGCAAGCTCGGCCTGAGCGATGCGGCGGCCGCGCCGCGCTGCCTGGTGTGCCATGCCGACAGTGTTGCCGAGGCGCAGCGCGGCGAGCGCTTCCAGCTCAGCGACGGCGTCGGCTGCGAGGCCTGCCACGGCGGCGCCGAGCACTGGATCGGGCCGCACGCCGCCGGCTACAAGAACAACGACGAGCGCAGCGCCGCCGGACTGCGGCCGACCTGGGACGTGGTTGCGCGCGCCGCCATCTGCGCCGACTGCCACGTCGGCAGCGACTCGCACCCGATGAGCCACGCCATCATGGCCGCCGGCCATCCGCCGCTGCTGTTCGAGCTGGACACCTTCCAGGTGCTGGAGCCGCCGCACTGGCACGTCGACGCCGGCTACGTCCAGCGCAAGGGGCCGCAGGACCCGGCGCGCAACTGGGCCGCCGGCCAGGCCGAGGGCGCGCGCAAGCTGCTGCAGAACCTTGCCGGCCCGCGTTTCGGCAACGGCATGTTCCCCGAGCTGGCCTGCTTCGACTGCAACGCCTGCCACCACTCCCTGGTCAAGGCCGGCCGTGCCCGGCCGCAGCGCAGCGGCGGCCTGCCGGACGGGGCGGTGCCGCTGGCCGACTCGCAGCTGGTGATGCTGATCCGCTGGCTGCAGGTGGCCGACGCCGCAACCGGCCGCAAGTGGCATGACCAATGGGTCGCGCTGCAGCAGGCCAGCCAGCGCGGCCCGGCGGAGGTGCGGGCGCGCGCCGAGGCGATGCTGGCGACACTCGACGGCAGCGTGCTGCCGCTGGTGCGCGACAGCACGCTCGACGACCGGCAATTGCAGCGCCTGCTGGGCAGCATCGTCGGCGAGGCGCGCGGCGCGCATATCGGCGATTTCAGCGACGCCGAGCAGACCGCCATGGCGGTGTCGGTGCTGACCACCGCCCTGTCGGAACGCGGCGCCGAGATGGTTTCGCCGCGGCTGCGCCACGCGGTCGACGCGCTGTATGCGCAGGTGCGCGACCGCGACGCCTTCGCCCCGGAGAGCTACAGCCGCTCGGTCGAGGCCGTCGCCGCCGCGCTGGGCCTGCCCGGCGCGGGCTGAAGCCGTACCGGTCCGCCGGCCGGCCAGCCGGGCCGGCCTCTCCGCCGCCCGTTTGCCCCGCTTCCGCTTGACTTTTGCCCCGGCCTGGAGGCGGTTTCGAGGCTGGCGGAAAAGCGGGGCGAATGTTGCCGCTGTGTTAAAATCCGGAGACTAAAAAACCCCGTGTCCCGCACACGCCGCGGACCCCGCGGCCACCATTGTCGCGCATGACCGAATTCGCCAAAGAAGTCCTCTCCGTAAACCTCGAAGACGAGATGCGTCGTTCCTATCTCGATTACGCCATGAGCGTGATCGTGGGGCGCGCCCTCCCCGACGCCCGCGACGGCCTCAAGCCGGTGCACCGCCGCATCCTCTTCGCCCAGCAGCAGCTCAACAACGTCTGGAACCGCCCGTACATCAAGTGCGCGCGCGTGGTCGGCGACGTCATCGGCAAGTACCACCCGCACGGCGACAACGCGGCGTACGACGCCCTGGTGCGCATGGCCCAGGACTTCTCGATGCGCTACCCGCTGATCGACGGCCAGGGCAACTTCGGCTCGGTCGACGGCGACATGCCGGCGGCGATGCGCTACACCGAGTGCCGCATGGCGCGGGTGACCTCGGAGCTGATGGCCGACATCGACTCGGAGACGGTGGACTTCGTCCCCAACTATGACGAGAAGGAGCTTGAGCCCTCGGTCCTGCCGACCCGCATCCCGCAGCTGCTGGTCAACGGCTCGGCCGGCATCGCCGTGGGCATGGCCACCAACATCCCGCCGCACAACCTCGGCGAGGTGCTGGACGCCTGCATCGCCCTGATCGACAACCCGGACCTGGACCTGGCGGCGCTGATGAAGCTGGTGCCGGCCCCGGATTTCCCCACCGCCGGCCTGATCCTCGACGCCAGCGGCGCGGTCGACGCCTATTCCACCGGCCGCGGCCGCATCGTGCTGCGCGCCCGCACCCATATCGAGACCTTCGAGCGCGGCGGCGAGCGCGAGGCGATCATCGTCACCGAGCTGCCCTACCAGGTGAACAAGGCGCGGCTGCTGGCGCAGATCGCCGAGCTGGTCAAGGACAAGCGGATCGAGGGCATCGCCGGCGACGGCCTGCGCGACGAATCCGACAAGGAGGGCATGCGCATCGTCATCGAGCTGCGCCGCGGCGAGAACTCCGAGGTGCTGCTCAACAACCTGTTCCAGCACACCCAGATGCAGGTGTCGTTCAGCATGAACATGGTCGCCCTCGACGGCGGCCAGCCCAAGACCCTGGGGCTGAAGGCGCTGCTGGAGATCTTCCTGCGCCACCGCCGCGAGGTGGTGACCCGCCGCACCCAGTACCTGCTGCGCAAGGCGCGCGAACGCGCCCATATCCTGGAAGGCCTGGCCGTCGCCCTCGCCAACATCGACGAGGTGATCCGGGTGATCCGCCAGTCGCCGGGTCCGGCGGAGGCCAAGGCGGCGCTGATGGGGCGCATCTGGCAACCGGGGCAGGTCACGGCCATGGTCGAGCGCGCCGGCGCCGATTCCTCGCGGCCGCTGGATCTCGGCCGGGATTTCGGCCTCGTCGAGGGCGGCTACCGCCTGTCCGACGCCCAGGCCCAGGCGATCCTGGACATGACCCTGCGCCGCCTCACCGGCCTGGAGCAGGACAAGATCCACGACGAATTCAAGGAGCTGCTCGAGGCCATCCTCGGCTACCTGGAGATCCTCGGCTCGGAGGCGCGCCTGCTGGCGGTGATCCGCGAGGAATTGCTGGCGATCAAGGACCAGTATGCCGATCCGCGCCGCACCGAGATCACCGAGGGTTCGCTCAACCTGGTGCGCGAGGACCTGATCGCGCCGCAGGAGATGATCGTGACCCTGTCGCACCAGGGCTACGTCAAGTCGCAGCCGCAGTCCGAGTACCAGGTGCAGCACCGCGGCGGCCGCGGCAAGACCGCCGCCACCACCAAGGACGACGACTACGTGCAGGACCTGTGGTCCGCGCACACCCACGACTGGCTGCTGTGCTTCTCCAGCCGCGGCCGGCTCTACTGGCTGCGCGTGTTCGAGCTGCCCGCCGGCGGCTCCGGCTCGCGCGGCAAGCCCTTCGTCAACCTGCTGCCGCTGGAGGAGGGCGAACGCATCACCGCGGTGCTGCCGGTGAAAGGCTTCGACACCGGGCAATACGTGTTCATGGCCACCCGCCGCGGCACGGTGAAGAAGACGCCGCTGGTCGATTTCTCGCGCCCGCGCGCGGCCGGCATCATCGCCGTGGACCTGCGCGTCGACGACGCCCTGGTGGACGTGGCCCTGACCTCCGGCGACAACGACATCCTGCTGTTCTCCGATGCCGGCCGGGTGATCCGCTTCAACGAAAAGGAAGTGCGGCCGATGGGCCGCGGCGCCACCGGCGTGCGCGGCATGCGGCTGGTCAAGGCCGGCGCCGGCGCCGGCGAGGAAGAGGAGGCTCCGGCGGAAGGCGAGGCCGAGACCGAGGCCGACACCGTGCCGGCCGGCGGCGCCAACGTCATTGCCCTGATCGTCGCCCGCCAGGGCGATGTGCTCACCGTGTCCGGCCAGGGCTACGGCAAGCGCACGCCGATCGACGGCTTCCCGCTGCGCGGCCGCGGCGGCCAGGGCGTGATCGCTCAGGCCCTGTCGGACAAGACCGGCGAACTGATCGGCGCGGTGGAGGTGGACGACAGCCACGACATCATGCTGATCTCCGACGGCGGCCGCCTGATCCGCGTCGCCGCCAAGGAGATCAAGGTCCTCGGCCGCAACACCCAGGGCGTGCGCGTGGTGCGTCCGAGCGAGGGCGACCGCCTGGTCAGCCTCGACCGCATCGTGCTGGAAAACAGCACCGGCGCCGAGCCGGGCGAGCCGCCTGCGGAAGGCGGCGAACCGGCCTCGGAATAACTTCAACTTCGCTTCGCAACACACTGACATGAATAGAAAATTCAATTTCAGCGCGGGCCCCGCCACGCTTCCGGTCAGCGTCCTGCAGCAGATCCAGTCCGAGCTGCTGGATTGGCGCGGCAGCGGCATGTCGGTGATGGAGATGAGCCACCGCGACAAGGATTTCATGTCGATCGCGGCCGAGGCCGAGAAGGACCTGCGCGAACTGCTGGCCGTGCCGGCCAACTACAAGGTGCTGTTCATGCAGGGCGGGGCCATGGGCCAGTTCGCGGCGGTGCCGCTGAACCTGCTGCGCGGCAAGGGCGCCGCCGACTACGTCGTCACCGGCTCCTGGAGCACTAAGGCGGTCAAGGAAGTCGCCCGCTACGGCAAGGGCAACGTCGCGGCCAAGCCGGCCGACGGCAAGTTCAACCATATCCCCGAACGCAGCTCGTGGAAGCTCGATCCGGACGCGGCCTACCTTTATTACTGCCCGAACGAGACCATCGAAGGGGTGGAGTTCAACTGGACGCCCGACGTCGGCGCGGTGCCGCTGGTGGCGGATTACTCGTCCAGCTTCCTGTCGCGCCCGATCGACGTGTCGCGCTTCGGCCTGATCTATGCCGGCGCGCAGAAGAACGCCGGCCCGGCCGGCATCACGATGGTCATCGTGCGCGAGGACCTGCTCGGCCAAGCCCTGCCGGTCACGCCGTCGGTGTTCGACTACAAGCAGATGGCCGACAACGAGTCCATGCTCAACACGCCGCCATGCTTCGCATGGTACGTCTGCGGCCTGGTGTTCAAGTGGATCAAGAATGAGGGCGGCCTGGCGAAGATCGCCGAGCGCAACCAGCGCAAGGCCGAGCTGCTGTACCAGACGATCGACGGCAGCGGCGGCTTCTACCGCAACCCGGTGGCCAAGGCCGACCGTTCGCGCATGAACGTGGTTTTCACCCTGGCCAATCCCGAGCTCGATGCCGAGTTCCTGAAGGGCGCCAGCCAGGCCAACATGCCCGGCCTCAAGGGACATCGCTCGGTCGGCGGCATGCGCGCCAGCATCTACAACGCCATGTCGGAAGAGGGCGTGCAGGCGCTGGCGGCGTACATGAAGGAATTCGCCCGGACCAGGGGTTAGCCGCCGCCGTACCGGCGACGGCCGGTGTCCGGGGATCGGGCCGCGCGCCAAGGTCCCCGGTGCCGGCTTTCGCCGTGGTCCGTACTGCACCGAGGTCATCCATGCGTTCCGTCGCCGTCTACTGCGGTTCCGCCTCCGGCGCCAATCCGGCCTTCGGCCGGGCCGCGGCCGAGCTCGGCAGGCAGCTGGCCCAGGCCGGCTGCACCGTGGTCTACGGCGGCAGCAATGCCGGCCTGATGGGCACGGTGGCGGACGCGGCGCTGGCCGCCGGCGGCAAGGTCATCGGGGTGATCCCGGACGGCCTGTTCGAGCGCGAGGTCGCCCACCTGGGCCTGACCGAGCTGCGCGTGGTACGCAGCATGCACGAGCGCAAGGCCCTGATGAACGACCTGGCCGAGGGCTTCGTGGCGCTGCCGGGCGGCATCGGCACGCTCGACGAGCTGATCGAGATGTACACCTGGAACCAGCTCGGCATCCATCACAAGCCCTGCGCGCTGCTCAACGTCGACGGCTATTACGACCGCCTGCTGGATTTCCTGCGTCATGCCGCCGCTCAGGGCCTGCTGCAGCGGCGCCAGCTGGAGCGGCTGCTGGTGGCGCCGGACGTGGCCGGCCTGCTGCCCCAGCTGGACGCGGCGATGCAGGCGGCGCAGCCCGCCTCGGCCGGCGCGCCCAGGCCCTGAAGCCGGCACGGCGCCTGCGCCATCGCTTTGCGCGGCGCGGAGCGGCACAATAGCGCCCCCTGAGCCGCTCTCCAATTTTTTCCAGCCTCCAGGAACGCCGATGTTCAAGGTCAAGACGCTGAACAACATTTCCGTGTACGGCCTCGAGCGCCTGCCGCGCGACCGTTACGAAGTGGCCTCGGACATCCAGAACCCGGACGCGCTGCTGGTGCGCTCGGCCGACCTGCACAAGGCGGAAATCCCCGCTACGGTGAAGGCCATCGCCCGCGCCGGCGCCGGCACCAACAACATCCCGGTCGCCGCCATGTCGGCGCGCGGCGTGCCGGTGTTCAACGCTCCCGGCGCCAACGCCAACGCGGTGAAGGAGCTGGTGCTGGCCGCCATGCTGCTGACTGCGCGCAACATCGCCCCGGCCCTGGACTTCGTGCGTGGCCTCAAGGGCAGCGACGAGGAACTGCACAAGCTGGTCGAGGACGGCAAGAAGAACTACGTCGGCCTGGAACTGCCGGGCCGCAGCCTGGGCGTGATCGGCCTGGGCGCCATCGGCGTCAAGGTGGCCAACGCGGCGCTGGAGCTAGGCATGGAGGTGTGGGGCTTCGACCCGGCGATGACGGTGCAGAACGCCTGGCAGCTCAACTCCGGCGTGCGCCAGGCGCTGTCGGTGGACGACCTGGTATCGAGGTCGCAGTTCATCTCGGTGCACGTGCCGCTGCTCGAGGCCACCCGCAGGCTGATCAACGCCGAGCGCATCAAGCTGATGAAGAAGCCGGGCGTGGTGCTGAACTTCGCCCGCGCCGAGATCGTCGACGAGGATGCGGTGCTGGCGGCGCTGAACGACGGCGCGCTGCGCGCCTACGCCTGCGACTTCCCCAGCAACAAGCTGCAGGGCCAGCCCAAGGTCATCGCCACGCCGCACCTGGGCGCTTCCACCGGCGAGGCCGAGGACAACTGCGCCATCATGGTCGCCGACCAGCTGCGCGAGTTCCTCGAGACCGGCAACGTGCGCAACTCGGTCAATTTCCCCGAGGCGGTGATGCCGCTGCTGCCGGGCAAGCAGCGCCTGGCCATCGTCAACGCCAACGTGCCGAACATGGTCGGCCAGATCACCACCGCGCTGGCGCGGCACCAGCTCAACATCGCCGACCTGCTCAACAAGTCGCGCGGCGAGCTGGCCTACACCCTGGTCGATGTCGATCAGGCCATCCCGGCCGGCCTGGTGGCGGAGATCGCAGCGATCAAGGGCGTGCTGGCGACGCGGGTCATCGTGCCATGAGCAAGCTCAAGGACGAACTGGGCCAGGCGCGCGCCAGGATCGACGCGATCGACGCGCAGCTGCAGTCGCTGATTTCCCAGCGCGCCCGCATCGCCGAGGAAGTGCGCGAAATCAAGCTGCGCCACGGCGGCGCCACCGGCGACCATTACCGTCCGGCGCGCGAGGCCGAGGTGCTGAAGCGGGCGATGGAGCGCAACGAGGGCCCGCTGCCGGACGAGATGATGGCCAAGCTGATGCGCGAGATCATGTCGGCCTGCCTGGCCCTGGAATCGCCGCTGTCGGTGGCCTATCTCGGCCCCGAGGGCACCTACACCCAGGCCGCGGTCTACAAGCACTTCGGCCACCAGGTGGCGGCGCGCGCGGTCTCGGCCATCGACGAGATCTTCCGCGACTGCGAGTCCGGCATCGCCGCCTACGGCGTGGTGCCGATCGAGAACTCCACCGAAGGCGTGGTCAGCAGCACCCTCGACCTGCTCGCCAATACGCCGCTGTCGATCTGCGGGGAGGTCTGGCTGCCGGTGCACCACCAGCTGCTCAGCCGCCACGAGCGCTTCGAGGACGTGCAGGTGATCTACGCCCACCCGCAATCCTTCGCGCAGTGCCGGCGCTGGCTCGACACGCGCCTGCCGGGCGCGGCGCGCGAGCCGCTGTCGAGCAACGGCGCCGCGGCCAAGCGCGTGGCCGAGACTGGCCAGGGCGCGGCGATTGCCAGCGCCGCGGCGGGCGAGCTGTACGGCCTGCGGGTGCTGGCGGCGAACGTCGAAGACGACCCGAACAACACCACGCGGTTCCTGGTGATCGGCCGGCAGAACCCGGAGCCGACCGGCGCCGACCGCACCTCGGTGGTCTGCTCGGCGCTCAGCGGCGGCGAGGCCGGCGCGCTGTTCCGCCTGCTCGAGCCGTTCGCCAGGGCCGGCATCAATCTGAGCAAGATCGAGTCGCGCCCGAGCCGGCGCGGCGTGTGGGACTACAACTTCTTCCTCGACATCGAGGGTCACCGCGCGGAGGACCATGTCGCCAAGGCGCTGGAGGAGGTCCGCGGCCGCGCCGCGTTCTTCAAGATCCTCGGTTCCTATCCGCGAGCGGTGATGTGATGAGTGGTGTAAAGGAAAACCCGGCCTTCCTCGAATTCGTCGCCCCCGGCGTGCGCGAGCTGCACGCCTACGAGCCCGGCATGCCGGTGGAGGAGCTGCAGCGCCGGCTTGGCGTCAGCAACGCGATCAAGCTGGCCTCCAACGAGAACCCGCTCGGCCCGAGCCCGAAGGTCAAGGAAGCCCTGGCCGCCGCGGCGGCCGGCAACCTGGCGCTGTACCCCGACGACGGCGGCTTCCGCCTCAAGGCCAAGCTGGCGGCGCTGCACGGCGTCGGCTCCGATTCGATCACCCTGTGCAACGGCTCCAACACCCTGCTCGACCTGGTGGCCCGCGTGTTCCTCGGGCCGGGCCGCGCCGCGATGTACTCGCAGTACGCCTTCGCGGTGTACCCGCTGGTGACCCTGGCGCAGAGCGCCGAGGCCGTCGTCACGCCGGCGCTGCCGCCGGACAGCGCCATGCCCTACGGCGACGATCTCGACGCCATGGCGCGCATGCTGCGCCCGGACGTGGCGGTGATCTTCATCGCCAGCCCCAACAACCCGACCGGCACCTGGGTCGATCCGGCCGCGTTCGAGCAGTTCATGGCCAAGGTGCCGGCGCACACGGTGGTGGTGCTGGACGAGGCCTACTGGCACTTCCAGGACCCGGCCACGCGCATCGACAGCGCGCGGCTGATGCGCCAGTACCCCAACCTGATGATCACCCGCACCTTCTCCAAGGTGCACGGCATCGCCGCGCTGCGCGTCGGCTACGGCGTGGCCCACCCGCGCCTGACCGACCTGCTGCACCGGGTGCGCCAGCCGTTCAACAACGGCTCGCTGGCGCTGCTGGCGGCGGAGCTGGCGCTGGACGACGGCGCCCACGTCGAGCGTTGCGTCAGGCTCAACGCGCAGGAGCGGGTGCGTGTCGCCGCGGCGCTGCGCGGGCTGGGCCTGAAGGTGCTGCCGACCCAGGGCAACTTCGTCACCGCCGACTTCGGCCGCCCCTCGGCGCCGGTGCACCAGGCGCTGCTCGAGCAGGGGGTGATCGTGCGGCCGATGGGCTCCTACCATCTGCCGGATTTCCTGCGCATCAGCATCGGCACCGCGGCGGAGAACGACCGCCTGCTGGCTGCGCTCAAGCTCGCGCTCGAACAGCAGAAGTGAGCACCCAGGCACCGATCCGCCGTCTCGCCGTCATCGGCCTGGGCCTGATCGGCGGTTCGCTGGCGCGCGCCCTGCGCGGCGCCGGGGCGGTCGGCTCGATCGCCGGCTACGACAGCGACCCGGAGCAGGTGCGCCAGGCGCTGTCGCACGGCGTCATCGACAGCGGCGCGGCCGAGGCCGCGCAGGCGGTGCACGACGCCGACGTGGTGCTGCTGGCGGTGCCGGTGCTGGCGACGGCGGCGGCGCTGCGCGCCTGCGCCCCGGCGCTGAAGCCGGAGATGATCCTGACCGACGTCGGCAGCACCAAGCGCTCGGTGCTGGCGGCGGCGCGCGAAGTGTTCGGCGAAGTGCCGGCGCGTTTCGTGCCGGCGCACCCCATCGCCGGCACCGAGAAGAGCGGGGTGGTGAATTCCCGCGCCGAGCTGTTCCGCGGCCACCGCGTGATCCTCACGCCGCACGCGCGCCAGGACCAGGCGGCGCAGGAACAGGTGGCCTGGCTGTGGCAGGCGGCCGGGGCGCGGGTGGTGAGCATGGACCCCGAGCGCCACGATCAGATCTTCGCCGCCACCTCCCACCTGCCGCACCTGCTGGCCTACAGCTTCGTCGACATGCTCAGCCGCCTGGAGGGCGCCGAGGCCGACATCTTCCCCAACGCCGGCGGCGGCTTCCGCGACTTCACCCGCATCGCCTCCAGCAGCCCGCGCACGTGGCACGACATCCTGCGCGCCAACGCCGAGCCGGTGGCCGCCCTGCTGCGCCGGCAGATCGCCGAGCTGCAGGAGCTGCACGGCCTGATCGAGCAGGGCCGCTGGGAGCAGCTGCACGCGGTGTTCGAGCGCGCCCGGGCCGCGCGCGAGCGTCATCTGGCGCGGATAGAGTAGTCGTGCGTCATCCTGACCGAAGCGAAGGATCCGGCCTCGCCTTGCTCAGGAGATTTTTGCAACCAGGTTCTTCGCTTCGCTCAGAATGGCATTGATGAACGACGTCACTTTTATCGTCCAGCCCGGCGGCTCCCTCTCGGGCACCGTGCGCGTGCCCGGCGACAAGTCCATTTCCCACCGCGCGGTGATGCTGGCCTCGCTGGCCGAGGGCAGCTCGGAGGTGCGCGGCTTCCTCACCGGCGAGGACTGCCTGTGCACCATGAACGCGTTCCGCGCCATGGGGGTGCAAATCGAGCAGCCCGAGCCGGCGCGCCTGCGCGTGCACGGCGTCGGCCTGCACGGCCTGCGCCAGCCGGCCGCCGCGCTGGATCTGGGCAACTCCGGGACCTCGATGCGCCTGATGGCCGGCCTGCTGGCGGCGCAGCAATTCCCGACCACCCTGGTCGGCGACGAGTCGCTGTCGCGCCGGCCGATGCGCCGTATCGTCGAGCCGCTGCGCAGCATGGGCGCGCGCATCGACACGACCGAAAAGAACACCGCGCCCCTGCGCATCCATCCCGCGCCCGGAGGCCTGAAGGCGATCCGTTACGCCTCGCCGGTGGCCAGCGCCCAGGTCAAGTCCGGCATCCTGCTGGCCGGGCTCTATGCCGCCGGCCGGACCGAGGTGACCGAACCGGAAGCTTCGCGCGACCATACCGAGCGCATGCTGCGCGCCTTCGGCGTCGAAGTGGAAGCGGAGGCGGGGCGCGCGGCGCTGCGCGGCGGCCAGGCGCTCGCGGCCGCCGACATCGACGTGCCGGCCGACATCTCCTCGGCGACGTTCTTCATGCTCGGCGCGGCCATCGTGCCGGGCTCGGAGCTGCTCCTCCGCGACGTCGGCGTCAATCCGACCCGCACCGGGGTGATCGAGATCCTGCGCCGCATGGGCGCCGAGATCGAGCTGCGCAACCCGCGCCAGTTCGGCGGCGAGCCGGTGGCGGACCTGCTGGTGCGCGGCCGGCCGCTGCGCGGCATCGCCGTGGACAAGGCCCTGGTGGCCGCGGCCATCGACGAATTCCCGGCGGTGTTCATCGCCGCGGCCTGTGCCGCAGGCGAGACCGTGGTGAGCGGGGCAGAGGAGCTGCGGGTCAAGGAGAGCGACCGCATCCAGGCCATGTGCGACGGACTCAATGCCCTGGGCGTCACCGCGGAAGGGCGGCCGGACGGCGCCCGCATCGTCGGCGGCCGCCTGTGGGGCGGCACGGTCGATTCCAGGGGCGACCATCGCGTCGCCATGTCCTTCGCCATCGCCGGCCTGCGCGCCGAACAGCCGATCCGCATCCTCGACTGCGCCAACGTCAACACCTCGTTCCCGGGCTTTGCCGTGCTGGCGGCCGGCGCCGGGCTGGGCATCCAGGTCCATTCCTGATGGTTCTGGCGCCGGTCATCGCCGTGGACGGCCCCAGCGGGGTCGGCAAGGGCACCGTCACGCGCTGGCTGGCGCAGACCCTGGGCTGGCACCGGCTGGACAGCGGCGCGCTGTACCGCATCCTGGCCCTGGCGGCGCAGGAGGCCGGGGTCCCGCTGGACCAGGCCGCCGCGGTCGCCGCCCTGGCACCGGATCTTGAGATCCGCTTCGCCGGCACTACTGAGCAGGACGAGGCGATCCTGGTCGGCGGCCGCGACCGCACCGCCGAAGTCCGGGCCGAGTCGACCGGCACCCTGGCCTCGCGCATCGCCTCGGCGCCGCCGGTGCGGGCGGCCCTGTTGCAGCGCCAGCGCGACTTCCGCCAGCCGCCGGGGCTGGTCGCAGACGGGCGCGACATGGGGACGGTGGTTTTCCCCGACGCGCAGCTGAAGATTTTCCTGGATGCGAGCCCCGAGGCGAGGGCCGAGCGCCGCTGGCGTCAGTTGAGCCAAGCTGGCGTAAATGCTAGACTAATCGACCTGTGTGCTGAAGTTCGGGCGCGCGACGAGCGGGATCGCAGGCGATCGGTCGCTCCGCTGGCTCCCGCTTCGGACGCCGTGGTGCTGGATTCCACGGAGATGAACCCGGCCGAGGTGCAGGCCGAAATCGGGCGTTTGCTGCGTGATCGCGGCATTTCGGCCTGAGTTCGGAAACTACGGCAAAGCGGCAGCAGTTTGCAAGGAAGGGCGGCAAGGATGCGGCCCGTTTCAATCAGACCCCGGCAGCAGGACGCCGCCGAGGATGTGTCACCCAACTTAAGAGTGTGCTGAATGACCGAGAGTTTTGCGGAACTGTTTGAACAAAGCCTGACCGGCGGCCAGTCGATGCAGCCGGGCACCATCGTCAACGCGGTGGTTCTGGAAGTGAAGCCCGATGTCGTCATCGTCGACGCCGGCCTCAAGTCCGAAGGCGTGATTCCGATCCAGGAATTCCAGATCGACGGCGCCGAGGCCAAGGTGGCGGTCGGCGACCACATCGAAGTGGCCCTGGAGACGGTGGAAGACGGTTTCGGCGAAACCCGCTTCAGCAAGGAAAAGGCCGAGCGCATCCGTACCTGGGACCGCCTCACCAAGGCGTTCGAGGGCAAGGAAACGGTCATCGGCACCATCACCGGCAAGGTCAAGGGCGGCTTCACCGTCGACATCGGCAACGTCCGCGCGTTCCTGCCGGGCTCGCTGGTCGACGTCCGCCCGGTGCGCGACACCGCCTACCTGGAAGGCAAGCCGCTCGAGTTCAAGGTCATCAAGCTCGACCGCCTGCGCAACAACGTCGTCGTGTCCCGCCGCGAAGTGCTCGAGGCCGAGTACAGCGCCGAGCGCGACATGCTGCTGGAGAAGCTGCAGGAAGGCGCGATCCTCAAGGGCGTGGTCAAGAACCTGGTCGAGTACGGCGCGTTCGTCGACCTCGGCGGCATCGACGGCCTGCTGCACATCACCGACATGACCTGGAAGCGCATCAAGGATCCGGCGGAAGTGGTCACCGTCGGCACCGAGATCGAGGTCAAGGTTCTGAAGTACGACCGCGAGCGCCGCCGCGTCTCGCTGGGCCTGAAGCAGCTGGGCGCCGACCCCTGGGTCGACATCGCCCGCCGCTACCCGGAAAAGACCCGCCTGTTCGGCAAGATCACCAACATCACCGACTACGGCGCGTTCGTCGAGATCGAGCCGGGCGTCGAAGGCCTGGTGCACGTCTCCGAGATGGACTGGACCAACAAGAACGTCAACCCGGGCAAGGTCGTGCACCTGGGCGACGAGGTCGAGGTGATGATTCTCGACATCGACGAAGAGCGCCGCCGCATCTCGCTGGGCATGAAGCAGTGCCAGCCCAACCCCTGGGAAGAGTTCGCGCAGAACTACCAGAAGGGCGACCGCGTCAAGGGCGCCATCAAGTCGATCACCGACTTCGGCATCTTCATCGGCCTGGACGGCGGCATCGACGGCCTGGTCCACCTGTCGGACCTGGACTGGAACGAGCCGGGCGAGCAGGCCGTGCGCCGCTACAGCAAGGGCCAGGAAGTCGAGGCCGTGGTGCTGGCCATCGACGGCGCCCGCGAGCGCATTTCCCTGGGCGTGAAGCAGATGCAGCAGGACCCGCTGACCATGTTCCTGGCCGACAACCCCAAGGGTTCGATGGTCAAGGGCACGGTGAAGACGGTGGATGCCCGCGGTGCCACGGTCGAGCTGGCCGGCGGCGTCGAGGCCTACATCAAGGCCGGCGACCTGTCGCGCGACCGCATCGAGGACGCCACCAAGGTGCTGAAGGAAGGCGACACCCTGGAAGCCCGCTTCATCGGCGTGGACCGCAAGAACCGCATCGTCACCCTGTCCGTCAAGGCCAAGGAGATCCAGGAGGAAGAGGACGCCGTGGCCGAGTACAGCCGCAACGCCTCGACCGGCAAGACCAGCCTGGGCGACCTGCTGAAGGAACAGATTAGCGGCGGCGATCGCTAAAAGCTGTAGCCGACAAGTTGTGTGGGAAAGGGCTGTGGAGACACAGCCCTTTTTCTTTGGGGGTTCCGCCGCGCCCGCCCGCGGGCGTCGCGGAAAACAGGAAAGTCCGCGCGGGTAGGGAGCTGCAATGCGGCTCGACAGCCGGCGCGGATCTTCGCTCTTGCCCGCCATGGTTTGTTTTTTCCTGGCGCGAAAAGCCTCGTACCAAGAAAAACAAACACTTGCATCCGCTGGTGTTTTTCTCTATCGTAAATAAATCAATCGCTTAAGTCGTGCACGCGCCATGACCAAGTCTGAGCTGATCGAAGCCCTTTCCCTCAAGCAGACCCATCTGATGCAGAAGGATGTGGAGCTTGCGGTAAAACTCGTCCTCGACCACGTCAGCAACGCGCTGGCGCGGCAGGAGCGCGTGGAGATCCGCGGCTTCGGCAGCTTTGCGTTGCACAGCCGGCCGGCCCGCGTCGGCCGCAATCCCAAGACCGGCGAAGCGGTGCGCATACCCGCCAAGCACGTGCCGCACTTCAAGCCGGGCAAGGAAATGCGCGAGCGCGTCAACCAGGTCCACCAGGAGGAAGTGGCCGCCGCCGATGCCGCGGCCGCCGCGCTGAACCCCGGAACGCAGTAATGCTGCGTCTCCTGGCCGCGGTGCTGCTGCTGGCGGTATTCGTCGCCGGCGCCGGGCTGAGCTACTTCAACTACGACTACGTCAGCTTCAACTACCTGTTCGGCACCACCCAGGTGCGCCTGGTGGTGCTGGTGGTGCTGACCTTCGTGCTGGCGGCGCTGTTGACCCTGCTGCTGTGCTCGATCCGCCTGTTCAGCCTGTCGGGGGAGGCGCGGCGCCTGCGCCGGCAGCTGCGTGACGCCGAAACCGAGCTGAAAAACCTGCGCAACCTGCCGATCGCGCCGGAACGCTGATGCCGGACAGTTTCGCCTGGCTGCTGCTGCCGTTCGGAATGGCCCTGGGCTGGGCCTGGGCCCGCCGCCGCGGCGCCGTCGAGGGAGCGCCAAGCTCGCGCGAGGCTGCCGCCGCCGGGCTGGGCAGCCTCGATCCCGACGACCAGGCCGTCGCCGCCCTGAGCCACGCCGCGGACGCCGATCCCGCCGCGGCCGAGCTGCAGTTGACCCTGGGCGCGCTGTTCCGCAAGCGCGGCGAGATCGACCGCGCGATCCGCCTGCACGAAACCCTGCTGGCGCGCAGCGACCTGCCGCGCCAGGTCGCCGATGCCGCCCGCATCGAGCTGGCCCAGGATTACCTTAAGGCCGGTCTGCTCGACCGCGCCGAAACCCTGCTGCAGGGCATGGAGGGCTCCAGCGCGCAGCTGGCCGGGGCGCTGGAGCTGCTGCTCGACCTCTATGAGCAGGCCCGCGACTGGCCCCAGGCCCTGGAGGTCGCCAGGCGCCTGCAGGCCGTGAGAGGGCAGAGCCTGGCCCCGCGCCTGGCGCAATACTGCTGCGAAATGGCCGAGTCGGCCCAGCAGCAGAAGGACCTGGCCGGCGCTGCGCGCCTGCTGCAGCAGGCCCTGGAGTACAACCCGGAGTGCGTCCGCGCCAGCCTGGCCCAGGCGGCGCTGGCCGAGGCGGCCAAGGACTGGCCGGCGGCGATCAAGGCCTATTGGCGCGCGATGCAGCAGGACGGGCGCTTCTTCGCCGAGGTCGCGCCGGCGCTGGAGCGCTGCTACCGGGAAGCCGGCGACCGCCAGGGCTACAACCAGTTCCTGGCCGAGGCCGAAACCGCCCTGAACCAGTCGGCCACCCCGGCGTTGTTCCGGGCCCGCTGGCTGCGGGCCCAGCAGCAGGACGTCCGCGCTTATTTCGGCGAGCACCTGGCGCGCAAACCCAGCCGCCAGGGCATGCTGTTGTGGCTGGAACTGGCGGCGGGCGAGCCGGACGCGCCGGCATGGCTCGGCACCATGGCCGAATCGCTGAAGAAATCCCTGCAGGCGCGGCCGCGCTATGCCTGCGGCAGCTGTGGCCTGCAGCCGAGCATGCTGTTCTGGCAGTGCCCGCGCTGCAAGCGCTGGGAAAGCGTGGCGCCGGTGGAGGAGACGCTGTAGAAGCCGTTACCCGTGATCAGTAGCCGCAACACCGTGCTTACTGACCACTAAGGTCTGGCGACTGCTTTTTCACCCCTGCTTCTGCAGCGCCCGCAGCTCGTCCTTCGGAATCGTATCGATCATCTGCTTGCGCCGCGCCAGCAGGCGCGCGCGGTCGTCGTTGCTGATGCTGGCCACGCGCAGGCCGGCATTGATCTGCTCCACCGCGCCGCGCAGGTCGCCGCGCTCGAACAGGTAGTTGGCGGTCTGGTACTGCGCCTCGGCGGTGTTGCCGCTGGCGCGCGCCGCGGCGGCGAGCAGGCGATAGCTGTCGGCGCGCGAGCCCAGGTTGGGGCTGGAGCTCAGCAGCACCTGGCGCGCCTGGTCGGGCTTGCCGGCGTTGATCAGGGCCTCACCGTACTTCAGCACCCCGGGCGCGTAGCGCGGATAGTTGGTCAGGTTGCGGGCGTAGATCGCCAGCGCGTCCTGTACCTTGCCCATCTGCATCAGGATCTGCCCCTGCAGCAGCAGCACGTTGGGCTGCTTGGGATATTCCTCCAGCACCGGCTTCAGCGCCGCCAGGGCCTGCTCGTTCTGCTCGATGTTGGCCAGGGCGAGGGCGTAGCCGTAGTGATTTTCCGGCGTGTCCTTGCCGGCGTTGAGCTCGCCGGCGAAATAGCCCTGCGCCTCGTTGGGCGAGTCGGTTTCCAGCACCCGGGTGCGGGCCCGCATCAGGCCGAACTCGATCGAGTCCTTGACCGTGCGCGGCCCGTACTGCGCTGCGCGCTCGGTGGCCTCGGCGATGCGGGTGGTGTCGGCCGGATGGGTCAGCAGGATCTCCGGCAGGCGGTTGCCGTAGAGGCGGGTCTGCTGCGCCAGCTTGCCGAAGAAGCTGGCCATGCCCATCGGGTCGTAGCCGGCGGCGGCCAGCTTGCGGATGCCGAAGCGGTCGGCCTCCATTTCGTTGCCGCGGGTGTAGCTGACCTGGCGCTGGTAATTGATGCCCTGGCCGACCGAGAGGGCGCCGAGGATCACGTTGGGGTTGGCCGAGCCGGCGATGATCGCCGCCAGCACGCCGATCCAGGTGGCGATGTCGGCCACCTGGGTGTCGCCGGCGGCGCGCGCGATGTGGCGCTGGGTGACGTGGGATTCCTCGTGCGCCATGACGCCGGCCAGCTCGCTCTCGTTGCTGGCCGCGACGATGGTGCCGGCGTTGAAGCCGATGTAACCGCCGGGCAGGGCGAAGGCATTGATGCGGTTGTCGGCGATCAGGTAGAAGTTGAACTGCGGGGGCATCGGATTCACCGAGTCCGCCGCCGCCAGCTTCCAGCCGATGTTGGTGAGGTAGTCGGTGACCTCGGGGTCGTCGACGATGTAGTCGTACTGGTACATCTCGGCCACCACCTCGGCGCCCAGCTTCATCTCCTGCGCCGGCGACAGGGTCAGGTCGGCGGGACTGCCGAGCTGCGGCAGGTCGATGTCTTTCTGCGACAGGGCGGGGAGGGCCGTGAGCGCGAACACGGCGGCGGTGACGAGGGCGGGTCTGAGCATGAAAACGCGGAAAGGCTCCATTCTCCGCAAGTGTACGCTTAGAGGCGGTGACCTGCCCTCAAGTTTCGGTTGCGCAAGGTTAACCGGCGCCCCGCCGGACCCAGGGCGGCGGCCAAAAATGTTAAAATTGCGTGACCGCGGCAGTGGACGCAATGCGCATGGCCTGGGTGGATTACGTATTCGTCGGAATTGTCCTGCTTTCGGTGCTTTGGGGCGCATTGCGCGGCTTCATCCGCGAAGCCCTGAGCCTTGCCGCCTGGGTGCTGGCGTTCGCCGTGGCCCTGGGCTACGGCCCTGAATTCAGCGAACGGCTCAAGCCGACCATCGCTTCCGACCCGCTGCGCCTGATCGCCGGCTACGCCATCCCGTTCTTCGGGGTGCTGCTGATCGGCGGCCTGCTGATCTGGATCATCTCGATGGTGGTGCGCGGCGCCGGGCTGGCGCCCCTGGACCGCATGCTGGGCTCCGCTTTCGGCCTGCTGCGCGGCGGGCTGATCGTGCTGGCGCTGGTGATCGTCGCCGGCTTTTCCGCCCTGGGCCGCGAGTCCTGGTGGAAGCAGTCTGAAATCGTCCCGCAAATTCAACCATTTGCGAAAGAAGTGCAGACCTTGATTCCTGCCCGCTGGCTCGCATATTTGCAGGCGCAGCAGCCCGCCCCCCGGGGCTCCGTTCATCCGTCCGAGAAATGAATCCATGTGCGGCATAGTCGGCGTCGTCGCCAAGCAGCTGGTCAAC
>DASRFD010000141.1:0-5483 GCA_035651715.1 Nevskia sp.
CCGATCTTGAACTTCAGGCGAGGTCGGCCGCCAGGGCCTCGCGCGTCGCCTCGGACACCTGCACAGCCTCGCGATAGGCGGGGTGGTCGACGCCGAAGCTCAGCGCGGCGCCGGCCTTGGCCGCCCGCGCCGAGGCGGCATCCAGCTCGAAGCGCAGGAAATGCACCGCCGAGGTCTTGGTCTCGTTCTCGCGGTCGAGGTCCTCGTCGGCGACGGCGGTGATGCGCGGCCCTTCGCCCACCTGCACCCAGATGCGGTGCTCGACGCCCTTCAGCTCCACCAGCCGGCGCGCGCGCTCGGCCGGGTCCTCGTACTCGATCAGGCAGCTGGCTTTCCAGTTGGAGCCGTCGGGGATCAGCGGGTTGTAGGCCTCCAGCTCCTCCTCGATCGCCTTGCGTTCGAAGATGCGCTCGATGCGCAGCATTTCCTGCACCTGGTACTGGATGGTCAGGCGGTCCTCGAACAGCAGGGTCAGGTGCGGCCCCAGGTGCAGCTTGCGCGGCTTCTTGTGCTGCAGCACCCGGGCGCGGAACGCCGTGCGCCGTTCGGCGTATTCCTCCAGCTTCATCAGGTCGGCGGCGGCAAGCTTGGACATGCCGGGGGCGCTTGGCGGGCTAGATCCCATAGGCCCGCCGCAGCAGCGAAATCGGATGCACCGGCTCGCGGCGCTCCTTCATGCCGTGGGCGATGTGCTCGGCGGCCATCGGACAGTCGCTGGAGACCACGTCAGGCGCGAACTTCTCGGCGCGCGAGGACACCGGCCGCACGATCTTCATCGACAGCTCGTAGGTGTCGCGGCGCAGGCCGTAGCTGCCGTCGTGGCCGGAGCAGCGCTCGATGTACTCCAGCTCGGTGCCGGGAATCAGGGCCAGCAGCTCCCGCGTCTTGGGGCCGATGTTCTGGACACGCTGGTGACAGGGCGCGTGGTAGGCGACCTTGCCCAGCGGCTTGCCGAAGCGCGTGTCGAGCAGGCCGGCTTTATGCCGCTGCATCAGGTATTCGAACGGATCGAAGATGGCGCGCTTCACCGCCTGCACCTGCGCGTCCTCCGGATACATCAGCGGAATCTCCTGGCGGAACATGAGCACGCAGGACGGGATCGGCGCCATCAGGTCCCACCCCTCCTCCACCGCCTGGGCCAGCACCGGCAGGTTGGCCTGCTTGTAGCGGTCGACCGCTTCGAGATCGCCCAGCTCCAGCTTGGGCATGCCGCAGCACTGCTCGCGCTCGACCAGCTTGACCTCGATCGCGTTGTGGCGCAGCACCCGCACTAGGTCTTCCACCACCTGGGGCATGTTGTAGTTGCCGTAGCAGGTGACGAACACGGCGACCTTGCCGCGGGTGGGGCCGGCGGGCCGCGGCGTCACCGCCGGCGCCTCCAGCTTCTTCACCCGGCGGCGCCCGGTGTTGCTGTGGAAGGCCGGCAGGTGCGCCTCGGCATGCACATCGAACAGCTTGCCCACCAGCTTGCGCGTGGCGGGGCTGCGGTTGACCGCGTTGGCGATCTCGGTCACCACCGGGATGCTGGCCAGCTTGCCCAGCGCGGTGGTGTTGGTCATGCGCTGGCGCGAGGCCGGCACCTCGCCCTTGCGGAACTCCACCGCCTTGGCGCGCAGCATCAGGTGCGGAAAGTCGACGTTCCACTCGTGCGGCGGCACGTAGGGGCACTTGGTCTGGTAGCACAGGTCGCACAGGTAGCACTGTTCGACCACCTTGCCGTAGTCGGCCTTGGCGACACCGTCCACTTCCATGGTGGAGGAATTGTCGACGAGGTCGAACAGGGTCGGAAACGCCTGGCACAGGCTGACGCAGCGGCGGCAGCCGTGGCAGATGTCGTAGACCCGCTCCAGCTCTTGATGCAGGGCCGCTTCGTCCCAGAACGCGGCGTCGCGCCACTCCAGCGGATGGCGGGTGGGCGCGCGCAGGCCGCCCTCGCCCGCGCGCGCGGACGGTGCGGACTGCACCAGCGGGGGCAGTTCACTCACGGGGGTGCTCCCGGCGGCCATCGCCGCGCACGGCGATGGCGCCGCGGCCTGGCTCAGCCCAGTTCGCCGAGGGCCTTGGTGAAGCGGTTGGCGTGCGAGCGCTCGGCCTTGGCCAGGGTCTCGAACCAGTCCGCGATCTCGTCGAAGCCTTCCTCGCGTGCGGTCTTCGCCATGCCCGGGTACATGTCGGTGTACTCGTGGGTCTCGCCGGCGATGGCGGCCTTGAGGTTGTCCTTGGTGTGACCGATCGGCAGGCCGGTGGCGGGGTCGCCGGTCTGCTCGAGGTATTCCAGGTGGCCGTGGGCGTGCCCCGTCTCGCCTTCCGCGGTGGAGCGGAACACGGCGGCGACGTCGTTGTAGCCTTCGACGTCCGCCTTCTGCGCGAAGTAAAGATAGCGGCGGTTGGCCTGCGACTCGCCGGCGAACGCCGCCTTCAGGTTCGCTTCCGTTTTCTTGCCTTTCAAAGACATCTGCGCTCCTCCTCTATGCAACCGATCCGTGTGATATTGGCTTTTTCTGCACGATGCCGCTTGTAGGCCAGCTTCGCCCGACCCTACGCCGGGGCCGGAATCATAGGAAATGAATTCTTTGTATGGGGAAGATAGGTCCCGGCTATGAAGCTCCGGCGACGCTCACTTCTTCCTGCCCAGCTTGTTGATGATGTCGGAGGCGATCTGCTCGGAATCCTGCTGCAGCTTGCGGCGCCGCGCCGGATCGAGCTTCACCACCTTGCCGCTGCCGCTGCGGCGCCGCAGCGTTTTGCGCAGGTAGGGAATGATGCGCCAGGCGCGATGGCCGTCCATCGGGCCGATCGGCAGCAGCGCGACGATCATCAGGAAGATGTTCCACAGGGTGAACACCATCAGCAGCGGATCGGCGACGAAATTCAGCCAGGCGCTGCCGCTCGCCGCCACCAGCGGGCCGGCGGCCAGGGCAGCACCGCCTGCGCGCCGACACCGGACCAGGCGATGAGGATGTCGTCCAGCTCGTTGCGCGGATAACCATGCGAAGTGTCGCCGTGGAGACCGTTGAGCGTGATGCCATCGACCGTCAGCCCGCGCTGGCGGGCCATCATGGTGTGGCCCAACTCGTGGGCGGCCAGCAACAACACGTAGCCGCCCAGCCCGATCAGGGCCATCAGGACGCTGTGCGTCCACAGCCACAGCCAGGGAAAAGCCAGCAGCACGGTCCAGTGCATCGCCACCGGAACGCGGAACCACCTGCCGAGATGCCAATAGTTTTCCAACGCCATCCACCCCGCTTGTATCAGGCCTAAGTTATCAAACTCGCCGCCGCATGGCGCAGCCTTCCGGAACTTTCATCCGGGAGCGGACGGGGCCGGCGAGGAAATCAGGCCCCCGCTGGCTCCGAATGACAAGCATCAGGCCGGATACCCCGTGATCGCCCGGATCCGCCGGTACAGCGGCCGCAGCCGCGGATAGAGCCGGCTGTAGACCTCGCGGTACAAGGCGTCGTAGGTCTTCTGCGCCGCGGGCTCGGGCACAAAGGTCTGCCCGCTGCGGCACATCGCCGCCACCGCCCGGGGATAGTCCGGATACAGGCCCAGGCCCACGGCGAGATTGACGGCGGCGCCCAGCGCCGAGGTCTCGTACAGCTCCGGCCGCTCGATCGGCGCGCCGAACACGTCGGCGGTGATCTGCATCGCCGCGTCGCTCTGCGAGCCGCCGCCCGCGGCGATGATGCGCCGCAGCGGGTGGCCGAGCTTGCGCTCGATCTGCTCGCGCCCGGCCCGCAAGCTGTAGGCCAGGCCCTCGAGGATGGCGCGGTATAGATGGGCGCGCGTATGCACGTCGCCGAAGCCGATCACCGCGCCCTTGGCCTCGGGGCCGGGATCGGTGACGCCGGGCGACCAGTAGGGCTGCAGGGTCAGGCCCATCGAGCCGGGCGGCACGCGCTTCACCAGCTCGTCGAACAGCGACTCGACCGGCACGCCCAACTCGGCCGCCTTGACCTGCTCGCGGTAGGCGAACTCGCGCTTGAACCAGGAGATCATCCAGAAGCCGCGGTAGATCTGGATCTCGGTGTTCCAGGCGCCGGGCAGCGCGGCGGGATAGGCCGGCAGCAGGCGCTGCACTTCGACGTAGCGCGGCTGGGTGGTATTGATGGTGGCGGTGGTGCCGAAGGACAGCTGCGCCACGTCCTCGCCGAGTGCGCCGCTGCCCAGCACCTCGCAGGCCTTGTCGGCCGCCGCCGCGATCACCGGCAGGCCGGCCGGCAGGCCCAGCGCCGCCGCCGCCGCCGGCAGCAGCGCGCCGAGCCTGCCGCCCGGCGCCACCAGGCGCGGCAGCTGCTCGCGCCGCACGGCGATGGCGCGCCACTTGAAATCGGCCGGCGCGGCCCAGGCCAGGCGCTTGTAGTCGAACGGCACGAAGCCGACCTGCGAACCGCTCGAATCGACCCATTCGCCGACCATGCGGTAGAGCAGCCAGCCGGAGATGAAGACGAAGCGGTCGGCGCGGCGCCACAGCTCGGGCTCGTGCTGCGCCAGCCAGTTGGCCTCCGCCTCGGTCTGCAGGTGGCGCATCAGGCCGCTGGCCCCGGCCAGCGCGAAGGCGCCGTTCCACAGCGGCCCCAGCGGCGGCAGCCGCGTCGCCTTGCGCTGGTCGAGCCAGACGATGGCGGGGCGCAGCGGCTTGCCGGAAACATCGGCGCAGACCACGGTGCTGCGCAGTGCGGTCAGGGCCAGGCCGCTGATCGAGGCGGGACTGACCTCGCCCTGGGCCCACAGCTCGCCGCAGGCGGCGGCGACGCTGCTCCAGTACAGCTCCGGGTCCTGCTCCGCCCAGCCCGGCTGCGGTGAGACGTAGACCGGGTCGAGCATCTTCTGCGCCTTGGCCAGCAGACGGCCCTGCGCGTCGAAAACGATGGCGCGCACGCTCTGCGTGCCGACGTCGATGGCCAGCAGGCGTTCGTTGCTCAAGCGGCGGTCCTGGCGGATCTCATGGAGTCACGGCGTGCCGGCGCCGCCACAGGTCGACATAGCGGCTGCGCTCCATCGCCAGGCGGCCGTCGTCCCAGCCCAGCTCCTCGCGGCAGATCGCGGCGATGGGATCGAGCAGCGCGGCCCCGCCCTTGGGCAGCAGCAGGCCGATGCGGGTGCGGCGCAGCAGCAGGTCCGCCAGGTGCACCACCGCCTCCCGGCGCGCGGCCAGGCGCAGCTCGCCCCACAGGTAGGGCGTGCCGGGGACGCGCTCGCGGTCCGCGGCCCAGGCCGAGCCGCTGATCCAGGCGGCCCCCTCGGCGCCGTAGCGCGCGGCCAGGCGGTCGGGTTGCTGGGCCGGCGGCGGCGCCGCCGCGCGCGGCGCCAGCTGCGGCAGCTGCTTCGCCGCCAGCGCCAGCACCTGGCGCGCGGTGACGCGGAAAGTGGTGAGCTTGCCGCCGGTGATGCCGATCCAGCCCGGGCGCTCCCAGCTGGCCGACTCGCGCGATTCGGCGGAAGGGTCGTCCTTGCCGCCGGCGACGATGGGGCGCACGCCG
>DASRFD010000142.1:0-12684 GCA_035651715.1 Nevskia sp.
GCCCTGCTGCGCTCGCAACTGCGGCCTTCGGATTTCCTGGCCCGCATCGGCGGCGACGAATTCGCCGTGCTGCTCTATGCGACGACTGCGGCGGTCGCCCGGCGGGTGGCGGAAAGCCTGATCCAGGCGGTGCGGGATTACCAGCTCAACTACGAGGGACGCACCTTCCGCGCCGGCCTGAGCGTGGGCATCACCGAGATCCGGCCGGGCAACAGCGACGCATCGGCGGTCATGGCGCAGGCGGACACGGCCTGCTACGCGGCGAAGGACCTGGGCCGCTGCCGCAGCCAGTTTTTCAACGTCGACGATGCGCAGATCCTGCTGGCCCAGCGCAACATGCACTGGGCGCAGCGCATCGAGAACGCCCTCGACGAGGGCCGTTTCGAGGTGCACCTGCAGAAAATCGTCGACCGCGGGCGCGCGACGGTGGGTTACGAGGCGCTGATCCGCATGCGCGGCGAGGCGGGACAGTGCATCAGCCCCGACGCCTTCCTGCCGGCCGCCAAGCGCATGGGGCTGATGGTCCGGATCGACCAGTGGATGGCCCGCGAGATCCTGGAGCTGGTCTACCGGCGCAAGGCCGACCGCGCGCTGGGCGATGCGTTCTACATCTCGATCAATCTCAGCGCCAAGAGCGCCGGCGATCGGGCATTCGTCGACTGGATGCTGGCCATGATCGATCAGTATCGGATCGGCCCGGAGCTGCTGCGGTTCGAGATCACCGAGACCGAGCAGCTGCAGGCGACCGATACCGAATCGCGGTTGATCGCGGAGCTGCGGCGGCGCGGCTTCAAGGTGTGGCTCGACGACTTCGGCATGGGTTACAACTCATTCGACCTGCTCAAGCGCCTGCCGGTCGACGGCCTCAAGATCGACCGCTCCTTCACCAGCGACCTGCTGCGCGACCCCGTCGACCGGGCCCTGGTGGAGGCAATCGTTTCCCTGGGCAAGGCCATGAAGCTGGACTTGCTGGCCGAGGGCGTCGAAGACCAGGGGGCCTTCGACGTGCTGCGCGGCATGGGCACTCACTACTTCCAGGGTCACTTGTTCGCGGCGGCGACGCCGGCCGCGGAACTGCTGGCCTGAGCGGTCGTCGCGCTCTGGCGAACAAACCGCGTCGAACGAACGATGCTTGCAACGCTTGCCACGCACACGAGCGGCATGAGCGCGCCGCCCACTGTCGAAAGGATGGTGACTCTACGCGTAGCCAGGTCTTGGGCGGCCTTGGTCAACGACCGGGACGCGTGGACGCAGGCGGCGCCGGCCGGTCCACTGCCAGGCCTCCGTGGGCATGAACGCTTATGGATCGCCGGCGAACTCGAAACTCACCGTGAAGCGCCCGGCCGCGTCGTCGGCGAAGGTGCGGCCCAGGCACAGCGTGCCGGACCGCGGCAGCATCACCTTGGTGCAGTAAGGCAGCAGGGACTCCTCGCCGGTCCTGCCGTCGCGCAGCCAGGTGCCGTTGCGGCTGATGTCCTGGGCGAACCAGCGGCCGGCGCCGTGCTCGAACAGCAGGTGGCTCGAGGAAATGCGCGCCTCCGGGTCGAGCAGGCGCACGGCGCAGCCCTTGCCGCGGCCCGCCATGCAGGAGCCCTGGGCGGCGCTGAGCCGCAGCGACTGCCCGGCGTGGCGCAGCACCAGCGCCGCCGGCTTGGCCGCGGCCGCCGGCTCGAAGGCGAGCACGGTGCTGGTGGTCGTGGTGCTCTCGTGCCACTCCAGCGTCCAGATGCTGACCGCACCGATGCCCTTGAGGTCGCGCAGGCCGTAGCGGTTGGTGGATGCGCGCAGCTCCGCGGGCAGCGCATTGACCGTCTCCTCGGCCACGAAGATCCGGCCGGGGGCGCCTTCGGTGAGCTTGTGCAGGCGCGCGGCGAAGTTGACGGTCATGCCCAGGGCGTCGGGATGCCCCATGGTCTGGCGGAACTCGACTTCGCCGGAATGAAAGCCCGCATAAAGCTGCAGGCCGACATCCGCTGCCAGCCGCTGCGCGGCGATGGCGACCCTGGCGGCCGAAGCGACGGAATCGCGCTCGAAGATGGCAAGCACGTCGTCGCCGTAGGACTTGATGAATTCGCCCTGGTGCTGGCGCGCGGTGGCGATGATGGCGTCCAGCAGGTGCCGGATGCGGCGGCCCGCGGCGGCGTCGCCCAGCTGCGAGCGCAGCGCCACGGTCCCGGCGATGTCGACGATCAGGGCGGTGCAGTGGCGGATTTCGGAATGGGTGTGCGCGCTGAATTGCGGCGACACCAGGACGGTCGATTTCGGTGCCACGATTTCCACCGGCGACACCAGGCGGTAACCGTAGCCGTGGACCGTCTTGACGATGGCGTGGTCGCTGTCGCGCAGCACCTCGCGCAGCCGGCTGACACATTTCTTCAGCACGCTCTCGCTGACGATGCGGCCCGGCCAGATCGCCCCGAGCAGTTCGTCGTGGGTCACCACCTCCCCGGCGCGCAGCAGCAGGTGGCGCAGCACCTCCAGCGGCTTGCGCTCGAGCTCCACCACTTCGCCGCCGACCTTCAGTTCCAGCGATCGCTCGTCGAACTGCGCGCCGGCGAAATTCCAGCAGGGCGTACCTTCGTCGCGGGGCACGTCGCTTGACTCCCATGAGCTGAATTCAGCATAGCCCAGGAAGGCGGCGGAGTTCATCGGCGGGACGCCTGAAACCGGGCCCGCAGGCACCCCCCAGATGCGGGGCGGGGCCGGCGCCGGAAGGAGCGCCGCCCAGCAGCCGCGCGACGGTCTCCGGCTTACGCAGCTTCCTCCACCGGCGCGTCCGCCATGACCGCTTGCGCCGCGATCACCTTTGACCCCCACGGAGTCGTGCTGCGCAGCATGGTCTCGATCTCCGCCCCGGACACCGCCGGGCTGAACAGGAAGCCCTGGATGTCGGCGCACATCTGCTTCTGCAGGTAGCTGAGCTGATCGGCCGTCTCCACCCCTTCCGCGACGCAGGTGAGCCCGAGGTTCCGCGCCAGGCCCATGATGCTGCGGACGACGGCGGAAGCGGTCGGCTGCGTCACCAGGTCGCGCATGAAGGAGCGGTCGATCTTGATGCGGTCGAGCGGGAAACGGCGCAGGTAGGACAGCGACGACCAGCCGGTGCCGAAGTCGTCCAGCGACAGGCACACGCCCAGCTGCTTGAGCTCGTGCATCAGCTTGATGGTCATCTCGGTGTCGTCCAGCGTCAGCGACTCGGTCAGTTCCAGCTCCAGCCATTCCGGCGCCAGCCCGGAATCCGCCAGGGCTCCCCGCACCGTGCCGACGATGTCGCCGCGGTAGAACTGCTGCGCCGACAGGTTGACGGCCACCCGCATCGGCGGCAGGCCCTGCCGCTGCCAGGCCGCGTTCTGGGCGCAGGCGCAGCGCAGCGCCCAATGCCCCACTTCGATGATCAGGCCGATCTCCTCCAGCAAGGGCACGAATTCTTCCGGCGAGATCATGCCGTGGCGCGGATGCCGCCAGCGCAGGAGGGCTTCGATGCCGGTGACGTTTCCACCCCGGGCGGACACCTGCGGCTGGTAGTTCAGGGTGAACTCGCCGCGCTGCACCGCGTGGCGCACATCGTTGGCCAGCTCCAGGCGGCGCTGCGCCGCCTCGCTCATCGCCGCGGTGAAGAAGCGGAAATCGCCGCGGCCCGCGTTCTTGGCCTGGTACATGGCGGAGTCCGCGGCGCGCAGCAGCGTGCCGGGATCTTCGCCGTCCGACGGATAGCGGCTGATGCCGATGCTGACGCCGACGTGCAGCTCGTGGCCGTCGACCTGGAACGGCTCGCGCAGCGTCTTCAGCACCTTCTCCGCCACCAGCGCCGCGTCGGCATCCTCCGCGGCTTCCGGCAGCGCGATGACGAACTCGTCGCCGCCCAGGCGCGCGGCGATGTCGCTTTCACGCAGGCAGGCGCGCAGCCGCACCGCGGTGGCTTCCAGCAGGTGGTCACCGACATGGTGGCCGAGGGAGTCGTTGATGTGCTTGAAGTGGTCCAGGTCGAGCATCAGCACCGACACCTGCCGGCGATTGCGGCGGGCCTGTGCGATGGCCTGGTTCAGGCGGTCGTGCAGCAGCACGCGGTTGGGCAGCCCGGTCAGCGTGTCGTGCAGCGCCAGGTAGCGGATGCGCGATTCGGCCTGCTTGCGCTCGGTGATGTCGCGGATATTGCATTGGACCATCTTGACGCCGTTGACCAGGTAGGCGTTCGCGGAGAATTCCACGTCGAGCGCGGCGCCGCCCGCGTTGGCCAGCGGCCAGTGCTCATAGCGCACCTGCTCGCGCAGGCGCAGCTCGGCCAGCGCGCTCTTGCACGGCGCATTGCGCAGCGCCGCCAGCTCGCACAGGCGCTGCCCGACGATTTCCTCGCGCGGCAGGCTCAGCATTTCCGCCAGCGCGGCGTTGACGTCGGTGACGCGGCCGCTGTCGAACTCCACCAGCAGCACGCCGTCCTTGCTGGCCTCGAACAGCCGGCGGTAACGCACCTCCGAGCTCTGCAGGCGCAGGTGCTGCGCCGCCAGCCGCTGCCGGGCCGCATGCAGCTCCAGGTGGGTGCGGACCCGCGCCAGCAGCTCCTCCAGCTGCAGCGGCTTGGTGACATAGTCCACGCCCCCGGCGGCGAACGCCTTCACCTTGTCGCCGACGTCGGTCAGGGCGGTCATGAAGATCACCGGCACTTCGCGCACGCCTTCCATGGACTTGAGGCGGCGGCAGGTGTCGAAGCCGTTGATGCCGGGCATCATCACGTCGAGCAGGATCAGATCGGGTTGCACCACGCGAACGCGGTCCAGCGCCTCCTCGCCGTCCTGCGCCACCAGCATCTGGAAGCCGTGGTCCTCGAGGTAGGCGACCGCCACCTCCAGGTTGGCCGGCGTGTCGTCGACGACCAGGATGGTCTGGGCTGCCCTGTCCGTTGCGTTCCCTGCTTCACTCATGACTCCACCTCTTGCTCCAGATGACTCTCGACCAGGGCCAGGATGGCCCTGGATTGACAACCTTGCGCCAGCTGCCGCAGCCGGTCGGCGAACGGCACCAGGCGCGGATCACGCCCGGCATAGGCGTCGGCGCACTGCCTGATGCTCCGCATGTTGCCGGCCAGGGCCAGCCGGTGCAGCGCCTGAATATCCTCTTGCGGCGGCGGCACCAGGGCCGCTTCCGCGGCGGCGGCCGGCGGCGGCGGGACCGCCTCGTGCAGCCATTCCAGCCGCAGCTGCCTGCCTATTTCCTGCAGAAGCCGGGCGTGCTCCACCGGCTTGGTGAAGAACGCGTCGGCGCCCGCCGCCAGGCAATCGGCGCCGTCGCTCTGCGCCGAGCCGGCCGAGACGCCGATGACCGGGATCCGCTGCAAGGCCGGCAGCCGGCGCAGCTGCCGCGTCGCCTCCAGGCCGTCCATGACCGGCATGCGGATGTCCATCAGCACCAGGTGCGGCGGCGCCGCCTCGGCGCGGGCCAGGGCCTGGCGGCCGTCGGCCGCCTGATCCACCTCGAAGCCGGCCTGCTGCAACAGCTCGACCAGCACCTCGCGGTTGGCCGCCATGTCATCCACCACCAGCACCCTGCGGCGCTCGCCGCGATAGCCGGCCACCGGGCGCGCCGCGTCGAGCGGGGCCGCGGCGGCGGCGGCCACCGGCAGCTGCACTTCGAAGCCGAAGCAGCTGCCCTCGCCCAGCACGCTGCTCACGCCGACGGCGCCGCCCATCAGGCGCACCAGCTCGCGCGTGATCGACAGCCCCAGGCCGGTGCCGCCGGCGCGGCGCTGCATGTTTCCGACCTGCTCGAACGGCTGAAAAATCGTCTCCAGCTCGGCGTGGGCGATGCCTACGCCGGTGTCGCGAACCTCGAAGCGCAGCCTGGCGTGGCCGCCTGCGTCGTCCAGCCGCAGCACCCGCAGCACCACCTCGCCGCGGTCGGTGAACTTGACGGCATTGCCCAGCAGGTTCAGCAGGACCTGGCGCAGGCGCTTCTCGTCGAATTCGGCGAAGCGCGGCAGCTCGCCGACCGGCTCGAAGCGGAAGGCGATGGCCTTCTCCTCGGCGCGGATGCGCACGATGTCGGCGACGCCGCGCAGGAAGCTGGCGAGATCGACGCTGGCCGGGCACAGCTCCAGCTTGCCGGCTTCGATCTTCGACAGGTCGAGGATGTCGGTGATCAGCATCAGCAGGTGCTCGCCGCTGCGCTGCACGGTGACGACCGCCTGCCGCTGCCGCTCGCCCAGGCCGCGGTCGCGCTGCAGCAGCTGGGCATAGCCGAGGATGGCATTGAGCGGTGTGCGCAGCTCGTGGCTCATGTTGGCCAGGAACGAGGACTTGGCCTTGCTGGCGGTTTCGGCGGCGTCCCGCGCCGCCTCCAGCTCGCGGGCCTGGTGGGCGAGCTGCGCCGTGCGCTCCCGCACCCGGCGCGCCAGCACGCGGTTGGCGCCGCGCTGGGACCACAGGATGTAGCCCATCACCGCCAGCAGCACGGCGCAGACCGAGTAGAACGAGAGGCGGTACCAGTGGGCGCGCTTGAGCGCGGCGGCCACCTCGACCTGATATGCGTCTTCCAGCCCGGCCAGCGTCGCCGCCGTGGGCAGGTCCAGCAGGCCCGCGGTCAGCGCGTCCAGGCGCGAGCGGCCGGCGATGAGGTTGCGGGCATGATGCTCCAGGCTCAGCGCCGGGCGCGCCAGCGGATCCTGCGGATGACGCGCGGCCCAGTCGTGCAGCAGCCCGGCATCGGCGGCGGCCTGCGCGGTGCCGTCCTCGGCATCCGACTGGCTGGCCAGCAGCGCGCGGCTCAGGCCGTTGGCCGTTTCCGACAGCGCACCGTCTTTGCCGCGCCGCCCCAGCTCTTCGAGCACCGTCGGCAGGTAGCGGCTGGAATTGACCACCACCGCATTCTGCGAGTTGAAGCGCTCGATCAGCTCCTTGCGGCTGCGCAGCTGGGCGCGATACCGCGCCACCTCTGCCGCGATCGCGGCCCGCGCCGGCGGGCCGACGAAGCCGGGGATCGTCCCCAGCGTATCCAGCGCCTCGGCCGACTGGCGCTGATTCTCGGCGAAGTCGTCGTAGTTGTTGAGCAGGGCGAAGCGTACCTTCAGCACGTCGTCGTTGAACTGCGTGTCGAGCTGTTGCAACCGCCACAGCGTCGCCTGGAAGCGTCCGTTCTCGTCGTCGCGGTAACCGTGCCGCTCCTGCCAGAACAGGGCTGCGGCGACCGCCAGCAGCGCGCCCACCGCGATCAGCCGGCTCACGGCTTGCCGCCCGGGAACTCGCCGGTGAGCGTGCGCAGGAACGCGACCAGCTGCTCGCGATCGTCCGGCGGCAGCTCCCGGCCGAGCTGGTAGCGCGCCATGATGGTCACCGCCTGCTCCAGGGTCTGCGCCGATCCATCGTGGAAATAAGGCCCGGTGAGCGCCACGTTGCGCAGGCTCGGCACCTTGAAGGTATAGCGGTCGGCTTCGTCGTGCGTCACGTTGAAGCGGCCGTAGTCGGCTTCGCCGACATGGCCGCGGTCGGCGAAGTAGTCGCCCATCACGCCCATGCGCTGGAACATGTTGCCGCCGACGTTGACGCCCTGGTGGCAGCTGACGCAGCCATAGGCCTTGAACTTGCGATAGCCGGACAGCTCCTGCGGATTCAGCGCGTCGCGCTGGCCGCGCAGGTAGCGGTCGAAGCGGGAGTTCGGCGTGATCAGCGAGCGCTCGAACTCGGCGATCGCGTTCCTGACGTTGCTGCGGGAGATGCCGTCCGGGTAGCTTGCGTCGAATGCCGCGACGTAGGCCGGCGTGCGCCGCAGCTTGTCCAGCACCGCCTCCCAGGTCGAGCCCAGCTCGGTCTTGCCCTGCAGCGGCCAATCGACCTGATCGTCCAGGTTTTCGGCGCGGCCGTCCCAGAACTCGCGGAAGTTGAAGGCGCTGTTGTAGACCGTCGGGGTGTTGACCCGCCCCTGGGCCTGGTGCATGCCCACGGCCTTCTGCCGATGATCGACGCCGGCGGCGCCGAGCATGTGGCAGCCGCCGCAGGACAGCGTGCCGTCGGCCGAGAGCAGCGGATCCTGGAACAGCTTGCGGCCGAGCGCCGCCTTGCGCGCATCGACCTCGACCGACAGCGGGATCGGGCGGATCGGCTCACGCTGAAAATAGGCATCCGCGGCATCCGGCGACGTCGCCCGGGCGGCCGGCCCGGCGCCGAGCGCCAGCATCGCCAGGCACAGCCCCGCGCCAGCCCGCCCCGCCGCGGCGCGATACGCCCAGACCCGCTGCAATGAAGGCCGCACGACCACCAATCCTTGAGCCAAAGGCCCGCTAAAACCGACCCGGCGATGCGCTTGACTTGAGGAAAAGCTGCCCGCCGCGATGTGAATCTGCAATCAGTTTTGACGAACCGCGGTTGTTCCGAACGGCAAGGGCGATGGACGGGCCAGGGCGGCACGACGGGTGGCGCGGCCCTGGATGAGCGGTGCCGATCGGTGGTCGGACGGCGGCATCGACGCGCCGGTCCGGCCGCCGGCGCGCGGCATGGATCCCCGATGCCGCCAGGCGGTACCTCGCCGGGCGGGCAGTACGGCATCGAGGTAGGCCGCCCCTTCACCGATGGGCCGGTGGCCCTGAACCGCGCAACAAAAAAGCCCGGGCCGCGAACGGCCCGGGCTCAAGGGCGAATCAGCGGGGGCTATTGGGTACTCACGCAGGCGCCGTAGACGTTGACCGTGCCGAGGACGCCGACCAGCGGGCTGTCGGTGATCTGCACGGCGTCGAAGTCCCTGGTGGTGGTGAAGCTGACGTAGGACGCGGGACTCGCGCCGATCAGGCCCAGGGACAGCAGGTCAAGGCGCAGCAGCGAGGTGGTCGAGCCGGTCTCCTGCAGCTGGCCCTTGAGGTAGGTGCTGATGGAGATGTTGGGGATCAGGTCGAGGGTCAGCGCCTGGTTCGGATCGGCCATGACGAAGCCGGCCCGGTGCCCGCCGGGGAACACCGCATCGTTGGTCACGGTCAGCGACTCCGTGTTCAACAACAGCGCCACGTCGGTGTGGATGCTGGCGAAGTTGGCCGGATTGGCGTCGATCACGTCCTGCTGGTTGGTGACGGAGCAGTCCAGGCACAACGGCCCGGTGATGGCGCTGGCGACCGAGGCATGCGGCTGCAGCAGCGCCCGGGTGGCGATGCCGGGCACGCCGCAGTCGGTGCCGCCGACGATCACGCTGGCCTGCTTGATCACGGTGCCGCCGGGGCCATTGCAGCCGAGCAGGTAGGTCCAGGTGCCGCTGGCGGTGGACGCGGTGACGGTCACGCCGCCGCCGGGCGAGCTGGTCGGCTGCACACCGCTCCAGCTGGTGCCCGGCGCGCCGCCCGCGGCGGCGCACGAGGTGGCATTGCTGGCCCAGCTGAAGACGACGTTGGCGCCGTTGGCGACCGCCGAAGGCGTGGCGACGAAGGGCGAGGCAAAGGCCGGGACCGCGCCGGCGGGCGTCCCGCTCACGGTGACGGTGGCGGTCTGCGCCGTGCTGCCGGCGTTGCCATAGCAGATCAGGCCATAGGTATAGGTGCCCGGATTGGCCGGCGCGGAGACCGGCACCCCGCCGCCGGGCGAGCTGGCCGGCTCGGCGCCGCTCCAGCCGTCACTGCCGCTGCCGCCGACGGCGACGCAGGAGTTGGCGCCGCTGACCGCCCACGTGAAGTGGACGATATCGCCGGCGGCAGTCAGGCCTGGCGTGGCGGTGAAGGCGCTCGTAAAAACCGGCACGCCGGTGGCGACGCCGCTGACCGTCTCGGTGACGGTGCCGGTCGCGCCGCCGCCAGGCCCGGTGCAGGTGAGGGTGTAGTTGTAGGCGCCCGGCGTGGCCGCGGCGGTGATGGAGGCCGCACCGTTGACCGGCTGGCTGCTGCCGCTCCAGCCGTCGCTGCCGCTGCCGCCGGAGGCGATGCAGCTGGTGACGCCGCTGGAGGTCCAGCTCAGGGCGAAGCTGCCGCCCGGGGCGACGGTGGCGGGCACCGGCGGGTGGAAGGTGATGCCGATGCCGGCGCCGCCGCTGGACGAGCCGGAGGAGCTGCCGCCGGAAGAGCCGGAGCTGCTCGACGATGAACTGCCGCTGGACGATGAACCGCCGCTCGAAGACGAGCTGCTGCTCGAAGAACCCGAGCCGCTGGACGAACTGGACGAGCTGGATGAGCTGGACGAACTCGACGAACTGCTGGAATGACCGCCCGAAGACGAGCTCGAGGAACTGCTGCTGGAGGAGCTGGAGCTGCTGGAGTGCCCGCCCGAGGAGGAACTGGAGCTGCTCGACGAAGAGCTGCCGCTGCTGCCACCCGCACCGCCACCGCCGCCGCCGCCGCCGCCGCCGTCGTCGTCATGGCAGCCCGAAACCAGGGCCGCGGTGCCGAGCATCGCCACGCTCACGCAGGCACGCAGCAGTTTTACGCTTGCTAAAGGGTTCATCGCATCATCTCCTGAGTGTCCGCGTGCGCCGTGGCCGGCTTGTTGGTGGACGCACCGCCCTGCGGGCTGCGCGATCCGTTATGTTGAAAACGAGCGGTGACTGCGAATGTTGCACTGCCTTGCGTGCCGCCGGCGCGCGTGACGCGGCCTGGACTTCACCGTCATTCCGGCGCACCAAAACGGACGGCGGCGACCGGCAGCGGCAACCTGATTGCTGCGTCGGCTTCCGATACTCGTTAATACCACATGGTGCGCAAGGGCTCGGATCACCTCGCCATAGGCGGCTCGGCAACACCGCGGGGCCTGTCGCGCGCGGAACTGGAAGCGGCGAAATGGCTGGTCCGCCTGACTTCCGGCGACGCCGGCGATGCCGACCAGGCCCGGTTCAGGGCCTGGTGCGGGCACAAAGCCGCCAACCGCGCTGCGTTCAAAGCGGCGCACCGCCTGTGGCTGGTGCTGGGACCGGTGCTGGGCGCCAGGGGAAGGACCGTGCGGCGCAGCATCCGGCCAACCAGGCCGCTGTGACGCCTATGCTGGGGAGCGGGAGCCGACGGTGCGCATAAGGGGCCCTTCTACGACTGAGCGGATCTCTCCAGCCGTCCTCGCATTGGCCGGCCGCAAACTGCCGCCACCCGGGCCGGGGAGCCATCTGTTCCTGGCCGCCGCCCTGGCCGCCTGCGCCGTTCCGGTGATGCTGCTTCTGCTAGGGGTCCTGTCGCTGGCGCTTTACATGGGCCTGTTCGCCGAGCTGTGGCGGACTCTGGCGCCGGCCAGGGCCGTCCAACGCGCCTGGCTTGACCGGACGCTCGTCGCCTGGCGCCGCCGAATATGATGTCTGCACCCGGCACTTTCTCGACTGCTCATGCTGGAGATTTTCCTTGAATCTCGATTCACTTAAAACGCACCTGCTCGATCTCCTCAATATGGCCATCGAGTGGGCGAGCAGCCCGAAGTTTTACGCGCAGGTCTCGCTCGCCCTGCTGGCCGTGGTGCTGGCCTACTCCGGCGCCGGCCTGCTGCGGCGGCGTTCCGCGCTGCTGGCGGCGGAGCCGACCACCGGCTCCTGGCTGCCGCTGCGGCGGCGCATCTACCAGGCGCGCGACCTGCTGTTCCCCTTGCTGACCATCCTGGCCCTGGGCGCCGCCGTCGTCGTCAGCGACCTTCTGGTGCAGCAGAGCTGGCTGGTACGGCTGTGCCAGAGCCTGGCGGTGGTGTTCCTGATGTATTCGGCGATCACCCGCTTCGTGCGCCACCCCATCGCGCACGGCCTGACCACCTGGATCGCCATTCCCATCGCCATCCTCTACGTGTTCGGCTGGCTGGGACCGGTGGTGGCGTATCTGGAGGCGGCGGAAGTGCAGATCGGCAACATCCGGGTTTCGGCCTATGGCCTGGTCCGGGTGCTGATCTTCGGCTCGATCCTGTTCTGGCTGGGGCGGGAGTCCAACCACGCCGGCCAGCGCATCATCCGCAAGCAGGAGACCATCGAGATCGGCACGCGCGAAGTGCTGGCCAAGCTGTTCCAGGCGCTGCTGTTCTTCATCATCCTGGTGCTGCTGCTGCAGATCATGGGCATCGACCTCACCGCGCTGGCGGTGTTCGGCGGCGCCGTCGGCGTGGGCCTGGGCTTCGGCCTCCAGGCGATCGCCTCCAACTTCATCTCCGGCATCATCATCCTGCTGGACCGCTCGCTCACCGTGGGCGACTACGTGGAGCTGGACGGCGGCAAGGCCGGCACCATCCGCGAGATGAACATGCGCTCGACGGTGCTGGAGACCTTCGACGGCAAGGACATCGTCGTCCCCAACGAGAAGTTCATCACCACCACCTTCGTCAACTGGACCCACAAGAATCCGCGGCAGCGCTATTCGCTGACCTTCGACGTGCCTTACAAGACCGACCTGCCCCAGGTGCTCAAGCTGGTGAAGACGCGATGAATTCCCACCCGCAGGTGGTGAAAGGCCCCGGCGAGCCCGAGCACGAGCTGCCCGACACCCGCATCAAGAACTTCGGCGTGGGCGGGGTGACGCTGGAGGCGGACTTCTGGATGGACGGCATCGACGACGGCCGCAACCGCGTCAGCGCCGACCTGCTGCTGCTGATCTGGCAAGTGCTGCGGGACAACGGCGTCGAAGCGCCGGTACCGAAGCGGGACGTGCGGCTTTCTCAGAAGTGACGGCGGGAGCCTTCGGTCCCTCGCCGGTCACGACGGCGCCGTCTGCAGCAACTCCTTGGCCTTGTTGACGGCGGTCATCGCATTCGGCCAGCCGGCGTAAAACGCCAG
>DASRFD010000143.1:0-10936 GCA_035651715.1 Nevskia sp.
CAGCCCGGGCAACTACACGTTCGGACTGACGGTCACCGACGCATATGGCAGGACGGGCCAGACCACCGCCCAGGTTTCGGTGCAGACGAACCCCGGCAGTGGCGGCGCCTTCGGCCTGTGGCTGCTGCTGCCGGGCTTCGCCCTGGCGGGCCTGCGGCGCCGCAAGCGCAGCCGGTAACTGCGGCAAGGCTGTTCTGACACCCGGGGAGACTTCGGTCTCCCCGGGTTTTTTTTGCCTGGCGTAAGCTGGGCCGATGAAAGGTGCCGCCTGCATCGTCCCGCTGCTGCTGCTCGCCGCCCGCGCCGGGGCCCCCGCCCAGCCGCCGCCGGCAGCGGCAGCGGCAGCAACGGTATTCCCGCCGGCCTCGCGGCCGGCGCCCGCGGACGGCTTCGAGCTGCGCATGCGGCGCGGCGCCTGCTACGGCCGCTGCCCGGTCTACGAAGTGGTGCTGCACGCCGACGGCGCGGTGGACTACCACGGCGACGGCGGCACCCGGCACGGCCGGGCCGACGCGGCCGGCTTCGCCGCGCTGCGGCAGCGCCTGGCCGATCCGGACCTGCCCTGGGGCGACTACACCCGCGCCGCGCCGGCCGCCTGCGGCGCCTGGGCCACCGACATGCCGGGCGTGAGCATCGACGCCTATCTCGGCGGCCGCTGGCGCTCGATCCGCCACGACCTCGGCTGCTCGGCCGCGCCGGCGGCGCTCAAGGCGCTGGAGCAGCAGATCGACGATGCCGCGGGGAGCCGCCGCTGGAGCGGGGGGCGGGAGGTGGAGTAGCGCCGCCGCGGCTCGCCGGGTTCGCCCGAGCTGGAGGAGCGAGGGCAGGCTTTCGCCCGGCCGGCGATGCGCCGCGTACTGCTCGCGCCCCCGGGGCGAAGAGTCCGCCCGAATCGCGGCCTAAACCGCCGTGAACCACTCCGCCGCCCAGCCCTGGTGCTTCACCGGCTGGAACTCGATCAGGCGGTACGCGGCCAGCTGCTGCAGGGCATAGGGGTCCTGGGCCAGGAAGTCCTCCAGCGCCTCGCGCGAGGGCGCGCGGGCCAGCAGGATGCCGCCCTGGCGCGGGATCTGCGGCCCGGAAGCCAGCAGCAGGCCCCGCTCGTAGCCGGTCTGGAGGTGGGCGCGGTGGGCGGCCACGGTCTCCTCGATGCGCGCCAGCGGCACGCGGTAAGTGATTTCGACGACATAGTGCTGCATGGGGACGGTCCGCAGGCTTGGGGGGAGCGCAGTCTAGCGCACCACCCCCGGCTCATCCCCTGCGGCCTTGCGCGGCGGCGCGGTCAATGGTACTTAAACAGCCTGGGGTGAGCCCTCACCCATGCCGGATTGATCTTGGGGGATCAAGGATGAGCGCCAAAACCGCACTGGTGGTGGATGATTCAAAGTCCGCGCGCTTCGCCATGCGCAAGTTCCTGGAGGCCTTCGGCTATCACGTCGATACCGCCGAAAGCGCCGAGGACGCCTACATCTACCTGCGCAAGAAGCTGCCCGAGGTGATGTTCCTCGACCACATCATGCCCGGCACCGACGGCTTCGACGCGATCAAGGCGATCAAGGCCAACGCCCTCACCGCCGGCCTGCCGGTGGTGCTGTGCTCGTCCAACGAGGGTGACGACTTCCTGCGCCAGGCCCGCGCCTGCGGCGCCATCGACATCCTGCAGAAGCCGCCCAGCCCGGAACAGATCCGCGCCGTGCTCGACAACCTCAAGCGCCTGCAGGAAGCCGCGCCGCCCGCGGTGCTGGCCCCGGCCACGCCGAGCAAGGTGCAGTCGATCCGCGAGCCGGAAGTGGCGATCGAGCAGGCGGTGATGAAGAACCTGCGCGACGCCCTGCCGCCCGCCGGCCTGCCGTCGCCGGCCGCCGCCTCGCGCCTCGCCGCCACCCGCGACGATCTGCGCCTGCCGCCGCAGGACGCCGCGGTGCCGCGCCTCGACAGCCTGCGCGAGGAGATGGAAAGCCGCCTGCGCAAGATCACCCAGGACCTGTTCGTGCAGCTGGCCGAGGTCAAGGCCCAGATCGCCCACGTCGAAGCGGCCAACCGCGGCCCGCGCGACGAGGAACAGCTGCGCGGCATTGCCGTGCGCGCCGTCGAGCCGCAGCTCGACAGCCTCAGCAACAACCTCGAAGCCCTGCTGGCGCGCCTGCGCGGCGACATCGACGAACTGCTGGCGGTGCAGAACCAGCGCATCGACCAGCTCAGCCAGGGCCTGCGCCAGGCGGTGATCGAGGAAGCCCACGCCGTGTCCGAGCGGGTCATGATGAACGCGGCGCAGCGCATCTCCGACCAGATCGCCGAATCGATCCTGCGCGTGCTCAAGCCGGCTTCGGCGGGGCAGCGTTGAGCCGGCCCGGGCCGTTTTGGAAAACCGCGACTCTCTTGCCGCTGTAGGCAGGAAAGTGACCCGCCTGCAGGCGGAAACCACGCATCCGACCGGGAAAGCAGACGTAGCGCGTGACGCCTCGTACGGCGCCAGGTCCTTCGCTGCGCTCAGGATGACAGTGGGGAGGGCGGAACACCCCTCGATACCCGCCGCTTCGCGGCGCTACTCGGGACAAACGGGTGTGCTGGGCGAAGCAAAAAATGGATTCCCGCCTGCGCGGGAATGATAAGCGGCTTGTGTCGGACCTTATCGCCCGGCCCGCGCCTGCGCCCAGATCAAGGCGCCCCAGCCGAGCAGGAACAACAGTCCGCCGACCGGCGTGATCGCCCCCAGCCAGCGGGTGCCGGTCAGCGCCAGCAGATAGAGGCTGCCGGAGAACAGCAGCACGCCGGCCGCGAAGCACCAGCCGGCCAGGCCCAGCCCCGGTCCCGGCCGCACCGTGCACAGAACCCCCACCGCCAGCAGCGCGAGCGCGTGATAGAACTGGTACTCGACCCCGGTGTGATACACCGCCAGCATCTCCGGCGTCAGGCGCGCGCGCAGCGCGTGCGCGCCGAAGGCGCCGCAGGCCACGCCGAGCAGGCCGTAGACGGCGCCGAGCAGCAGGAACACGCGCGCCGCGCCCATCAGGAGTCGACCACCTCGAAGCGGATGCCCTGGCGCTGCAGCCGCGCCAGCAGCGCATCGCCCATCGCCGCGGCGGGGCTGAGCGAGCCGCAGCGCTCGGGCAGCGGATCGTGCGCCAGGCACAGCGCCGACTCGGCCAGCATCTTGGCGGTCTCGCCGTAGCCGGGGTCGCCGCCCTTGACGTCGACCGTCACCTTGCGGCCGCCGCCCTCGCCGAAGAAGCGCACGCGAAACCAGCCGCGGGCGCGCTGCTCCGGCGTGGGGCCCTCGCCGGAGGACTTGCGCGCCAGCAGCCAGCGCCGCGTCGGCCCGGCCTGGGCCAGGGTGAACAGGGCGCCGACGCCGCCGACCAGGGCGGCGACGCTGGCCAGCTTCTTCACCTGCACATAGTGGCCGTAGCGGAATTCCGGGCCGTAGCGGTCGACCGCGGCGGCGGAGCGGCGCACCATCTGCGGGTCGATGGTGGGGAATGGCACCACCCAGGTGCCGAGCGCCTTGACGAAGCGCACGCTCTGCCGCGTCGAGCCGATCCTGCGGTCCTGCGGCCAGCGCTCGCGCTGGCGGCGCTGGCGCGCGATGCCGGCGTACTGGCGCATGCGGCCGAAGGCGTTGATGGCGGAATGGTAGGTGCCGGCGGAGAAGGTGCCGCCGGCGCGGACGAAGCCCTCCACCTTGAGCGGCACGCCTTCGGGCAGCTGCAGCACGGTGAAGTAGGCGCCGAGGTCGTGCGGGATGCTGTCGAAGCCGCAGCAGTGGACGATCTTCGCGCCGCTGCGCTGCGCCTGCTCGTGATACTTGAGCCACATCGAGTCGACGAACTCGGGCTCGCCGGTGAGATCGGCGTAGTGGGTGCCGGCGGCGGCGCAGGCGGCGACCAGCGGCTCGCCGTGCAGGATGTAAGGCCCCACGGTGGTCAGCACCACCCGGGTGGACTCGGCCAGCTTGCGCAGCGCCGCGGCGTCGTTGACGTCGGCCTCGATCAGGTCGAGCCTGGCGCAGGCGGGGTTGAGCGCGGCCAGGCGCGCGCGCACCGCTTCGAGCTTGCCGCGGCTGCGGCCGGCCAGCGCCCAGCGCGTGTCCCCGGGCGCGTGCTGCGCCAGGTATTCGGCGGTGAGGCCGCCGGTGTAGCCGGTGGCGCCGAACAGCACCAGATCGTATTTGCGCCGGGTGGCCATGACCTTTCCTGGTTGTCGATTGTCAGTGATGGGTTGTCAGTCGAAGCACATTCCGCCGCAGCGGGCCGCCGCGCCATCGGCATCGCGGCCACTGGCAACCGGCGACGGCTTCAGAGCAGGCCGTCCCGCTGCGGCAGCGCCAGGATCTTCTTCACCGCTTCCTCCGGCGCCAGCTTGCTGGTGTCGATGGCGATCTCCGGCTGCTCCGGCGCCTCGAACGGATCGTCGACGCCGGTGAAGCCCTTGATCTCGCCGCGGCGCGCCTTCTTGTACAGGCCCTTGGGATCGCGGCTCTCGCACACCGCCAGCGGCGTGGCGACGTAAACCTCGTAGAAGCCGCCGAGCTGGGAGATGCGCGCGCGCACTTCGGCGCGGGCGCTGCGGAACGGGGCGATGGCGGCGCAGATGCAGATGCCGCCGTGCCTGGTCACCTCGCCGGCGACGTAGCCGATGCGGCGGATGTTGAGCTCGCGGTCGGCGCGGGAGAAGGTCAGGCCGCTGGACAGCATCTCGCGCACGATGTCGCCGTCGAGCACGGTGGCCGGGCGCTGGTGCCCGGCCTGGATCGCCTGGGCCAGGCGCTCGGCCAGGGTGGACTTGCCGGCGCCGGACAGGCCGGTGAGGAACAGGGTGAACCCGCGGCGCGGGGTGGCGCTCATCGCATTGCTCTCCAAGAGTCGGTCGGGATGGGCCCGTCGCAGGGCCGGACAGCCGGCTGCGCCTGCCGCCGGGCGGCCCGCGCCGTAATGGGGCCATTGTAGCCTGCCCCCGGGGCGGAACCCCACGGCGGCCGCAAGGTCAGTACACTGGCCAATTTTCGGCCCCTGCTGCGCGAATTCCCACATGCGCCTCATTTCCGTCCTTGGTCCCGCCCTCGGCTTGCTGCTGGCCCTGCCCCTGCCCGGCCGCGCCGCCCCGGTGCAGACCCAGCACGTCGAGGCCGAGCTGGTGGCCGAGAACCTGGCCCTGGCCGCCGGCGGCGACAACTGGCTCGGCCTGCGCCTGCGGCCGGAGGACGGCTGGCACGTCTACTGGCGCAACCCCGGCGACTCGGGCCTGGCCACCAGCCTGAGCTGGACCCTGCCGCCGGGCGTGAGCGCCGGCGAGCTGCAGTGGCCCTACCCGCACCGCTCCCAGCTCGGCGACATCGTCAACTACGGCTACGGCGAGGAGACGCTGCTGCCGGTGCAGCTGAAGCTGCCGGCCGACTGGTCCGGCGGCGACACCCTGGCGCTGCAGGCCAAGGCGAAATGGCTGGTGTGCAAGGACGTCTGCATTCCCGGCAGCGCCGACCTCAGCCTGAGCCTGCCGGTGGCGCCGGCCGGCAGCGCGCAGCAGGCCGACCCGCGCTGGCGCGACGCCTTCGCCAAGGCCCGCGCCGAGCTGCCGCAGCCGGCGCCGGCGGACTGGAAGGTGCAGTTCGCGGTGCGTCCCGAGCCGCCCGGCAACATTCCGGGCAACGGCGATTTCTCGATGGCGGTGAAGGGCGCGCACTTCTCCGCCGGCGGCGCGATCGAATTCTTCCCCTACGCCAGCGACCTGCTCAAGCACTCCGCGCCGCAGCGCCTGGACAACGCCGCCGACGGCACCCTGCGCATCTCGCAGCAGCTGGGCGACTACTTCACCAAGGCGCCGGCCCAGGTCGACGGCGTGCTGGTGGTGCACGACAGCGTCAGCGGCGCCAAGGCCTGGGAGCTGCACGCCACGCCCGGCGCGGTGCAGCCGGTGCCGCAGCAGGCCGTGGCCAAGGCCGCCGAGCCGCCGCTGGCCGCCGCCGGCGGCCAGCCGAGCCTGGCGCTGGCGCTGCTGCTGGCCCTGCTCGGCGGCGTGATCCTCAACCTGATGCCCTGCGTCTTCCCGATGCTGTCGATCAAGGCGATCAGCCTGATCGAGGCGCGCGCCAAGGTGGCGCGGCGCCAGCGCGGCCACGCCCTCGCCTACACCTTCGGCGTGCTCGCCAGCTTCGCCGGCCTGGCCGGCGCGCTGCTGGTGCTGCGCGGCGGCGGCGCCGCCATCGGCTGGGGCTTCCAGCTGCAGCAGCCGGTGTTCGTCGCCGCGCTGGCCTACCTGTTCTTCGCCATGGGCCTGTCGCTGTCGGGCCTGGTGCACTTCGGCACGCGCCTGATGGGCGTGGGCGAGGGCCTGACCGCGGACAAGGGCTACCGCGGCTCCTTCTTCACCGGCGTGCTGGCGGTGGCGGTGGCCAGCCCCTGCACCGCGCCGCTGATGGGCACCGCGCTGGGCTATGCCCTGGGCCAGCCGGCCGCGGTGGCGATGCTGGTGTTCCTGGCGCTGGGCCTGGGCCTGGCGCTGCCGTTCCTGCTGATCGGCTTCTTCCCGCGGCTGGGCGCGCTGCTGCCGCGGCCAGGCCCGTGGATGGAAACGTTCAAGCAGGTGATGGCCTTCCCGCTGTACCTGAGCGTGGTCTGGCTGCTGTGGGTGCTGGGCGGCATCACCGACCGCGGCGGCATGGCCATGGCGATGCTCGGCCTGGTCTGCATCGGCTTCGCCCTGTGGCTGTGGCACAAGCCGGGCCGCGCCAGCGGCCTGCTGCGGCTGGCGGCCCTGCTCGCCGCGCTGGCGCTGCTGACCACGCCGGAAGTGCGCACCGTCTCCGCCGGCCACGCCGCGGCGCAGCCCGGCGGGCCGGAAGCCTGGAGCGAGCAGCGCGTCACCCAGCTGCGCGCCGAGGGCCGCACCATCTTCGTCGACTTCACCGCCGACTGGTGCATCACCTGCAAGCTCAACGAGCACGTCGCCATCGATACCAACACCGTGCGCCAGGCCTTCGCCGGGCAGAACGTGGCCTGGCTGCAGGGCGACTGGACCCGCGCCGACCCGGCCATCACCGCCGTGCTGGCGCGCTACCAGCATTCCGGCGTGCCGCTCTATCTGGTATATGTGAAGGGCGGCGAGCCGAAGGTGCTGCCGCAGATCCTGACGCCCGCGACCGTCGTGGACTCGCTCAAGCCGGACTGACGGCGCCGGCCGCGGTCCCCGCCACTCCCAGGAGGCTGCCATGCGCGCAATGCTGAAGACTGCGGTACTGTGCGGAATCGTTTCCCTGTGCGCGGAGGCGCAGGCGGACGCGCCGAAGATCGGCCGCCCGGCGCCCGCCTTCAGCACCACCGACAGCGACGGCAAGACCGTCAGCCTGTCCGACTACGCCGGCAAGCCGGTGGTGCTGGAGTGGACCAACGACGGCTGCCCCTTCGTCCAGCACTACTACAAGGGCGGCGCGATGCAGGCGCTGCAGAAAACCTACACCGGCAAGGGCGTGGCCTGGCTCACCGTGATCTCCTCCGCCCCCGGCACCCAGGGCTACGTCGACGGCGCCGGCGCCAACGCCGACACCCGGCAGCGCGGCGCCGCCCCCACCGCGGTGCTGCTCGACCCCAGCGGCAAGATCGGCCACCTCTACGACGCCAAGACCACGCCGCACATGTTCATCATCGACGGCAAGGGCACCCTGGTCTACGACGGCGGCATCGACAGCCTGCCCAGCACCGACCCGGACGACATCCCGCGGGCCACGCCCTACGTGAAGAACGCGCTGGACGAGCTGCTGGCCGGCAAGCCGGTAAGCAAGCCGCTGACTTCGCCGTACGGCTGCTCGGTGAAGTACGAGTAAATCCACGACCCCATCACGGGAAGGTGGACCCGAGGCCTGACCAGGCTTCGGCGCAGGTTTTAAGCCGCGCGCACGGCCCGCATCACTTCGCCGCCGCAGCCGCAGGCGCAGCTACCGGCGGCGGCGCAGGCGCCACCCCCGGCACCGCCTTCGCCGGCTTCTGCGCCGCGATCGCCCCGATCGCCGCCGTCACCATCTTCTGCAGCGCTTCCTGCACCGGCGTGTTCTGGAAGAAGCCGACCAGCCCCTTGGGCAGGGGGATGTAGCCGATGCTGCCGCCGACCAGGCCCTCCAGGTGCAGCCCGTACCTGGTGTTCTTGCCCTCGACGGCGGTGGCGTTGACGACGCGGCCGGTGGCGACGTCGATGATGCGCAGGTCCATGGCGACGTAGCCGCGCTTGAAGCTGAGGTTGAACAGGGCCGCGCCGTTGCGGTAGTTGGTGCCCAGCGGCACCGGGATCGGCACGGCGAAGCCGTCGGAGCCGGCGCCGGCGTCGAAGGCGGTGATGGCGCCGACCACCAGCAGCTCGGCGCCTTCCAGCTGGCCCTGCGGGATGCGGGTGGCGTCGCCGGCGCGGGCGGAAGCGCTGAACTCCTGCTCCAGCGTCACCTCGCTCAGCGCGTCGCGCTCCAGCACGATGAACTGGCCGCTGTTGAACAGCTCGGTGACCAGCATGTCGCGCACGCCCTGGGTCAGGGCCGAGGGCGTCATCTGCTGGTCGGCGGGGCGGCCGGCGTTGAGCAGGGCGAGCTGCTTGACCACCGACTTGTCCGCCAGCGGGTCGGTCTTGTCGATGATGCCGCCGACGGCGATGCGGTACTTCGGCCCGTTCGCCGCCTCGCCCTGGGCCTGGGCGATGGTCTGGCCGCCGCCGCGCGTCACCGACGACTCGGTGGCGCAGGCGGCGAGCAGCAGCGCCAGCGCGGCGCCGAGCAGGACGCGCATCCCCATCGCCCTCAGAGCTTGGTCTGGGCGATGTAGTTGACGGCCTTCTCGATGCAGTTGCGGATCGCCTGCTCCATCGGCGTCTTGCTGTAGGCGCCCAGGCCGATGGGCATGTCGCCGCGGGCGAAGATCAGGCCGACGCTGTTGCTGGCCGAGGTGCCGTCGACGGTGGTGGCGTTGACGACGCGGCCGGTGGCGGCGTCGATGATGCGGATGTTGATGCTGACGCAGGCCTGGTTGCCGGAGACGATGATCAGCGAGCCGCCCTTGCAGGCCGGCTCGAACGAGGTGATGCTGCCGCGGATCAGCAGCTGCGCGCCCTCCAGCTTGCCGATCGGCGCGGCGGTGGCCTGGTTGAAGCGGCCGCTGTTGGCCAGGTCCTGCTCCTGCGTCACCTCGTTGAGGTGCTCGCGCTCCAGCACGATGAAGCGGCCGGTGTTGAACAGCGAGTCCGACAGCATGTCGGCCATGCCCTGGCCGATGTCGGAGCGCTGCGCCGCCTTGTAGTCGAAGGCGCTGACCGCCACGCGATACTGCGGGCCGTTGGCCGGCGCCTGCTGCACCTGCGAGATGGTCGGGCCGCTGCTGGAGCTGACCACGGTGGCGCTGCTGGTGCAGCCGGCCGCCAGCAGCAGGGCGCCGAGCAGGCTGAGGGACAATAGGGACTTGCGCATCGAAGCTCCTGTTGGGGGATTTTTTGGATCCGGGATTCGTCGGGCCGGACGTTCCGGCGCTTCCATGACGCCGAATCGCCGGCCCCGGTTTTCCCTAGCTTAACCAAAGCCGCGGCGCCGTAGCGCGACCTGCGGCACGGCGCGCGGCTAAAATCCGCCCATGACCCATGCCCCCGATCCCCAGCTGATCCGCTTCGCCCTGCACGGCGGCGCCGGCGACCCGCCGCCGGGCGCCGGGCACCAGCCGGAGCAGCGTGCTGCACTGCAACGCATCGCCGCCGAGGCCTACGGCCTGCTGCGCGGCGGCGCCCCGGCCCTGGACGCCGTGACCCGGGCCGTCGAGCTGCTGGAGGACTGCCCGCTGTTCAACGCCGGCGTCGGCGCCGTGCTCAACCGCGACGCCCAGCCCGAGCTGGACGCCGCCATCATGAACGGCGCCGACCGCGCCTGCGGCGCCGTCACCGGCATCAGCCGCGTGCGCAGCCCGGTCCGCTTCGCCCGCGCCATCATGGAGCGCACGCCGCACGTGTTCTTCGGCGGCGCCGGCGCCGAGAAGCTCGCCGCCGAGCTGGGCCTGCCGATGGTCGAGCCCGGCTTCTTCGTCACCCCCGAGCGCCTGCACCAGCTGGAGGCCGCGCGCCGCGCCGGCGCCATCACCCTGGACCACGACGACCACGACTTCTGCGACGACGACGCCGCCTTCGGCACCGTCGGCGCCGTGGCCCGCGACGCGCTGGGCCACCTCGCCGCCGCCACCTCCACCGGCGGCCTCACCAACAAGCTGCCCGGCCGCGTCGGCGACACGCCGGTGATCGGCGCCGGCACCTTCGCCGACGACCGCAGCGCCGCCGTCTCCTGCACCGGTACCGGCGAGTCCTTCATCCGCAGCGGCTTCGGCCACCTGCTGCACGGGCGCATCGCCTGGAGCGGCTGGGACCTGCAGCGCGCCTGCGCCGAGGCGCTGGACGCGGTGGCGCGCTACCACGGCCGCGGCGGCTGCATCGCCGTCGATCACCGCGGCGACATCGCCCTGCCGTTCAACTCGCGCAGCATGTACCGGGCCTGGGTCGGCGGGGACGGGGTGGTGAGGGTGGCGATCGGCCCCGGCGGCGACGGCGCCTGAAGGCTGCCGTCCGCCGCTGCCGCCGGCGCAGGCGTTGCCTGCGCCTGGCCGCCGCGCAGGCCCTCACCGCGGCCCGCAACCGCGCTATCCTCCGTCCATAACGAACGAGGAGACCCCATGCGCACCATCCACGCCGCGCCGCTGGCGCTCGGCCTGCTGCTCGCCCAGTCCGCCCACGCCGCCACCGTCGTCGACTGCGGCAGGCTGCTCGACGTGAAGTCCGGCAAGTGGCGCGACAACGTCAGCGTCGTCGTCGACCAGGGCAAGGTGGTCGCGGTGGAGCCGGCCGCCGCCGGCGCCGACCATCTCGACCTGCGCGGCTACAGCTGCCTGCCGGGGCTGATCGACGCGCACGTCCACCTGACCCTGCAGTTCAG
>DASRFD010000144.1:0-15083 GCA_035651715.1 Nevskia sp.
GATCGACCTGCGACTGCGAGCCGGTGAAGGTCACGGTGAGGCTCTGCGCCGCCGGCGTGGCGCCGTTGGCCGCCGCCGAGAAGTCCAGCTGTGTCGGCTGGGCCGAGATCATCAAGGGGTCCGAGCCGATCTGATACGCCACCTGCATGTCGACGTAGGTGATGTCGGTGCCGTCGGTGTGCCCGGTGACGAAGCGCAAGGTCGTGGTAAACGTTTGCGGCGGGAAATCGGGCGGCGACACCGTGACCAGGAAGCTGGCGTGCCCGGACGTCGAGCTGGTCGTGGTGACGTTCAGCCAGCTTGGCTGCGGCACATCCGGCGGAAATCCGACCAGCACGCCATCGCCCGCATAGGAAACGTCGACGGTCTTTCCGGCCGGGGCCGGGTCGCCCTGGACCGCCTGGAAGGTCAGGGAGGTCGGATTGATCGAAATGCTGGTGCCGTTGCCGCCGCCGCCGCCGCCGCAAGCGGACAGCAGCAGAACCGCGGCGATCACCGCGAATCGGATGTTGAAGAACACAGACTTTCCCCAAGTCTCAAAGATCGCAGATTCGTACTTCCCCTGAGGTACGAAGAGCCGTCCGGGTATCGATCGACGCCGTGGCCCGAGATGACAGTATCACACCAGCCGGAAAGTCAGCACGGCCCGGCCGCTCGCCAGGCAGCGCGGCAAGGATGCCGGCGGCATCGCTCAGCTTCCGTTCAGCCGCCGAAATCGAGAATACTGGGCATGGAACAATCGATCGGCATGGGGCCCCGGATGAAGCCCAGCAGCATCTGCTTCCGCATCGGCGGAACCGCCTGGATCCTCCTGCTGGGCCTGGCGCTGCTGTCCTTCATCGGCCAGCACATCGTGCACTACGGCATCCAGTCCGGCGCATGGCCGGCGCTGGAATTCACCCTCGGCGGCGGCGGGGTCCTGTGCTTCATGGTCGGCGGCATCCTCTCCCTGTGGGAGCGCTGACGCCGATGCGAGGCTAGGGCAGGCCCAGGCTGCGCACCTTGGCCGGGCCGATCGCTCGTCCCACCACGGCGCGCTCGCTGTTGAGGCCGCGCACGCCGTTGGTCAGCAGGCTGGTGGCGAACTCGGCCGCGGCCTCGGCGGTGACGCCGGGCTGCTCGACCAGCACCCGGCCCAGCTCGAAAGCGGTGCCGTAGAACGCTGCGGCCAGCATGTTGACGTCCGTGTCGGGGAACACGCCGCGGCGGATGGCGTCGCGCAGGTCGTCCTTGAGCGCCCGCATCGGCGCCCCGATGACGGTATCGCGGAACAGGCTGCGCACGGCGTACTCGTTGCGCAGGATCAGGCTGAAGAAGTCCGGCACGTCCACCACCATCTGGAAGAAGGTCCGGTAGGCGTCGCGGATGAAGGCTTCGATCGACTGCGCCTGCTGCCGCACCGTGCGCAGGCGGACGTTCAGCTCGTCGATGTGCGTTTCGAGAATCTCCCGGAACATGCACTCCTTGTCCGGGAAATAGTTGTAGAAGGTGCCTGAAGCGAGGTCGGTCAGGCGCACGATGTCGCGCACCGTGACCGCCTCATAGCCCATGCCCAGGAAGCAGCGCCGCGCCGCGTCGAGCAGCGCTGCGCGGTTGGCCTGTTTGTTCTGCTCCCTTTTGCCGCCGCACGTTGTGTTCATGCCGTGTCTCCACCCTGGCCGGCAGACTCCCATATGTGCGGCCGAGCATATACCGACTCGCGGCGTTATGCGACGTGGAGCGGATGGGCGGAGCGCCCCTCTCCAGGCGGAGAGGGGCGGGGCAGGCGCTACCTAGCTGAACCTGGAGAAATCCGGCTTGCGCTTCTGCATGAAGGCGGTCATCGCCTCCAGGGCCTCGGGCATGCCGAGCATCGGCACGAAATGCTCGGCCTCGACCTCCATCGCCTGCAGCGCGGTTTCCTGCGACCAGCGGCGCAGCAGCTTCTTGGTGACGCGCAGCGCATTGGGCGGCTGCTGCGCCAGCTTGGCGGCGCGCTCCTGTGCATGGGCCTCGACCTCGCCCTCCGGCAGCACCGCGTTGACCAGGCCGTACTCCAGGGCCTTGGCCGCGGTGAAGGGCTCGCCGAACAGGGTCAGCTCGGCGGCGCGCACGTTGCCCATCAGGCGCGGCAGCAGGTAGGTGGAAGCGAACTCGGGGCAGATGCCGATGCTGGTGAAGGGCATCTGCAGGCGCGCGCCCTGGCCGACGTAGACCAGGTCGCTGTGCAGCATCAGGGTCACGCCGATGCCCACGGCGACGCCGTTGACGGCGGCGATGACGGGCTTGGGGAAGACCGCCAGCTCGCGCATGAAGCGCGCCACCGGCGCGTCCTGGCCCTTGGGCGGGTTCTTCAGGAAGTCCTGCAGATCGTTGCCGGCGCAGAACGCGTCCGGCGAGCCGGCGAACACCAGCACCCGCACTTCCGCGTCGGCCGCCGCGCCCTTCACGGCGTCGGCCATGGCGCTGTACATCTCCTGGGTCAGGGCGTTTTTCTTGTCGGCGCGGTTGAGGCGCAAGGTCAGCACGCGGTCCTTCAGGGTGGTCTGAACAAGATCGGACATCGTCATCTACTCCGTTGCATGAAGAAACTTTGCAGGCCGCCTTTCAGGGTGGCGGCCGGCGGCCGGGCCGGAGGCGGCACGCACCATCAAAGGCCCGGTGGCGTCGGCTTGCTGCCCGGGATCGGCTCGCCGGAATCGCGCAGGCGCACCGCCTCGTGGAAGCCGGCGCGCGCGGCGTGCTCGCGGAAGGCCACGCCCTCGGGCGAGTGGCGCGTGATGCCGTCGAACAGGGTCGCCAGGGTCTGGGTGGTGGACAGGCCGGCGTTCTCGCAGGCCAGGTTGATCATCATCTTCTGCATCATCAGCTGGTTCTTCGGCACGCCGCTCATGCGCCGTGCCAGCTTCATCACCGCGGCTTCCAGCTCCGCCGCCGGCACCGCGTCGAGCACCAGGCCCAGGGCCTTGGCTTCGCGGCCGTCGATCAGGTCGCCGGTGAGCAGCATGCGCTTGGCCTTCTCCATGCCCAGGCGGTGCACCCACATGCCGGTGACCGGGCAGCCCCAGACCCGTGCCGGGGGATAACCGATGCGGGCATCCTCGGCCATGATGGTCAGGTCGCAGGACAGGGCCAGTTCGCTGCCGCCGGCCACCGCGGCGCCGTGCACCTTGGCGATGGTCGGCTTGGGCGAACGCCACAGGCTTTGGAAGCGCTCGGAGAACTGCTTCATCATGCGGTAGTCGATCAGAGGGTCCCAGGGCATCTCCTGGTTCCACGGCGTGTCGCCCTCGGCATAGGCCTTGAGGTCGAAGCCCGCGCAGAAGCCGGGGCCGGCGCCCTCCAGCACGATCACATGCACCTGGTCGTCGCGGTTGGCCTGCGCCACCGCCGCCTCCAGCTCGCGCGCCAGGGTCGCGTCGATGGCGTTGAAGCGCTCGGGGCGGTGCAGGGTGAGGCGCGCGATGCGCTCGCCCACGGCGTAGCGGATGGTTTCGTAGTTCATCGGACAGTCTCGCGTGAGGCCGGGCAACGATCATATCGGCCGCTGCGCAACATTGGGCATTACCGGATCAGTGGAGCGTCTGCCGGCGCAGCCAGTCCAGCGCCTCGTCCCACAGGATGCGCGGTGCGCGCCTGCGGAAGTAGCCGAAGTGGCCGAGCTGGCGCAGGCCATGGTCGGCGGGGCGGATTTCGCGCACCTCGGCCCGATGGAAGTAGCCGCCCAGGTCGCGCACCGCGGCGGGCGGGGCATAGTCGTCGTCTTCCACCGCCAGCAGCCGCACCGGGTTGGCATAGCCGCGGAAATGCTCGCGCAGCGGCCGGTCGCCGTCGTCCACCAGGAAGTCGCGGTGGCGCGACCAGCGCGCCCAGTCCAGGGCCACGCCGCGCGGCAGGCTGTCGCCGCCGAAGATGGCCCCGGGCAGCTGGCCGAGCAGGTGGGTCACGCCCGGGATCATCAGGTGCATGGTGGTCCACATGAAGGCCTTGCCGCGCAGGGTCGGCCAGTTGCGCGGGTGCGGCACCTGCGAGCCGATGGTGAGCAGGGCGTCGGCGGCGCGGTTGCTGGGGGTGAGGCCAAACAGCCAGCCGCCGGCGGAGTGGCCGATGGCGGCCAGCGGCAGCTCGGCGTGGTAGCGGTACATCCATTCCAGCGCGCCGGGCAGGTCTTTCTCGCCCCAATCCAGCATGCGCGCGCCGCGGCCGCCGTCGCGGCTGCCGCCGATGCCGCGGTAGTCGTAGGTCAGCACCGCGCAGCCGCGGGCGGCGAGGTGCTCGGCGAAATGGCGGTAGTAGCTGCGCGGCACGCCGGTGGCGCTGTTGATCACCACCGCCAGTTCGGCGGCGCGCTGCGCCGGCGTGTAGGCAGTGGCGGCGAGGGCGAGTCCGTCGAGGGCCGGGATGCGCAGGTCGAAGCTGCGGCAGAACGGGTTTGCAGCCTGGGTGAATTCGGCGCAGAGCAGCTCGTAGTCGGGGGACGCCAGCTCTTCGGCGGGGGCTTCGATCGCGGTCATGGTGCACCGTACGGTTGCGTATGGTGCCCCTACACTAGTCCTCCGGCGGCGCGGCCACAAACGAATTCGCGGCGGGCTTCGGATGAATCAAATTCACCCGAAGCCCGCTAAGCGAAATTGCCCCTCGCACTCCTCTCGCCGTGGGGGCCCTGGCCGGGGAGCAGGGGCCGTCAGGCCACCTTGAGCAGCAGCTTGCCGAAGTTCTCGCCGTTGAACAGCTTGAGCAGGGTCTCGGGGAAGGTCTCGATGCCCTCGACGATGTCCTCGCGCGATTTGAGCTTGCCCTCGGCCATCCACTGGCCCATCTGCTGCGCCGCCTCGCCGTAGCGCTCGGCCCAGTCGAACACCACCATGCCTTCCATGCGCGCGCGGTTGACCAGCAGGGACATGTAGTTCTTCGGGCCCTGCATCGGCGTGGTGTTGTTGTATTGCGAGATGGCGCCGCAGATGACGATGCGCGCCTTCATGCGGATGCGCGTCAGCACCGCGTCGAGGATGTCGCCGCCGACGTTGTCGAAATACACGTCCACGCCTTCCGGGCAGTGCTGCGCCAGGCCGGGGAAGATCGGGCCGCGCTTGTAGTCGATGCAGCCTTCGTAGCCGAATTCCTTGACCGCGTATTCGCACTTCTCTGGGCCGCCGGCGATGCCGACCGGCTTGCAGCCCTTGATCCTGGCGATCTGCCCGACCACCTGGCCGACCGCGCCGGTGGCGGCCGAGACCAGCACGGTCTCGCCGGGCTTGGGCTGGCCGATGTCGAGCAGGCCGAAGTAGGCGGTCATGCCCGGCATGCCCAGGACATTCAGGTATTTGGGCAGCGGCGCCAGCTTGGGGTCGACCTTGAGCAGGCCCTTGCCGTTGGAAAGGGCATAGCTCTGCACCCCCTGCGTCCCGGAGACGTAGTCGCCGACCTGGAACCTGGGATGGCGCGAGGCGACCACTTCGCCCACGGTGCCGGCGCGCATGACCTCGCCGATCTCCACCGGCGCGATGTAGGAGCGGCCGGCGTTCATCCAGCCGCGCATCGCCGGGTCCAGCGAGATGTAATGGATCTTCACCAGCAGCTCGCCGTCCTTGGGCTCGGGCACCGGCGCTTCCTCGTAGGCGAAGTCGCTGCGCTTGGCCATGCCCACCGGACGGGCGGCGAGCTTGAAGAGCTTATTGATCATGGGACCTCCTTTTGGAATTCGTTGCGGCGCGTGCCGCATCATCGCACAGGCGTATGGCGCAGCCTCGGCGCGCGGTCATGAAATTGCGCGCAGTTGGTCCATGAAAAGCGTGCATGACTGCTTCTTTACAAGGCCGGGGCTATGCGGAAAACTCGCGCGATTCCAATTTCGAGGGGATGCGATGAACGTCTCGCGTTGCGGCCGCTGCGCCTTGTTCCTGCTGGCTTCCCTGGCCGTCGCGCCGGCCTGGCCGGCCGATCCGGCGCCGGCCGTCGACCCGGCGGTGCTGGCGAAGATCCGCGACGCCGCCCTGTCGAGCGACTGGGCCTGGCAGCGCCTGGCCGATCTCACCGACAAGATCGGCCCGCGCCTCAGCGGTTCGCCGCAGGCCGAGGCGGCGGTGACCCAGGTCAGCGATGCGCTGCGCGCCGCCGGCCTCAAGGTGACCCTGCAGCCGGCCACGGTGCCGCACTGGGTGCGCGGCGAGGAGCAGGCCGAGCTGGTCGACTGGCCCGGCCGTCCGGCCGGGCTGACGCAGCGCCTGGTCCTGACCACCTTGGGCGGCTCGGTCGCCACGCCGGACGCCGGCCTCACCGCGCCGGTGCTGGTGGTGCACAGCTTCGACGACCTCAAGGCCCACGCCGCCGAGGCCAAGGGCCGCATCGTGCTGTTCGACTACGCCTTCAACCAGGGCCTGGCCGACAACGGCCAGGCCATGACCGCCTACAGCCAGGCCGTGGCCTACCGCGTGCAGGGCGCCAGCGCCGCGGCGCGGCTGGGCGCCGTGGCCTCGCTGATCCGCTCGGTCGGCGGCGCCGACTTCCGCCTGCCGCACACCGGCGTGATGAAGTACGAGGAGGACGCGCCGAAGATCCCGACCGCCGCGCTCAGCGCCGAGGATGCGATGTGGGTGGCGCGCCTCTCCGCGCAGGGCCCGGTGAGCCTGCACCTGAAGCTGACGCCGCAGACCTTGCCGGATGCCGACAGCCACAACGTGCTGGCCGACCTGCCGGGCCGCGAAAAGCCGGACGAGGTGGTGCTGGTCTCCGGCCATCTCGACAGCTGGGACCTGGCGCAAGGCGCCATCGACGACGGCGCCGGCGTGGCCGCGGCGATGGGCGCGGTGCAGGTGCTCAAGTCGCTGGGCCTGAAGCCGCGCCGCACCGTGCGCGTCGTCGCCTGGATGAACGAGGAGAACGGCTCCGGCGGCAGCAAGGCCTACTTCGCCGCCAACAAGGACCGCATCGCGCAGCAGGTCGCCGCGATCGAGAGCGACTCCGGCGCCGGCCAGCCGCTCGGCGTGATCGCCAGCGTGACCAAGGACTCGGAAGCGCAACTCAAGGCGGTGACCGCCGCGCTGCAGCCGATCGGCGCCACGGCGCTCGACCGCCGCGAGGGCGAGGTCGGCGCCGACATCGATCCGCTGCAGCAAGCCGGGGTGCCCGGCTTCGCGCCGCTGGTCGATACCCGTCAGTATTTCTGGTACCACCACACCGCGGCGGACACGCTGGACAAGGTCAAGCCGGAGAACCTGCGGCGGCAGGTGGCGGTGATGGCGGTGCTGGCGTATTACCTGGCGGAGATGCCGGATCCGCTGCCGCGGGTGCCGGTCAGGGCGGCGGAGTAGGCTTTACCTCTGCCGGCGTCGCAGGACGCCGGCAGAGAGGCAATGCATGCCTGGTTCCGCACCCGGCAATTCCGCGCCCAGGTCCCGCCACTGTGGGTTGCTGGACTCGATCAGGGCGATCTTTTTTCGCTCGTAACCAGCCCTTGAGCTGCTCTTCCCTGGCAATGGCCTCCTCCACATGGGAGGTTTCTTTTATTCCTGTGCTCGTACAGGGTGCGCGACCGGTTGCTCAAGATGTAAACGATAGCGCTCAGGATAAAGCTAGAACATCTCCGACTTGTCGATCTGGATGTCCTTCTGCGGATCGCGCGAGGGGATCCAGTCGCCGGTGATCATCTCGGCGTAGCTGACGCCGGGGCCGACCATCGGGTAGACGCCGGCGTCCGGGTCGATGATCACTTCGAGGAAGGCCGGCCCGGCGAAGGCGACGAACTCGGCGATCGTCGCCGCCAGGTCCTCGTTGCGCTCCAGGCGCCTGGCCCAGGGGAAGCCGTCGGCCTGGGCCGCCTTGACGAAGTCCTTCTTGTGCAGGCTCTTGTCGCTGGCGGAGAAGCGTCCCTTGAAGAACAGCTTCTGCCACTGGCGCACCATGCCGTCGCCGTAGTTGTTGAGCACCACCACCTTGATCGGCAGGCCGTAGGTGGTGACGGTCTCCAGCTCGCCCAGGTTCATGCGGATGCTGGCGTCGCCGTCGATGTCGATGACGGTCTTGTCGCGGCGGGCGAACTGCGCGCCGATCGCCGCGGGCAGGCCGAAGCCCATGGTGCCCATCGAGCCGGAGGTCAGCCACAGGCGGGCGTCGCGGAAATCGAAGTACTGCGCCGCCCACATCTGGTGCTGGCCGACGCCGGTGCTGATGATGGCCTCGCCCTTGGTGTGCCGGTTCAGCTCCTCGATCACGGCGTAGGGCTGGATCAGCTTGGACTTGCGGTCGTAGTTCATCGCGTAGGTCCGCTTCAGCTCCGCGATGTGCTGATGCCACTCGGCGTAAGCCCCTGTCTCGCGGGGCCTGAAGCCCTGCGCCTGCAGGTAGGCGCGCAGCTTGTCGAGCGCCCGGGTCAGGTTGCCCAGGTGGTGCCAGTGCACGCGCTTGACCTTGTTGATCTCGGCCGAATCGACGTCGAGATGGGCGATGAACTTGGCGCTGCGCGCGAACTTGGACGGCACGCCGGCGACGCGGTCGTCGAAGCGGCTGCCGACGGCCATCAGGAAATCGCAGTCGTCGGTGGCGTAGTTGGCGTAGGCGGTGCCGTGCATGCCGAGCATGTGCAGGGACAGCGGCTCGGTGGTGTCGACGGCGCCCAGGCCCATCAGGGTGGCGGCGACCGGAATGCCGAATTCATGGGCGAAGTCGCGCAGGGCGCGGGCGCTCTCCGACAGGATCACGCCGCCGCCGGCATAGATCAGCGGGCGCCTGGCCTTGCGCAGGTTGTCGAGGAACACGGCGCAGGAAGCGTCGTCGAGCTGGCTGTCCTCCACCGCGCGCAGCCGGGCACGGTAGCCGGGCACCGACAGCACGCTGCCGGGCTGGTCGGGACCCTGGAACGGGCCGCTCCAGTTCTGCACGTCCTTGGGCACGTCGATGACGACCGGGCCGGGGCGGCCGGTGCGGGCGATCTCGAAGGCGGTGCGGATGGTGGCTTCCAGGCGCGTCGGGTCGGTGACCAGGAACACGTGCTTGGCGCAGGCGCCCATGATGTTGGAGATCGGCGCTTCCTGGAACGCGTCCGAGCCGATCGCGGCGGTAGGCACCTGGCCGCAGATCGCCAGGATCGGGATCGAGTCCGCCATGCAGTCGCGCACCGGCGTGACCATGTTGGTGGCCCCGGGTCCGGAGGTGACCAGGGCCACGCCGACCTTGCCGCTGGCGCGGGCATAGCCGGAGGCCATGAAGCCGGCGCCCTGCTCGTTGGCGGGCACGATCAGCGGCATCGGATCGCGGCCGTCGGCGGTCTTCTTCTCGGCGTTGAAGCGGAAGATGGCGTCGTAGGTCGGCAGGATGGCGCCGCCGCTGTAGCCGAAGACGACATCCACGCCCTCATCGGCCAGGACCTGGACGATGATCTCGGCCCCGGTCATGATGGTGCCGGCGAGAGGGTGGGGAGCGGTTTTCGGCTGGGCGTTCACGGCGGTTTCTACTCGGAAAATCCTGCGATTGGGGGGTGCTCTTATAGCATGGACGGCCTCTCCTCGCAGTGGCCGAACATCCCGCCGTCATCCGGAAGGAGTAAGCTGGCCGCCCACTTCAAGGAGGGAACGGGTATGGGACTGCTCGATCAGCTCGCGGGGAACGTGCTTTCGGGAATGCTGGGCGGCACCCAGCCGCAGGGGCAGAGCCCGCTGCTCCAGGTGGCGATGAACCTGATCCAGCAGAACGGCGGCCTGCCCGGCATCCTGGCCAAGTTCCAGCAGGCCGGCCTGGGCCAGCACGCCGACTCCTGGGTCTCCACCGGCGCCAACCTGCCGATCAGCGCCGACCAGCTCAAGCAGGTGCTGGGCAGCGGCGCCATCGGCCAGATCGCCGGCCAGCTCGGCCTGGATCACGCCCAGGTCAGCGGCGGCCTGGCGCAGATGCTGCCGCAGCTGATCAACCAGCTCACGCCGAACGGGCAGGTCCCGGCCAACCATGCCGACCTGCTGTCGGAGGGCCTGGCGTTGCTCGCCGGGCGCGGCGCGGGGACTGCGCCGGCGACCTGAACAACCGCCGCGATTGCGCGAAAACGCAATGGCGGCGCGGGTTTCCGCAGGATCGGGGAGGCTGGCGCACTTGCCCGGACCGTTGCGACACGCTATGTTCTCGAAATTATGCGCCACATTATTTCGATCCTGCTTCAGAACGAGGCCGGGGCACTGGCCCGCGTGGCCGGCATGTTTTCCGCCCGCGGCTACAACATCGAATCGCTCACCGTGGCGCCGACGCATGACGCGACCCTGTCGCGCCTGACCATGGTCACCACCGGCAGCGACGCCGTGATCGAGCAGATCATCAAGCAGTCGCGCAAGCTGATCGACGTGGTGGAGATCGCCGATCTCACCAGCAGCGCGCACATCGAGACCGAACTGGTGCTGCTCAAGGTCGAGGTCGACGCCAGCAGCGGCCCGAAGGTGGTGGAATGCGTGCGCCGCAACCGCGCCCTGGTGCTCGACGAGAGCGCCACCACCCGCACCGTGCAGTTCACCGGCACCGGCGCCGAGGTCAACGGCTTCCTCGCCGAACTGTCCGGCCTGGCGCGCGTGCTGGAGCTGGTGCGCAGCGGCACCGCCGCGCTGCAGAGCGGCGCCACCGTGCTGGCCCCACCGGTTTCGGCCTGAGCGGTGCCGCGGCATCCGTCCTTTTTAATTTCCCGTCCCAAGAGGTAATCCGCAGTGAGCATCAACGTCTATTACGACAAGGACGCCGACCTTTCGATCATCCAGTCGAAGAAGGTCGTCATCCTCGGTTACGGTTCGCAGGGCCACGCCCATGCGCAGAACCTCAAGGACAGCGGGGTCGATGTCACGGTCGGACTGCGCAAGGGCTCCAAGTCCTGGGCCAAGGCCGAGGGCGCCGGACTCAAGGTCAAGGAGGTCGCCGAGGCGGTGAAGGGCGCCGACCTGGTGATGATCCTGGCCCCCGACCAGGACCAGAAGAAGATCTATGAGGACAGCGTCGCCGCCAACCTCAAGCAGGGCGGCGTGCTGGCCTTCGCCCACGGTTTCAACATCCACTTCCAGCTGATCGAGCCGCGCCCCGACCTCGACGTGATCATGATCGCGCCGAAGGGTCCGGGCCACCTGGTGCGCAGCACCTACACCCAGGGCGGCGGCGTGCCGAGCCTGATCTGCGTGCACCAGAACGCATCCGGCCAGGCCAAGCAGATCGCGCTGTCCTACGCCTCCGCCAACGGCGGCGGCCGCGCCGGCATCATCGAGACCAGCTTCAAGGAAGAGACCGAGACCGACCTGTTCGGCGAGCAGGCCGTGCTGTGCGGCGGCGCCACTGCGCTGGTGCAGGCCGGCTTCGAGACCCTGGTCGAGGCGGGCTACGCCCCCGAGATGGCCTACTTCGAGTGCCTGCACGAACTGAAGCTGATCGTCGACCTGATGTACGAGGGCGGCATGGCCAACATGCGCTACTCGATCTCCAATACCGCCGAGTACGGCGACTACACGCGCGGCCCGCGCGTCGTCACCGAGCAGACCAAGGCGGAGATGAAGCGCATCCTCACCGAGATCCAGACCGGCCAGTTCGCCCGCGAGTTCGTGCTGGAGAACCAGGCCGGCCAGCCGACCCTGAAGGCCAACCGCCGCATCGGCGCCGAGCACCAGATCGAGAAGGTCGGCAGCAAGCTGCGTTCCATGATGCCGTGGATCGCCAAGAACAAGCTGGTGGACAAGAGCAAGAACTGAGGCTGCACCTGTAGCGGGCCCTCAGGCCGGCATCCGCCGCCCTGAAGGCGGATTGCGAGGGCGCTCCGCGGAGCGCCCTTCTTTTTGCACCCGCCGGCTGCATTAGAATGCCGGCGACAGACCGAGGATCATGCGCCATGGACGCATCCCACCCGCCGCGGAGGCGGCGCAAGGGCATCTACCTGCTGCCCAACCTGTTCACCACCGGCACCTTGCTGGGGGCGTTCTACGCCATCGTCTCGGCGCTGGCCGGGCGATACGACCATGCCGCCGTCGGCATCCTGTTCGCCATGATCGCGGACGCGCTCGACGGCCGCGTGGCGCGGCTGACCAATACCGCGAGCGACTTCGGCAAGGAATACGACTCGCTGTGCGACATGGCGGCTTTCGGCATCGCCTCGAGCATCGTCATCTACGCCTACAGCCTGCGCTACATCGACTTCCACTGGTTCGGCATCCGCCTCGGCGGCGTCGTGGCTTTTTTCTACGCCGCCTGCGCCGCGCTGCGCCTGGCGCGCTTCAACGTGCTGGCCGCCATCGCCGGCAGCAACAAGGACTTCTTCGGCCTGCCCAGCCCGGCGGCGGCCGCGGTGGTGGTGTTCTTCGTGTGGAGCGCCTACGACCTGGGCCTCGACGGCGAGGAGGTGCTGGTGCCGGCGGCGGTCCTGACCCTGGGCACCGGCCTGCTGATGGTCAGCAACATCCGCTACAACAGCTTCAAGAAGATCAGCCTGACCCAGCGCATCCGCTTCCTGCCGTTCGCCGGCGTCCTGGGCCTAGTCTGGCTGGTGGTGCTGGTGGCGGGACGCAAGCCGCCGCAGATCCTGTTCCTGGCGTTCTTCCTCTACGCCCTGTCGGGGCCGGCCGCCACGCTGTGGCGGCGCGCCCGGACCGGGCGCAAGCGGCCTGCCGCGGTGCCGCCGCCTGCGGCCTGATTGGCAGGGGCGGATCGATCCGCTATAGTGTTTCAATCATGCAGTCGAACAGCAGCCATCGTGGCATCTCCGGCGCGGCCCCCAGCCGCCGCGCCCTGCTGCTTGCGCTTCGACTTCTGCCGTAAGGCAGACCAGAACTCGCGCCCGCACGGGGGCCCAAGCCGTGTACAAAGCCAACATCCCGAAATACCCGGCCGCCGAGCGGCGGGGTTAAATAGTCCGCGCCACGGGACGGCGCGGTGAGCGACAGGACGTCACCCGGAGCAATGAGCATGAGCAAGCAGCAGCTGATCATTTTCGACACCACCTTGCGCGACGGCGAGCAGTCGCCCGGCGCGGCCATGACCCAGGACGAGAAGCTGCGCATCGCGCTGGCGCTCGAACGCCTGCGGGTGGACGTGATCGAGGCCGGCTTCGCCGCGGCCAGCCCCGGCGATTTCGCCGCGGTGCAGGCCATCGCCCGCGAGATCAACGACGCCACGGTCTGCTCGCTTGCGCGCGCCAACGCCGGCGACATCCACAAGGCCGGCGAGGCGCTCAAGCTGGGCCGCCGCAAGCGCATCCACACCTTCATCGCCACCAGCCCGATCCACATGGAGAAGAAGCTGCGCATGGCGCCGGAGCAGGTGCTGGAGAGCGCGGTGGGCGCGGTCAGGCTGGCGCGCGATTTCACCGACGATGTCGAGTTCTCGGCCGAGGACGCGGTGCGTTCCGACCTGGATTTCCTGTGCCGGGTGTTCGAGGCGGTGATCAAGGCCGGCGCCACCACCATCAACGTCCCCGACACGGTCGGCTACTCGGTGCCGGCGCTGTGGGGCGAGCGCATGCGCCAGCTGATCGAGCGCGTGCCCAACTCCGACAAGGTGATCTGGTCCACCCACTGCCACAACGACCTGGGCATGGCGGTGGCCAACTCGCTGGCCGCGGTGATGGCCGGCGCGCGCCAGGTGGAATGCACCATCAACGGCCTGGGCGAGCGCGCCGGCAACGCCTCGCTGGAGGAGGTGGTGATGTCGGTGAAGACCCGGCGCGACGTGTTCGACGTCGAGACGCGCATCGACGCCACCCAGATCGTGCCGTGCTCGCGCCTGGTGTCGGGCATCACCGGCTACCCGGTGCAGCCGAACAAGGCCATCGTCGGCGCCAATGCTTTCGCCCATGAATCCGGCATCCACCAGGACGGCGTGCTGAAGCACCGCGAGACCTACGAGATCATGCGCGCCGAGGACGTGGGCTGGGCCGCGAACAAGCTGACCCTGGGCAAGCTGTCGGGCCGCAACGCCTTCCGCGCGCGGCTGGAGGAGCTGGGCTACAAGTTCCGCTCGGAGGCGGAGCTGGCCGAGGCCTTCGCCCGCTTCAAGGACCTGGCCGACAAGAAGCACGAGATCTTCGACGAGGACCTGCAGGCGCTGGTGACGCAGGGCGACTCCGCCCGCACCGAGGACCGGGTGCAGCTGGAATGGATGGAGGCCACCTCCAAGACCGGCACGCGCCCGATCGCCAAGGTGGCGCTGAACCTGGCCGGCGAGATCCGCGAAGCCCAGGCCCAGGGCGACGGCCCGGTCGACGCCGTGTTCGCGGCGATCGAGAAGCTGGTGCAGAGCAAGGCGCGGCTGCTGCTCTATTCGGTGAACAACATCACCAGCGGCACCGACTCGCAGGGCGAGGTGACGGTGCGGCTGACCCGGGACGGGCGCGTGGTCAACGGCCTGGGCGCCGACACCGACATCGTCATCGCCTCGGCCAAGGCCTACGTCAACGCCATCAACCGGCTCGACGTGCCGCTGGCGGCGCATCCGCAACTGTCGTTCGAACCGACGCCGTAGCGTTCAACCCGAAAAGCCCCGCGCGAAGCTGCGAAGTCCAGCGACAGAAACGCCCCCGAATGAAGCCATTCGGGGGCGTGGGTGTATGCCGCAAGCGCCGGAAAAGCTCAATTCTGACCGTTGAGGTGCAGGTTCTCGCCGCCGCCGTTGTCGAGCACCAGCAGGGTCAACGGCGAGCCGTTGGCGGTGACCTGGGCGCTGCTGGCGTCGAGCGCGCCGATCTGGATCACGTTGGTGTTGGTGGTGGGCAAGGTGATGCCGCTGCCGCTGCCGCTGTCGTACAGCGGAGTGGTGCCGGAGGTGACGATGACGCGGTAGGTGCCGGTGGCGATCTCCACCGGATCCGAGGCCGCGCCCGCGTTCACGGTGGCGGCCGGCGTGGCGCCGGCGATGGTGCCGCCGGGCTGCACCAGGTAGATGCTGAGCGAGCCGGTGGCGGTCTGCGTGGTGTCGTTGACGAACTGGAAGCGGAACTTGCCGGAGGCCGGCGCCTGCACGTCCTCGTTGACGCTGAAGCCGCTGCCGCTGCTGCCGTTGATCGAGCCGCGGGCGTAGATCACGGTCAGGGTGTTGTGCCTGACGTTGACGTTGTTGACCGTGGTGAACGGGTCGCTGGCGTTGTCGTTGCGCAGCTGCACGTTGTA
>DASRFD010000145.1:0-2465 GCA_035651715.1 Nevskia sp.
GCGTCGACGAACAGCAGCCGCAACTGCGCCACGCCCTCCTCCGGCTCGCAGATGAACACCGAGCCGTTGATGACGCCGTCCTTGCGCGTCAGCCAGACGCGCTGGCGGCGCGGCTGCGGATTGAGCATGAAGTCGGTCGCGATGCGCGCGCAGTAGGCCTCGTGGATCTCGTTGAAGCCGTAATCCTTGAGGTTCTGCACGCCGTGAATATGGATCAGCCAGCCGAGGTCTCCCGGCCTGAACTGGTGATCCACGGTGATGCCAGCTGCCTCCAGCCTCTCGCTCAACGCCATGTGCCGCTCCGCCCGATGCTTGCGAATAGCGGATTGTAGGGCGCCGAACACCCGACCTGCGACAGCTCATTCCCGCGGACGCGGCAATCCGGTTGCCGCGATGCCGCCGCCGCGCCGCAGCCCGCCGCATGGGCACCGGTGCTTCAGTGGATGCGCTCCAGCCGCACCGGCAAGCGGTCGCGCGGGATCGGCAGGCTGGTGAAGTCCTGGCGCATCTCGTAGCCCTCGGGCACGCTCCAGCGGTAGCGCAGCAGCAGCTGGTGCAGGATCGCCTTCACTTCCATCTCGCCGAAATGCAGGCCGATGCACTTGTGCGCGCCGCCGCCGAAGGGAATCCACAGGAAGGGATGGGCCTTGTCCTCGGCGCGCGGCTCGCTGAAGCGCTCGGGATCGAAGCGCAGCGGATCGGTCCAGTACTGCGGGCTGGTATGGGTGAACCAGACGCTGATCTGCACCATGTGGCCGGCGGGAATGCGGTAGCCCTTGTACTCGCACTCGCGCACCGCGCGGCGCGGCAGTCCCGGCACCGGCGCGCAGATGCGCAGCGCCTCCTTCATCACCCAACCCATCGCCTCCAGGCACTGCTGGTCCTCGAAGCCGAGCACCGGCGTGCCGAGGGCGCGGCTTTCCTCGCGCAGCCGCTCCTGCCAGCGCGGGTGCTGCGCCAGGCGGTAGATCATGTTGGTCAGGGTGATGGTGCTGGTGTCGTGCGCGGCCATCAGCACGAAGATGATGTGGTTGATGATGTCCTGGTCGGAAAAGCCCTGTCCGTCCTCGCCGCGTGCCTGGCACAAGCGGGCGAAGAGGTCGGCGGCGTGGGAAGCGCGCCTGGCCGGCAGCTCGCGGCGGAAGTAGTCCTCCAGCACGCGTCGGCCGACCACGCCGCGGCGCCAGCGCGTGCCCCATAGCGGGTGGCGGATCAGGCTGGTGGGCGCCCGCACGCAGTCGATGAAGGCGCGATTCAGGGCCTGCGTCTCGCCGCCCGGCGGATGGCCCATGAAGGCCTCGCTGCCCAGCTCCAGGGTCAGGGACTTGAGGTGGTCGTAGACGCGGAAGCTCTCCCCGGGCTGCCAGGCGGCGAGCCCGGCCGCGATGCGCGGGTTCATCAGCTCCAGGTAGCCGGCCAGGGCTTCGCGCTGGAATGCCCCCTGCATCAGCCGGCGGTGGAAGCGGTGCTCGTCGAAATCGAGCAGCATCAGGCCGCGGCGGAAGAAATCGGCGATGAAGTGCTCCCAGGCGGAGCTGGCGAACAGCTCGCCGCGGTTCTGCAGCACGAACTGATTGGCGTCCGGTCCGAGCAGGGCGATGGCGCGGGTGCCGAACGCCTGGCCCCAGGACACTTCGCCGTAGCGCTCGTAGCGCTCGTGGACGGCGCGGTCGAGGCGGAACAGGTAGTCCAGGCTTTGGCCGATCAGCGGCCAGCCGGCGTCGCCGGGGATTTCCTTCAGTGCCGCCGTGCCCGTGGTGGTCGCCGCCGTCAGGGTCATCGCGCTTTCCTCCGCCCTCGCGGGCCGGTGCAAGGAATCCATGGCCAGCTTATTATGAATACTTGCTCACGTTCTACTCGCGTTCATAGGGAGAGCCGGCATGCGCAGGAAGCCCACGCAGGAACGGTCCCGGCAGGTGGTGGAAGCCCTGCTCGAGGCCACCGGCCAGGTCATCGCCGAACGCGGCCTGGCGCAGGCGACGACCAACCACATCGCGGCGCGCGCCGGGGCCAGCATCGGCTCGCTCTACCAGTATTTCGCCAACAAGGACGAGCTGCTCGCCGCGTTGTTCGACAAGCTGGTCGACGACCTCGGCCACGCCGTGGACCGCGGCGTGCCGCTGCTGCTGGAGGCGGACCTGCCGACCATGGTGCGCGGCCTGCTGCAGGCCGGCTTCGCCTTCCTGCGCACCAATGAAAGGCTGTACCTGGAGCTGGCGCGCAACTGGGACCAGCAGAGCAGCCAGCGCGTGCTGCGCAGCCTGGAGCGGCACATGCAGGAGGTGTTCCGGCTCTATGCCCTGCGCCACTACCGCGAGCTGCAGATCGACAACCTGCCGGTGGCGGTGTTCGTGGCGACCAACAGCACGGTGTTCACCATCATGCGCTACCTGAGCCTGCCGCAGCCGCCGTGCAGCCGCGAGCAGCTGCTGGAGGAATTGACGGTGATGGCGGCGGGGTATTTC
>DASRFD010000146.1:0-42249 GCA_035651715.1 Nevskia sp.
ACCAGCTGCGCCGCGAAATGGTCGGTGAGGAAGCGGGTGTTGATGAAGGCGGCGGTGTCGGCCACCCCGACCCGGGCCGCCGTGCCCGGGGAATCGAAGGAACTCTGCACCCCGGTCAGGCTGCCGATCAGGCTGGGCCGCAGCTCGGTGTGCAGCGGGGTGCTGCGTGACAGCGGCATCAGGTGCAGCCAGCCGAATTGCGCCACGTTGTCGCCGGCGTCGGCGCCGCGGGCGGGAAGCCAGGCGGCGGCCAGGACCAGGAACAGCGCCAGCTTCGGCTTGCGGGCGCTCATCGGCGGCATCGGGGCACGGCGTGACTCCTCCGCCTGGCGGCGGTTTCGAAACCGGTCGGTATGGCTTACACGCTGCGCGCGTGCGCGCTGTCGGGCGTGGCCGAGGACAGGTGCTCGATCAGGTCCTCGATGACGAAGCGATGATAATGCACCGCGTAGCGCACCGGCACCCGCGACAGGACCCGCAGCACCCGCTGCTTCTCCGCCTCGCTGGGCGCATCGACCATCAGGAAGTGACAGCCTTCCCGCGCCAGCTGCAGCTGGCGCTGGCGCACTCCGGCGCTGGCGCCGAGGGCGGCGATGAAATGGTGCCCCGTCACGTCCTCCGAGCAGGCGCGGGCCATGCGCTCGGCCGGCACCACCATGCACTCGTCCTCGCTGTAGCCGCAGGAGCGGAACAGTTCGCACAGGCTCTCCGCCTGCTCGCCGTCGGGCAGGCCGGCGACGACGTAGCCGGTCGGATAGAAAAGGCCGCCTTCGAGCAGATGGCTGGAATGCGCCGGCTGGACCGCGGCGCCGGGGGGTCTGTTCATGGCAACGCTCCTTGTCGTGACCGTCCTTGGCTTTTGGCAAGGACTCGCGGCGTTCAGTTCCTTGGACGGGCATACTAGCGCATGAGCCATCCGATGCCCGCGCTGTTCCTCGGCCACGGCTCGCCGATGAACGCCATCGAGGACAACCCCTGCAGCCGCGAATGGGCCGCGCTGGGCCGGCGCCTGCCGCGGCCCCGCGCCATCCTGTGCATCTCGGCCCACTGGGAGACGCCGGGCGTCGCGGTGACGGCGGCGGAGCAGCCGCAAACCATCCACGACTTCTACGGCTTCCCCAAGGCCCTGTTCGAGGTGCGCTACCCCGCTCCCGGCAGCCCGCAGCTGGCGCGGCGCGTGGCCGCACTGCTCGGTACCGGCGCCGACCCGCTGGAGGTCCGGCTGGACCCGGACCGCGGCCTGGATCACGGCGCCTGGGGGGTGCTGCGGCCGATGTACCCCGCCGCCGACATTCCGGTGGTGCAGCTGGGGCTGGACAGCGCCCGGCCCGGCGCCTTCCACCTCGAGCTGGGGCGGCGCCTGGCGCCGCTGCGCGAGGAAGGCGTGCTGATCCTGGGCAGCGGCGACATCGTCCACAACCTGCGGCTGTTCAGCTTCCACGGCCACGGCGCCATGGACTGGGCTCTGCGCTTCCGCAGCCTGGCCAACCGCCTGATCGAGGACGGCGACGACCAGGCCCTGGCCGACTACCCGGCCCTCGGCGCCGACGCCCGCCTGGCGATTCCCACGCCGGAGCACTACCTGCCCCTGCTCTACGTGCTCGGCGCGCGGCGGCCGGGCGAGCGGCCGCGGCTGTTCAACGACATGGTCAGCAGTTCCCTGTCAATGACCTCGGTCGTCTACGGCGGCCCGGCCGAATAGGCAAAATGGCCCCCGCTGACGCGGAGTCGGCTCACGTATGATGTAGGGAGCAAAGACGGCGGGGCCCGCGCCCGCATCCAGTCCGTCGCGCCGATCACCGGGGGAACCTTGATTCGTCATCTGTTGCTGCGTCCGCTGTACCGCCTGTACAGCACTTTCCTGCGCAAGCAGGTCCTGCACGGGCCGATTCCCCAGCACGTCGGCCTCATCCTCGACGGCAACCGCCGCTATGGCCGCCTGCAGGGCCTCAAGGACACCCAGGCCGCCTACAGCGCCGGCGCCGCCAAGCTCGACGAGCTGCTCGACTGGTGCGTGGACCTGGGCATCACCGCCATCACCCTGTGGGTGTTCTCCACCGACAACTTCAGCCGCCCCACCGAGGAGCTCGACGGCCTGATGCAGGTGACCGAGGCCAAGCTCAAGGCGCTGATCGCCGATCCGCGCATCCATGAGCGCCGGGTCCGCGTGCGCGCCGTCGGCCGGGTCGACCTGCTGCCGCCGAGCACCGTGGCCGCGGTGCGTGCCGCCGAGGCCGCCACCCAGGACTACGGCGATGTCGAGCTGACCTTCGCCGCCGCCTACGGCGGGCGCGAGGAGATCACCGACGCGGTGAAGGCGCTGATGCGCAAGGAGCTGGGTTCCGGCAAGAGCAGCGACGACATCGTCGAATCGATCACCCCGGAGGCGATCGGCCGCTACCTCTACTCGCCGCACCTGCCCGAGCCGGACCTGATCATCCGCACCAGCGGCGAGATCCGCCTGTCCGGCTTCATGCTGTGGCAGAGCGTGTACAGCGAGTTCTATTTCACCGACGTGTTCTGGCCGGCGTTCCGCCGCATCGACTTCCTGCGCGCGGTGCGCTCGTTCCAGCAGCGGGACCGGCGGTTCGGGAAGTAGCCAGGGCGCGGGAACGGCGGGATGCGCGCCTCCACCGGATGAGCCGTCATGAAGCCCGCGCCAGCTCCGCCTTGGCCAGCTTGCCCAGCCTGATCAACGCCCCTTCGATCGCCGGCGTCCACATCCGCCCGCAATTGAGCCGCAGGAAGCTGCGGTAGCGCCCGCTGGCCGAGAATAGCGGCCCCGGCGCGAAATTGACGCCGGCGCTCAGCGCCTTCTCGTACAGCGCCAGCGTATCGATCCTGCCGGGCAGCTCGACCCAGATGACGAAGCCGCCGCCGGGCTGGGTGATCTTCGTCCCCTCCGGGAAGTGCTCGCACACCGCCGCCGACATCTGCGCCACCTGCGCCGCGTAGGCCCGGCGCAGCTTGAGCATGTGGCGCTCGTAGCCGCCGCTGCGCAGCATCTCCGACAGCGCTTCCTGCAGGATCGCCGGCGTGGCGCCGGAGACGGCGAACTTGCGCAGGCGGATCTCCTCGGCGTGGCGTCCGCCGAAGACCCAGCCGACGCGGGCCCCCGGCGCCAGGGTCTTGGTGAAGGAGGAGCACAGGATGACGTTGCCGCTGCGGTCGTAGGCCTTGGCCGGCAGGGGCCGCGGGCCGGCATGCTGCAGGTCGGAATAGACGTCGTCCTCGATCAGGGTGACGCCGTGCCGCTCGCACAGCTCGACCAGGCGGCGCTTTTCGCCTTCCGGCATCGACGAGCCCATCGGATTGCTGAAGTTGGGGCTGACCAGGCAGGCCTTGACGCTGCGCCCGGCGCGCGAGGCCAGCGCCGCTTCCAGCGCGTCGACCGACAGGCCGTCGCGCGGATGGGTGGCGATCTCCAGCGCCTGCAGGCCGCGCTTCTGGATGATCTGCAGGAAGCCGTAGTAGCTCGGCGACTCGATCGCCACGGTGTCGCCGGGCTGGGCCACGGCGGCCAGCGCCAGGTTGATCGCCTCGGTGCAGCCGTTGGTGATGACCACCTCGTCCTGCGCCACCACGCAGCCCAGCGCCGCGTAGTGCCGCGCAACCTGGTGGCGCAGCGTCTCCAGTCCGGCGTAGTACGGGCAGCAGGTGGCGAGCAGCTCCGGGTGGCGCCGCACGGTGCTGGCGATGACGCGCTGCAGGCGCCGCACCGGAAACCAGGCCGGGTCTGGCGCGGCGGTGCCCAGCGGGGCGATGGCCGGGTCCAGCGCGGCATCGATCATCCGCACCATCAGGTTGTCCACCCCCACCGTCTTGGGCGCGGCCGGCGGCCGCGTCATCGCCGGCTCGGCGCTCGGCTTGCCGCGCGCCCGCACGAAATAGCCGGACTGCGGCCGCGCCTCGACCAGGCCGCGGCTTTCCAGCGAGCGCAGCGCGGCGATGGCCGTGGTGGCGCTGACCCGCTTCTGCCGCGACAGGCGCCGCACCGAGGGCAGCCGCTCGCCCGGCAGCAGCTGGCCGTTGCCGATGAGCAGGCACAGTTCGTCGGCCAGCTGGGTGTAGATGGGCGCAGAGGACAGCGTTTCGGTCTCGGTCATGGCGGCTCCGGCGAGGGTCGGCACAGTGCGATGCGCGGCGGGCCAGTACAGTTGCGATTTGATGCAACTGTACTGCACACAATTCATTTTACTTGTGCCTGTTATCCCTGTCATCCGCCGCCTAAGGTGTGCAGGCGCGGATCGGCCGCGTTCAACCGGACCCGGTGCCATGCAAAGCCTCGGCCTGCTGCTCGCCCCGCTGGCGATGTTCATGTTCGTTTCGTCCATCACCCCCGGTCCCAACAACCTGATGCTGCTGGGCTCGGGCATCCGCTTCGGCTTCAGCCGCACCATTCCGCACATGCTCGGCATCACCGCCGGCATGGTGCTGCTGCTGCTGGTCTCCTGGGCCGGCGTCGGCGCCCTTCTGCTGGCGGCGCCGGGGGTGGGCCGGCTGCTCGGCCTGCTGTGCTGCGCCTACCTGTTCTGGCTGGCCCTGGTGCTGCTGCGCGATGCCGCGCCGGCCGATGGCGCGTCCGGCGCGGCGGCGCGGCCGATGCGCTTCCACGAGGCGGTGCTGTTCCAGTTCGTCAATCCCAAGGCCTGGGCCATGGCCGTGGCGGCCTGCGCCATCGCCGAGAAATTCCCCCTGGGAGTACCGGCCAGGCTGGGACTGATGCTGCTGATCGGCGCAGCGATCAACCTGCCCTGCGTCTCGGTGTGGGCGCTGTTCGGACGCAAGCTGCGCGGCTACCTGCACCGTCCCGGCGTGCGGCAGGGCTTCAATCTGGCGATGGCGGCGCTGGTGGCCGCGACCGCGCTGTGGATGCTGGCGCCGCTGTTCGGCGCCGGTCCCGGCGTCGCCGCGGTCGACGCGGCGCACGAGCCGGCCTACCTGCTGGGGCGCTGAAATCCGCTCTTGAGTTCCATGGCCGGGCCATCTAGGCTCGGGCCATGCAAGCGGATCACAAACAGCCCGTCATCGGCGTCGCGTTGGGCAGCGGCTCGGCGCGCGGCTGGTCGCACATCGGCGTCATCCAGGAGCTGGAGGCGATGGGCGTCCGCCCGCGGGTGGTCGCCGGCACCTCGATCGGCGCGCTGGTGGGCGCGGTCTACGTCTCCGGCCAGCTCAAGGACTTCACCGACTGGCTGGTCAAGCTCACCGTGCGCGACGTGGTGCGCCTGATGGACTTCACCTTCTCCGGCGGCTTCGTCAAGGGCGAGCGCCTGTTCGGCTACTTCGGCGAGCACCATCCCGATCCCAACATCGAGGACCTGGAGCAGCACCGCTTCGTCAGCGTCGCCACCGAGATGAAGACCGGCCGCGAGGTCTGGGTCACCGAGGGGCCGGTGCTGGCGGCGGCGCGCGCTTCCTGCGCCATCCCCGGCCTGTTCACCCCGGTCAAGCTCAACGACCGCTGGATGCTCGACGGCGGCCTGGTCAACCCGGTGCCGGTCTCGGCGGCGCGCGCGCTGGGCGCCGACGTGGTCATCGCGGTCAACCTCAACGCGCAGCTGGTGGGCCTGCACCTGTCGGCCGCGGGGCGCCAGGAAGCCGAACGCGCGGTGGACGCGGCGCCGCCGGACGGCGTCCCCAAGACCAAGGGTTTCTGGCACCGCGTGGTCGGCTATCTGGAAAGCGGCGATCCGGAGAAGCCCGGCTTCTTCGACGTGGTCGCCTCCAGCGTCAACATCATGCAGGACCGCCTGACCCGCAGCCGCATGGCCGGCGACCCGCCGGAGCTGACCCTGCTGCCGCGGCTGGAGGACTTCGCCATGATGGACTTCCACCGCGCCGCCGAGGCCATCGCCGAGGGCCGCCGCGTGGTGCAGCAGCACGAGGCCGAAATCCGCGCCTGGGCCGGGATCAAGGCCTGAAGCGGGGTCTGGATCAAGGCTTGCAGTTCAGCCGTGCGCCGCCAGCTCGCGCTGGTTGCGGCCCAGCCCGCGCAGGACCCGCAGCAACAGCAACAGGCTGGCCGGGCGGCGCGGATTGACGCCGGCGAGGAGCTGGCGCAGCAGGCTCATGGCGTCGAAATACACCCGCTCGCAGACCAGCCGGTCGCCGTCGAAGATGAAGAAGGCGCTCATCCGCACTTCGAAGGCGCGCCCCGTCGGGGGCACGTGGCCGAGCGGGCCCCGGTGCGTGCCGCGCAGCCAGAACTCGACGATCACGGCGTCGTCGGCGTGGCGCAGGGAGATGAGCTCGTTGCGCTGGTCGGGAAACGCGGTGCGCGACTCGCGGTAGTAGGCTTCCACCGCGGCGCGGCCGTCGTAGACCGCCCCGGTGGGAACGATCTCATAGTGCGGATGCGGGAAAGTGGCGAGCACCCGGCTGAAGTCCAGGCTGTTTTCGTCCGCCATGTGCTCGCGCACCAGCTTTTCGCGCCCCGCTCGCAGCCCGGCTTCGGCCATATCCCCCTCCCGTTCGAACATCGAATTTAGCAGCCCGCCCGCCGGCCGTGGCAAAGGCTATAGTCTGCTCCGGGCCTGAAAAGCCGGGAGTTCTTCATGAGGCTGAGCCAAGCGGTCCTCGCCATCGCCGACATCAGCGGCTACACCGGTTTCGTGCACCAGCCGGAACTCAGCCTGGTCCATGCCGAGCAGATCGTCACCGCCCTGCTCGACACGGTGATCGATCGCGCCGCCCACCCGCTGACACTGAACAAGCTGGAAGGCGATGCCGCCCTGCTCTATGCCGAGTACCAAGGACCGGCCGGCCCGGTGGTCCGCGACATCCTGGCCCAGGCCGGCGAGTTCTTCGGCGCCTTCGAGCAGACCCGGCAGCGCCTGCAGCAGGACCGCAGCGCCTGCGGCTGCGAGGCCTGCCGCGGCATCGAGCGGCTGCGCCTGAAGGTGCTGCTGCACCTGGGCGAGATCGCGATCAAACAGGTGCGGCAGTTCACCGAACTGGCCGGGCGGCCGCTGATCCTGCTGCATCGCCTCCTGAAAAACGGCGTGCCGTCCCACGAATACCTGCTGCTCAGCGAGGACTGCGCCACGGCCGCGGCGCCGCTCGAGGGGCTGACCTGGCTCGACGAGGAAGTCGAGGGCGTGGGCCCGGCGCGGGTCGCCTACCTGCTGGCGACGCCGGCGGGCCTGGCCGGGCTGCCACGCCTGCCCGCCGCCGCTAAACCCTGACCTAACGGCCGCCCTCGCGGCGTTCCGCATGCGGCCCGCCATGGGGTTGCGGGCCGGGCCCCTGCACGTGCGGCTGCATCTGCGGCGCGCGCTGCATCGGTTGCTGCTGCATCTGCTGGTTGCGCTGCTGCATCTGCTCGGCGCGCTGCTGCTGTTCGCGTTGCTGCATCTGCATCTGCTGGGCGCGCTGCTGCTGTTCACGCTGCTGCATCTGCATCTGCTGGGTGCGCTGCTGCTGTTCACGCTGCTGCATCAGCGCCTGGCTGCGCTGCTGTGCCTCCATCTGCTGCGAGCGCTGCTGCTGGTCACGCTGCATCTGCTGGTTGCGTTGCTGCATCTCGCGCTGCTGCGCCTGCATCTGCTGCTCGCGCTGCTGCACCTGCGGCTGAATCATGGTGTGCTCGCCTTGCGGGGCCTGCCGCCCCTGCACATAGGCGGGCGCACGGCCCTGCTCGCGCGGCTGCTGGCCCTCGGCTTCGCGCCCGCGTTGCACGTAGGCCGGCGCGCCGCGCTGCCCGCCGGGGCCCTGGCCGCGCTCGGCGCCGCCCTTGGTAAAGGCGCCATTCGGCGCGGCATGGAACGGTGCCGCCTCGCCGCGCGAGACGACGCCGCGTCCCTTGAACTCGCCCGGCTGCGGGGTGGCGAACACCGCCGGGCGGCCCTGGTTGGCGGAGGCAAACTGCGAGCGGTTGCTGCGTGCCGCCTCCCGGTGCTGCACCTGGCTGGCGGTGGGGTCGAAATGACGCTCGTTGGCCCAGGCCTGCTGCTGCGGGCTCGGGCGAGCGCCGACGCCGCCGTTGCCGCCGTTGTAGCTGACCCGGTTCACCGTGACGTTGTTGATCACGGTGGTGTTGTAGGTGTTGTGGATGTTGGTGACGTTGACGTTGTTGACGCTGCGGTTGTACCAGAAGTGGCCGTCGCGCCATTCGCCGCCGTGGTAGCCGTCGCCGGTGTAGCCGTAGCCGTAGTTGATGCCGCCATAGAAGCCGACGTGCGGGCCCCAGTAGCCGGCGTGCCAGAGGTAGACGCCGTCGCCCCAGCCCCACCAGCCCGGCGTCCACAGATAGCCCGGCTCGGGCGCCAGCACCCAGGTGCCGGGCACCCAGTAGTAGTCGCCGGCATCGTCGTCCCAGGCCCAGTAGCCCGGCGTCCAGATATAGCCTTCGGCCGGGGCCACCGGCTGCTCGTAAACCGGCAGCGGCGGCGGCGCGATGTTGACCGAAATGAACACGCCGGCAAAGGCGGACAGCGGCGCCAGCAGCAGGGCCAGCGCAAGCAGCAGCGGTCGGAGCATGGTTTTCATGGCTTCACCTTCCTGGTGAACCCCGGCGGCTGCCGGTTGATGGATGACGACGCCGAAGGTAGCGCCGCTTAACTGAACCCCGTCTGAATACCGCGCCCCAGGCCGCTTGCACGCCGATTGAACCCGCGCCGCCGACGCCGGTCAGAAATTTCAAGCTGTCGCGGCGGCGGTGGGGTGGCCCTTTGCGGGCCGGTCATCGACGCGGTCCCCGCCGGGCCGCCGCGGCAGTCCCGAAGGCCGGGCAGGACGCCTGGCGCAGCGCCGGCACCGCCGGCTCCATACGGAAATTGGAGGTTCGTGATGTCCCAGCACAAAACCTGGCCCGCAGCGGCGCTGATCGCCTGTGCCGTGTTTGCCGGCTCCGCCCTGGCGCAGTCCGGCACCAGCCCGGGCAGCGGCAGCATGCCCAGCAACAGCACCATGCCCCCGGACACGACGTCACCGTCGGAGCCGGCGCCGCGCACCGAACCCTCCGCCGGCGGCAAGAGCACCGGCAGCAGCAGCATGGGCACGGATAGCGGCGGGATGGACAGCGGCAGCATGGACAACGGCTCCAGCTCGTCCTCCAAGTCCACGTCCGGCAAGAAGCACCACCACGGCAAGAAGAAGAAGTCCGGCTCCACGCCCAAGCCCGCCGACAACGACAACAACGCACGCCGAACTCGACCTCGCCGCAGTAACCTCGAGCCGGGCGCGGCGGAGACGCCGCGCCCGTCCTTCACGGGTTGCGCCGGAACACGCTCAGCGCATTGCCGAACAGCGCGCCGGTCGCGTCCACGCCGACCACGCCTTTCTCGGTCACCAGCAGGTCGGTAGCGGGATTGACCAGCGGCGGCTGGCCGATCTTCACCGAAGACGGCAGATCGAAGCTGAGCGGAGCGGTCTGCGACAGGATCGCCCCGCCGGCGCCGACCAGGGCCACCGCCCCTTCGCTGTACAGGGCGAGCAGCAGGTCGTCCCCGGCGACGCCGAGGTCGTCGGGAATGGCCGCGAGCGTCCCGATGGTCCGCACCGGACCGGCGCTGCCGTCGGCCAGGATGTCGACGCTGTTGAGCTGGCCCAGGGCCGGCGGCAGCAACGACGAGCTGCTGAACCAAAGCGTGCGTCCGCGCCGGGTCAGGCCGTTGGGCAGGCCCACGCCCTGGCTCAGCCAGGCGGTCTGCTTCACCACCTTGAGCGGATCGGCGGCGTCGAAGTCCAGGCGCACCAGCTTCGGGCTCGGCAGCTGGGAGCTGGAGAGCGGGCCGTCGGCGAGGTACAGCTCGCCGTCCGGTCCGTCGCTCATGCCGTTCGGCGCGGCCATGCCGGCGAGGCTGTAGATCGGTTGCAGGCGTGCGCCGGCCTGGTCCAGGCGCAGGGCGTACAGGCGCAGGTCGAAGCAGGCCACGTAGAGGATGTCGCCGCGGCGCGCCATGCCGGTGAAATTGCAGCTGCCGTCATAGAGGCTCACGGCATGGAAGCCGGCCCCGTCGCGCGTCACTTCGTAGACATTGCTGTCGCCGCTGACGAACAGGCGGCCGTCCGGCGTGAACAGCGTGTTCTCGGCGCCGGGGATATCGAGCAGCCGCGTCTTGCTGCCGCAGGCGGACGATACGCACAGCGTCGCGGGATCGACCGCCGCGGCCGCGCCGCCCGCCGCGTCGCTGCCCGGCCCGCAGCCCGGCAGCAGGCTGCAGGCGAATCCAAGCAGCAGGCCAGCCCTCTTGCCCATCTTTCTTCTCCCCGGCCGCGCGGCGGCCTTTTGTTATCTTCATTGCGCCTGGTGATACCGGGCTGTACCGGCCCGGCTTGCACGCCCGCCGCGCCGCTCCCACAATGCCGCCTCCCCGGCCGCACGCGGCCATACCGAGAACCAAGATGCTCGCACACGGCGTGGCCCTCATCCGCACTTCCCCACTGCGGCTCCTGCTGGCCGGCGCCGGCAGCCTGCTGCTCGCCGCCTGCGGCGGCGGGGGCGGCAACATCAGCGTCGGCCCGGGCGGCGGCAGCAGCGGCGGTAGCTCGGGAGGGGTGCTCCAAGGCACCTTCTTCGGCTATACCGGCAACAGTACGCGAGGCTTTCCTGCACCCTCAACTCAGCAGGACGTTGTTTTTGGCGTCATCGCCAGCGACGGCAACGGATTCCTCGCCGACACGCAAACCAATGGCAGCCAGGCCATCTTCAATCTGGAGGTGGCTTCCAGCACGGGCAGCTCCACAATAGGCGGCTTTTTCACTGCCTATGCGGGAGGTACCGGCAACCTGGGCGATGGCACCACCCAGATCGTGGTCGACGCTAACTTGAGCGGCACTTCCTCCTCGTCGGGCAACGGCCTGCAAGCGGCTCTGAGCTTTCCTTTCCCCGGGGGATACAGCAATAGCGCTCATGTCATCCTCGACAATCCCGCCCTGAGCTCCAGCGCCATTCCCGCCGGCACATATACCGCCACGACCGGCCCCTCGGCCGTGGCCGCCAAAGGATTCCCCACCGTTGCCACGACCTACACCGTCAATTTCAGCAGCTCGACCAGTTTCACGCTGTCCTCGGCGAGCGGCTGCAATTTTTCGGGCACCGCGACACCCGATGGCACTTACAACGTGTCGCACCTCATGGCAACCGGCACGTGCTCCACCGGCTCCATCGCATTGAGTGGGCTGGCGAGCCATTTGCCCGCGTCGGGACACTCCCCGCTGGGGGGCAGCCTTACCGCGGATACCCTGGTCATGGAACTGGACGACGCCAGCAACGGCAGCGTAGCGCAGCATCAATACGCACTGGCCTTGGTCGCGACCAGGCAGTAGCGCTCAGTCGAGCTGCAGCCGCCGGTCGATGATGCGCCAGCGCGGCTCCTGGCCCGGGGTCAGCTTTTCCGGGGGCTTGTTCGCCGCGCGCAGGCGCAGCGAGCGCAGGATGCGCTCCTGCTCCTGGCGGACATGGGGGTCCAGCTGGTCGATCCAGGCCATGCCGGCCGGGGTCAGCGCGACCGAAGGGCTCTTCGGGTCGGCATCCAGGCTCACGGTGCCCGCTTCGAGCATCTCGTTGAGACCGACCGAAAGGTCGTCGGCCCGCAGGCCGCTTTCGTTCCAGGCCACCATCAGCACCGTCAACAGCACCGGGGCTCCGGCCCGGTCGGCGTGGCATTGGCGGAACAGGTCCAGGATCGCGACCTTGCGGGTCAGGTCGGTGATATTCAGGGTCATGGTCACTGTCATCGTTGCCTGTGCCCGCCTACTATACAAGCCCCGGGGCTTGACCGGCCGGCGCAGGCCGGTTGTGTGAACTGGTTCTCTGATTGACCCCGCGGGAGCCGGCATAGTTCGCGGCTGGCGCAGGGAGCGGATATGGATCGCGAAGAGCGGGCAAGGCTGCTGCTTGAGCAGGAAGAGACCGGTACGCAGATCCGGGAGCTGCGTTCGGCGCTGCAGCATGCCGGCAAAATCCTGGCGGCGATGGGCAGCGCCCTGGCCGCCTCCCCCGAAGACACCACCTTCGCCAACGCGCCTCCGCCGCTGGGCCACATGCCGCTGCACCTGATGCACGGCAAGGCCTTCGACTGGAACTCGATCCCGGACAAGGCCGGCATTGCCCAGAAGATCCAGCAGCTGCGGGCCGTGCAGGAAAAGCTGGCGGACCTGCAGCGGCGCCTCAAAGCTCCGGCCTGAGCGCCGCGCGGCGGGAGCGGCGGCCCCTTAAACTCCGCATTCCATCTTCGCCCGCGGAGGCCTCGCGCTGGTGCTGCCACGCGCTTTCTACGATCGCGACACCATCGAGGTTGCGCGCGAGCTGCTGGGCAAGCACCTGGTGCTGCGCAGCGGCGGCGTGGAGCGGGTCGGCCGCATCGTCGAGACCGAGGCCTACCTCGGTCCGCACGACCTGGCGGCGCACTCGTCGCGCGGCCGCACCGCCCGCACCGAGGTGATGTTCGGGCCTCCCGGCCACGCCTACGTCTACCTGATCTACGGCATGCATCACTGCATGAACGTGGTCACCCAGGCCGAGGGCCTGGCCTCGGCCGTGCTGCTGCGCGCGCTGGAGCCGGTGCGCGGCGTGGAGCTGCGCAGCAACGGTCCCGGCCTGCTGTGCCGGGCCATGGGCATCGACCGCCGCCTCAACGGCCACGACCTGCTCAGCGCCGAGTTCCACATCGAGGAGCCGCCGCAGCCGCAGCCGCGCATCGCGATCGTGCGCCGTCCGCGCATCGGCGTGGACTACGCCGGGCGCTGGGCGCGGCGCCTGCTGCGCTTCTACGTGCGGGGCAATCCCTGGGTGTCGCGCCTGTAGCGGCTGGGCTTGCCGGCCGAGTGGCGGCGAGTTCCGCATTTACCTTTGTTAACCCAGGGGTGGGGCGGAATTCAGAAGGCGTTCAGTGCCCGGACCCTACTGTGGGGACGCGTTCACCGACCTGGAGAAAACGCCATGCGCACGATCTTACGGATGCTGCTGCTGAGTTCCGCCCTTCTCGCCGCCGGCTGTGTCGTCGTGCCGGTGGGTCCCGGCTATTACCACCACTGCGGCTACTACCACTGCCGCTGAGGGCCGGGCCGGCCTGAGCCTGGATGCCGGCGGGGCCCGGCCGGGCCCGGGCCCGGGCCAGCCGCAGCCCGGCCACAGCCGCGCGCCGGCGCGCGGCACGGCGTCCATGCCGTCGCCGGCCTCGGTGCCACCCCCGGCCGGACGGTGCAAATCGGCCCCGGCCAAGGCCCCGCGGCCACCATCCCCGGGCAAAACCGGCTCGTCCCAGGGCTTCGCCGGTTCGTCCCTAAAGCCTCGCCAGGCGCCGCGGCGGCCTCTTAAGGTGCCGCCTCAAGAGCAGTCCAGCGGCCAGTCCGAGGCATGCCATGAAACAGCGCCTGTTGCTTCTGTCCTCCCTCGCCCTTTGCGGCGCGCTGTGCGCCGGCCTGAGCCGGGCTGGCACCCTGCAGGCCCAGGAAGAAAGCAACAAGGGACCGGCCTTCACCATCGTCGGCGCCCGCGTGTTCGACGGCGAGCGCTGGCTGCCGGCCGGTACCCAGGTGCGGGTGCAGCACGGCCTGGTACTGGCGGTGGGGCCCGATGTCGGCCTGCCGCGCGGCGGCGTGTTGATCGACGCCACCGGCAAGACCCTGATGCCCGAGACCTCCGACACGGCCGACGGCAAGGCCGGCGCCGCGCCCGGCGACCATGGCGCCATCGTCACCGGCGCGCGGGCCGACTTGCGCCTGGTCGAAGGCAGCAGCCAGGACTGGAACGGACTGGGCGAGATCGTGGCGCGCTGGCGAAGCGGCGTGCTGGTCGGCGGGCGCCGCTTCGGCGCCACCCAGCCGCTCTGAACCCCTGCTGATCCTGTCCGGCGGCTTCAGTCCGCCGGACAGCGCGCCGCGCCGTTCTGCGCGCCGCCGAGCGCGGCGGCGATGCGCGCGGCGAGCTTCGCCACCGCCCGCTGGTGCCCTTCGGCCAGGGCTTCATAGCCCGGCCCCACGCTTTCCGTGACGCTGCTGGCGCAGGTCAGCGCCGCGGCCGCATCGTCGCCGCGGCGCAGGGTCCACAGTGCGTCGATGCGGGCGCTGGCGCCGAGCGCCGACTCGAAACGCTGCACCCTGAGCCTGATGCGCCAGGTCGGCAGGCCCTGCCCCTCGGGCAACACCGCGTGCGACAGGCCATGCACGTCGTGCGCGCCCAGGCGCCGGGCCAGGCTGGCCGACAGCGCATCGCGGATCTCGTCGCCCAGCGGCGCGATCCAGCGCCGGGTATCGACCGGCACCAGCTCGCCGGCGCCGGTGCGCACCACCATCTGCTGGGTCGCCACCTGCGGCGGCACCTCCACGCCCTGCACATCGATCTGGTACGGCGCCGCCGCGGCGGCAGGCGGCGCCGCGGCCGGCGGCGGCAGCAGGGTGTAGAACTGCGTCGGCGCCTCGGCGCAGGCGGCCAGCGCGGCGCAGGCGAGGACGGGGATGCTGCGGTGGATGGTCATGGCGCTCATTTCCTGCCTGAATCCGCGGCCGGCTCCTGCTCCGCGGACTTGCCGCGGATCAGCGACTCGGGATGCTGCTCGAGGTAGTCCGCCAGGGCGCGGAACGAGGCCGCGGCACGGTTCACCTCCTCCAGCGTGCGCTGCGCGTTCTGCTGCAGCGGCGAGTCCGGCGAGGCCAGGCCCTGGTTGAGCGAGCGCAACGCGCCCTGCGCCTCGTGCAGCGTGGCCTTGGCCTCGGGCACCAGCTCCTTGTCGAGCTGCGCCAGCAGCTGGCTGGCGTTCCTCAGGGTCGAATTGAGGTTGTTGCCGATCTGGCCGAACGGAATCTCGTTGAGCTTCTTGACGATGTTCTGGATCTGCTCCTGCAGCTCCTCCATGCTGCCCGGCGCGGTCGGGATGACCAGCGGCTTGGCGCTGGAGTCGAACAGCACCGGCCGTGGATTCTTGACGAAATCCAGCGCGATGTAGAGCTGGCCGGTGATGATGTTGCCCGAGCGCAGCTGCGCGCGCAGGCCACGCTCGATCATGCGCTCCCACATCTGCGCGGCGGTGATGTTGCTGCTCTTCTCCAGCTCGCGCATCGACTTCATCGCCGCGCCGAGGCGGTCGGGATAGACGTCGGCGAGGACGTCGGTGTAGAACTCCTTGCGCTGCTTGTCGAACTGCAGCTGGATCGCCTTGACCGCGCCGAAGGCGATGCCGTGGAAGTCGATCTGCGCGCCGTTGTTGAGGCCGCGCACGGTCTGCTGGAAGTGCATCAGGATCGCCACCGCCGGGCCGTCCGGCGGCGCCAGCGCGCTGCTCTGGTCGGAGAACAGGTAGAAGTCGGCCTTGTCGGCGGCCGGGCCGCCCGGCTCGTCCTCCTGGAACGGCTGGAATGCCACGCCGCCGGCGATCACCGTCGCCAGCGACTGCGTGTTGACCTTCAGGCCGGAGGCGTTCAGCGACAGGTCGACGCCGCTGGCGTTCCAGAAGCGCGAGTTCTCGGTGACCAGGCGGTCGTTCGGCGCGTCGACGAAGATCTGCACCGTGACGTGCTTGCCGTCCGGGTCGAGGTCGGAATCGACCACCTTGCCCACCGAGATGCGGTGGTAATACACCGGCGAACCGATGCCGAGCGAGCCGGCGTCGGTGGTGTGCAGCATGAACAGCTTGCCCTTCATGTCGTGCGTCACCGGCGGCGGCTTCTCCAGGCCGGTGAACTGCGTCTTGTGTTCGCCGGACGTGCCGATGTCGACGCCGATGTAGGCGCCCGAGACCAGGGTCTCGATGCCGGAGACGCCGGAGATGCCGACGCGCGGCCGCTCGACCCAGAAGCGCGAGTCTGCCACCGCGATATCCGACGCCTCCTTGGTGAGGTCGACGCGGGCGATGACCTGGCTGTGGTCACGGCTCATGTTGATGCGCCGCACCTTGCCCACCACCACGTTCTTGTAGCGCACCTCGGTCTTGCCGGCTTCCAGGCCCTCGGCGGTCTCGAAGCTGATGCTGATGGTGGGCCCCTCCTCGAGGTAGGTGCGCACCACCAGCACCAGGCCGGCCACGGCGGCGGCGATCGGCACCAGCCAGATCAACGAGACGCTCCAGCGATGCCGCGGCTTGCGCTCCGGCTCGGGCAACTCGTGGAAATCGGGGTCGGTCATTGTGGCGTTCTAGTTTGACTGCTTGGACGCCGCGCCCGGCGCCGGGTTCCGCAACGGGCCTTCCGCCGCGTCCCAGATCAGGCGCGGGTCGAAGCTCATCGAGGCCAGCATGGTCAGCACCACCACGGCGCAGAAGGCGACGATGCCCGGCCCGGCCCGCACTTCCGCCAGTATGCCGAAGCGCACCAGCGACAGCAGCAGGGCCACCACGAACACGTCGAGCATCGACCAGCGGCCGATGAACTCGACCATGCGGTAGATGCGGGTGCGCTGGCGCTGCCAGCGCCGCGAGCCGGCGCGGCTGCTCAGCAGCAACAGCGCCAGGCAGGCCATTTTCATCAACGGCACCGCGATGCTGGCGACAAACACGATCACCGCCAGGTCCCAGGCGCCGCCGCTCCACAGCTCGACCACGCCGGAGAGGATGGTATTGTCCTCGGCGCTGAACAGCGTCGCCGTGTGCATCACCGGCAGCGCGTTGGCCGGGACGTAGAGGATCGCCGCGGCGATCAGCAGGGCCCAGGTGCGGGTGTGGCTGTCGGGCTTGCGCCGGTGCAGCGGATGGTCGCAGCGCGGGCAGTGCCCGGCCCAGTCCGGCGCCGCGCTGCGCAGCACCAGGCCGCAGGCGCGGCAACCGATCAGCCGCATCTCGCCGCCGCGCCGCAGCGCCGGCCTGCCGCGGCCCGGCGCCGCCGCGCGAGGCTGCGGCGCCGCCGGCCGTTCGCCGCCGCGGCGGATCGCGTCGGCGCGCTCCCACAGCTGTTCCAGGTCGCAGGAATTGAGCAGGGTCAGCAGCACCGTCAGCACGGCGAAGCCCCACATGCCCAGGCCCGGCGTGGAGGTGGCCATGCTGCCCAGCTTCACCACCGCCACCAGCAACCCGAGCATGAACACCTCGACCATGGTCCAGGGCTGCATCTGCCGCAGCGCGTGCATGATGCCGATGAACGGCAGCGGCACCCGGCCGCGCCGCAGCGACAGCAGTACCCAGGCGTACAGGCCGATCTGCAGCAGCGGGAAGAAGAACACGGTGAGCGCCGCCACCACCGCGAGCGGGCTGACATTGGACCGGTAGGTGTCGACGATCATGTCCCACAGGCTCGCCTCGCTGTACTTGCCGCCGACTTCCAGCGTCATCAGCGGATAGGCATTGGCGATGAGGAACACCACGAAGGCGGCGCAGACCAGCGCCAGCATGTGGCCGAGGTTGACGCGGCCGCTCTTGTACAGCGGCGTGCCGCAGCAGCGGCAGCGCGCGGTGGCGCGGCCGGCCAGCGGCGCGCGGCGGTAAACCGCATCGCAGCACTCGCAGATGATCAGTGGCGCGGACATGGTCTTCCTGACCGTGGTGCCGGAGAGCCATCGCAGTGTAACAAGCTTTGCGGCCGTGACAATGCACAGCGCCTCACGTTATGTGGCTGATTTCACGACATTAATAGCGGGTGCTTCGGCCGCCGAAGCGCGGTCTAAGAAGCAGGACCGAAAAAGAACGCCCGCTGCCCGCAACGGGCGCGACCAAAGGAGGCATGGTGATGACCACCCGGCAGGCTTGGCATGGCCTGGGCACTTCCGCCCGCAATACGCTGGCCTGGGCGCGCGGCCTTTACCGGGCGGCGCGCGCGCCCCACAGCGCCGCGGCAGCGGTGGCGCGCCTGGAGCATGCGCAGTGGCTGTGCGCTTCGGCCGAGGCCTGCGTCGAGGAGGCGCAGCGCCTCTACGTGGAAGGCCTCGAATCCCTGCTCCTGACCGGGGTCAGCGTGCAGCCGCGGCAGGCGGAGAGCGGCCGGAGCCTCGCCTGCCGTCCCCTCGACGATGCGGGGGCGGGCGCGGTGCTGTTCGAGGACGGCCAGCCGCGTCCGGCCGAACCGGCACTGCTGGAGCGGATCTTCGGCCGCGCCGGCGAGGACCTGCTGCGCGCCTTCGGCCTTGGCCTCCACCGGCTCGATGCGCTCGGCATGTTCGCCACGCCGGCGCCGCTGCTGCTGCGTCCCGACCTGCCGGCGCGGTCCCCGCGCCCGGACCCGGCCGAGCCGCCGCGGCGCCGGCCGAGCGCCGCCTCGCGCAGCTTCCGCACGCGCCCGGCCGCCTCTCCCACCCTGCCCCTGCGCCCCGTCTGAGGCGCCCGGCCACGGCCGGGATGTTATGGTGTAGCACCGCGGCGCGACGGCCGCGGCGGGATGCCTGGGAGAAAAGATGGCGGAAACGCCCGAGCCGGTCGACCTCGACAGCATTGCGGAAGAGCGTCTGCTCGACCTGCGCATCTGCGACCTGCCCATCGCCATCGCCGGCACCTGGCTCGAACCGCGCACCGCGCAGCTGCACGCCGAGCTCAAGGCGCGCAGCATCCTGTTCGAGCCGCACTGCTATCTCGCCGACGAGTGGCTGACTCCCGAAGGCGAGCCGGTGATCGGCATCCCTTTCTATCTGGCGCACCCCCGGCTGGTGGCGCTGGAGAAGAAGATGATGCTGGAGGCCGAGGGCGAGACCCCGGACTGGTGCATGCAGCTGCTGCGGCACGAGGCCGGCCACGCACTGAGCTACGCCTTCGGACTGCACCGGCGGCGCAGCTGGCAGAAGGTGTTCGGCAGTCCCTCCGAGCATTACGGCGACACCTACCGTTTCCGCCCCTACAGCAAGAGCTTCGTCCGCCACCTCGACCACTACTACGCGCAGTACCACCCCGACGAGGATTTCGTCGAGACCTTCGCCGTGTGGCTGACGCCGGGACTGGACTGGCGCAAGGAGTACCAGGGCTGGAAGGCGCTGGACAAGCTGCTCTACGTCGACAAGCTGATGCACAGCATCGCCGGCAAGCCGCCGCTCAAGGCGCACGGCCGCGAGTACTGGAAGGCCTCGCGCCTGCGCAGCACCCTGCGCGGCCATTACCAGCGCCGCCGCGAGGCCGAGGCCGAGAACTACCCCGACTTCCACGACGCCAACCTGCTCCGGATGTTCAGCCGCGGCCAGGCGCAAGGGGAGACGCGGCTGCGCGTCGCCACGCTGATCCAGGCGCACCGGCGCCAGCTGCTGGCCGCGGTGGCGGGCTGGACCGGCGAGGGCCGCTACATGGTCAACGAGGTGATCAAGGCCATCCACCAGCGCGCCCGCGCGCTGCGCCTGGTCACCGGCGAGAGCGAGGCGGCGGCCGTGCTGCAGCTGTCGACTTACGTCACCACCCTGCTGATGAACTACCGCCATACCAACCGCCTGCGGGGGAAGCCATAGCCAAGAAGATCCCCAACCGGAAGGAGCCCGCGAGGAAACTGAGGGTGCTGCTCGCCTTCGACATGCCTTACGCGGTGAAACGGGACCACGACTACACCGCCGAATTCGCCGATCCGGAGTTCGGCTACGTCGAGAACGACGTCTACCAGGCGCTGCTGGAAAACGGCTACGACGTGCGCCTGCTCGGCCTCTACGACGACGTGCGGATGCTGCTCGACGAGGTCGAAGCGTTCAGGCCGGACGTGGTGTTCAACCTGGTCGAGACCTTCCACCAGGTGACGCGCTGGGACAAGAACATCGCCGCGGTGATCGAGCTGCTCGGCGTGCCCTGCACCGGCGCCTCGTCCTCGACCCTGGCGCTGTGCAACGACAAGGGCCTGTGCCGCAAGATCCTGCGCTTCCACCGCGTGCGCGGCCCGCGCTTCCACATCTTCCACCAGGGCCACAAGGTGTGGCTGCCGCGCACCCTGAAGCTGCCGTGCATCGTCAAGCCGCTGACCGAAGAGGCCTCACGCGGCATCTCGCAGGCCTCGGTGGTCGACGACGAGAAGGGGCTGGTCGAGCGCGTGCAGATGATCCACGAGCGCTTCCACATGGATGCGATCGTGGAGGAATACATCGACGGCCGCGAGCTTTACGTGAGCATCATCGGCGACCAGCGCCTGCGGGTGCTGCCGCCGCGCGAGCTGAGCTTCGGCCAGCGGCCCAGCGACGAGCCGCGCATCGCCACCTACAAGGCCAAATGGGACGACGCCTACCGCGAGCGCTGGGGCATCCGGGACGGCTTCGCCGAGGCGCTCGACGACGTGCTGGAACAGCGCATCCACGACCTGTGCAAGCGGTCGTACCGCGCGCTGAGCCTGCGCAGCTATGCCCGCTTCGACCTGCGCGTGACGCCGGCCGGGGTGGTCCACGTGATCGAGGCCAATGCCAACCCGTGCATCGCCCGCAACGACGAGCTGGCCAATTCGGCGCTGAAGGCCGGCATCAGCTATCCGGCGCTGATCCGCATGGTGGTGCGCCAGGCCCTGCACCGCGGCAGCTGAGCGCGGCGGCGCCAGCTGTCGGGGAACGCGCCGTCCGTGGCGCATTTCCCGGGGCAAGGCGGCAGGCATCGCGGATGCCTTGCGCCTTGCCCGTCCCCGACCTGGCTTCCGCCGCAGCATCCTGCCGCGACGGTGTCGCTCCCTGGGTTGATCTCGCCCGGGGTTTCCCTCCCGCATCCGCCTTCCGTGGCGGGGGCTGGCGGCATGCCCGCCGCCAGCCCCCAGCCGGATCCATCCCTGATCCGGCGCAGGAACCTCAACTGCCGGACGTCTTCAGTCCCGAAGTGTCCACGCTCTTCACGCCCCTGATCTTGCTGACGATGCCCTTGACGTGGTCCGCGGCGTCGCTGTTGCCGACATTGCCGCTCAGCGCCACCACGCCGTTGCTGGTCCTGACGCTGATGTCCAGTCCCTTGGTCATGTTGTCCGCCAGCAGGTCGGACTTGACCTTGGTGGTGATCCAGCTGTCGGAGGCGAAGCGGTGGGTCCTGGCCGCCGCCTTGTCGGTCTTCGCCGCGACGCTGTCGGCCAGCGAAGGCGTGCCGATCTGGTCGTCCACCGATTTCACGCCGTCGACGGCGGCGGCGAGGTCCCGCGCCGCGCCGGCCGTGTCTTCGTCCGGGGCCGTGCCGGTCAGGGTGACCACGCCATTGGTGGTGGTGACACTGATGTCCGACTTGCCCAGGCGCCGCTCCTGCAGGAACCTGGCCTTGACCTTGGCGGTGATGGCGGTGTCGCTGATGGCCGCGCCGAGGCCATCGCTGTGCGGCGTGGTCTCGTCGCCGGCGGCGGCGAAAACCACGCCGCCGCCAAGACCCAGCACCGCCGCGAGCAGCGCGCTTCGCAGTGTCTGCAGGGTCTTCATCCGCGATGCCGCTCAGGCCGCGATGCGCGAAGGCATCTGGTCGAGCACCCGCTCCACCGCGGTCAGCAGCCGCTCCTGGGCCTGGTAAAGGTCGCGCACCAGCGGGTTGACCGGGTGCAGCACGCCGTCCCACTGCATCTGCTCGCGATACTGGGACAGCTCGTTCAGGCAGGCGCTGATCATCTGGTGCCGGCGCAGGATTTTGTCGATGCTCATGGTTCTATCTCCGCTTGGATGCATAAATAAATCGGGAATTGAGGGGGCGCGCGGTTCAAAAGTCGGGGCGGCGTTCGCCGCGCCGGCGCGGCGCTTCCTGTTGCTGACCCAGCACGACCGGGAACAAGGCCAGCAGCAGGGCGGCCAGGAACAGGCCGGTCGCCGCGAGCCAGGACAGCCCGGCAATCCCGCCGACGCCCATGATGCCGGCGACCAGGGCAATGGCGACGAAGGCAACGGACCAGTAAGCCATCGTTCGATCTCCTCAAGTCGACCAACTGCGGATGTCGCCGCCGTCCGGCACATAGGCCGGCAGCGGCCCGAAATCGCGCATCGTCGCTTCGCCGCCGGCGGAGAACGCGCGCAGCAGATGCGGCTTGTCGGCCCCCCGGTGCGCCGGCGTGCCGGCGGCGGCGCTGGCGGCCGCGCTGGCGTGATGCGCCGGATGGCTCAGGCCCAGCATCAGGCAGCCGAACAGGACCGGCAGGGCGCCTTTCCTGAGAAGGCGGTGTTGCGCGAGCGCTTGGATCATGACGGGCGTCCTCGGGTCCTTGTTTGCCCTGGCCGGTCCGAATCGTGCTGAACCGACCCTGTGCATTTGATTTTGCGAGCCTCATGCCAGCTCTTCGGACAGACGGTCTTATTTCATTTATTCTTTTAAAATCAAAATGTTAAATTTCAAGAACAAGCTTTGGGCGGCGTCGGCGCCTGAAGTTTGCCGGTGACCTGTGTAAAAATTACCGGTAAGAGGGAGGCTGACCGTGTAACGGCTGCCTGCGACCACCCCCAGCTCGGGACCCTTGGATGACGAAGGAAGCGGACTCCGGGGCGCTGCGCGTCCTGTGGGTCGACGACGACTACGAACTGACCCGCGACCTCGCGGCCTATCTGGGCGGCGAGGGCTACACCGTGGACTGCGCCCCCGACCTCGCCGCCGCCGGGCGCGCCCTCGCCGCCTCGGCCTACGACCTGGTGCTGGTCGACCTGGATCTGCCCGACGGCAGCGGCTTCGAGCTGATCCGCCAGACGCCGCGCGAGCGCGCGCGGCAGTTCGTGGTGCTGACCGGCCATGGCAGCGTGCGCACCGCGGTGGAGGCGCTGCGACACCAGGTCTTCGACTACCTGATGAAGCCGGTGGAACTGGCCGAGCTGTGCAACCTGCTGGCACGCGTCGGCCATGCCGCCGGCGAAGTGACGGCGCGGCCGTCGGGCGCCGGGCCGGCCGCGGTGGACGGCAGCGACGCCGCCGACCTGCTGCCGGGCCAGTCGCCGGCGATGCGCCAGGCGCAGGACCTGCTGGCCCGCGCCGCCAGCAGCGACATTACGGTGCTGCTGCAGGGCGAAAGCGGCACCGGCAAGGAGGTGGCCGCCAGCTGCCTGCACCGCCTGTCCGGCCGCAGCGACGGTCCTTTCGTCGCCTTCAACTGCGCCGCGCTGTCGCCATCGCTGATCGCCAGCGAACTGTTCGGCCACGAGAAGGGCAGCTTCACCGGCGCGCTGCGCACCCACAAGGGCATCTTCGAGCGCGCCGAGGGCGGCACCTTGTTCCTCGACGAGATCACCGAGATGCCGGTGGACCTGCAGGCCTCGCTGCTGCGCGTGCTGGAGACCGGCACGGTGGTGCGGGTCGGCGGCGACCGCGAGCTGCCGGTGAACGTGCGCATCGTCGCCGCCACCAACCGCGATCCCATGCAGTACGTCGAGCAGGGCCGCTTCCGCCTCGACCTGTACTACCGCCTCCAGGTGTTCCCGATCACGCTGCCGCCGCTGCGCGAGCGCGACGGCGACGTCGCCATGCTGGCCGAGCGCTTCCTGTCGCAGCCCGGCGCCGCCGCGGCGCCGGCGCAGCGCATCTCCGCGGCCGCGATGCAGCGCCTGCGCGCCCATGACTGGCCCGGCAACGTGCGCGAGCTGCGCAACGTGATCGAGCGTGCGCGCCTGCTCGCCGGCGAGGTGATCGAGCCCGAGCACCTGCTGCTGCCCGAGGGCGGCTCGCCGATCCTGATGGCCGCGGCTGCGCAGCCCGTGGTGGCGGCGGCGGCCGGCACGCGCCTGCGCGACGCCGAGCAGGACATCATCCTGCAGACCCTCGCCGCATGCGGCGGCAACAAGACCCGCGCCGCGGCGCAGCTTGGAATCAGCCTGAAAACCCTGTACAACAAACTCAAGCGCTTCGAAGCCAGGGAAACGGAGCGCTGAGGGACAGGGAGAGTCGATGAACATCGTGCTGCTGGAAGACGACGCCGACGCGCGCGAGGCGATGGCCGCGCTGCTGAGCCTCGATCATCACCAGGTGCGGCAGGCGCACGATGGCGCCAGTTTCCGCAACGCCACTTCCGATCTCAGCGGCCAGGCGGTGATCTTCGACCTGTGCCTGGGCGGCGGCGCCAGCGGCCTGCACCTGGTGATGGACTACCAGCGCCGCCGTCACGACGCCGGGCTGGAGCCGGCCCGCCTGATCGCGCTCAGCGGCAGCGGCGACCCGGCCAGGACCATCGCCGCCGCCGAGCCGCCGTTCGCCGTGCATCACAGCCTGGCCAAGCCGGCCGACCACGCCCGCATCCTCGCCGCGCTCGCCGGCTGAGCCGCCCGTGCTGGACCTGCCTCCCGCCGGCACCACGGCGCCGCCGCACTGGCGGCTGGCGCCGCTGCCCGGTGCGCCGCTGTACCAGCCGCAGGCCGAACGCCTGGCGCCCCTGGCCGGGCACGCCGCGCTGGCCGCCTCGCCCGCCCTGCTCGCGGCGCTGGCCTTGCCGGCCGCGCCGGGCCAGCTGCTCAGCGCCTGCGATTCCTCCGGCGCCGCCTGGAGGTTGCGGCGCATCGACCAGGACCGGCCGCTGTGGGCGGCGCAGGCGGTGGACGAAAGCCGCGCCCGCCTGCTCACCGCCCTGCGCGGCTTGCTCGGCGGGCGGCTGGCCGGCAGCGTTCTGCACCAGCTGCGCAGCCCCCTCAACGCCCTGTCGCTGCACGCCGAGTTGATCGAACGCTCACTGTCCAATGGGGAACGCCCCGGCGCCGCGCAGCGCGCGCTCGAAAGCGCGGCGGTGATTCGCGAGCGCCTGCGCGAGCTGGGCCGGCGCCAGGACGCCATGGCGGCCCTGTGGTTCGGCGGCGACGAAGGCGCCGGGCTTGCCGTGGTGGTCGAGCGCAGCCTGGGCCTGCTGCGCGGCTACCTGTCACTGCAAGGGGTGCACCTGCGCGGCGTCGGCCTCGACGCGCTCGGCGGCGCGCAACTGCCGCGCGGCGCCGCCGAGGCCGAGCTGGCGCTGATCACCCTGCTGCTCGCCGCCTGTGACGGCGCGCGCCACAACCGCGTCGGCGAAAGCGAAGCCGAGATGCTCCTGGCGGCGGAAAGCGGCGCGCACGGTGTGAGCCTGGAGTTGCAGGCGCCGAGCGAGGCGGACGCGCTCGGACGCGAGCTGGCCGAAACCGACGGCGCGGGCCTGCTGGCGGCGCTGGCCCTGCTCCTGGAGCCGTCCGGGCTGCGCCTGGAAGTGCGGCCCGAACAGGCGCTGACCCGCCTGCTGCTGCCGCCGCGCCAGGGCCCGGCGGGCCTGGCCCGCGATTCGAAGCAGCCTCGCCGGCCCTAACGCCGCGGTTCGTGCGCCGTCACTTCGATCGGCAGGTGCGACGAGGGCCCGGCGCAGCGGCGCAGCACCGAAATCAGCCGTTCGAGGTCGGCCGGCTTGGCGACATGCGCGTCGAAGCCGCTGTCGAGCGCGCGGCGCGCATCCTCCTCGCGCGAGAACGCGGTGAACGCGATCAGCGGCACCGACGGCGGCGTGCCGCTCTCGCGCTCGCGTAGCGCGCGGATGCGCCGCGCCAGGGCGTAGCCGTCGGTGCCGGGCATGCCGATGTCGGACAGCACCGCGTCCATCCGCTGGAAGCGCAGCCGCTCCATCGCCTCTTCGGCCGAGGCGGCGCTGACCACGCGCGCGCCCTCGGCGCTGAACAGCGAGTCCAGCACCGCGCGCACGTCGGCCTCGTCGTCCACCACCAGCAGGCGCAGCCCGGCGAGGCGATGCCGCGCCGTCGTCTCGCCCGCCACTGCGGTCGCCGGCTGCGGCATGCTGGCCGCGCGCGGCACCGCCGCCGGCTGCGGCGGCTCCACCGCGAGGATCGGAAAGCCGAGCACGAACTCGGAGCCGCGGCCGAGCCCGGCGCTGCGCACCGCCACCTGCCCGCCATGCAGCTCGACCAGGTGCTTGACGATGGCCAGGCCCAGGCCGAGGCCGCCGTACTGGCGCGCGCTGGACACGCTGCCCTGCACGTAGCGCTCGAAGATGCGCGGCAGCAGCTCCGGCGCGATGCCGATGCCGGTGTCGGCGACACGCAGCTCCAGCCGCGCGCCGACGCGCCCGACCCGCACCGTGACGCGGCCGCCGGCGGGCGTGAACTTGACCCCGTTGCCGACCACGTTGATCGCCACCTGCCGCAGGCGGTCGGCGTCGCCGACCATCCACAGCGGCGCATCGCTCAGCTCCAGTTCCAGCTGCACGCTCTTGGCCGCCGCCGCCGGACGCGAAACGTCCACCGAGGAGCGCACGATTTCGGCCAGGTCGACGCGCTGCGTCGCCAGCGACAGCTTGCCGGTGATGGCGCGCGAAACATCGAGCAGGTCGTCGATCATGCGCGCCAGCGCCCGCGCGTTGCGCTCGATGGTGTCGAGCTGGGTGGCGACCTGCGCCGCCGGCACGGCATCGCGGCCGCGCGACAGGCGCGCCAGGAACTGGGTCCAACCGAGGATCGCCTGCAGCGGCGTGCGCAGCTCGTGCGACACGGTGGAGACGAAATCGTCCTTGGCCTGGTTCGCCGCCTCGGCCTCGGCGCGCGCCTGGCGCTCCTGCCGCAGCAGTTCCTCGCGCTGCCGCTCCATCGCCTGGCGCTGGCGCAGGTCGCGGATCACCAGATAGCTGAGGAACAGGGTCAGCAGCACCGAGATCAGGCTCGGCACCAGGATGGCGACGCGCGCGCCGCGGCGCGCCTGGGCCGAGCTGCGGTCGAGTGAATCGTTGGCCTGGGCCCGGCTCAGGCCCAGCGCGGCGGCGCTGTCGCGCACCGCGTCCATGCGCTCCTTCTGCCGCTCCACCAGCGGCACCAGCTGGTCCGGGCCGGCGCCGTCGCGCATCTGCGCGCGCATCAGGACGAAGGTCTGCGACTGGTCGAGCAGGCTGCCGACGGCCTGCTCGAACTGCGCCAGCTGCGGCGCCGCCCCGGCGTCGCCGCCCAGCTCCCGATGCAGCTGCCGCAGCTCGCCCGGCAGCGCGGCGCGGCCACGCTCGTAGGGCTCGAGGAAGCGCGGATCGCCGGATATGAAATAGCCGCGCACGCCGTTCTCGAGGTCCTTGGCGTGCGACACGATCATCTCGATGCGGTGCTGGGCGCCGACGCCGGCGCGCAGCCGCTCCTGCTCCTCGAACACGTTCTGCGCCGATTGCAGGGCGATCAGCGCGTTGAACACCAGCACCGCCACCAGCGCCAGGCTGACCGCGCCGACGCGGTAGGACAGCGGCACGCGCAGCAGCAGCCGGCGCAGCAGCAGGAACTGACGTAAAACCCGGGAGGGTCGCTTCATTGGGGGCGGCGGGCGGACCGGTCTGTATTGTGCGGCAAGCGCCGTCTCAAAGAGTGGCGCCGCCGGCCCGGAGTTCCGGCCAGGCGGCCGCGACGCCCCGGATGAGGGGTGCGCGCCTCTTGTGACCGAGGCGGGGCTTGGCTAGCTTAGAGGCAAACGAGTCGAAAGGGCCGAGGGCCGTTCCGGGCGATGTGGACCGTCATTCTGTGTGATGCGCAGGGCCGCGAGCTGCGGCGCCAGCCCCTGGGCGAGGCGCCGCTGGTGGTGGGCCGCGGCAAGGACCGCGGCCTGGTGCTGGATTCCCCGGCGGTGTCGCGCCAGCACGCGCGGCTGCGCGCGCAGGGCTCCGAGGTGGTGGTCGAGGATCTGGGCAGCGCCAACGGCACCCTGCTCAACGGCCGCCGCATCGAGCGCGCCGCGACCCTGCGCGAGGGCGACGAGCTGCGCATCGCCGACTTCCTGCTGCGGCTGCAGCGCGACGCCGCGCCGCAGCCGCAGCGCATCCAGGTGCCGGAACAGCCGCCCGCGCCGGCCGCCGCGGAGCCGCCGGCCGGCGGATGGAGCTCGGCCAGCGAGCTGCTGCTCGAGCAGGTGAAGAGCATCCGCAGCTTTCGCGACGAGTCCAGGAGCGGCGACGACCGGCTCGCCCACTTCGAGCAGGAGTGGGACAAGGTGGTGGCCTCGATGCGCGAACTGCAGCAGCAGCTGCGCGACCATCCGCGCGTGCCGCAGTTCGGCATCAGCCGCAACCAGCGCGAGATCACGGTCAAGCTGGCCGATCCCGCCGCCAAACGCGGCCACGCCTACCTGATCCTCTCGCCCGAGCATCCCGAGGGCAAGTACCGCGATCAACTCACCGTGTGGCTGCGGGAATTCGGCGAGCCGGACCTCAACTACGACCAGCCGGCCGAAGCCATGCGCCACTTCGTGCAGCGCATCGCCTCGCGCCTGGCCTGAAGCCGTACCGGTGCGGCTAGTGAGTTTTCACCACTGCCGGTGGCCGCCGCCGGAGGCGACAATGCATCCATGCCGTCGCCGCCTCGCGGCGCGGCCAAGGAATTTTGGGGCTTGAAGGCATCGGCCGGTTACGGCCGGTGCTTTTTTTTTGGCCCGCGCACCGCAGCGGGCCGCGCCCGTCTAGCGCCGCCGTTCCGCCCCGGCCGGCAGGCTGTCGATGCGGCGCATCTCGGCCTCCGCGAACAGCTCCGGCTGATCGAGAAAGCCGCCCAGCAGGTCGAGCGAGTCGTCGCCCCAGAACAGCTCGCCGCGGCACTCCACGGTCGGCACGCCGAACACTCCGGCGGCGATCGCCGCGTTGGTGTTGTCGAGCAGGCGCTGCTTCACCGCCGGATCCTGGATCAGCGGCGCCACCTCGGCCACGCCGAGCCGCCGCCCCAGGACCGCCAGCTCGGCCGCGTCGCCGACGTCGCGCCCCTCGCCGAAGATGAAGCCGAACACCTCGCGCACCACGGCCTCGCCTGAGCCGAGAGCGACGATCAGGCGCAGCGCCGGCAGCGGGTTGAACGGATGCGCCGGCGGCATCCGGAACGGCAGGCCGCGCCGCCGCGCGGCCCAGGTGCACTGGCGGTAGATGAAACGCCGCTTGGCCGGGATCTCGGCCGGGCCGAGATGACCCCAGTGCTGCAGCAGGCCCGCGAACAGCACCGGCCGGTATTCGATGCGCAGCCGTTCGCGCAGCGGCTGCAAGCCGTGGAAGTGCAGGTAGGCGAAGGGCGAGATGACGTCGAAATAGCAGCGCGCCGGCTGCGGCGTGGCGGAAGGCATGGCGGCTCCCCGGGACTGGCAGGCGGATTATAGGCCGGCCGTTCGCGGCTTTCTCCCCGCTGCCCGGCCGCGGCATCCGTTCATCCAGGGTTAAGACGTGCTTTGCCAAGCTGCGCGCCATGGTGCCGATCCCGGCACATCGATACCGGCCCAGCGCCGACTCGGAGGAGTACCGATGGACATCCGCAAGACGACTTTCGCCGCGATCGCGGCCACCCTGATCAGCGGCGCCGCGCTCGCCGACGGCAACGCCGTCCAGGCCGACACCCAGCGCGACGTCAACCAGCAGCAGCGCATCGAGCAGGGCCTGCAGTCGGGCCAGCTCAGCACCAGGGAGGCGGGCCAGCTCGAGCGCCAGGAAAAGCGCGTCGACAACATGGAAGCGCGCGACCTGAAGAACGGCAGCCTCAGCCCGGCCGAGCAGGCGCGCCTCACCGCGGCGCAGAACAAGGTCAGCCGCGACATCAGCGCCGACAAGCACAACGGCGTCACCGGCAACCCGGATTCGAAGTCCTCGCAGCGCATGCAGGCCGACGTGCAGCGCAACGTCAACCAGGAGCAGCGCATCGAGAACGGCGAGAAGTCCGGCCAGCTCAATAACCGCCAGGTCGGCCGGCTGGAGCACGGCCAGGCCCGCGACGACCGCAAGGAGGCCAACGCCGCCGCCAACGGTCGCGTCGGCGCCCGCGAGCAGGCCAGGATCCACCATTCGGAGAACCGCCAGAGCCGCCGCATCCGTCACGCCAAGCACGCCTGAGTTCAGGCACCCACGAAAAGGCCGCCCGCGGGCGGCCTTTTCGCTGTCCGGGGCGCTACTGCGCCGGCTTCAAACCCAGCTGCCGCTCCAGTTCGTCCACCCGCGCCTCCAGCGCCGCCAGGCGCTCGGCCAGCCCGGGCACGGCGGACGATGCCGGCGCGGCCAGGCCGGACAGGTCCGGCGCCTGCAGCGCCATGCCGGGCTGCGGCGCTCCGCACAGCAGATGCGCCAGGCGCGCTTCCTTCTGCCCGGCCGCGCGCGGCAGTTCGGTCACCAGCGGCTGGGCGCGGTCGTGCAGCGAGGCAAGGGCCGCCTGCAGGCCTTCGGTCTCGGCCGGGCCGCCGAGGATCTGGGCGTTGGCGCGCAGTTCGGAACCGGTCTGCGGCCCGCGCAGCATCAAGGTCACCAGCAGCGCCAGTTCGGCCGGCTTGAGCAGCAGCTGGTGCTGCATCTGGTGACGCCATTTCACCGCGCGGCTGCCGGAGCCGTCGCGCTGCGCCAGGCGCAGGCTCTCCAGCCGGTTCAGCGCGGCGCCGGTGTCGCCCTCGCTCAGGTTCATCACCGGATTGCGCACCGTCTTCTGGTTCGCCGCCAGCATCAGGGCGTTGACCGTCATCGGGTAATACTGCGGCGTCAGGATCGATTTCTCGACCAGCGCGGCGAGCACGCGCGCTTCGGCGGGGGTGAGGAGAAGGTCGGACATTCGGATGGCCAGTGGTCGGTTCCCGGTGGCCCAGTTAACAGCCTGGCGCCGCGGCTGACAACCGGAACCGGCGGCTGACCCGTCGTTCAGCGCCGCTGCCGCGGCGGCCGCTCGGGAAGGCCGTCGAACAGCTCGGCGGCGCGGTCCAGCAACTGGGCGCGCCATTGCGTGATCTGGTTGCGGTGCACGTCGAAGCGCTGCGACAGGTCGGCCACGCTGGCCTCGCCCTGCAGCGCCGCCACCGCGATCTGCGCCTTGAACGAGGCGGTGTGGTTGCGCCGCGGCCGGCGCTTGTCGCCGCCCTTGCGGCGCGGCGCCGCCGCGCCGTGCTCGTCGATGTATTCCTGGGTGGTCGGGCCGCTCGGCGCGGCGCCCTCCTCGATGCGCTCGACCAGCTGGCGCGCCAGCGGCGAGACATCCACCAGGCGCAGGCGCGCATGGCGGCGGCTGTAGTCCGGCGCCTCGCGGTGGCGCTGGCCGTCGAGATAGAACTGGATCGGCTCGTCGCCCTGGAACAGGCGCGTGAAGTACACGTCCTGCTCGCCCAGGGCCAGGCGGTTGATGGCCGAGCCCGCGCCGCGCCCGCGGCGGGTGCCGTCGGGCGAGACGATCACCAGGTGCTTGTCCTCCAGGTCCGGCTTGCGGGTGATGACGCTGTCGCCCCAGCCGCGGAAGAAGAACGGCACGCCGCGCTCCTGGCAGCTGTCGCGCACCGCGCGGACCCATTCCGGATGCGGCGGCCGCGGCCGGGGGCCGCGCTCGCCGCCGAGCACCACCCAGTCCAGCGGCTCATAGCGGCGCAGCGGATCGCCCTTCGGCATCCAGTGCGGCCGGCCGTCGTCGTCCAGCCCGAGGTACTGCTGCACGATGCCCTCGAGCGGCCACAGCACGTCGCGGGTCGGCAGCTCCACGCGCTCGATGTTCACCGGGCCGAGCAGGGGCTCCAGCACCGCGTGCCGCCACACCGCCGCAACATCGAACAGGTACGGTACGCGCTCGGCGTAGCTGGCGGCGTCCTCGGCGGCGATGCCGAGGCTGAGATTGTCCGGCAGCCGGCTGCGGCCCAGCACTTCGCGCATGCGCTGCTGATGCCGCGTGGTGATGTGGAAGAAGTGCTGCGGATGGCTGGCGATGGTCTGCACGACCCGCGAGATGAAGGACGCGGGCACCCCGGGCTGGAACAGGTCGGCCAGCGGCGCCACGGTCACCAGCTGCGGTGTGGTCCAGCGCGCGGGTTCGGCAAGCGCCTCCTGCACCAGCACCGGCTGGTGCCGGTTGGCCGCGTTGACGCTGCGGCCGGCGTTGATGTGGAAGCGTTGCAGCCGCTCGTGGGCGAAGCAGTGGCCGCAGACCTCGGATACCGGCTGGCAGCCATAGACCAGGTTCCAGGCACGCTCGTTGAGCGACAGGGCTTCCTCGCGCTGCCGCAACAGCTCGTGGTCCGTCACCCGGATCGCTGGATAGCGAGTGGTCATGAGCGCCGCCGTTCCCCTTCGATCCCAAGCCGCCCCGGCCTGTTGTCCCCGGCCGATGCGCCTGTTTTTATTGCAATTCTTGACTGCTTATTTTATCCACAAAGCAGACCTGTACCAGCCGTCAGCTTTCCTTTCACCCCAAGATAATCCTTACACGAATCATACGGTTGCTCGTGAGTATAGATTTACTATGGCGGCATCCGGGCCGATTGCGCGGCTGAACCCGGCCGCAAACGCGCCGGTCTGAGCCTTGGCAGCGCCGCTCTTCAACCGGATACGCAAAGGATTGCGTCATGGCGAAATTGACCCTTGGATCGGTCTTCGTAACCCGCGTCGACGAAGTCGAACCCCTGATCCAGTACACCGCCGGCCACATCGGCATCGGCGATGCGGTGCATCATCCCCTGGAAGGTCCCTGCACGGTGCTGGCACGCCTCGGCGAGCACCTGATGGTCGAAGCCGAGCGGCGCCTGGCCCCGGCGTTCAGCAGCCGCTCCGGCTGAAACGCCGGCCGCTTCAGAACACGCCGCAGGCCAGCCCGGCGGCGAGGGTCTGGCCCAGCTCGCGGCAGCGCGCCAGGCCGGCGGCGTCGGGCTCTCCCTTCACCACCACCGGCTCGGCCACCCGGTTCCAGCCGCAGCCGGTGGCGATGCGCTCGATCGCCCGCACCGCGCCGCTGCCGTCATTGCCGGCGCTGACGAAAACCGCATAGGCCAGGCCCAGCTTGCGGCCCTCGGATGGATAGTAGATGCGGTCCAGGAAATCCTTCACCGCGCCTGACATGTAGCCGAAGTTCTCGGGCGTGCCGAGCAGCAGGCCGTCGGCCCACAGCAGGTCTTCCAGGCCGGCGCGCAGTGCCGGCAGCACGCGCAGCTCGACCTCGTCGGCGAACTCGGCGGCGCCGGCGCGCGCCGCTTCGAGCAGCGCCGCGGTGCGGCCGGTCTGGGTGCTGTAGATGGCGAGCAGGTGTTTCATCCAGGCGGCATTGTCCCACCCCTGCGGGCCGGAGCGTGACGCAGTGCGCGGTCCGCGGCACCGGGAAGCCCTAACATGCATCCGGGCGGCCGCCCCTACCCGCGCCAAGTACGCCAACCGCCGCCCAGGGGACAAGACGAAGACTTATGAACGCTCCGGCGACGATCAGCGCGTTCCTGGCGTTCTGCGCGCAGCGCAATCCGCGCTTCGTCCATCCGATTCCGCAGCGCACGCCCTACGAGCAGATGCTGCACGACCTGGACCACGCGGATCCGGCCGTCCTCACCGCCTTCAACTGGGCGCGGCGGACACAGAACGCCGACGCCGCGGCAATCCGCGCCGAGTGGCGCCGCTACGCCGAGGCCGAGCGGGCCAGCCTGCGCCCGCACGTGGCGGTATCGCATACCCTGGGACCGGCGCCGGCGACGGCGGCGCTGGAGCAGCTGCGCGCGGCGCTCGACGGCGCCAGCGCGGAGTTGCTGGAGCTGTACCGGCGGCATGACGGCGCGGCGCTGTTCATCGACCGCGACAACGACGGCAACGGCCTGTTCTTCTATCCGGTGGCCGAGCTCGAGGCCGAGCGCGCGAGCCTCAGCGAGCGGCTCGACGGCCCGCTGATGGAAACGGTGGAGGACGGGCGCCTGCAGGTCTACGGCCGCCCCGACTGGATCGACAGCGCGGTGGTCTTCGGCGGGTTCGGCTATGCGCCCGAGCGGCTGCTGCTGCCGACCCGCGGCGACTACCGCGGCAGCGTGTTCCTGTTCACCCACGATCCCATGGCCCTGCTGCAGCTCGCCCCCGGCTTCGGCGCGCTGCTCGAGCTGCTCCGCCGCGAGCCGGTGCCCCTGCTCGGGCGGCACGGCGGCGGCAGCTACCAAAACGCGTCGGCCTACGAGACCGACGGCCCGGCCTGACGGCGCCGCGCCGCTTCAGTCCAGCGGCGTCGAAACGAATTCCGGCAGCGCTTCCATCCGCGCCGACCACGCCGCCAGCGCCGGGTAGCGCGACGCTTCGACCAGGTCGGCGATGGTGAACTGGGTGAAACGCCAGGCCACCGCCACCGTGACGTCGGGCTGCGTCAGCTCCGGCCCGAGCAGGTACGGGCCTGCCGCGGCAATCTCCGCTTCCAGCGCCGCGTAGGCCGCGCCCACCTGCAGCAGCACCCGGTCCAGCCAGGGCTGGTGCAGCTTTTCCGCCGGACGCAGCTGGCGCTCGTAGACCGCCTGCACCGTCTTGTCGCAGGCGGTGAGCGCGATGCCCAGCAGCTGCAAGGCGCGGCGGCGCGGGGCCAGCTCCCGCGGCATCAGGGCGCGCTGCGGCCCGGCGAGGTGCTCCAGGTGATCGAGGATCAGGCTGGAGTCGGTCAGCACCGCGCCATCGTCGCAGACCAGGCTCGGCGCCTTGACCAGCGGATTGATGCCGCGGAATTGCTCGAAGTGGCGGAACACCGACACCGGCCGGTGCTCGAACGGCAGGCCCATGCGCTTCAGCGAGATCGCCACGCGCCGCACATAGGGCGAATCCAGCATTCCGATCAGTTGCATGAAGGCTCCTTTCAGGCCGAAGCGCCGTAGTAGGCCTCGCCGTAGCGGATGCGTCCATCCGCCTCCAGCACCCAGCGCTCGCTGGCACGGGCGCGCTTGCCGTCGAGATCGGCGACGTAGACCACCAGCAGGGTCGAGGTCGACGCGTCCCAGTCCGCCGTCTCCAGGGTGAACCGCAGCTGCGTGATCCGCTCCAGCGCCGTGGTCCAGTAGCCGCGCAGCGCCGCCTTGCCCTCGACCCGCGCGCGGCCGATGAATACCTCGGCCTTGGGGCTGACGAACACCGCGTCCTCGGCGAACAGCTCCAGCACCGCGTCGAGCCGGCGCGCATTCCAGCTGTCCGCCCAGTGCCGCGCCAGGCGCAGCGCGTCCTCGCCGCTGACCACCGCGCGGTGGTAGGGCTTGCCCGAGGTGCCGAGCGGCGGCCAGTCGCGCTCGTTCTGCGCCTGCGCGGTCCACAGCTGCACCGCCGGCAAGGCCGCGGCGCGCTCGATGTAGGCGCGGGCGCGCGGCGACACCTCCAGGCCGTACTGCAGCACGCGCAGCCCCACCGGAATGAAGAAGGCGTCGGCTGCGCAGAACCGGCCGAACAGGAACGCGCCCTCCACCGCGCCGGCGAGGATGCGGTCGACCCGCGCCAGCTGCGCCGCCGCCTGCGCGCTGAGCGGACGCGGCGCGCCGTCGCGGAACAGGTCGAAGGCGCACTCGCTGCGCAGCGCGCCGAACGAGGAATGCATTTCGGCGCACAGCGAGCGCGCCATCGCCCTCTCCTGCGCGTCCGCCGGCCACACGCCCGCCTGCGGATACAGCTCGGCCAGGGTCTCGGCGATGGCCAGCGAGTCGCCGACAGCGAAGGATTCGATCATCAGCACCGGCACGGTGCCGGCGGCATTGAGCGAACGGACTGCCGCGCCCCAGTCCGGCCGCGTATACGGCAGCACCTGTGCCTCGAATGGAATGCCGAGCTGCTGCAGCAGCAGCCAGGCGCGCAGCGACCAGCTCGAAAAGCGCTGGTTCCCGATCAGCAGTTTCAGCACCGGATTCCCCTTGGCTCGCGATCCGGCACGCAGCCTAGCGCACCGCGGCCCGGGATGGCGCATACAGTTGCCTGCACGCCGCGCAATTGCGGCGCCGCCGGCCCGGCGCTACCCGCCGATCTGCAGCACGATCTTGCCGCGATGCGCGCCGCTTTCCATGTAGGCGTGGGCGGCGGCGGCCTGCTCCAGGGGGAACACCCGGTCCACCACCGGGCGCAGCCGGCCGTCGCCGAACAGCGGCCAGACCTCGCGCAGCAGCGCCGCCTTGATCGCCGCTTTGAACGCCACCGGCATCGGCCGCAGGGTGGTGCCGGTGACCATCGCGCGCTTGAGCATCAGCTTCAGCAGGTCCAGCTGGGCGGTGGTGCCGCCCTGGGTGGCGATGACGACGATGCGTCCGCCGCCGGCCAGGGCTTCGAGATTGCGCGGCAGGTAGTCGCCGCCGACGATGTCCAGCACCACGTCGGCGCCGCCGCCGGCCTGGCGCAGCACGGCGACGAAATCCTCGCGGCGATGGTTGATGCCGCGCTCCGCGCCGAGCGACTCGCAGAAGCGGCAGCGCTCGTCCGAGCCGGCGGTGGCATAGACCCTGGCGCCGCGCGCCCGCGCCAGCTGGATCGCCGCGACGCCGATGCCGCTGCCGCCGCCGTGCACCAGGAGGACCTGGCCGGCGTGCAGCCGCCCCAGGTCGAAGACATTGCTCCACACCGTGAAATACGCCTCCGGCAGCGACGCCGCCGCGGTCAGGTCGACGCCGGGGGGCAGCGGCAGCACCTGGCCGGGAGGCACCACGCAGTATTCGGCGTAGCCGCCGCCGGCGAGCAGGGCGCAGACCGTCTCGCCGACCCGGAATTCGGTCACGTCCGGGGCCACCGCCGCCACCGTGCCGGCCACTTCCAGGCCCGGCCAGTTGGGCGTGCCCGGCGGCGGCGGATAGCGGCCACGCCGCTGCAGCAGGTCGGCGCGGTTGAGGCCGGCCGCTGCGACCTTGATCAGCACTTCGCCCGGGCCGGGCCGCGGCGTCGGCCGCTCCACCAGGCACAACGCGTCCGGATCGCCCGGACTCGGGACGTCGATCACGCGCATCCGCTGCGGAACATCGTTCATGCCCGCATGCTAACCCGGCCGGCATCGTCTCCGCCCATCGCCCAGGACCTACCGCCGGTGCGGCTGCAACCCGTTTCCCCCCGTTTTACGAATTCTTGAAGTTGGGCGAAGCCGTGCCTGTGGCTTCGCCGGCTCGGACAGGCCGATGCCGACTGCCGCGATGGAAAATCCGGCGGCGCGTCGCAGCAGCCCAGTTTCGAACGAACCGGTACGGAATGCCCAGGGGCGCGGATATTGCGCCGCTTGGGCAGCGAAGCGGCCGCTCAAGGCATGAGACCGGGCCGGAAAACCGCCAAACGATCCACGTCCGGTACGGTACGGGCAGCCCATTCATGCAGTTTCGCCGGAGTGGCACAAAAGCCCCTGAACCGAACCGAAAAACGAGGGGTCATGATGGCGCGGGGGAGCGCTCACTTCTGGCGGGACCGGCGCAGCGCTATGTTGGGAACCACGGGCTCAGAGGGATGACATGAAAAATTTTGTCGATTTTTTAACTATTATTCAACATTTTTAATTTTTAGAATGGTATAGTTAAAAGTTTTGTCTATTGATAGTTGTCGGGGATCGCCCTACCGTTGAACCGCCCCATCAATCGGGGCCCAACCAACAGGTGAATCCCATGTCCGTTTCAAACCGTGATGCCGTCGAGATCCTCGACCTGGAATACGACGTCGCCGCCGTCGGCGCTGTCGAGTCTTTCGCTTCCGAAGAGAACCAGCCGGCGTTCTACATCTTTACGTATCAGCTGCCCGAGAACGGCTGAGCCCCGGCCGGGCGGACGCCGTGCACGGCGCCGCCCGGTCCCCTCCACGATTTTTTTTCGCAGGCCCGCCATGAACCAGCCGATCCAGGCACCCACCCTCCCGCCCGGCGCCGCGGCGCTGGCCGAAGCGCCCGCCGCGCCGGCAGCCTCCGCGCTGCCGGAGCTCAGCCGTTTCCGCGAAGCGGTGGAACGGCGCTTCCGCGCCGAGTCGCCGGACACCTTCTGGAGCCTGGAAGAAGCATTCCGCCAGCTGGTGGTGGACGGCACCTTCGCGGCGGTGTTCAACCGCGAGCTGCGGCGCCTGCTCGACGATCCCTGCTACATGGGCAACTGGCGCGCGAACCAGATCGTGCTCAACCGCGGCCGTGGCCACGTGCTGTCGATCTGGCTGTTCGACCAGCCGCGCCGCTACATCCACAGCACGCCGTACTACGGCATGTTCGCGCCGCTGGGCGCGGAAAGCCTGTACTACGACGTCTACCGCCTGCCGGAGAACTACCGCAACGCGCAGTTCGACCCGGAGGTGCGCCTGGAGCCGGCCGGCTCCGGCTTCACCGCTCCCGGCGGCGTGCTGCTGCTGGACTCCGACCGGTACGTCTACGATTTCAAGGTGGAGCGCCCGCTGGCGGTGGCCAAGTTCAGCAGCGCCGCCTACCAGACCCTGGAATGGCTGTTCGAGCGCGACACCCTGCGCGCCTGGCAGGCCAACGACAGCGAGCTGGTTTCGACCCAGCTGCGGGTGGCCGCCTACATCCTCGGCCGCCTCGCCGACGCCTCCTCGCTGGAGGCGCTGGACAGCCTGAGCGACCATCGCAACCACAGCGTGCGCTGGGCGGCGGTGCAGACCATCGCCCGCCTCGACCGCGAGGCCGCGCTGCAGCGCCTGCGCCAGGCGCTCGACGATCCCCATCCGCACCTGCGCCGCGCCGCCGCCGGCAGCCTGCGCCGCCTTCAGACCAACACCCGGACCACCGGATAAAAGCCATGGCCCTGACCATTCCCTGCCGGACCGACCGCGTCGCCAGCCTCGACGAGTTCATCGACCACGTCCACACCCACGTCGACCTGCGCGACCAGGACAGCATCGCCGCCGCCGCGCCCATGCTCCGCGCCCTGGCCAACGACCGGGAGCTGGTGGTGCGCCGCATCAACCGGCAGGTGAAGGACCGTTTCCGCAACCAGGCGCTGGCCTCGGCCCAGGTGATCTACCTCGGCGCGGGGCGCGAGTTCTACGTCCGCGCCAACGTCTGGCCGTCCAGCGCCGACGTCGCCAGCGGCCGCGTCTACCAGGACCAGTTCGCCTACCACGTGGCCCACGACCACAATTTCAACTTCATGACCGTGGGCTACCACGGCCCCGGCTACGTCACCGAAATCCACGAGTACGACAACGACCGGCTCGAGGGCTTTGCCGGCGAGAAGGTGGAATTCCGCTTCCTCGAGCGGGTCCTGTTCGGGCCGGACACGGTGATGCTGTATCGCGCCAACCGCGACGTGCATATCCAGCTGCCGCCGGAGGATCTCAGCGTCACCCTCAATTTCATGGTCGACACCCCGGAAGTGCACACGCGCGACCAGTACTTCTTCGACCTGGAGCGCGGCACCCTGCTCGACTACCCGGCCGAGCTCGACGGATCGCGCCGCATCTCGGTGCTGAGGATGGCCGCCCACGTCGGCAACGAGGACACCCGCCAGCTGCTCGACGACCTGGCGCGCAGCCACCCCTGCCGCCGCACCCGCCTCGCCGCCTGGGAAGCGCAGGCGCAGCTGCGTCCGGGCGACGCCGCGCGCATCTGGGAAAGCGCCGCGCGCGACCGCGAGAATCTGGTGTCGCAGGCCGCCGCCGAGCGGCTGCTGGCGCTGGCCGATTAGGCCGCGCCGCCGCCTGCGCCGTACTGCTCCGCCCAGCGCGCGAATTCCGCCGCCGGCAGCGCCGGGGAAAACAGGAAGCCCTGCTGCAGCACGCAACCCTGCTCGTGCAGCAGGCGCATCTGCTGCGGCGTCTCGACGCCCTCGGCCACCACCTCCAGCGCCAGGGTGCGCGCCAGCGCCAGCACCGCCGAAACGATGGCCTGGGACTGGCGCGAATCGGCCAGGTCGGTGACGAACTGGCGGTCGACCTTGATCTTGTCCACCGGCAGCCGCCGCAGGTAGGACAGCGAGGAATAGCCGGTGCCGAAATCGTCCATGCCGAGGCGGTAGCCCCAGCGGCGGATCTCCTCCAGCATGCGGCGGGTGCCGTCGGCGCTGTCGAACAGCACGCTTTCGGTCAGCTCCAGGTCCATCAGCGCCGCCGCGGCGGGATCGGCCGAGCGCAGGGCGGCCAGGGTGTCGAGGATGCGCTCGTCCTGCACCTGCCGCGCCGACAGGTTGACCGCCACCCGCAGCTCCAGCCCGTCGACGCGCCAGCGCCCGAGCTGGGCGTGGGCCTGCCGCAGGCAGTAGTCGCCGATCAGGCCGATCAGCCCCTCGTTCTCCGCCACCTGGATGAATTCCCCCGGCAGCAGCAGGCCGCGCTGCGGATGGCGCCAGCGCACCAGCGCCTCGGCGCCGGCGACGCGCCGCCGCCCGACGTCGACGATAGGCTGGTAATGCAGCTCCAGCTCACCCCGGTCGACGGCGCGGCGGATCTCCTCGAGCAGCGCCGATTCGCGGCGCACCTTGCCGGCGTAATGCCCGCCGGCGAAGCGCGCGTTGTTGCGGCCGCTGCGCTTGGCCGCATGTCCCGCGGCCTCGGCGCTGCTGATCAGGTGCTCGGCGGTATCGCCGTCGCCGGGCGCCAGGGCGATGCCGATGGACACCGACATGTGCAGCAGTTGCTCGCCCAGCCGGTACGGCTCGCCCATGCCGCGCAACGCCGCCTCGGCGATGCGGCGCAGCTGCGTCTCGGCCGGCGCGGCGATGCCGCGCAGCAGGGCGATGAACTTGTCGCCGGCGTAGCGGAACACTTCCGTTCCCTGCGGCAGGTGCCGGCGCAGGCGGCGCGAGGCCTCGACCAGGTAGAGATCGCCGGCCTTGTGCCCGAAGCGGTCGTTGATCGAGCGGAAGTTGTCGAGGTCCAGATAGAACAGCACCGGCTGGGTGCCGGCCGTGCGCAGCGCCGCATCGAGGGTCTCGTCGAGCCGGGCCCGGTTGCCCAGGCCGGTGAGCGGGTCCTGGTAGGCCAGGCGGCGCAGCTTCTCGGCGCCGTCGCGGAACTGGCGCAGGGCCAGCGCCGTCTCGCCGAACTCGTCGCCGCTGATCGGCGGCAGGTCGATGTCGAGCTGCCCGGCGTTGACCTGGCGGATGGCGTTGGTGGTGACGCGCAGCGGCTCGATGATCGAGCGCACCACCACCAGCACCAGCGCGATGCCGATCACGCCGGCCCCGAGAACCAGGACCACCGCGTCGCCGATGGCCGCGTCGGCGCGCCCGCGCGCCTCCAGCTGGATCCGCTCGGCCAGGGCGCGCTCGCGCCGGCTGGCGGCGTCCAGGGTGCCTTCGATCAGGTCGAGCTGGCGCTGCAGCTCGCCCAGGAGCTGCGGGTCGGCCGGCTTGCCGGCGCGCATCTCCTCGATCAGCTGGCCCGTGTATCCCGGCACCAGGTCGAGGGCGGTGCGGATGCGCTGCGCGCTGGCGGGGTCGAAGCCGCGCAGGCGCTCCAGCTGCGCCCCGGCGTCGCGCCAGGCGAGGTCCCGCGCCTCGCGCGCCGCGGCTTCTGCCTTCGCGTCGTGCTGCAGCAGGGCGCTGTTCACCGCGCTGGCATGGTGGCGGAACTGGCTGATGGCCTGGCCCGCGCCCTGGATGATCTCGAAGCGGCGGTACTGTTCCTGCTGGGCCTGCTGCTCGCCCTGGTTGCGCAGGATCAGGTAGCCCAGCAGCAGGCTGGAGCTGCCGGCGATGGCGAGCAGCCCGAAGCACAGGGCCAGCAGCCGCCAGCGCACGCTGAGTTGTGGACCTGCCATGCTTTCGTCTTGCCGCTGTGGGGAGCCCCTCTGGGGTCGGAGGCCTTCTGGTCGGGTTTAGCATACCCGGAGCGCGGCCGGCGTGAACGGGCGCACGTCGCGGGGCACGCCTCGACTTGCGCCCGCGGCGCCGCCGGCCTTAGGGTTGCGCCGGGGCCGCCGCCGCGGCCGGGGAGCATCGCAATGGAAGGTACGCAACTGCTGCAGGGGCTGATCCTGTTCCGCAACCTGCCGGCCGAGCTGCTGCAGCCGCTGGAGGCCGCGGCCGAGCGGCGCAGCTATGCCGCCGGCGAGCCGATCTTCAGCCACGGCCAGGCGCCCGACAACTTCTACGTGGTGGAGAGCGGCCTGGTCGACATCAGCGTGCCGGCCCAGGACGGGCCCATCGTGGTCGCCAGCTTCGAACCCGGCTCCTTCTTCGGCGAACTGGCGGTGTTCGACCGCCAGCCGCGCAGCGCCGCCGCCTGCGCCAAGGTCGACTCGGTACTGGTCTGTATCCCGCTGCAGGCCATCGCCAGCCTGGTGGAGAGCCACCCCCCGGCGGCGCGCCAGTTCATCGCCGCGCTGGCGCTGCGCCTGCGCAACGCCGACGAGATGCTGTCGCGTCTGCAGGTGCAGAACGTCAACGAGATCGTCGACGAGAACATGAGCCTGGGCGACCGCGTCGCCGACAAGGTGGCGCGCTTCGGCGGCTCCTGGACCTTCATCATCAGCTTCGGCGGCTTCCTGCTGCTGTGGATGCTGGCCAATTCGGCGCTGCTGCTGAGCCAGCCGCCCGATCCGTTCCCCTACATCTTCCTCAACCTGATCCTGTCCTGCGTCGCCGCGCTGCAGGCGCCGGTGATCATGATGAGCCAGAACCGGCAGTCGATGAAGGACCGCCTGCAGGCCGATCAGGAGTTCCGCATCAACGTCAAGGCGGAGATCGCCGTGCAGCAGCTGCACCGCAAGATCGACGAGCTGCGCGGCAGCCTGCTGCAGCACCTGCACGCGCGCGACGAACGCCGCGGCTAGGGCGCCGGGCCGCCGCCGGCGCACGGCAGGAGGGCGCCGAGCAGCGCGGCGAGCCTGGCCTTGCGCAGGTCCTTCGGCCTTTCCGAAGGCGTCCGCGAGCGGACGGCGCGGCCATCCCGGAACGCGCTGGCAGATTGGCAGTCAAATTCCGC
>DASRFD010000147.1:0-36395 GCA_035651715.1 Nevskia sp.
CATGTCGAAACGCCACATCCCGCCGACCTTCACATTGCGCTCGCGGGTCCGGATGTCGCAGCCCTTCGGCCCGAACCACTTGCCGATGTGCTCACCGGTCCAGGCCTTGAACACCTGTTCGCGCGGGAAGGCGAACACCCGCGACAGCACGATTTCACGGTCCAGCGCCCAGTTGTAGCTATCTCTTGCTGCGTCCACGTGGATTCCTCTCCTTGATGCCGCTGTGGTCGGAACCGCCTTGCGCCTGCATCGCGTGCAGGTATTCGTCGAGGCGGTCGAAGCGTTCTTCCCAGGCCCGGCGCGTGTGCTCGGCCCACTCGGAGACCTCGCGCAGCGCCTCGGTGCGAAGCCGGCAGGGACGGCGCTGCGCCTCGCGGCCGCGCGTGATCAGCGCAGCCCGCTCCAGCACCTTGAGGTGCTTGGAAATGGCCGGCAGGCTGATCTCGAACGGCTGGGCCAGTTCCAGCACCGTCGCTTCCCCCCGTGCCAGCCGCGCCACGATGGCGCGCCGGGTCGGGTCGGCCAGGGCGGCAAAGGCGGCGTCGAGTTGCGCGGCGGTGGTCAATGCTGGGTTTCCGGATTTTGTATTTAACCTAAAGGTAAAGTACAACGATCACCCTTGCACGTCAAATGCAACGCACACTCGCCACCCACGCTCCGCGGAAAGCGCCCCGCAGTACGCTTCGGGCTTCGTTGCCCGGCGACGCGCAGAACCGGCCGGGGCGCGGCTTCGCGCGGTTTGCTTCATTCGCCGCTCTAGGCTAGCTTGATGCCATACCTGGGTACCTGCGGCGGCGCCGGCCGCCCTGCCCGTTTGCGGCTGAAGCGGCATTCCATGGGATGGGAAACATGCCTGAGCAAATGGTCGCGGTGCGCGGCAGGAGGGTGCGGACTCTGCTCTGCGCCATCGCCGCCACTCTTCTCCTGATCGGTTGCGGCAAAAAAGCGCCGCCCCCGCCGCCCGCGGTCGATGTGGCGGTGGTCACCGTCACGCCCCAGCCCGCCACGGTCACCGAGGATTACGTCGCCGAAGCCGAGGCGGTGAACACGGTCGAGATCAGGCCGCGCGTCGGCGGCGTGCTGGAAAAGCAGGTGCCGATCGAAGGCGAGCGGCTCAAGGCCGGCGAACTGCTGTTCGTCATCGACCAGCAGCCCTACATCGCGGCGCTGTCCCAGGCCAAGGCGGCGCTGGCGCAGAGCGAGGCGGCGCTGGTGCAGTCCAGGCGCGACCTGGAGCGCGCCAAGTCGCTGTCGGAGATCGACGCGGTGAGCCAGCAGGAGCTCGACGCGGCGGTGGCCAAGAACGACGCCAACATGGCCTCGGTGGACGCCGGCAAGGCGACGGTGCGCACCGCCGAGCTGAACCTGGGCTACACCACCATCAGCAGCCCCATCGACGGCATCATGGGCCGCGCGCAGCTGCGCCTGGGCGGCCTGGTCACGGCCAGCACCACCCTGCTCGCCACGGTCTACCAGACCGACAAGATGTACGTGAATTTCAGCATCAGCGAGCAGCGCCTGCTCAGCATCCAGCGCCAGCTCGGCCGCGCCCTCAACCAGGACTCCTCGACCCCGCCGCCGTTCCGCATATTCCTGTCGGACGGCTCGGAGTACAAGGAGAAGCCGCGGCTGAACTTCATCGATCCGGCGGTGGACCAGCGCACCGGCACCCTGGCGATCCGCCTGGAAGTGGACAATCCCAACCAGCTGCTGCACGCCGGCCAGTTCGCGCGGGTGCAGGTGGCGGCGGCGCAGATCGCCGACGCCATCCTGCTGCCGCAGCGCGCGGTCCAGGAGCTGCAGGGCAAGAACTACGTCTGGGTCGTCGACGCCGAGCACAAGGCGCAGCAGCGCGACGTGCAGATGGGGCCGCGAATCGGCAACGGCTGGCAGGTGCAGCAGGGCCTCAAGCCCGGCGAGGTGGTGGTGGTCGACGGCGTGCAGCGGCTCAAGCCCGGCACGCCGGTCAACGCCACGCCGCTGGCGCAGGAATCGGCCAAGCCGCCGAATGGCGCCGGCGCGCCGGCAGCGGCCGACAAGCCCGCCGACAAGCCGGCGGCTGACAAGCCCGCCGCCGGGGCCGCCACGTGATCGACTTCTTCATCGACCGTCCGATCTTCTCGACGGTCCTGGCCATCATCATCACCCTGGCCGGCGGGGTGGCGCTGGCCAGCCTGCCGATCGCGCGCTTCCCGCAGATCACGCCGCCGACCATCGTCGTCTCGACCAGCTTCCCCGGCGCCGATGCCGCGACCATCGAGCAGTCGGTCGCGGCGCCGATCGAGGAGCAGGTCAACGGCGTGCCGCACATGATCTACATGGACTCGAAGAGCGCCAACGACGGCAGCTACGCATTGACCGTCACCTTCGACGTCGGCACCGACCAGGACATCGCCGCGGTCGACGTGCAGAACCAGGTGGCGATCGCCCAGCGCCAGCTGCCGCAGCAGGTGATCCAGCAGGGCGTGACCGTGGCCAAGCGCCAGCCGCAGATCCTGCTGGTGGTCGCGATCGGCTCGGACGATCCGCGCTACGACTACCTGTTCCTGTCCAACTTCGCCACCCTGCACGTCTACGACGCGCTGGCGCGCGTCAAGGGCGTGGGCCAGGTCACCGTGTTCGGCGCGCGCGACTACGGCATGCGCATCTGGCTCGACCCCGGCAAGATGGCGCGGCTGGGCGTCACCACCACCGACGTCAGCACCATCCTGCAGGAACAGAACCTGGTCGCCCCCGCCGGCACGGTCGGCGCCGAGCCGGCGCCGCCGGGCCAGCAGATGCAGTACGTGGCCTCGGTCAAGGGCCGCCTGTCGACGCCGGAAGAGTACGGCGCCATCGTCGTGCGCACCGGCGCCGACGGCGCCATCGTCCACCTCAAGGACATCGCCCGGGTCGAGCTGGCCGCCACGGACTATTCGCGCTCGTCCAAGCTCAACGGCGTGCCAACCGCCATCATCGGCGTCTACCAGCTGCCCGACGCCAATGCGCTGGATGTGGCCAAGGGCGTGCGCAAGGTGATGGAGGAGCTGCAGCCGACCTTCCCCAAGGGCATCCGCTACTCGATTCCCTACGACACCACGCTGTTCGTCTCCGAGTCGGTGCACGAGGTGGTGAAGACCCTGCTCGAAGCCGGCCTGCTGGTGCTGCTGGTGGTGTTCATCTTCCTCGAAAGCTGGCGCGCCACGCTGATCCCGATGCTGGCGGTGCCGGTCTCGCTGATCGGCGCCTTCAGCGCCTTCGTCGCGCTGGGCTTCTCGCTCAACACCCTGACCCTGTTCGCCCTGGTGCTGGCCATCGGCCTGGTGGTGGACGACGCCATCGTGGTGGTCGAGGCGGTGACCGAGATCATGGACCATCGCAAGCTGCCGGCGCGCGAGGCGACCAAGGCGGCGATGAGGGAGGTGTCCGGCCCGGTGGTGGCGATCGCCCTGGTGCTGATCTCGGTGTTCGTGCCGGTGGCCTTCCTCGGCGGCCTCACCGGGCAGTTCTACCGGCAGTTCGCCCTGACCCTGGCGGTGTCGGTGGCGATCTCCGCCATCGTCGCCCTGACTTTCACCCCGGCGCTGTGCGCGCTGCTGCTCAAGCCCACCGCGGAGTCGCATTTCGGCGGCCTGCTCGGCCGCTTCTTCAGCGCCTTCAACCGCGGCTTCCGCCGCTTCACCGAGCGCTATACCGGCACGGTCGGCACGGCGATCCGCCGCGCCGCGCTGTCGATGATCGTCTTCGCCATTCTCACCGCCGCCGCACTGTACCTGGCCAAGGCGCGGCCCACCGGCTTCATGCCGGACGAGGACCAGGGCTACCTGATCGGACTGGTGACCCTGCCGCTCGGCGCCTCGCTGCAGCGCACCGAGAAGGTGGCGGACGACTTCTCGGCGGAGATCCGCAAGCAGCCGGAGGTGGAAGGCACCTTCGCCGTGACCGGCCTGAACCTGCTGACCGGCACCAATTCCTCCTACGCCGCCACCATCTTCATCATCCTCAAGCCCTGGGACCGGCGCTCCGGCGCGCAGCACGGCGCCCTGGCGCTGGCGCAGCGGGCCAACGGCATCGGCTCCAGGGTGAAGGAGGCCAACGTGCTGGTGCTGAACCCGCCGCCGATCCCCGGCATCGGCACCGCCGGCGGCTTCGAGTACATCCTGGAGGACCGCGCCGGCGGCGACATCAACAAGTTCGCCGGCGTGCTCGGCGAGCTGCTGGCACAGGCCAACAAAAGCCCGGCCCTGACCCGCGTCTTCACCCAGTTCAACACCCGCACGCCGCAGATCGAGTACGTGCTGGACCGCGAGCGCGCCAAGACCCTCGGGGTTTCGATCTCCAGCATCTTCTCTTCGCTGCAGACCTTCTTCGGCGGCAACTACATCAACGACTTCAACCTGTTCGGCCGCACCTACAAGGTGACGGCGCAGGCCGAGGGCACGGCGCGCACGGTGCCGGAGTCGGTCAACGGCCTCTATGTCCGCACCGGCCAGGGCGACATGGTGCCCCTTTCCACGCTGGTCTCGATCAAGGAGAAGACCGGGCCGGAGTACATCGAGCGCTATAACGTGTTCCGCGCCGCCACCATCAACGGCTCGCCCGCGCCCGGCCACAGCTCCGGCGAAGCCACGGCGGCGATGGAGCGGCTCGGCGCCAACCTGCCCGACGGCTATGGCTACGAGTGGACCGGCACCACCTACCAGGAGAAGCTCTCCGGCGGCCAGACCGGCATCATCTTCGCGATGGCCATCGTCTTCGTGTTCCTGGTGCTGGCCGCGCTGTACGAGAGCTGGGCCGTGCCGTTCGCGGTGCTGCTCGGCATCCCCTTCGCCGTGCTCGGCGCCTTCCTCGGCCTGACCATCCGCGGCATGGCCAGCGACATCTACGCCCAGATCGGCCTGGTGATGCTGATCGGGCTGGCGGCGAAGAACGCGATCCTGATCGTCGAGTTCGCCAAGCTCGCCTACGAGCGCGGCACGCCGCTGGTGGACGCCGCCATCGAGGGCGCGCGGCTGCGCCTGCGGCCGATCCTGATGACCTCCTTCGCCTTCATTCTCGGCTCGGTGCCCCTGGCCACCGCCACCGGCGCCGGCTCCGGCGCGCGCCTGGTGCTGGGCACGGCGGTGGTGTTCGGCATGAGCGCGGCGACGATGATCGGCATCTTCATCATCCCGGTGTTCTACGTGCTGGTGCAGCGCATTTCCGAGCGCCTGGGCGGCCGCAAGGTCGAGCCGGCGGAGGAGGGGCTGCCATGAGCGCGCCGCGGAAGCATGAGCCGCGTTCACGCGGCCGCTCGCCTCTCGCCCCGGGGTTGGTGGTGCCGTCCGGCGCGCGCGCCCCGCGGGCACGACAACTGCACGGCGCAGGGTCCCCCGCCCCTCTGGCGAGCGCCTTGCGGCAAGTTTCCCTCGGCTGGGCACAGGCCGCCGCCGCGGCGCTTCTCGCCGGCTGCGCGCTCGGCCCCGACTACCGGAGGCCCGCGGACACGGCGATTCCGCCGGCCTATCGCTTCCAGGCCCAGGCCGAGGCCGACTCGTTCGGCGACCAGGGCTGGTGGCAGGTCTACCAGGACCCGACCCTGCAGGCGCTGATCCGCGACGCGCTGGAGCACAACCTCGACGTGCGCACCGCCGCCGCGCGCATCGACCAGGCGCGCGCCGTGCTCGGCGCCACCCGCCTGCAGCAGCTGCCGCAGATCAACGGCAGCGCCGCCGTGCAGCGCGAGCGCAGCTCCCAGTATTCGCTGCCCGCGGGCGCGCCGCCGATCAGCAACGTGTTCCAGGCCGAGGGCAGCCTGTCCTACGAGTTCGACTTCTGGGGCAAGTACCGCCGCGGCACCGAGGCGGCGCGGGCCCAGCTGCTGGCCAGCGAGTACGCCAAGCAGGACGTGATGGCGGCCCTGGTGTCCGGCGTCGCCACCGCCTACTTCACCCTGCTGACCCTGGACGAGCAGCTGGTGATCACCCAGCACACGGTGGAAACGCGCCAGAAGTTCGTCGACCTGACCCAGGCGCAGCACGAGCGCGGCACCGTGTCCGGGCTGGACGTGGCCACTGCCCAGGCCCAGCTGGCCATCGCCCAGGCCAACATCCCCGACCTGCAGCGCCAGATCGGCGTGACCGAGGACCAGCTCAGCGTGCTGCTGGGCCACAACCCGGACGCGGTGCTGCGCACCGAGAGCGGCCAGCTCAAGCGCATGACCGAGCCGACCATTCCGCCGGTGCCGCCGGCGGGCCTGCCCTCCACGCTGCTGGAGCGCCGCCCGGACCTGCGCGAGGCTGAGCAGAACCTGGTGGCGGCCAACGCCGAAGTCGGCGTGGCCAAGGCCAACCTGTTCCCCACCATCACCCTCACCGCCGCCGGCGGCGGCGCCAGCGGCTCGCTGTCGGACCTGCTGACCGCTCCGGCGCGCACCTGGTCGATCGGGGCCAGCGCCGTGCAGCCCCTGTTCAACGCGCAGCGCAACTGGTACCAGGTGGAATCCGCCGAGGCGCAGAAGCAGCAGGCCCTGCTGCAATACCAGAAGAGCGTGCAAGCCGCCTTTCAGGAAGTGTCCGACGCGCTGATCGCACGGCAGAAGTACGCCGAGTTCCAGACCGCGCAGCAGGCCCAGGTGGACGCCCAGCGCAAGGCCAACACCATCGCCCTGGCCCGCTACCGCGTCGGCTACTCCTCCTACTTCAACGTCATCGACGCCGACCGCGACCTGTTCACCGCCGAGCTGTCGCTGTCCGCCGCCCACCTCAACACGCTGCTGTCGGTGGTGCAGCTGTATCGGGCTCTAGGTGGGGGCTGGCAGGCGGAGCAGGCGGCGCAAGCCGCGAACGGCGAGGCAGCCGCGCCGGCACGGTAAGCGCATGGCCGGCCTCCGCCCAAGGCACCCCGGCGCGCCCCGCTTTGCGGCGCCGGCACCACCGGCGCGCCGGGCGGCCGCGCTGCGCCCCAGGCACTTCGCCCTGGCCTTGCTGCTGACGGCCGCCGGCGTGGCCGGCTGCTCCAGGCCGGACCCTGCCGGCCGCCGCCTGGACCATATCGTCCAGGCCCACGTCGCCGGCGAGCAGTTCAGCGGCACCGTGCTGGTGGCGCGGGGCGGCCAGGTGTTGCTGGACCAAGGCTATGGCCTGGCCAGCCGCGAGTGGAACATCCCGGCCACGCCGGAGACGCGCTTCCGCCTCGCCTCGGTCAGCAAGCAGTTCACCGCCGCCGCGGTGCTGCTGCTGGCGGCCCACAACCAGCTGGACCTGCAGGCGCCGCTGAAAAACTACCTCCCCGACCTGCCCGCAAGCTGGGACGGCGTGACGACGCTGCAGCTGCTCAACCACACCTCCGGCATCCCCGACTACATCGCCACGCCCGACTACGCCGCAACCCAGGCCCTGGCGGCGACGCCGCAGCAGCTGCTGGCCCGCTTCCGCGAGCGGCCGCTGGACTTCGCTCCCGGCCGCGGTTGGGCGTACAGCAATTCCGGCTATGTGCTGCTGGGCCTGCTGATCGAAAAGCTCAGCGGCCAGGACTATGCCCGGTTCCTGCGGCAGAACATCTTCGATCCCCTCGGCATGAAGGACAGCGGCTACGACTCCGGCGCCGGCGTGATCCCGCGGCTCGCTTCCGGCTACCGCCTCGACCATGGCGCGGTGGTGCCGGCGCTGTACCGCCATCCGAGCACGCTGTATGCCGCCGGGGGCCTGTACTCGACCAGCCGCGACCTGCTGCGCTGGAACCAGGCCCTCTACGGCGAACGCCTGCTGCCGCCGGCCTGGCTGAAGCAGATGGTGACGCCGGACATGCACCAGGCCGGACTGGGCCTGATGGTGACGCCGCTGGAGGATCACCTGGTTTACGAGCACGGCGGCGGCATCGACGGCGCGCACACCATGATGAGCTACGACCCGCAGGCGCAGGTGACGGTCATCGTGCTCTCCAACCTGCAGGACGCCGACGTCGTCAGCCTGGCCGCCGAGCTGGCCGCGGTCGCGCGCGGGGAGACCGTGATCCTGCCGGCCGAGCGCAGCGAGGTCACCGTCCCGGCTGAGACACTGGCGCGGTATGCCGGCAGCTACGAGTTCGCGCCCGGGTTCGACATCGTGTTCACGGTGGAGAACGGGCGGCTGATGGGCCAGGCCACCGGGCAGCAGAAATACCCGGCGACGCCGGAGACGGCGGCGGTGTTCGTGTTCAAGGTGAACGGGGCGGAGGTCGAGTTCTTCGGGCCGCTGCCCGGTCCGGCCGGGAGCCTGGTGCTGCATCAGAACGGGCAGTATTTCAAGGCGCGCAGAAAGAACTGAACGTGCCTTTCATGCTCCCCGTTCCCGCGGCGCGGACCGCCCTCCCGCATCCTTGAGAAGCAGCGGCGCCATCCGTGGATGACCGGCGCTAGCGACTGATCCGCGCCGTCTCCAGGGCACTCCCGCCCTTCCCGTCCACCTCGGTCCACAAGGCGAGGAAGCCGTCCGCTACCGCCACCACCCGCGGATGCGTGGGATGGACCGCCGCCGCGGACAGGCGCCGTGCGGCGCTCCAGTGCGCGCCGCCATCGCTGGAGGTCTGGGCCAGGATCCGCGATTCGCCGCCGGACGATTCGTCCCAGACGACGGCCAGCGCGCCGTCGCGGGCCGATGCGAGGTCGGCGTGGCGGGCGCTGTCGTTGCCGATGCGCTGCGGCTCGCCCCAGCTCGCCCCCGCATCGTTCGAGCGGACGTGATAAAGGCCGACCCGGCCCTCGCGGCCGGTCCAGCTGAGCGCGTCGAGCGTCTGCGGCGCAGCCGAAACCAGGGCGCCGCCGACGTGCGGGCAGGCCTTGACGTCCCAGCCGAAGGCGGCGACGGCGCCGCGCCGGCTCCAGTGCGCGCCGGCGTCGGAGGACGCGGCCAGGCTCATGTCGCGCGGCTCGCCGTCGCGGAACAGCACATACAGCGCGGAGCCGGCGCCGGCCAGCAGGCTGTTCCAGCAGCACTCGCAGCTGTGCGCGGCGATGGTGCTGTTGGCCGACCAATGGCGGCCGCCGTCGGCGGACCGGGCGTAGCGCAGGCCCTGCCCCCCGTCATCGCGCGTGTCGAGCCAGACCATGTGGAAGCGGCCCTGGGCGGCGGCGATGTCGATGAAGCTGTGGCCGGTGGTGGCCTGATCGTCGGCGGGGTTGGCACCGGGGCGCCAGGTTCGGCCGCCGTCGGCCGAGACGGCGGTGGCGATGGGCCCGCTGCCGCCCCAGCCGCTGCCGGCGATGGTCCAGGCCGCCACCAGTTTCCTGCCGTCGGCCGCCAGCTGCGCATCGCCGCCGCGATGCAGGCCGAACGGCGCACTGCGGCCGTTGACCTTCACCGGCGCCGACCAGCTCCGGCCGTCGTCGACGGAATGGCGATACAGCAGCATCGCCTGCTCCGCGCCGGCGGCGCGCTCCCCGGTCAGCAGGTGCAGGCTGCCGCCGTCGCGGTACACATCCAGGCTCAGCACCTGCGGCTGCCGGCTGGACGGCGCGGCCTCCTCCATGCCCTCCATCTGCGCCATGTCGTGCGCCAGCGCCGGTGCCGCCGCCGCGCAGGCGAGAATCGCCGCGCCGGTCCATCGATTCGCGCGCTTCATTGGAAATGCACCTTGATGCCTCCGAACAGCTGCAGCGGCGGGCCAAGCTTGGCCGGCTCGAAGCCGGAGTTGCCGGCAATGTAGCGCCGGTCGAAGGCGTTGGACAGGCTGCCGAACAGCTGCACTGCGCGGCTCAAGGCATAGCTGGAATACAGGTCGGCGAGGAAATGCGCCTCCTGGTCCAGCGTGTTGTCGGCGTCGCCATAGCTGTGGTCGGCCCAGCGCGCGTGCACGCTCACATCCCAGGGCGGCAGCGGCTGCCAGTCGAGGCCGGCGCTGGCGCTGTTGCGCGGGATGCCGGCGGTCTGCTTGCCGACCGAGCCCGGATCCTGGGCATTCTCCAATACCTCGGAGCGGGTATAGGTATAGGACGCCTCGGCGCGCAGCCGCGGCGCGATCGTCCATTGGCCGCTGCTCTCGATGCCCTGGCTGCGCACCTTGCCGACGTTGATGTTGACGCTGCCGAAGAAGAATCCCGGCGGCAGCTCGCTGGCGGCGAGGTTGCGGCTGCCGATGAGGTTGTCGATGTCGTTGCGGAACAAGGTGAGCTGCGCCGCGAGCGGGCCGCGGCTCCAGTCCGCGCCGATTTCCGCGCCGAACAGGGTTTCCGGGTCGAGCTGGGAGTTGGGCAGGAAAGTGCCGGCGGTGGTGCTGAAGCCGCGGTAGAGGTTGTCCAGGGTCGGCGCGCGGAAGGCGCGATAGACCGCGCCGCGCAGCGCCAGCGCCGGGCTCAGCGCGTAGCGCAGCGCCAGGCGCGGGTCGAAGCTGTCCTTGGCCCGGTCCGGCGTCACGCCCTGCCCGCCCGGGTTGCCGTCGAAGCCGTCGTAGTTGCGGAAATGGTCGTAACGCAGGCTGAGGTCCACCCGCAGCGGCGCCGGCAGCGGGGCCAGGCCGAGCTGGCCGAACACGCCGACGAACTGCTGCCGTCCCTGGCCGAGGTCGGTGCGGACCTGGGCTCCGGATTCGTCGTAGATGCGCGCCGTATCCGCACCGGCGATCTGCCGGAAATCGGCGCCGACCTGCAGCTGCGGCACGCCTTCGCTGAGCGCCTTGCTCCACAGCAGCGAGCTGCCGAAGTCGCGCACCGGCGTCTCGTGCAGGTTCTGCAGGAATTCGGCCTGGCCCGGCTGCGCCCCCTGCGGCGTGGCGGTGTTGGCGGTCTGGAAGTGGCTGTCCTGGTACCAGAGGCCGGCCTCGAGCCGGCTGTGGTCGGCGAATTTCCGCGTCAGCCCGGCGGCGAGGTCGGCATCGTGCTGGGTGTTGCGGTCGCCGGCGCTGACCAGCACCTGCCGGTTTTCATGGTAATTGCCGCGCAGGTAACCGGTGAGCGCGGCCCCGAAGTCGAACAGGGCGCTGGCCTGCAGGTTGTTCTGGCGGAACGAGGTGGCGACGTCGATCGGGCCGCGCTGCGCTTCCGGCGTGGTGTTGTAGCCGTCGGTGTCGAAGCGGTCGCCGCGCAGGCCCAGCCTGAGCCAGGGCGCGGCGGCGACGCTGCCCGAAGCGTCGAGCTGCGAGGTGCCGTAGGAGCCGTAGCCGGCGGAGAGGCTGGCAGCGTTGCCCTGCGGCGGGCGCGTGACGATGTTGATGACACCGCCCATGGCATAGGTGCCCCACAGGCTGGAAGCGCCGCCGCGCATCACCTCGATCCGCTCGATGGCGTCCAGCGGCACCTGGTTCCACTGCACGTAGCCGAAAAAGGCGTCGTTGAGCGGCACGCCGTCGAGCAGCACCAGGGTGCGGATGCCGCCGAGGCCGCGCATCGAGACGCTGTCGGCGGTGGGATGCTGGGCGAAGGACGGCGGCTCCGGCAGGTTGATGCCGGGCACCGCCAGCAGCAGCTGGTCCAGCGACTGTGCCGGAGTCCGCTCGATGTCCTGGCGGTCGAGCACGGTGGCGCTGACCGGCAGGTCCTGCAGGCGGCTGTCGGAACGGGAGGCGGAAACGCGGATCTCGCCGAGCGTGGTCGGCTGGTCGGCATGGATGGCGGGGATGCAGCAGGCGGCCGGCAGGCTCAGCATGGCGGCGCGCAAGATGGCGCGGTGAAGCACGCGAATTCTCCTGAAGCGTGAAACAGGCGGAAGCGGCCGCAAATGGCCGCAGGGTTTATGCCAGTCTCAGGAGTGCGGGTGGAGCGCGGGAGCCGAGCGGCGGACCGCGCGGCGCGGTGGCGAGGAGCCGCGGAGCGCCGGCAGCGGCGGCGGCGACAGGACTCGCGGCCGGCAGCGCGAACGGCAGGGCGGCCGGCAGTGCCGGCGCGGCGGAAACGGCGAAGGAGCATTCGCCCGCCGCGGAGTGGCCGCCGGACTTGCCGTCGTCCTTGGTGAAGGTGGCCAGGTCGGCCAGGCGCGTCTTGGCCCCGTTGGCGGTGCAGAACGCCAGGGCGAAGCGCCCCTGCTGCGCCTGCGCCACGCCCGGCATGAAGCCGGCCGGCACCAGGGCGCGCAGCGCGAACAGCAGGGCAACCAGACGCCACAACGCGGCGTCACGGCGCTGGCGGCGGCTGGGCATGGCTGCGGGCATGGACGAAGTTTGGGGCAGGCCGGAGCGGGCTGTCCACCTGCGGTGGAATCTATCGATAGACCGCCTGCGCCCGGCTCAGCCCGCCTGGGCGCGACGGGCGAGGAATTCGCGCATCGGCGCGTCCTCGCACAGGCCGATGGCCCGGTCATAGGCGGCCAGGGCCTCGGCTTCGCGGCCGAGACGCCGCAGCAGATGGGCCGCCAGCGCCCAATACGGCTGGTAGCCCTGCACTTCCTCCGCCGGGATGGCCTGCAGCTGCTGCCACCCGGTCGCCGCGCCGCGCGCCTCCGCCAGGGCCGCGGCGCGGCCGACCAGGCCGCCGACGGTGGGCGCGATGCGCACCAGCCCCTCGTACAGCAGCGCCACCGCCTCCCAGTCGGTGCGGCCGCTCCAGGCGCGGCGGGCGTGCACCGACTGGATCGCCGCCTCGAGCTGGAAGCGGCCGAGCCGCCCGGCCTGCTCCGCCGCATTCAGCACCTGTTCCGCCTCCAGCAGCAGCGGCCGCGACCACAGCGCCACATCCTGCTCGCTCAGCGGCACGTAGGCGCCGCCGCGGCGCCGTGCTTCGCGGCGCGCCTCACAGTGCAGCATCAGGGCCAGCAGGCCCTGCGCCTCGGGCTGGCCTGGCAGCAGCTGCAGCAGCAGGCGGCCGAGCTGCAGCGCTTCCTCGGCCAGGCCTTTGCGACGCGCATCGGCGCCGGCGACGTCGTCCCAGCCACTGCCGTAGGCGGCATAAACCGCCTCCAGCACCGCGTCCAGGCGCGGCGCCAGCTCGTCCTCGCGCGGCAGCTCGAAGGCGATGCGCGCGTCGCGGATCTTGGCCTTGGCGCGGCTCAGGCGCTGGCCCATCGCCGCCGGCCTGACCAGGAAGGCCGAGGCGATGCGCGCCGCATCCAGGCCCAGCACGGTCTGCAGCATCAGCGGCGTGCGCGCGGCGGCGTCGATCGCCGGGTGGGCGCAGATGAACAGCAGCTTGAGGCGTTCGTCCGGGAATACCGCGCCCTCCTCGGCCAGCTCCTGCGCCTCGTCGGCGGCGGCGATCAGGTCGGGCCAGGCCTCGGCCTGGACCTGCGCGTGGCGCGCGCCGTCGATCAGGCGGTGGCGCGCCGTGACGAGCAGCCAGGCCTCGGGCTTGGCCGGCACGCCGTCGCGCGGCCAGCGCTCGAGGGCGGCGTGGAAGGCGTCGGCCAGCGCATCCTCGGCCGCGGCCACGTCGCGCCAGCGCGCGCTGAGGAAGGCCAGCAGGCGGCCGTAGGAATCGCGCGCCGCCTGTTCGACCGCGCGGCGCGCGTCCATCGCTCAGCCGCGCGGCTGCAGGTGGGCCCGCACTTCGACCGTGCCGGTGGCGCTGGTCGGGCAACGCTCCGCCCAGTGCAGCGCCGCCTGCAGGTCGGGCACGTCGATGACGAAGTAGCCGCCCAGCTGCTCCTTGGTGTCGGCATAGGGGCCGTCCTGCACCAGGCGCTTGCCGCCGCGCAGGCGGAGCAGGCTGGCGGTCGACGGCGGCTCCAGGCCGGCGCCGCCGACAAACACGCCGGCGTCCCGCAGCGCCTGGGCGTAGCGCGGCCAGTTGGCCCAGTAGTCGGCCTGGCGCGCGGGATCGGTGCGCCGGGCGAAGTCGTCGGTGGTCTCGTGAATCAGGATGGTGTATTGCATGGCTTCACTCCATCGGCACCAGGTTGGGACGCACTTCGACCACGCGGCCCGGCTGGCGCGGCACCCTGGCCGCCCACTCCAGCGCCGCGTCGAAGTCCGGCACGCTGACGATGAAGAAGCCGCCGAGCTGTTCCTTGGTCTCGGCAAAGGGGCCGTCCTGGACCAGGCGCCGGTCGCGCTCGTAGCGCACGACCTTGCCGGTGCCCGGCAGCTGCAGGCCGGCGCCGCCGACGAAGACACCGGCCTTCTGCAGGGCGTCGAGATAGCCGCGGATGCCGGACCAGTACTCGGCCTGGTTGGGGCCGCTGCGCGCGGCGAAGTTCTCGGGGCTCTCGTAAACCATGATGGTGCAGTTCATGGCGCGCTCCTTTCAGGGATTGGTCGGCTGGAGGTTGGGACGCACCTCGACCATGCCGTTGGGCAGGCAGGGGCAGCGCGCAGCCCAGTCCAGCGCGGTGTCCAGGTCCGGCACGTTGATGACGCAAAAACCGCCCAGCTGCTCCTTGGTCTCGGCGTAGGGGCCGTCCTGCACCAGGCGCTTGCCGTCGCGCAGCTGCAGCAGGGTGGCGCTGTCGGAGCCGTGCAGGCCGGCGCCGGCGACCCAGATGCCGGCGTCCATCAGGGCCCGGGTGTAGCGGGCCCAGCCGGCGACGTAGGCCGGCTGCTTCGCCGGGTCCTGGCGCAAGGCGAAATCCGCGGGGGCTTCGTAGATCAGAATGGTGTAGTTCATGGCTGTCCTCGATTCAGGTTGAGAGCGGGAAAATCCCCGCTCACAGCGATGACGGCCCGGCGCGCCGCGTTTCGACAGCCGCCGGAAAATATTTCTACGAAGCGGCCGAGGTATGGTCCCGGGTGATCTTCCAGCCGTCGGCGGTGCGGCGCAACAGCAGGCTGAACAGGCCGTGCGGCCGGTCATGCCCGCGTTGCAGCGCCCAGCGGCCGAACACCAGGGCGGCGTCGCGGCCGACCGGCTCGACCGTGACCTCGGCGAATTCCAGGTGCCCCATCGCCGCACGGTCCGGATAGTGCTCGTGGTAGCGCCGGTTGGCAGCCGCCCAGCCGTAGGTGACGCTGTCGCCGGAGGCGAAGCGCAGCCGCTCGTCGTTCCAGTAGCCCGCCATGAAGGCGTCGATGTCGCCGCGGTTCCAGGCCGCCGCCTGGGCGTCGAGCAGGTTGAGGATCTGCGCCTCGTCGCTCACCGCCGGCGTGGCGGCGCAGGCGGCCAGCCACAGCAGGAGCAGCGGCAGGATGGTGCGCGCCGGGCCCATGCTCAGCCGCCCACAGGGCGCAGCTGCTCGCGGTAGCGCTGGGCGTTCCTGACGTAGACCTGCGACACCATCTGCAGCATCTGCATCTCGGCCGGCGTCAGCTCGCGCACCACCTTGGCAGGGCTGCCCATCAGCAGCACGCCGTCGGGGAACTGCTTGCCCTCCGGCACCAGGCTGCCGGCGCCGACGATGGAGTTCCGGCCGATCACGGCGCGGTTCAGCACCACGCTCTGGATGCCGACCAGCGTGTTGTCGCCGATGGTGCAGCCGTGGAGCATCACCTGGTGGCCGATGGTGCAATTGCTGCCGATGGTCAGCTTGATGCCCGGATCGGTGTGCAGCACCGAGTTGTCCTGCACGTTGCTGTTCTCGCCGACGATGAGGTCGTCGTTATCGCCGCGCAGCACGCAGCCGAACCAGACGCTGCTGCCGGCGGCGAGCCGTACCGTGCCGACGACGGTGGCGTTGTCGGCGACCCAGGCGGCGGGGTCGATCTGCGGCATGCGCTGGTGGAGGGTGTAGATCATCATCTGCATCCGGAGCGTAGCGAAGGACCCGGCGCCGTGCGGTGGACTACCGCCGCGCACCCGCCGGTCCGGGAAAGCCTGCGCCGACTTTCGACCGGCCATACCTGCCAGTGTAAGGCACCGCTCTGCCGATCGGGATGGCGCCGGCGCGGCTAGCGCAGCAAGGACGCCACCTTGGCTGCGGTCGGGTTCTCGATCACGCCGCGCTCGCAGACGATGGCGTCGATCAGCTCGGCCGGCGTCACGTCGAACACCGGGTTGAAGGCCTGCATGCCGGCCGGCGCGACCTGCTGGCCGCGGAATTCGGTCAGCTCGCTGGCGGTGCGCTCCTCGATCGGGATGTGGTCGCCGTCCGGGCATTGCAGGTCGAAGGTGCCGGAGGGCGCCACCACCATGAACCTGGCGCCGTGGCGCCGGGCGGCGACGGCCAGCGCATAAGTGCCGATCTTGTTGGCGGTGTCGCCGTTGGCGGCGATGCGGTCGGCGCCGACGATGACCCAGTCCACCGGCTGGATGCGCATCAGGTGCGCTGCCGCGCCATCGGCGATGAGCTGGGCGGGAATGCCCTCGCGCATCAGCTCCCAGGCGGTGAGCCGCGCGCCCTGCAGCCAGGGGCGGGTCTCGGTGTTGTAGACCTGGGTCAGCTTGCCCTGGCGGTGGGCGGTGCGGATCACGCCCAGGGCGGTGCCGTGGCCGCCGGTGGCCAGGGCGCCGGTGTTGCAGTGGGTGAGCACGCGGGCGCCGCGCGGGATCAGCGCCGCGCCGAGCTCGCCCATGAGCAGGTTCTGCGCCAGGTCTTCCTCGTCGATGCGGCGCGCCTCGGCCTCCAGCGCGGCCGCGTCGGCGCCACGCTGCCACAGGCCGCGCAGGCGGGCCAGGGCCCAGCGCAGGTTGACGGCGGTGGGGCGCGAGGCGGCCAGCACCTTCTCGGCGGCTTCGAACCCCTCGGCCTTGTTGCGCACGCCCAGCACCAGGCCGTAGGCGGCGGCGATGCCGATCGCCGGCGCGCCGCGCACGGCCATGCCGTGGATCGCCTCCGCCACTTCGGCGGCGCTGCGGCAGTCGAGGTATTTCTCTTCCAGCGGCAGGAGGCGCTGGTCGAGCAGGCGGAGGCGGTCGCCGAGCCAGGCGATGGGCTGCACGGCGCTATGGTTGGAGACGCTGGTCACGGGAACATTCCAGGGGCCGTCGAAGCGGCCGCATTGGTGGAGGGGAAGGACATACTGTGATCGAAGATGGACTATCCAAGCCGGCGGCCCGACTCCGGGCGGCCGCCTCAAAGAAAAATGATCGAGACTACCGGTCCGGCGCGGCCGGCCCGATAATGCGCGCATTCTACCCTCCCGACCCTCAAGGTTTGTGAATGCAGACCATCGATCTGCTGGTGCTGCCGCGCTGGCTGGTACCGGTTGAACCTTCCGCCGCGGTGCTCGAGGAGCACGCCCTGGCCGTCGACGGCGGCCGCATCGTCGACGTCCTGCCCGCCGCCTTCGCGCGCCAGGCGTTCCAGCCGCGCGAAGTGCTGGAACTGCCGGACCATGCGGTGCTGCCGGGCCTGGTCAACGTCCACACCCATTCGGCGATGAGCCTGTTGCGCGGCCTGGCCGACGACCTGCCGCTGATGGACTGGCTGCAGAACCACATCTGGCCGGCCGAGGGCGCCAACGTCTCCTACGCCTTCTGCGCCGACGGCGTGCGCCTGGCCGCGGCCGAAATGATCCGCGGCGGCACCACCTGCTTCAACGACATGTACTTCTTCCCCGACGCGACGGCGGCGGTGGCCGGCGAGATCGGCCTGCGCGCCAGCGTGGGGCTGGTCGTGTTCGACTTCCCCACCCCCTGGGCGCAGAACTGGCAGGAGTACATCCACCGCGGCCTGGAGGTGCACGACCGCCTGCGCGGCGACCCGCTGGTGACGGCGGTGTTCGCGCCGCACGCGCCCTATACCGTGTCCGACGCGCCGCTGAAAAAGGTGCGCGAGCTGGCCACCGAGCTGGGCATCGGCATCCACATGCACCTGCACGAGACCGCGGCCGAAGTCGAGGGCGCGGTGCAGAGCGGCGGCAAGCGGCCGTGGCAGCGCCTGCGCGAGCTGGACCTGCTGGGCCAGGACTTCATCGCCGTGCACATGACCCAGCTCAGCGAGGCGGAGATCGCCGAGGCCGGCAAGCTGGGCCTGAGCGTGGCGCACTGCCCGGAATCGAACCTCAAGCTGGCCAGCGGCTTCTGCCCGGTGGCCAGGCTGCTCGCCGCCGGCGTCAACGTCGCCATCGGCACCGACGGCGCGGCCAGCAACAACGACCTCGACCTGTTCGGCGAACTGCGCACCGCCGCGCTGCTGGCCAAGGGCGTGGCCGGCGACGCCAGCGCCCTGCCCGCCGAGGCCGCGCTGCGCATGGCGACCCTGGCCGGCGCCAAGGCCCTGGGCCTGGACGGCCGGATCGGCTCGCTGGTCAAGGGCAAGGCCGCCGACTTCATCGCCGTGGACCTGAACCGTCCGGCCACCCAGCCGGTGTACAACGTGCTGTCGCAGCTGGTCTATGCCACCGGCCGCGACCAGGTCACCGACGTCTACGTGGCCGGCCGCGCCCTGCTGCGTGGCGGTAAACTGATGACCCTCGACGAGGCGGAGACGCTGGCCAAGGCCGGGGAATGGCGCCAGCGGATCGCGGCGGGCGGACACAGCTAGGCAAGGCGGAAGCCGCCGCAAAGCCGCCCCGGTTCCGCGGTTCTTCCAGTTCTAGCCTTACAAAAACAAATACTTCCGCTATACTCTTAAACCAGCACATGAACGCCAACGTCGACCACGACGAGATCGCCCACTTCGAAGGGCTGGCCGCACGCTGGTGGGACCCGCGCGGCGAGATGGGCGCGCTCCACGCCATCAACCCGGTGCGGACCCGCTACATCGAGCGCGCCGCCGGCGGCCTGAACGGCAAGACTGCGCTCGACGTCGGCTGCGGCGGCGGCATCCTGACCGAGGCCCTGGCCCGCGCCGGCGCCGAGACCCTGGGCATCGACCTGGCCGCCGCCTCGATCAAGGTGGCGCAGCAGCACGCCCAGGACCAGAACCTGAAGATCGACTACCGCGTGGTCAGCGCCGAGGACCTCGCCGCCGAGCGCCCGGCCGCCTTTGACGTGGTCTGCTGCCTGGAAATGCTGGAGCACGTGCCGGAGCCGGCCGCGGTGGTCGCGGCCTGCGCCGCCCTGGTCAAGCCGGGCGGCACGGTGGTGTTCTCCACCATCAACCGCAATCCCAAGGCCTATGCCCTGATGATCGTGGCCGCCGAGTACGCCTTCGGCCTGGTACCGAAGGGGACGCACGATTACGCCAAGTTCATCCGTCCATCCGAACTCGACCGCTGGGCGCGTTCCGCCGGGCTGGAGCCCAGGGAAGTCATAGGCTTGCGTTACAACCCGCTGCTGCGCTCGGCCGCGCTGGCCGAGCGCGACGTGGATGTGAATTATCTAATGAAGTGTGACCGTCCGTTCAGTTAAGGTTCATGGCCTTGCCGGATAATACGGAACACAAGGGTCGAAGGCCGCCCGGAGGCGGTCGAGAAGGGTGACTGATTTGAAGATGATGCCGAAGTGCGTGTTGTTCGATCTGGACGGCACGCTGGTCGATACGGCCCCCGATCTGGGTCTGGCCGCGAATCTGGTCCGCGAAGAACAAGGTCTGGAACCCCTTCCCCTCGCCGTCTACCGCCCCTCCGCCTCGGGCGGCGCCCGCGGCCTGCTCAAGGTGGCCCTGGGCATGAGCATGGACCACCCGGATTACCCGCAGCGCAAGGAGCGCTTCCTGGTGCACTACCGCGCCAACCTCAGCGCCAATTCGACGCTGTTCCCCGGCATTGCCGAGATGCTGGAGGCGCTGGACGCCGCCGGCATCCGCTGGGGCGTGGTCACCAACAAGATTTCCTCGCTGAGCCAGCCGATCATGGACGACCTGGGCCTGTCGGCGCGCAGCGCCTGCCTGGTCAGCGGCGACAGCACGCCCAAGCCCAAGCCCGCGCCGGAGCCGCTGCTGCTGGCCGCCAAGCAGGTCGGCATCGCCGCGCGGGACTGCCTCTACGTCGGCGACGACGAGCGCGACATTCTCGCCGGCCGCGCCGCGCACATGCGCACCGCGGCCGCCGGCTGGGGCTACATGGGCGACAAGCCCGATCCCAACTCCTGGTCTCCGGACGTCATCCTCGATACCCCGGCGGAACTGGCGCAGCTGCTCGAACTGCGCCGTGCTGCCTGAGGCGCTGATCCCGGCCGGCTACGCGCCGGCGCCGGGCCTGCTCAAGGATCGCGTCGTCCTCGTCACCGGCGCCGCCGGCGGCGTGGGCTCGGCCGTCGCCAAGGCGGGCGCGCGGCACGGCGCGACCGTGATCCTGCTCGGCCGCAACGTCAAGAAGCTGGAGAAGCTCTACGACGAGATCGAAGCGGCCGGTGGCCCCACCCCCGCGATCTACCCGATGAACCTGGCCGGCGTCACCTGGGCCGAGATGGCCGAGGCCTGTGCGACGTTCGAGCGGGAGTTCGGCCGCCTCGACGGCCTGGTCCACGCCGCCGCGCACTTCACCGTGTTCAGCCCGCTGGCCGACGTGGCGCCGCGCGACTGGATGGAGACCTTCCAGGTCAACCTCACCGCCGCCTACACCCTGACCCGCCTGGCACTGCCGCTGCTGGAGAAGAGCGACAACGGCAGCGCGGTGTTCCTCACCGACGCCACCGGACCGGACACGCGCGCGTACCGCGGCGCCTTCGGCCTGGCCAAGTACGCGGTCGAGGGCATGGTGCAGGCCTGGGCCTCCGAGCTGGAGCACCTGCCGCAGCTGCGGCTCAATGCCTATGATCCGGGACCGCTGCGTACTTTCCTGCGCCTGAAGGGCTATCCGGGCGAAGATGCACAAACCCTGCCCGGGCCGGAGACGGCGGTACCCGGCCTGCTGTACCTGCTCGGCGCGGACAGCGCCGGACTGAGCGGCAAGCGGTTTCGTTCCGGCGGTTAGAAGCGGCCGCTCGACTTTCCGCTCCCGATCAGGGACGATGAAACCAGGGAACAGGAGTCGATCCGGTGCTTCGCTCCGGATGTAAAACAATGTCCAACGGGGCCGATAATTCGCGTGACGAGGCAGCGCCGCCGCCGGTCATGGCTGCGCCTGGCGCGGCGGCAGCCGGCGACCACGCGCCGGATCAGGCGCCGCAGACGGCCGGGCGCGCCTCCCCGATGCGGTCCTTGCGGCACCTGCTGCGCACCTCGCCCTGGACCAGCTGGCTGTCGGAGTGCTACCAGGTCCTGCGCAGCTCCGGCGTGTACTACAGTCAATACGGCGAGGACGTCCTGATCCTCGCCTATCTGCGGCACCGCCAGCAGGCGACCGGCGAAAGCCTGACCGGCGGCACCTATATCGAAATCGGCGCCAACCGGCCGGTCGCCGGCTCCAATACCTACAAGCTCTACCGGCTGGGCTGGCGCGGGCTGGTCATCGACGCCACGCCCCGCTTCGAGCAGTTGTTCCGCAAATTCCGGCGGCACGATGTCTGCGAGCACCTGGCCATCGGCCTGGGAGAAGGGCCGCTGCGCTTCTACAGCTTCGGCGTCGGCTCCCCGATCAATTCCGCCGACCCCCGGCATGTGGCGCACTGGCGCAGCGAGTTCAAGGGCGAGCCCGAGGAAGTCAGCGTCCCCAAGCAAACCCTGGCGCAGGCATATGCCCGTCATGCCGGACGTTTCCCCACGGTCGACCTGTTGTCGGTCGACGTCGAGGGCATGGACCTGGAAGTGCTGCAGAGCAACGACTGGAGCCTGCTGCGTCCCCGCATCGTCGTGGTCGAGCAGCTCGAATTGCGCTTCGAGGAGATGCACCGCTCCCCGGTGAGCGAATACATGCGGGCGCAGGGATATCGCTTCTACACCTGGGCGCCCTACAGCATCATCTTCGTCAGGGACGACCAGTTTCCGTTCGCCTAGCGGCGCGGCTTGGCCTTGCCGGTCTTGCGGTCGGCCTTGCGCCGGTCGCGCTCCATTCCCACCTGCGTCAGCACGCGATTCATCTCGTCCGGCGTCAGCTCGCGGTAGCCGCCGGATTTCACCCCGCGCCCCAGCTCGACCGGGCCGTAGCGCACGCGGATCAGGCGGCTGACCTGCAGCCCCTGCGACTCGAACAGGCGCCGCACCTCGCGGTTGCGGCCTTCGCGCAGGCTCACCCGCCACCACTGGTTGGCACCCTCGCCGTCCTCGTTGTCGCCGGGCTCGATGCGGTCGAAGTGGGCCATGCCGTCTTCGAGCTTGACACCCTTGCGCAGGCGCTCGAGGATTTCCGGGTTCATCTCGCCGAGCACGCGCACGGCGTACTCGCGCTCGATCTCGTAGCTGGGATGGGTCAGGCGCCGCGCCAGCTCGCCATCGTTGGTCAGCAGCAGCAGGCCGGAGGTGTTGAGGTCGAGGCGGCCGACGGCGATCCAGCGGCCGCTCTCCAGCTCCGGCAGCTTCTTGAAGATGGTCTTGCGGCCTTCCGGGTCGTCGCGCGTGACCAGTTCGCCGACGCGCTTCTTGTACAGCAGCACGCGGGTCGGCGCCTGCTGCCTGGACAAGCGCACCGGGCGGCCGTCGACCTTGATGCGGTCGCTGAGCTCGATCTTCTGGCCCAGCGTGGCGGGCTCGCCGTTGACGCTGATGCGGCCCTCCTCGATCAGCGCCTCGATGGCGCGGCGCGAAGCCACGCCGGCCTCGGCCAGGACCTTCTGGATGCGCTCGCCCAAGGCCGTGCCGTCGTCAGTGCAGGGTGTGGCTGTCGAGCGGCGGCTCGTCCGCCGGCTCTTTGCCGGGAACCGGCGCCTCGCCGTCCTCGCCGCCCACGTCCATCTGGATCGGGTTTTCCGCCGCTTCCTGCTCGGCGCGCACCGAGGCGACCACGTCGGCGTGCTGGCCCAGGCGCGCCATCGCGGCCTCGAGCTGCTCCAGGTCCTTGATCTCGGGCAGGCTCGGCAGCTGGTCGAGCGACTTCAGGTTGAAGTCGTCGAGGAACTGCGGCGCGGTGCCGTAAAGCGCCGGGCGGCCCGGCACTTCCTTGTGGCCGACCTCCCGCACCCAGCCGCGCTCCAGCAGGGTGCGCAGGATGTTGGTGGAGACGGCGACGCCGCGCACGTCCTCGATCTCGCCGCGGGTGATCGGCTGGCGGTAGACGATCAGCGCCAGCGTCTCGAGCAGGGCGCGCGAGTACTTCGGCGGCTTCTCCTGCCACAGGCGGCTGATCCACTCGCCGTATTCGGCGCGCACCTGCAGGCGCCAGCCGCTGGCGATTTCCCGCAGTTCGCAGGCGGTGCCGGCGTAGCGCTGGCCCATGCGCTCCAGCGCGGCGCGCAGGTCCTTGCGGCCGAGGTTGAACTCGGAGGCGACCAGCTTCTGCATCTGGTCGATCGGCAGGGGGCCGTCGGCGGCGAGCAGCAGGGCCTCCAGGATCAGCTCGAGGCGGTGGCCGTAATTCTCGGCCGGCACCGGCTCGGCGCCCTCCTCTTCCGCGGCGACCTCGGCCGCGGCTGCCGCGACAGGCTCCTCCGCTGCGGCTTCCACGGCAGCCTCGCCTTCGCCCGGCGCTTCCGCCGCCGCCTCGTGCCCGGCGGCGGTCTTCTCCTGCGCGCCCGGCGTCGCGGCGGCGGACGCTTCGGGCCGGCCTCCGGCGGGCTTCTTGTTCCCGGCGGCCTCGTCGCCGCTGTCGTGTTCGGGTGTGTCGCTCATGATTCCTCGATGGCCGCTTCTTCACGCGGCCGCGCGTTTTCCACGGTGATGGCGGCGAAAGGTCCGCCCTGCGAGATGTCGAGCAGCCCGGACTTGGCCAGCTCCAGCACGGCGAGGAAGCACACCACCACGCCGGAGCGGCCCTCGCTGAAATCGACCAGCTCCTCGAAGCGCGCCGGGCCGCCGGCCTGCAGGCGGTCGAGGATGCGGCTCATGCGCTCGCGCACCGACAGCGGTTCCTGCGTGACGGTGTGGGTCTTGAACAGCTCGGCGCGCAGCAGCACTTCGCGGAACGCCAGCATCAGCTCGCGCAGGCCCGGCGCCGGCGGCGGCGCGCTGCTCTGCACCCTGTCCGGCCGCGCCTGGGCGATGAAGATCTCGCGGCCGACACGCGGCATCGCATCCAGGTTCTCAGCGGCGGTCTTGAAGCGCTCGTACTGCTGCAGGCGGCGCACCAGTTCCATGCGCGGGTCGCCCTCCTCCTCTTCCACCGCGGGTGGACGCGGCAGCAGGATGCGCGACTTGATCTCGGCCAGCCAGGCGGCCATCACCAGGTACTCGGCGGCCAGCTCCAGGCGCAGCTCGCGCATCAGCGCGATGTAGTCCATGTACTGCTGGGTGATCTTCAGCACCGGGATGTCGAGGATGTCCAGGTTCTGCTTGCGGATCAGGTACAGCAGCAGGTCCAGCGGGCCCTCGAACGCCTCCAGGAACACCTCCAGCGCATCCGGCGGGATGTAGAGGTCGTCCGGCATCTTGGCCAGGGTTTCCCCGCGCCAGCGCGGTAGGCGCGCATCCGGCGGCGGCGCCTCGGGGGGCGCGGCGGGAGGGGATTCGATTTCGTTCATTCGGGTATGAATCCGAGCACGTCGTGGACCCGGCGCAGCGTGGCGTCGGCGCGCTCGGAGGCCCGGGCTGCGCCGGCCTTGAGCACGGCCGTCAGGTAGCCCTGGTCGGCGCGGATTTCCTGATAGCGCTGCTGCACCGGCCGGAGGCACTCGACCACCGCCTCGGCCACCGCGGCCTTGAGCTGGCCGTAGCCCTGGCCGGCGAAGCGGGCTTCCAGCGCCGGGATCGGCTCGCCGCCGGTGGCGGAAAGCATCGACAGCAGGTTGGACACGCCCGGCTTGGCGGCGATGTCGAAACGGATGCTGCCGTCCATGTCGGTGACGGCGCGCTTGACCTTGCGCGTGATCACGTCCGGCGAATCGAGCAGGTAGATGGCGTCGGTCTCGGCCTCGCCGGACTTGCTCATCTTCGCCGTCGGCTGCTGCAGGCCCATGATCCGCGCGCCCACCGGCGGGATCATCGGCTCGGGCACGCGGAATACCGGCTGGCCGCCGTTCTGCGCCAGGTAAGCGTTGTTGAAGCGGACCGCCACGTCGCGGGTCAGCTCCAGGTGCTGCTTCTGGTCGTCGCCGACCGGCACCAGCGCCGCCTGGTAGAGCAGGATGTCGGCGGCCATCAGCACCGGGTAGTCGAACAGGCCGGCGTTGATGTTGTCGACATGCTTGGCCGACTTGTCCTTGAACTGGGTCATGCGGTTCAGCTCGCCCATCTGCGTGTAGCAGTTGAGCACCCAGGACAGGCGCGCGTGCGCCGGCACGTGGCTCTGCACGAACAACACGTTCTGCTGCGGGTCCAGGCCGCAGGCGATGTACAGCGCCAGGAACTCGTAGCAGCGCTCGCGCAGCACCTGCGGGTCCTGGCGCACGGTGATGGCGTGCAGGTCCACAAGCATGTAGTAGCAGTCGTACTCGCGGTGCAGCGGCAGCCAGTTCTTGATCGCCCCCAGGTAGTTGCCGATGGTGAGGCGGCCGGAGGGCTGGATGCCGGAGAGGACGACGGGGCGGGTATTGTGTGGCGCGTTCACGACGGTTCGCTTCAGACCAGTTCCATGCCGAGCAGCCGGCCGATGACGGTGTAGGACACCAGCCGCGGCCAGTACAGGAGGCTGCCGAGCAGGCCCGGCACGGCCACCAGGCCGAGCAGGATGTAGAAGCCGTAGGGCTCGAGGCGGGCGTAGTTCCAGGCGGCGCGCTCCGGCAGCAGGCCCATCAGCACGCGGCTGCCGTCCAGCGGCGGCAGCGGCAGCAGGTTCAGCGCCAGCAGCGAGATGTTGATGATGAGGCCGGCGCGCGCCATCAGCTGCAGGCCGTACCACAGGCCCTGCTCGGCGCCGACCGCCACCGCGTACTTGAACAGCACGCCCCAGCCCAGCGCCATGGCCAGGTTGGCCAGCGGACCGGCCAGGGCCACCAGGGCCATGTCCAGGCGCGGGTTGCGCAGATTGCGCAGGTCCACCGGCACCGGCTTGGCCCAGCCGAAGACGAAGCCGCCGATCAGCAGCATGAAGGCCGGCAGCGCCACTGTGCCGATCGGATCGACGTGCTTGAGCGGGTTGAGGCTCAGCCGGCCCAGCATCTTGGCGGTGGAATCGCCCAGGGCGCGCGCCGCCCAGCCGTGCGCCACCTCGTGCAGGGTGATGGCAAAAATGATGGGGAGCGCCCAGGCGATGACGTTCTGGACGGCCGCGGTCAATGAATCCATCTACCGATTATACCGGCCATGCCGTCACAAATCCGGCATCAACGGCGGGATTTCAGGCCGTTTCAAGCCCCAGGCTTGACACATCGCCCCGCCCCTGCCGTACCAGCACCGGGGCGTCCCCGGTCAGGTCGATCACCGTGGTCGGCTGCAGGCCGCAGGAGCCGCCGTCCAGTACCAGGTCGACCTGGCGTTCCAACTCCGCGCGATGCTCCTTGGGATCGCTCACCGGCTCCTCCTCGCCCGGGAACTGCAGGGTGCAGCTCATCAGCGGCTCGCCCAGCAGCTCGAGCAGGGCCCGGGCCACGCGGTGATCCGGCACGCGGATGCCGATGGTCTTGCGCCGCTCGTGCACCAGCCGCCGCGGCAGCTCGCGCGTGCCCTCGAGGATGAAGGTGTACGGGCCCGGCGTGAGGTTCTTGAGCAGGCGGTACTGCCAGTTGTCGACGCGGGCGTAGGTGGCGATCTCCGACAGGTCGCGGCACACCAGCGTGAACATGTGGTGGCGGTCGAACTGGCGGATGTCGCGGATGCGCTCGGCCGCGTCCTTGTCGCCGAGGTGGCAGCCCAGCGCGTAGCAGGAGTCGGTGGGATAGGCGATGACATCGCCCGCGCGCACGCGGTCCGCCGCGCGCTGCAGCCAGCGCTTCTGCGGGTCCACCGGGTGCAGCTCCAGCCACTCAGCCATGACCAATTATGAGGGTTTGCTCCGCCTGGCACATCCCTCGCGCATGGCCCGCTGGCCATCCGCGGCCGTCCGTTCGCTGCGCCGGGGAGCGACATCGAGCCGCTTCCGAACGCAAGCCCTTGCTCGTTCAGCCGCCGTCCAGCCGATGGCCGCAGGATATCCCGCGATGCAACCGGGCCGGACCGCCGGTGTAAGCCGACCGGCGGCACTTGTCCGCCCGCTTTTTCGCGATAGATATAATCGGACCATGAATACCGTGATCGACCTGCTTCCACTCGCACTCTTCCTGGCCGTGCTGAAGCTGGTCGACATCTACGCCGCGACGATGGTGCTGATGGGCGGCTGCGTCGCGCTGGTGGTCTACCACTGGATCCGCGCGCGCCAGCCGCCGAAGATGCACCTCGCCACCGCGGTGCTCGCCTGCGTGTTCGGCGGCCTGACGCTGTACTTCCGCAATCCCGAATTCATCAAGCTCAAGTTCAGCATCGTCTACGTGCTGATGGCTGCGCTGATGCTGCTCAGCCACTTCTTCGGCGACAAGGTGCTGATCCAGCGCATCCCGCAGGATGCCCTGAAGCTTCCGGACGCGGTGTGGCGGCGCGTCAGCCTGGCGTGGATCGGCTATTTTCTGGCGCTGGCGCTGGCGAACTGGTACATCGCCGAACACTTCAGCGAGAAGGTCTGGGGCAACTTCAAGCTTGCCAGCGCCTTCCTGCCGGTGGTATTCATGTTGGCGCAGGCGCCCTTCCTGGCGCCTTATCTGGAACCTGATCCGAAGAACGACCATGCGCGTTGAACGTATCCGCCAGAAGCTGGAAAGCGAGCTCCACCCGGTCCGCCTGGACGTGGAGGACGAGGGGCACAAGCATGTCGGCCACGCTCACGCCGACGGCGGACACTTCCGGGTGTTCATCGTCTGCCCGAAGTTTTCCGGCAAGCCGCTGATCGCCCGGCACCGCATGGTCTACGAGGCGCTGAGCGAGCAGATGCGCGACGAGATCCACGCGCTGTCGATCGTGGCCAAGGCGCCGGAAGAAGTGTCGGACGCGGGCTGAGGCAAACCGGAAAGCGGCTCCGCCCCGGACAAAGGACGCGGACAGCAGCTCAAGAAAGCCCGGCTCAGGGGGCCCTTTTCTGCGGCCCCCTGGGTGAGGCGCTTTCGGCCCCGGCCGCTACTCGCCAATCAGCGCGCGCAGCCCCGCCAGGTCGATCACCGCCACCCCCAGCTTCTCCGCCTTGGCCAGCTTGGAGCCGGCGGCTTCGCCGGCCAGCAGGTAGTCGGTCTTGGCCGAGACGCTGCCGGAAACCTTGCCGCCGTGGGCTTCGATCAGCGCACCGGCCTCGTCGCGGCTCAAGCCCGCCAACGTGCCGGTGATGACGAAGGTCTTGCCGGACAGGGCGCCGGTCGCCGCGGCCTTCGGCGCGGGCCAGCGGATCCCGGCGGCGAGCAGGGCGTCGATCACCGCGAGGTTCTGCGGCTCGTTGAAGAAGTGGCAGATGTGGGCGGCGACGATCGGCCCGACGTCCGGCACCTTGCGCAGCTCCGGGTATTTATCCTTGGGCTTGATCGCCTCGTCGCTTTCGGTGGCTAGGTCCTGCGCCGCCGCGGCCTTGAGCGCGTCCAGCGTGCCGAAATGCCGCGCCAGGTCGCGCGCCGTGGTCTCGCCGACGTCGGGGATGCCCAGCGCGTAGAGGAAGCGCTCGAAGCGGCTGTCCTTGCTCTTGTCGATGGCGGCGACGACATTCTCGGCCGACTTCTGGCCCATCCGCTCCAGGTCGGCCAGCTGCCCGGCGTCCAGCTTGTAGATGTCCACTGGGCTGCGCACCAGCCCCTTCTCGATCAGCTGCGCCAGGAGCTTCTCGCCCAGGCCTTCGATGTCCATGGCGCGGCGCGAGACGTAATGCTGCAAGGCGCCCTGCAGCTGCGCCGGGCAGGACATGCCGTTGGTGCAGCGGGCGTTGACCTCGCCTTCCGGCCGCTCCACCTGCGCGCCGCACACCGGGCAGTGGTCCGGTACCACCGGCTTGCGGGCGTCGGGCGGGCGGCGCTCCAGCACCACGCCCTTCACCTCCGGAATGACGTCGCCGGCGCGGCGCACGATCACCGTGTCGCCGATGCGCACGTCCTTGCGCTCGACCTCGTCGAGGTTGTGCAAAGTGGCATTGGAGACGTTGGCGCCGCCGACGAACACCACCTTGAGCCGCGCCACCGGATTGAGCGCGCCGGTGCGGCTGACCTGGAACTCGATGTTCTCGACCGTGGTCAGGGCCTCCTCGGCCGGGAACTTGTGGGCGATGGCCCAGCGCGGCGCGCGCGACACCGAGCCCAGCTCGTCGCGTCCGGCGAGGTCGTCGAGCTTGTAGACCACGCCGTCGATGTCGAAGCCGAGCTTCGGCCGCTTCTTCTGCATCGCCTCGTAGTACTTCAGGCAACCGGCAGCGCCCTCGACCCGGTCGATCAGCTCGGACACCGGGAAACCCCAGGCGCGCAGCTGCTCCAGCACCTCGTGATGGGTCTTCGGCGGGCTCCAGCCCTTGTAGTAGCCCACCGCGTAGGCATACAGCGACAGCGGCCGCTGCGCCGTCATCTTCGGGTCGAGCTGGCGCAGCGAGCCGGCGGCGGCGTTGCGCGGGTTGACGTAGAGCTTGTCGCCCCGGGCCGCCGCGTCCGCGTTCATCTTGTCGAAACCCTTGCGCGACAGGTATACCTCGCCGCGGATCTCGATCACTTCGGGAAGCTTCTGCGCTTCCCGCCTCCCGCCTTCCGCCTGGCGCAGGGCCAGCGGCAGCGCGCGGATGGTGCGGAGGTTGGCGGTGACGTCTTCGCCGGTCTCGCCGTCGCCGCGGGTGGCGCCCTGGGTGAAGACGCCGTTCTCGTAGACCAGGGAGATCGCCAGGCCGTCGAGCTTGGGCTCGGCGACGTAGTGCACCACGTCGCGGCCCAGGCCCTCGCGCACGCGCCGGTCGAACTCCTCCAGCTCTTCCCCGCTGAAGCAGTTGTTGAGCGACTGCATCGGCAGCCGGTGCGTGACCGGCGCGAACTCCTTCAGCGCCGCGCCGCCGACGCGCTGCGTCGGCGAATCCTGGCTGCGCAGCTCGGGGTGAGCCTCCTCCAGCGCCTGCAGCTCGCGGAACAGCTTGTCGTACTCGGCGTCCGGCAAGGTCGGCGCGTCGAGCACGTAGTAGTTGTGATTGGCTTCCTCGAGCTGCCGGCGCAGCTCGGCTGCGCGTTTGGCTTCCTTGCTCATCGGCGCGCGCTTCCCGTCGACCTCACGCGTTGTTGGTCAGCGCCCAGGTTTCCACTTCGAGCTGCAGGTTGCGCGCGGCGCCCGGCGTCAGCGGCTTGCGCTTGGCGTCGTAGACCTCGGCGTTGAGCGCCTTGGCCAGGCGCTCGGCGGTGCCGATCATGTCCTTGATCGCGTCCATCGGCTTCTGCGGGCCCGGCAGCACCATGAACAGGGTCAGGCCCGGCGTGGAGAACTCCTCCGCCGCGGCCGGATCGAGGTGGCCGGGCTTGAGCAGGCTGGCGACGCTGAACACCGGCTCGCCGTTGAGCAGGCGGTGGTAGATCTGGCGCGCGCCGTACTGCAGCCCCTGCTGCTCCAGCGCGTCGTGGATCTTCGGACCGAGGATCGCAGTGCCCTCGCGCTCGGCGATCAGCAGCGACACGATCTTCTCGCTCGGCACCTTGTCGGCGGCCTTGCCGATCGTCGGCGCGCTGCGCCGGCCGGGGTCGACGGGGTTGTTGCCCGCCTCGGCCTCGCCGGTCGCCACCGGCGCGATACGGCGCGGCTTGCCGACGCCGAACTCGTCGAACTGCTGGTTGGCGTTGGCGCCGTTGAAGATGTCGAGCTGGCGATCCCGGGCCGGCGGCAGCAGCGGCTCGCCCGGCTCGTTCGGGTTCCAGTCGTCCATGGCGCGCCGGTCGCGGCGGGAATAGAGGTACACGGCGACCACCGCCACCACTCCGAAAATCAGCAATGCCCACTGTAATGGAGTCATGCCTCGGCCCTAGCCTCGTTCTGTCCGACCAGCTGCACCGCCTGCTGCACGTCCACGCTCACCAGCCTGGAGACGCCCGGCTCCTGCATGGTCACGCCGTGCAGGTGCTCGGCCAGCTCCATCGTGATCTTGTTGTGCGTAATGATAATGAATTGAACGTTTTGCGCCATTTCCCGCACCACTTCGCAGAAACGGCCGACGTTGGCGTCGTCCATCGGCGCGTCCACCTCGTCCATCAGGCAGAACGGCGCCGGGTTGAGCTGGAACAGGCCCAGCAGCAGGGCCACCGCCACCATCGCCTTCTCGCCGCCCGACAGCATCTGGATCGAGCTGTTGCGCTTGCCCGGCGGGCGCGCCATGACGCGCACGCCGGTCTCCAGCAGGTCGTCGCCGGTCAGCTCCAGGTAGGCCTCGCCGCCGCCGAACAGCTGCGGGAAGCGCGCCTTGAAGATGTCGTTGACCTTGTCGAAGGTGGTCTTGAAGCGCTCCTGCGTCTCGTTGTCGAGCTTGCGCATGGCGTCTTCCAGGGTGGTCAGGGCCTGGCTGACGTCGGCGTGCTGCCCGGCCAGGTAGGCCTCGCGCTCGCGGCCCTCGTCCAGCTCCTGGATCGCCGCCAGGTTGATCGCGCCGAGGCGGTCGATCCGCCGGCCCATTTGCGCCAGCCGGTCTTCCCAGGCCTGGACCGTCGCATTCTCGTCCAGCCCGGGAGCCAGCTCGGCGCGGCCGTAGCCGGTCTCGGCGAACTGCGCCTCCACACCCTCGCGGCGGGCGCGCACGTTCTCGAACTCCAGGCGCAGGTTCTGGACCTGCTCGCGGGCGGTGTCGCGGGCGGCTTCGGCGGCGTGGACGGCCCGCACCGCTTCGCTCTGGGCCAGTTCCACCGCCGCCAGGCGCTCCCGCGCCAGGCGCAGCTTTTCGCGCACTTCCTGCACCGCGCCGCGCGCCGCCTCGACCTGGGCAGCCTGCTCGGCGATGGGGGTATCGAGCTCCTCGCCGGCGGTTCGGCGCGCGCTGCGCTGCGCCTCGGCTGCCTCGACCTGCTCGCCGAGCGAGCGCAGGGCCTGCTCCAGCGCCGCCAGGGCGCTGTTCTGTCCGGCCAGGTGCACCTGCGCCTGGCCGCGCAGCTGCGCCGCCGCCTGGGCCGCGTTGCGCGCCTGCTGCAGGGCGTTGCGGGTGGCGACCAGGCCCTGGCTGCGCTCGCCGCGCTCGCTGTTGAGGCGCTGCGCCGTCTCTTCCAGCCCGACCAGGCGCTCGCGCGCGACCTTCAGCTCCTCGGCCTGCTGAGCCGCCTGGGCCGCGAGCGCGTCGATTTCCTGGCCCAGGGCGCGCAGGCGCGACTCGGTCTGCTCCAGGCGCACCGCCTGGGCCTGGCGCTCGGCCATGCGCTGCGCCTGGCGCACCCGCGACTGGTCCGCGCGCACCACCATCGCCCGGCGCTCGTTCTCCATCTGCGTCTGGCGCGCGCGCAGCTCGTTCAGCTCGGCCTCGCGGGCGCCGACGGCCTGGGTATGCTCTTCCACCTGCGACTTGAGCTGCTTCAGCAGCAGGCCGCGGGCGATGACGCCGGAATGCGCCGGGTCCAGGCGCGGGTAGCGCAGCCATGACCGCCCGCGCCAGACGCCGTCGCGGGTGATGACCGAGCCGCCGGGGGTCAGCATTTCGGCGTAGCGGACGGCCTCTTCGGCGCTCTCCGCCACCTTGATGTGGGACAGCCAGTCCAGCACCGCGGCCGGGCCGGTGACCTTGGCCGCCAGGGTGCCGGCGTCCTCGGCATAGCCGCTCTCGCCGGCCAGCAGCATGGCGCCCGACTTGGGGCCTTCCGGCTGCGGCCGGCGCAGCGGAGCCCAGTCGGGCAGCAGCGGCGCCTGCAGCAGGCCGCTCAGCACGTGCTCCACCGCCGCTTCCCACCCGGCTTCGACCTGCAGGGCCGAGGCCAGGCGCGGCAGTTCGGCCCAGCCATGGCCGCGCAGCCAGCCGGTCAGTTCCGCGTCATCCTCGCGCAGGGCAGCCTGCTGCAGGGTTTCCAGCGAGGCGTAGCGGCCGCGGGCGCTTTGCAGCGCCTGGCGGGATTCGTGCAGCGCGGTTTCCACCGCCGCGCGCTGGTCGCGCAGGGCCTGCAGCTCGCGGTCCGCGTTCTGCAGCTGGGCCTGCGCTTCGCTCAGGGCCTGGTCCAGGGTGGCCAGCTCGGCCTCGGCCTCGGACAGGGCATTCTGGATCGGCGCGGCGTCGAGCATGGCGCGCTCGCCCTGCAGGCGGCGCAAGCGCTCCTCGGTCTGCAGGCGGGCGCGGTCCAGGGCCTGCACCCGCACGCGCTCGCCTTCCGCCTCCATCAGCGGCGCCTGCGAACGCTGCGCGAATTCCTCCCAGCGCGCCTGCTCGTCGGCCAGGGCCTGCTCGGCGGCGGCGAGGTTGTGCTGGGCTTCCTGCTCCTGCTCCTCGGCGGTGGCCAGGCGCGCCTGGGCGGCGCCGACCGACTCGGTCAGCATCTGCTGGCGCTGCTGCTCGGTCTGGCTGCGGCGCTGCAGCTCGGCCAGCTGGGCTTCGAGCTGCTCCAGCTCGCGCACCCGCAGGTTCTTCATCTCGCGCGCATGGGCCAGGCTCTGCTCCTGGCGCGCCAGGGCGGCCTCGGCCTCGTAAACCTGGCCCTGCTCGGCGTTGAGCGCGGCGCCGGCCTCGCGCACCGCGGTCTCGCCGGCGGCGCGGGCTTCCTCGGCGGCGGCGACGGCGGCGCGGGACGCCTCCAGCGCCTGCTCGTGCTCGGCGATGGTGGTCTCCTGCGCCGTCGCCTGGGCATCCAGCGCGCGCAGCCGCAGCAGCAGCACCTCGGCTTTAAGCCTGCGCTCTTCCTCCTTGAACTGCTTGTACTTTTCGGCGTTGGCGGCCTGCTTGGACAGCACCTCCAGGCGGGCCGTCAGCTCACTCTGCAGATCCTGCAGGCGGGACAGGTTCTCGCGCGTCTGCTTGATGCGCGACTCGGTTTCGCGGCGCCGCTCGCGGTACTTGGAGATGCCGGCGGCCTCTTCCAGCCACTGCCGCAGCTCCTCCGGCTTGGCCTCGACCATGCGCGACACCATGCCCTGCTCGATGATGGCGTACTGATTCTTGCCGCCGAGGCCGGTGCCGAGGAACAGGTCGGTGACGTCGCGCTTCAGGCACTTCTGGCCGTTGAGGTAGTACTGCGAGCCGCCGTCGCGGGTCAGCTCGCGCTTGACCGCGATCTCGGCGTAGGCGGCATAGGGGCCGGTGATCTGGAAATCGCTGTTGTCGAAGGTCAGCTCGACGCTGGCGCGGCCGGCCGGCTTGCGGGTGCGCGAGCCGTTGAAGATGACGTCCTCGGTCTCGGTGCCGCGCAGGTTCTTGATGCTGGTCTCGCCCAGCACCCAGCGCACCGCGTCGATGATGTTGGACTTGCCGCAGCCGTTCGGACCGACGACGGACGTAAGCCTGCTCGGCAGCGGCAGGCTGCTGGGATCAACAAAGGATTTGAACCCGGCGAGCTTGATTCCGGATAAGCGCATGTACGGCTTTGGGCTGTGTTGGTTCCGGGGCGGTTCTTGGGCCACCCAGGTTTGGGAATGCTGGAAAGGTTCTAGTGTAAATGATTGCAGCGCGCTGAACAGGGACCGGCCGCAACTGGCAGAATACGCAAATGCCGACAAAACCCAGCAAAAAGCTCGAAACCTTCCCAAATCCGAACCCCGGGCGCGACTACGCCATCCGCATGCGCATGCCCGAGTTCACCTGCGTCTGCCCCATGACCGGCCAGCCCGATTTCGCCACCCTGTACCTGGAGTATGTGGCGGACAAGACCTGCGTCGAGCTGAAATCGCTCAAGCTGTACATCTGGAGCTACCGTGACGAGGGCGCCTTCCACGAGGCGGTGACCAACCGCATCCTCGACGACCTGGTGGCAGCGACCAAGCCGCGCTACATGCGCCTGACCTCGGTGTGGAACGTGCGCGGCGGCATCTACACCCACGTGGTGGCCGAGCACCGCGGCAGGGGCTGGGGCCCGAACCGGCAACTCCCGCCGGCGGCCTGGCACGTCGACCCTACCGGGGCGGGCCAGACGCCGGGCTGAAAAGGTGGACCTGTCCACACCGGTCGACCTGTACTGCGAGCGGCTGGGTCCGGGCCTGACGGCCGAACCGCTCAACGCCCTCTCCAACCTCGCTTTCCTGCTGGCGGCGGCCTGGCTGCTGCTGCACCCGCGCGCCGCCACCCCGCCGTACGCGCGGGCGCTGGCCTGGATGATCGGGCTGATCGGCCTGTGCAGCCTGTCGTTCCACCTCTTCGCCACCACCGGCACCGAAATCCTCGACGTGCTGTCGATCGCGCTCTACGTCCATTTCTTCGTCGGCTGCTTCTTCCGGCACTTCCTCGGCTGGCGCTGGGCGTGGGCGGCGCTGCCAATGCTGCTGTTCCTGCTGCTCAACCAGGCGGTGGCGCTGCGCGTCCCCGCCGGCGCACTCAACGGCTCGGCCGGCTACCTGCCGCCGCTGGCGGCGCTGCTGGCGATGGCCCTGGGCCTGCTGGCCTGGCGCCGTGCCGGCTGGAAGCCGCTGGCCGCCGCGACAGCCGTGTTCACGCTGTCGCTGTACCTGCGCACCATGGACCTGGCCTGGTGCCCGCGCCTGCCCATCGGCACGCACTGGCTGTGGCATGGTCTCAACGCCATCACCCTGAGCCTGGTCACCCTGAGCCTGCGCCGGCCGCGGCTTGCGGCGGGCCCGACCGACGGAGCCGCACCATGAGCTACGAGACGTTTTCCGAGTTGCTGGACTGGCAATGGCGCGGCTACGACGCCAACCACCGCAACCGCCACAACCTGCTGATCCACATCATCGCCGTGCCGCTGTTCTGGATCGGCGCCGTGAACTTCGTCGTGCCGCTGGTGTTCGCCGGCCTGATCCACGCACTCGGCGGCGCGATCCTGATGGGCGTGGCGCTGTTCCTCCAGGCCAAGGGTCATGAGATGGAAGCGCGCCCGCCCGAGCCGTTCAGGGATGCGCGCGATTTTGCGCGGCGCCTGCTGGCCGAGCAGTTCGTGACCTTTCCGCGCTTCGTGCTCACCGGCGGCTGGTGGCGGAATTTCAATGCGGCCGGATGAGGCAAGCGGTCGCCGCCCGGGCCTGTCGGATCTGACAGCTTACGCGGCCGCCTCAGCCCTGCTATAACGCCAACCATTCGGCACCGCGGCCGCGGCTCGCGGCAGGGAACATGTCCCCCGCATCCGGCTTCAGCCGGCCAGGATGCCAGCAACACCCTGAGGCACCATGAGCGGCGGCCATCGCCGCTCTTTTTTTGTAGCCGGCGCGCTCCTCGCCCAGGCGACGCCCGCCGCGATCCCTCCGTGAAATGCCCGCGCCGCCCGGGCGCGGTCCGGCCGCTCCGCGGCTCAGCCCGCGTGCAGCGGATAGAACAGCACGCTGAGCAGGAACATCCCGGCATACATGCCGATTTCCAGCGTCTCGCTCAGCGGCTGGATGCGCAGCACTGCGCCCCAGACGTGCACCACCACCATCAGCGCCGCCACGCCCAGCAGGACCTGGAAGGTGAACACCAGGCCGATGCCGCTGAGGCCGGCGCGCAGCATCAGGGCCTCGACGATCAGGATGAAGGCGCCGAGGCAGCGGCCGAAGTACACCGCGAGATCGGTGTCCGCCGGGATGCGCCAGCCGAAGCGGCGCGCCCAGGTCAGCGGCGCCAGGAAGATCGGCAAGGCGAATACCACGGTGGTGCTGGCGGCCAGCACCAGCAGATAGATCTGGCTGTAAGCGCTCCACAGTCCAAGCATGGCGACCCCCCGAGGCGAGAGGCCAGCATAGCCGCCCCGGCGGCCCTGCACCCTACCCGTCGATGTAGGCGGCCCGTCCCGCTACAAAGTGAACTTCAGG